>JBEBOQ010000060.1:0-30364 GCA_040396375.1 Achromobacter xylosoxidans
CCGCGTCCACGCTCATCTGCAGGTCCACCGTGTCGGCACGGGGCACCATCAGGAAAAAGCCGGACGTGGGATTCGGCGTGGTCGGCACGTACACGCTGATGTGGTCGCCAGGAAGATGGTCGGCCACCTCGCCGCTGGGCGTGCCGGTGACGAAAGCGATGGTCCAGCTGCCGGCGCGCGGGTACTGCAACAACACCGCGCGGCGGAACGCCTGGCCATTCGGGGCAAGCACGGTATCGCTGACCTGCTTGACCGAGTTGTAGATGGAACGCACCAAGGGAATGCGGCCCAGCAGGTTTTCCCACTGGTCCACCATGGTGCGGCCAAGCAGGTTGGCCGCGAAGATGCCCGTCAACAGCACCACCACGATGACCAGGACGAAGCGGAAGCCGGGAATGTCGACGCCGAACAGCGACTCGGACGACAGAAAGCCAGGCACGAACCCTTCGAGGGTGGCGACCAGCAGACCCAGCACCCACACCGTGATGACCAGGGGAACCCAGATCAGCAGGCCGGTGATGAAGTACTTTTTGATGACGCGCATCCGCATCGCGTGCGCTCTCAGGAAGCGGAAGCCGGCCCGGCGGCAGGCGCCGGGGCAGCAGCAGCCGGAGCCGACGCGCTGGCGGCCGGGGCGGCGGCCGCAGCGGGCGCAGCGCTATCCGAAGCCGCCGGGGCGGACGCACCGGCGGCTTGGCCGCCGTTACCACCGCCATTACCGTTACCGCGAAAATCGGTGACGTACCAGCCGGACCCCTTGAGCTGGAATCCAGCCGCGGTTACCTGCTTGGAAAACGTGCTTTGGCCGCATTCGGGGCAAACCGAAAGCGGCGCGTCGGAAATCTTCTGCAAGACGTCTTTGGCATGGCCGCAGGCGCTGCACTTATAAGCGTAGATGGGCATCAAGGGCTCCCAGGCGCGGGCCCGGCGTATCAATAACCGTCGGCCGGACGATGCGGAACCAGGTTCAGCGGCGGCGCCTTCAGGGAAGGACACCGGGGCCGGAACGGGCTCTGGACCGGACAACGGGCGGGCAAGGCCGGAAAAATACGGGAAAGTCTTGAATTTTAGCGGTTTTTCATGAAGGGCCGGGGGCAACCTCGCGGCGGGGCTCCTGCGGCCCTCCCCGAGACACCGCCCCCCGCCCCGTCAGACAGGCAACAGGAACATCAGGGCGGCGACCAGCGTCGGCCCCAAGGCGGACAAAAACAGCCGCCCCGACGAGATGCTGCCGTCCGGGAAGTGGTTTTTCAGGATGGCGAAGCCCGCCGGGTTGGGCGCATTGGCGATCACCGTCAGCCCGCCTCCCGTGACTGCGCCGGCCACCAGCATGTAGCGCCAGGCCTCGCCTGTGCCTTCGACCAGCGACCCCAGGTAGGTCAGCGCGGCGTTGTCGGTCACGGCCGTCAGCGCGGTCGCCCCCCAGAACAGCACAAAGGGCTGCAATCCACCCAGCAGGTCCTGCAACCACCATTTCTGCAGGCCGCCCAGCACCACCAGCCCCGCCAGGAAGAAGCCCACCATCAACCCTTCCTTGATCAAGAGGCGGTTCTGGTGCCGCTTGTACGCCTCGGCAAACCCGATGAACATCATCAACAGGCCCAGGAAAATGGCGGGATGATGCGCGCTCAGCACCACCGCCACCAGGAACGCCAAGTGGATCAGCATCACCACTGCCGGTACCGCAGGCCGGTTGTCCTTGCCTTCGGGTCCATCGACGCCGCCGCCCGTGCCCACCGACCGCTCGAGCAGCGCCTTGCGGCAGACAAAAGTCAGGATGCCGGCGTTCAGGCAAACCGCCACCGCCGCCCGCCAGCCGAAGTGCTGCGCCATGAAGGCCGAATCCCAGCCGAACGTGGACGCCACCATCAACACCGGCGGGGCCGCGTAGGAGGTCAGCACGCCGCCGATCGACACGTTGACGAACAACACGCCCAGGGTCAGGTACTTGAAGCTGGCGCGCCCGCTGGTGCGGAAATACGCGTCGCGCAGCAGGATCGCCGCCAGCGTCATGGCGGCGGGTTCAGTGATGAACGAGCCGCCCAGCGGCACCAACGACATCACCACGAAGAACGTCGCCAGCTCGCGCGGCAACGGCACCACGCGCGCCGCCAGACGCACCAGCAACCCCACCAATTCCAGAATCGGACGGCTGGCAGCCACCACCATGATGGCGAACACGAACAGCGGCTCGGTGAAGTTACGCGTGTCCATGTAGCCGATGGCCGCGGACGGCCCCGACAACGCCGCCATCGCCACGATCAGCGCGAACGCCCAGACGCCGAACACCGCCTCCACTTCCGAGAACAGATGCCAGAAGCCGGCATGCGGCCCGCCGCGGTGGGCAAGGCGGGCGAACACGGGAACGGAAAAGGTATGAAGCACCGCCACGACGAACAAGACAGTGGCAAGGACTTCTATGGGCTGGGGCATTGAAAGCGCTTCCGGAATAAACATTCAGGCCGCGCGAACGCGGCCTAGCGAGGTCTGGCTGACAAGGGTCGGAATATAGCGCAGCGACTCTGCCCTGCCACGCGGGGACAACCCGGACTTGCGCCCGGCCCCCCTCACACCCCGCGATCTTCAGGCGATCGGCGCGGGGGGCTCGGCTCCGGCTTGCGCGGCCTTCATTTCCATCAACAGGCTGTGCAGCATTTCGGTCGACAGACCGTGCAGCACCAGCCGATAGCCGGCCCGCAACGTCGACATGGGCACCAGCGGATGGCTGTTGTTCACCAGGATCAGATGCTGCGGCGCCCCCAACAACTTGGCCGCGTAGATGCCGATGGTCTCGTCCAGCTGCAGTGAGTTGGCCGCGCGCCAGAAGTCGTTATCGGTCAGCATCAGTTGGTACAGCGGCGTGAACAGTTCGATGGCGCTTTGCAGGTCCAGGAAATTCAGCTTGCCTTGCGGCATGTCTTCCAGCCGCAAGTCGGGATCGCGGATCATCGAGAAATCGACCCGCTCCGGCGCATGCATTTCCACGCCAGCATCGTTCAGCGCCTGGTTCAACCGGATCACGAAATTGAACAGATTCAGGTCGTGCTTGACGAACAACTCGTCCTTCAAGTCGTCGATCTCCATCGGCTCCAGCGGCGTGGTGGTGATGCGCACTGGCGAATTGGCCGCGATGAACGACAGGGCCTGCGCGCCCAGGTGGAAATGCCGCAGGATGAGCCAATTGGCCTCGGGCGACACGAAGCGCTTGAGCCCCCACGCCAGGATGCGGTGCAGCAACTTGGAATGCGACCAACGGCGCGGCAGGAAGGTCTTGATGACCTGGATGAGGATGATGAAAGCGCGCGCCAACGGCCGCAGGAACGGCAGCAAGTACTGGCGCGAGGCGCAGCTGGAATCCGTCAGCCAGGCTTTCTTGACCTTGTCCGGCAAGGGGGTGCTGCGGTCCAGGTACAGGGCCAGCCACGGGCTCGGATCGGAAGGATCATGCTCGTTGGCAAGGAAATCCGGTTCCTTGTTCATGCGGCATCGTCCTCCATCACGTGGTGAAACTGCATCAGGTACAACGCCGCCGTGCGACGCGCGGTATCGACGATGCGCCGCTCGGCGCGGCCGTCTTCGTCGCAGTCCAGCGCCAATTCCACGGCCGTGAGCCAGCGCGCCAGATGGTTCTCGTCGTTGTGGCCATGGTATTCCAGGAAGCGGAACGCATCGGGCGGCAACTTCAGGCTGGCCTTGAGCAGCGGCAGCAGCGCCGGCACGATGCGCTGGCCCGTGCCTTCGATGATGTAGATGGCGCCCAGCAGGCCGATCGGGTCACGCGTGGCGGCCAGGCTGTGCAGATAGGCGTTCAGGGCCTCGCCACCGGGGTTGCGGCGCAGCAGGTCGATGTTGTCCACCGCGCCGCCGGCCGTGCGGTAGTCCTGGAACAGGATCTGGAAGTCGTTCTGCTCTTCGCCAGCGTGCATATCGATCAACGCGGCCAGCGGCTGGTATTGCTCGGTGAGCGAGGCCGCGCCTTCGCGCATCCACTTGCTGCCCTCGCGCACCTGCGGAATCCAGTTCTCCATCCAGTTCAGGTAGTCAGCGGTCTGGAATTGGCGGTTGCGCAGCCGGCGCACCACCGGCGTGCGCCAGACGCGTGAACGGTAGTCGTGCCAGATCGCCGCCAGTTCGGTCAGCAACTGGCCCAGGCCCTGGGGCGCCATGTCCGGATCGTGCGGCGGTGCAATCGCGTCCGCATCCGCGCTATGGGCGTCTTCGCGCCCGGCCACGGCCGGCGTAACGCCGGCAGACACGGCCACCGTCGCGCCCTGCACGGCCTCGGCTTCCAGCAGCATGTAGGCTGCCATGAAACGACCCGACTCGGGGATGTAGCAGAAGATCTGTTCGCCCGGCTTGACCTCGCGCGTTTCCAGGAACTCGGCCAACATGATCAGGATCGACGCCGCACCCGTATTGCCGCGCCAGGCCAGGTTGCTGAACCAACGCTCGCGCGGGATCACCAGGCCGGCCTTCTCCATCAGGTCCTCGACCACCGGAATGAATTTCTCGGACGAGTAATGGCACAGGAAGTGGTCCACCTGGTCCGGGTCCAGCCAGCCATCGCGCACCAGTTTGGCGTATTCATGGATGCCGATGTCGAACAGGTGCGGCAACAGGCGGATGTCCTGGCGCAGCGACAGGGCGCCATCGGCCTCGGCCTCGTTCCACGACGGGTAGTCCAGATGCCCCTTTTGGCGGTCGGCCGACAGCCCCAGTTGCATGCACACGGGGTAATCACCCGAGAACGACCGCTGATGCACCCATTTCAGGCGCAGCCGCACGCCGCTGGACGCACCCGGCAACGGCCGCCCACCCTGGCCCAACAGCACCGCGCCGGCGCCGTCGGACAACATCCAGCGTAGGAAATGCGCGTCAAAATCCGCGTCGTAGCCGCGCGCCGCGAAACGCGAACGCTTGAACATCCGCGAAGGCAATTCGGCGGCCACCGCCAGCGCGCGGGCATGCCCGCCTATTTCGACGCCTTGCGCCGCCGCCTGGATGGCGGAAACGCCCGCGGCGCAGATGCCATGAACCGACAGGGTTTCCATGGGATGCGCGGCCAATTCGCCCTGGATCATGTTGGCGAAACCCGGCATCAGCGCGTCGCCGCCAGACGAACCGCTGGTCAGCAGCGATACGTCCGCCAGGTCGCGGTCGTTGCGCCGCAGGCAATCGCGGATCGCGTTGGCGGCCAATTGCGCATTGGTGAAGACCGTGGCGCCCTCGGGATCAATCGCGTAGTAGCGCTGCTTGATGCCGTTTTCGGCCAGGATGCGCGTCTTGATGCGGCTGGACATGCGGTTCAGCGGCGCAATGTAGCTGTCCATGGCCTCGTTGGATACGGGCTCGCCCGGCATGAAGTAGCCGGCGCTCTCCAGGTAGACACGATTAAACGCGATAGGCATGGCGGGTCTCTAGTGGCAGGTATGGGTGGGCGGCGCTAGCGCACGTGCTCGGGCGCCATGCACGAGCGGCTGCGGAAACGCGGCAGAAAGGTGCCCAGCACGAACACGCGGAACATGTAGGGCGTCAGGCCGCCCTCGTTCAGCGCGGGCGTCACGCGGGTCCGGTATTGGTCGCGGTGCAGCCGGGTCAGTTCGGACCAGTGGGCGCGCGGATGCTCGTGGTGCGCGGTATGCAGGCCGATGTTGAACAGCAATGGATTGACCAGTCCTTCGAAATTGCGGGCGTAGTTCAGACCGGCAACCGCGCGTGGTCCGCCGTCGGCATGGGCGTGCTGCAGATAGTTGGTGGCTAGCAGCCAATGCAGGCCATGCAACTGCGGAATGATGACGAACACCAGCGCTTTGACCGGGTTCGCAACCAGCAAGCCGCCCCACAGCCCCAGCCATGCGCCGTACTGGCACAGGCAATAGCGCCAGGCGCCAGGCCAGTGCCGGCGCAGCCGGCCCAGCCAGGTAACGAACAGCGGATACAGCACCCACACGGCCTGGGCGGGATGGATCAGGTAGCCCCACAGATGATTGGTGTCGCCGCCAAACCGATAGGTGCGCGCCGCGTCCTTGGGGCCGTGCTTGTAGCGGTGGTGGTTGGCCACGTGCGCCGGATAGAACACGAACGTCGGATGCCCCTGCAGGAGCGTGATCCAGAAGTCGGTGGCGCGATTGGTCCAGCGGCCCCGCCACATGCGGATATGCGTATGGTTGTGGTGGATGACGCCGATGCCCAGGGTCAGGAACAGCATCAGGGCGTACAGCGGCCACCAGAAGCCGTAGAACCACTGCCACGCCGCCAAGGCGGGCAGCGCTGTCAGGTACGCCAGGCTCTGCCAATCGCGCCGGTTGCGCAGCGCGGGCAGCCGGCGCTGCTGCTTAAGCCTGTCCGCCAAGCGATTCTCGCTTACGGAAAGACTCCAGCTGGGGCCCTGCCGCCTCGGCCTTGAGGCGCGTGCGGAACAAGCGGTCCATGAAGGTGAACTGGAAGCCGAAATTGCCGTGGTAGCAGGCGTGGTGCAGATGGTGCCGGCGGCTGGCCGCAAACCAGTGCGAGTACGACACCTTGGGGAAAAAGTCGTAGTTGGCGTGGCCGATGCAATTGAAGAACAGGCTGAATACCGGAACCGACGCCAGCGACCAGAAGCTGAAGTCGTGCAGCACCATCGGCAACATGATGACGTTGCCCAGCATCAACGCTTCGATGGGGTGAAAACTGTAGGTCGAGAACGGTGTGGTCACCACCGAACGATGGTGCGGCAAGTGAAAACGGCGCAGCAGCTTGGTGTGCAACAACCGGTGGTTGACCCAGAAGTGCACGTCGTTCCATGCCACCAGCACCAGGATTTCCAGCGTGATCTTTTGCCAACTGGCGTCCGGGTCCAGGTGCGCCCAGCCCAGCTGCAGCAGGCCCCACGGGAAAATCATGCCCGTACCGAACAGCAGGATCGACAAGCCCGACTGCGCAAACTCGCGCCGCAGCTGGCCCGGCGCCAGCGGGCGCGGGTCCAGCGGACGACCGATGCCCAGCGCAGGCAGGATGTGTTGAGTCAGCAGCCAGGTCGCCGCGCCGAAAAGCAGATAGATGCCGCCGAAGAACAGCAGGCCTGCCAGCATGACTTGCCAGGCGGACAACGCTACAAAAGCTTGGGCCATGAACGTTTTGTTTCACCCCGGAGAATGGCCGCATCATAAGCAATCCGTCAGCATCACGGTGAGACATTTATTACTAAATGAATCCGGGCGCCACAAAGCCACCGCCGTGGCGCCCAAGTTCCCGCTACTGGCAGGGAAACTGCCGGTTCAGGCCCGCTACGGCCGCATCCATGCGCAAGGCCAAGGCCGCACTGGCGGTCGGCATGGGCTGCCGCAATTCTTCGCTCAGCAAGCCCTGGCGCCCCAACTGGGCCTTCACCGGAGCGGGATTGGGTTCGGCGAACACCAACTGGATGATGGGCGCCAACGCCTGGAACAAGCGGCGGGCCAGATCCAGTTGCTGTGCCCGCACCGCCTGGTACATGGCCACGAACAAGTCAGGGCGGATATGCGCGGCCGCCGCGATCATGCCGGCGCCGCCCAGGCACAGCAGCGACAGCGACTGCAGGTCCTCGCCCGCCAGCACGTTCATGTTGCCATCGGCGATCAGCGCCAGGGTCTTGTCCAGCGAACCGCCGCAATCCTTGATCGCCGCGATGTTCGGATGTGCCGCCAGCGCCAGCAGCGTCGCGGTCTCCAGCGATGTGCCGGTGCGATAGGGAATGTCGTAGAGCACCAGGGGAAAGCGCGACGCGTCGGCCAGGCAGCGGAAATACGCGGCGGCGCCGTCCTGGCCGGGCCGCACGTAGTACGGCGCAGGCGCCAGGATGCCCGCCAGCGGCCGGGTGCCGAACGCGGCCAGGCGCTGCAGCACATGGCCCTGATGATTGCCCGCCAGGCCCATCACCACCGGCAGACGGCCCGCCTCGGCCAGCACGGCATCCAGTACCGCCAGTTGTTCGGCGTCATCCAGCGCCGCGGCTTCGCCCGTGCTGCCGCAGACGACCAGGCCGTCCACCCCGGCGGCCAAGAAATGGCGCACCAGGCGGCGCAAGGCCCCGCCGTCCACGGCGCCGCCGGAAAACGGCGTGACCAGAGGCACCCAGACGCCCTGGATCGGAGATTGATGATGAGATTGCATGGTGAACACTCCTTCGGTGTAAGCGGACCGTGGTTGGACCGTACAGAAGTGCTCGGGATACTAGGGGTGCGCGGACGGCGCCATGCGCCGCCAGGAGGCCGCTGTTCCGTCGCCCATCTGACGGAACAGCATGCTCCGGTCAGATGAGCGGCTGTTTTTTGGATTTCAGGCCGGCGCAAACCGTTGCCACGCCCAGGGCGCGGAACAGGTAAGCGGATTGGTTGGCCTGATGAATCATGAATGAAATTAGGGGTTGAATCCGGCCGCAAACGGCCGATGCGCAAATCTACCGGGCCGCCGCGGGTCTGTCAACGCAGGCTGGCCAGGAACGCCGCGCACAGCGCTTCCATGCCCTGGCGGTCGTCTTCGTCGAATCGATCCGGCACCGGGCTGTCCACATCCCACACGCCGATGAGCTGGCCTTCGTGGACCAGCGGCACCACGATCTCGGAGCGCGACGCGGCATCGCAGGCGATATGGCCGGGAAACGCATGCACGTCGGGCACCAGTTGCGTCTGGCGCTGGCTGGCAGCCGCGCCGCACACGCCACGGTTCAGGGCAATGCGCACGCAGGCCGGCTTGCCCTGGAACGGCCCCAACACCAGTTCAGTGCCGTCGAAAAAGTAAAAACCTACCCAGTTCAGGTCGGGCAAGGCCTGGTAGGCCAGCGCGCTGAGATTGGCGGCATTGGCGATGCGGTCGTGCTCGCCTTCCAGCAAGGCGCGGGCTTGCTTGGCCAATTCGGCGTACAGCGCGGCCTTGGAATCGGCGGCGATCGGGGCGGCTTCAAACATATGTTTAAATGTAACTGTACAGGCGGTTATCGATACAAGTGATTTTAGGGGCTTGCCGCGATAAAGGGGCCGGCTCGCCTCGCTGTGGGACAATAGTTTACGCAGTAACGTCTTTTCTGCGTCGTTGTCATCACCCTCCGCCTTCCCCTCTTCTTGATTAAGAAGCAAGCCATGGACAAGCCTTTCGAACCTGCGTTTTCCTTCTCGGAACGCGCCCAGCAACTCACTAGCTCCGCCATCCGCGAGATCCTCAAGGTCACCGAGCGGCCCGAAGTCATTTCGTTCGCAGGCGGCCTGCCGGCGCCCGGCGGCTTCCCGGTAGAAGTAGTGCGTGCGGCATTCGACAAGGTATTGGCCACCAACGGTCGCGCGGCCCTGCAGTACGGTCCCACCGAAGGCTACGCGCCCCTGCGCCAATGGGTCGCCGACGACCTGAACCGCGCCGGCGCCAACGTGGCCGCCGACCAGATCCTGATCGTCTCGGGCTCGCAGCAGGCGCTGGACCTGCTGGGCAAGGTGCTGGTCGACAAAGACAGCAAGGTGCTGGTCGAAGACCCCAGCTACCTGGGCGCCCTGCAATCGTTCAGCCTGTACCAGCCCAAGTTCGTGCCGGTGCCCACCGACGAAGGCGGCCTGATCCCCGAAGCCATCACCCCTGAACTGGCCGACGGCGCACGCTTCCTGTACGCGCTGCCCAACTTCCAGAACCCCACCGGCCGCACGCTCAACCTCGAGCGCCGCATCGCGCTGGTCAAGCGCGCCGCCGAACTGAACCTGACCATCATCGAAGACGACCCCTACGGCGAACTGCGTTACGCAGGCGAGCCGCAGCCCGGCCTGATCTCGCTGGCCGCCGAATACGGCGCCAACGTGGTGCGCCTGGGTACGTTCTCCAAGGTGCTGGCCCCCGGCCTGCGCCTGGGCTACATCGCCGCCGCCCGCCCGCTGATCAACAAGCTGGTGCAGGCCAAGCAAGCCACCGACCTGCACACGCCCACACTGACCCAGATGGCCGTGTACGAAATCGTCAAGGACGGCTTCCTGGAAGAGCACCTGCCCAACGTGCGCGAAATCTACCGCGCCCAGGGCAGCTGCATGCTGGACGCCATCAAGCGCGAATTCCCGTCCACCGTCACCTGGACCAAGCCGGAAGGCGGCATGTTCATCTGGCTGACGCTGCCCGAGCACATCGACAGCACCAAGCTGCTGGAAAAGGCCATCGCCCAAAACGTGGCGTTCGTCCCCGGCGCGCCGTTCTACAGCGGCGCCGGCCGCGCCAACACGCTGCGCCTGAGCTTTGCCACCGTGCCGGAAGACAAGATCCGCACCGGCATCGCCATCCTGGGCAAGCTGCTCAAGGAATACGCGGCCTGAAAATCAGGCCCTGATTCTCCTTGACGGTCCAGCGGCCGGGCGCAATGCCCGGCCGTTGTTTTATGCTGTCGCCTTTCCCTCCCACTTCTTTCGCCGTGACAGTGAGCGCCCCGCAACAACCTCCCGTCGACCTCAGCGACATCGTCTTCACCGACTGGGTCGAACGCTGGCTGCCCAAATCGTGGCGGCCCTATGCCCGCTTGTGCCGGCTGGACCGCCCCATCGGCACGTGGCTCACGCTGCTGCCTTGCATCGCGGCGCTGATCCAGGCTGCGGGCGGCCTGCCCGACCTGCAGCGCCTGATCGTCTTCTCGCTGGGCGCACTGCTGATGCGCGGCATCGGTTGCACGGTCAACGACATGTGCGACCGCAACTTCGACAAGCACGTCGAACGGACGCGCTTCCGGCCGCTGACCAGCGGCCAACTGACGATGCGAAAGGCGGTCTGGTTCCTGATCGGCCAATTGCTGGTCTGCGGCTCGCTGCTGTTCTTCCTGAACGGCATGAGCCGCTGGCTGGCCGTGGCCGTGCTGCCCTTCGTCTTCATCTATCCGCTGTGCAAACGCGTCACCTATTGGCCCCAGGTGGTGCTGGGCATCTGCTTTAACTGGGGCATGCTGATGGCCTGGTCGGACACGCAGAACCACCTGCCCCTGGCCGCCGTGGCCATGTGGATCGGCGCAGTGCTGTGGCAGGTCGGCTACGACAGCATCTACGCCTATGTCGACGTGCGCGACGACCGCAGCCTGGGCCTGCACTCCACGGCCATGCGCTTCGGCGACCAGGGCAAGCTCTGGATCGGCGGCTTCTACCTGGCCACGGTGGTCCTGTGGGGCTGGGGCGGCTACGCGATCGGCATGTCCTGGGCCTATTACGTGGGCATCGCCGCCATTGCGGTGCACCTGGCGTGGCAACTGAAAGTCTTCGACATCCAGCGACCCGACCGCAACTTCATGCTGTTCCGCGCCAACCTGTGGCTCGGCGCCTTATTGGTCGCGGCGGCGTTGGCGGGCACGCTGATCCCTTGATCCCGCGCATTGCGGGCTGCGCCCGCTTGGGCGATGATGGCGTCTCCGACACGCTTTACGGAGACACCGCATGCCTGCTTTGACCAAAACCCTGACGGCCTTTGCTGCGGCTTGCGCGCTGCTCGGCGCCCTGCCCGCCCAGGCCGCGACCGACTGCTCGGCGCAACGCGGCTGCGCCGCCAAGTTCTGCCAGATCGAAAACGACATCGCCGCGGCCAAGGCCGACAACAACTCTCGCAAGGTGGCCGGCTTGCAAAAAGCGCTGGCTGAAGCGAAGGCCCACTGCACCGACAGCCGTCTGCAGTCCCAGCGCGAAGCCGACGTACGCGACAAGCAAAGCAAGGTCTCCGAGCGCGAGGCCGAACTCAAAGCCGCCCGCGCCAAGGGCAAGCAAGACAAGATCGACAAGGCGCAGCGCAAGCTGGACGAAGCCCGCGCCGAATACGACGCCGCCCTGGCCGACCTGAACCGCTGATTTCTCCCTTTGCCGGCCCCGGGGCACGCTCCGGGGCTGCGCGCCGCTTCACCTCCCCCCTGTTCTGCGCCCCTACGCCCTAGGCACCCTGCCCGGGCGACCACCACCTATTGCGTCATCAAATGGAAATATCGCCACCTATGGTGCCATTTGAGAAGTTCCCAGCCTATTAGTACGTATTTTGGAAAGATGTTTTCAGGTAATAAGGGTTTATCCCAGGGTTATTTAGGCACAGAATGCATCTCATCGGGACACAGCAAGCGAACCCCCAGCAATGAGGCCAGAGGTTCGGATCCCAAGCTCAAGACATATGGAGGTCTGCTATGAAAACCCTTGCTACCGCTTTGATGCTGTCCATGTCCGTTCTGGCCGCCGGCGCCCAAGCCGCTGAAGCCGACCAAGGCGCCACCCGCGCCCAGGTCCAGGCCGAACTGCAACAAGCCAAGGTTTCGGGCCAATACACCTTCGGCGAAGAAGGCTACCCCGCCGCCATCGCCCAGAAGTCCAGCCTGACCGCGCAACAAGTGCAAGATCAACTGGCTCAAGCCAAGAACGCCGGCGAAGTCACCTTCGGCAACATGGATTACCCGCCTGTCGCCCACGCCGCCGCCACGTCGCTGACCCGTGCTCAAGTGCAGACCGAACTGGCCCAAGCCAAGACGGAAGGCCTGGTCACCTTCGGCAACATGGACTACCCCCCCATGGGCAGCTGATCGCACGGCCTGATTTCCAGGCTTGGCAATCGCCCCTCAAAGCCCTCCGGCCCTCGCCGGGGGGCTTTGCTTTTGACGAATCGACATCTAATTAAGTCATAACGACATTACTTAAAGCCGTTACGACGCTTTAGTCTCTACAAATCGACAGTGCTCGCGCATAGGATGAGGCCAACCCATCCCCCTCTATGCAGGAGCGCAACATGTCCACCTCCACCAAGCCCGTCCTCCTTCTGGGCGCCGGAAAAATCGGCTTCGCCATCGCCCTGATGCTCGAGCGCAGCGGCGACTATTCGGTCTTGGTCGCCGACCAGGATCCCGCGCGTCTGCGAGCCGTGGCCGAACTGGGCTGCGACACGCGCCAGATTTCCGACGACGCGTCGCTGGCGCGCTGCATCGAAGGCCGCTATGCCGTGGTCAATGCCCTGCCGTTCCATCGCGCCATTACGGTGGCGGGTCTGTGCGCACAAGCCGGCGTCCACTATTTCGATCTGACCGAAGACGTGGCCAGCACCCACGCCATCCAGGCGTTGGCCGCCGATGCCCGCAGCGTGTTGATGCCGCAATGTGGCTTGGCGCCGGGCTTCATCGGCATCGTCGGCAATGCGTTGGCGCGCCGCTTCGACACCCTGCTCGACCTGCGCATGCGCGTGGGCGCGCTGCCGCGCTATCCCTCCAACAGCCTGCGCTACAACCTGACCTGGAGCACCGAGGGGCTGATCAACGAATATTGCAACCCGTGCGAAGCCATCGTCGACGGAAAACTGACCAGTGTGCCGGCGCTGGAAGGCTATGAGACCTTTGCCCTGGACGGCGTCGAATACGAAGCCTTCAACACCTCGGGCGGGTTGGGCACGCTGCCCGCCACGCTGTTGGGCCGTGCCCGCAACGTGGACTACAAATCGGTGCGCTATCCGGGCCACTGCAACCTGATGAAGCTGCTCCTGAACGACCTGCGCCTGCGCGACCGCCGTGATCTGCTCAAGGACATCTTCGAAACCGCCATCCCCACGACCGAACAGGACGTGATCGTCATCCAGGCGCAAGCGTCCGGCTATCGTCACGGCCGGCTGGAAGAAGAGTCCTATCCAATCCGCGTCTTCGGGGCCGACGTCGACGGCCACCGGCTCAGTGCCATTCAACTGTCGACCGCGGCCGGCATTTGCGCGGCGCTGGATCTGGTCGCGCAGGGCGCCCTGCCGCAAAAGGGATTCGTGGGACAGGAGCAGATCGCGCTGGAAGCGTTGCTGGGCAACCGCTACGGCCGGGTCTATGCGGGCAAGCCGCTGGCGCTGGCGGGCGCGATGACCGAAGACCGTTAAGCATCCGCGCCATCGCGCGGCGTGCGCGCCGTGCGATGGCGCGAGCGTAAGAACCGGTGGCTGCCAAGGCGGCCTGGGACAAGCCGCCTTGGCAGCCCCTACGCGCTAAGTCCAGCCTTCCAGGCGCAGAGTGGCCCGCACCAGGCGCTGCTCTTCCTGTTCGATCTCGGCCAGGTTCTGGCGCACGCTATCCACATGATCGGCGGCCGCCCGCCGCGCCTGCTCGGGCTGACGGCCGATCACCGCATTGAACAGCTTGGCATGCTGCTTGTCGATCTGCCGCTTTTCGGGTTCTCGGTGGTACAGGTTGTTGACGCAGGCGAACACCGACCCCAGCATCAGGTCGTTCAGCGATTGCAGCGTGTGCACCAGCACCGGGTTGTGCGAGGCCTCGCAAATGGCCAGGTGAAACGCGTGGTCCAAATGCGCATGCGTGGCCGTATCGGCGGCGCCAACCGGGGCATTCACCATGTCTTCATAGCGGCGGCGGATCATGATGAAATCAGCCTCGGTACCGCGCAAGGCCGCCAGCCGGGCTGAATCCGCTTCCAGCAGTGAACGGACCTCGAGCAGGTCGTACAGCGTGCGCGGCTGTGAATTGAACAGATGCATCAGCGGACCCGCATCCACCTTGGACATGCGGGCCACGAACGACCCCTTGCCCTGCGACGTATGGATGATTTCGCGCGCGCGCAGCAGTTTGAGCCCCTCGCGCAGCGCCGTGCGCGACACGCCCAGCTTTTCCGTCAGGCGCCGTTCGGACGGCAGCGCCTGGCCGGCCTTCAATACGCCGTCCAGGATCAGGCGCTCGATGCGCTCGGCCACCTCGTCCGCCACCTGGCGGGGTTTCGTTTCTGTTTCCGCGCGCATGCGTTCTCCGAACCAGTGGTATGACCAAGTGACCAGTGCGATCGGATCGCCAAGTCATCCCTACTGTAAGTAGCTGATATAGAACCATAAAAAAACAATGTTTGCCCGGTGGCGGATGAATAAACTGGTATGACCAGCTGGTTTTGATATGGACTTTGGCGCACGTGCGAACGATGATGTCACGACAGATTCGCTCGGCGCGTGCGCCGCCCAGACCTACTTACCGTCAGAGATCCGCATGACTCAACGCATCCAGCACCACGGCCTACAAGTGGCGGCCAATCTCAGCCAGTTCATCGAAAAGGAAGCGTTGCCAGGCACGGGCTTGGACACCGACGCTTTCTGGAAGGGGTTCTCGGCCCTGGTGCACGACCTGGCCCCCAAGAATCGCGCCCTGCTGGCCGAACGCGACCGTCTGCAGGCTGAACTCGACGCCTGGCACCGCGCCCATCCCGGCCCCATCAGCGATCCGGCCGCGTACCGCAAGTTCCTGGAAGGCATTGGCTACCTGCTGCCGCAGCCGGCCGCCGTGCGCGCCACCACCGACCACGTCGACACCGAAATCTCGCAGCAGGCCGGCCCGCAGTTGGTGGTGCCGATGTCCAATTCGCGCTACGCCCTGAACGCCGCCAATGCACGCTGGGGCAGCCTGTACGACGCGCTCTACGGCACGGACGCCATTCCCGCCACGCCAGGTGATACCGGCAAAGGCTATAACGCCGAACGCGGTGCCGCCGTCATCGCCCGCGCCCGCAGCTTCCTGGACACGGCCGCGCCACTGGCGCAGGGCTCGCACGCCGATGCCCGCGGCTACACGGTCAAGAACGGCCAGCTCAGCGTCGCATTGGCCAATGGCGCCACCACGCTCAAGGCGCCGTCGCAATTCGCCGGCTACCAAGGCAACGCCGAGGCGCCCACGGCCATCCTGCTGAAGAACAACGGCCTGCACTTCGAAATCCAGGTCGACCGCAGCCACACCATCGGCGCCACCGATGCCGCCGGCGTCAAGGACGTCCTGGTCGAAGCCGCGCTGACCACCATCATGGACTGCGAAGACTCGGTCGCCGCGGTGGATGCCGACGACAAGGTCCACATCTACCGCAACTGGCTCGGCCTGATGAAGGGCGACCTGACCGAAGCCGTCACCAAGGCCGGCAAGACCTTCACTCGCAAGCTCAACGCCGACCGCCAATACACCCGCCCTGATGGCTCCGCGCTGAACCTGCACGGCCGCTCGCTGATGTTCGTGCGCAACGTCGGCCACCTCATGACCAACCCGGCTGTGTTGGACCGTGACGGGCAAGAAATTCCCGAAGGCATCCTGGACGCCGTGGTCACCAGCCTGGCCGCCCTGCACGACCGCGAACGCAAGCTCAATTCGCGTACCGGCTCGGTCTATATCGTCAAACCCAAGATGCACGGCCCCGCCGAAGCCGCCTTCGCCAGCGAACTGTTCGACCGCGTCGAAGACCTGCTGGGCGTGCCGCGCAACACCCTGAAAATGGGCATCATGGACGAAGAGCGCCGCACCAGCATCAATCTGAAGGCCTGCATAGAAGCCGCCGCCGCGCGCGTTGCCTTCATCAACACCGGCTTCCTGGACCGCACGGGCGACGAAATGCATTCCAGCATGGAAGCCGGCCCCATGCTGCGCAAGGGCGACATGAAGTCCACCGCCTGGATCACCGCGTACGAACGCAACAATGTGCTGGTCGGCCTGGACGCCGGCCTGCGCGGGCGCGCCCAGATCGGCAAGGGCATGTGGGCCATGCCGGACCTGATGGCCGCCATGCTCGAACAAAAAATCGCCCACCCCAAGGCCGGCGCCAACACCGCCTGGGTCCCTTCCCCCACCGCCGCCACCCTGCACGCGCTGCACTATCACCAGGTCGACGTGCGGGCGGTGCAACAGGAGCTCGAACGCACCAAGCTCGACGGCGCGCGCGACGACCTGCTGGCCGGCCTGCTGACCGTGCCGGTCGGCGACCGTTCCAAGTGGTCCGCCGCGGACATCCAGCAAGAGCTCGACAACAACGTGCAGGGCATCCTGGGCTATGTGGTCCGCTGGATCGACCAGGGCGTGGGCTGCTCCAAGGTGCCGGACATCCATAACGTCGGGCTGATGGAAGACCGCGCCACCCTGCGCATCTCCAGCCAGCACATCGCCAACTGGCTGCGCCACGGCGTGACGAATCGCGAACAGGTCACGGAAACCTTCAAGCGCATGGCCAAAGTGGTGGACGGCCAGAACGCCGGCGACGCCAACTACCTGCCCATGGCGGGCAACTTCGACAGCTCGCTGGCGTTCAAAGCGGCGTGCGCACTGGTGTTCGAAGGGCTGACCCAGCCCAACGGCTACACCGAGCCGCTGCTGCACAAGTTCCGCCTCGAATTCAAGGCAGCCCAGGCGTAACTGCCTGATAAGGCTTCGCTCCTCGAACCGGACAGCCCAGGCTGTCCGGTTTTTCTTTGGCTGGCCACCAGGTAACGAGCCATTGAAAGCGCTTTTTTCGCACGATCGTGCTAAATTGTCCCCATGACTGCCCTGACTGAAAAGAGCGAACTGACTTTCGCGGCCATTGTGGACGCGGCCTTGGACTTGGCCGCCGCCCAAGGGCTCGAAAGCCTGTCGCTTGGCCAAGTGGCTAAACGGCTGGGCATCAGCAAAAGCGGCGTGTTTTCCCGTGTGGGATCGCGCGAAGCCCTGCAGCACGCCGTGCTCGAAGAATACGACCGCCGCTTCGTGGCCGCCGTCTTCACGCCCGCCATGGCGTACCCCCGCGGCCTGCCGCGGCTGAACGCGCTGGTGACGCACTGGATCGACCGCGCCTGCAATGTCGAACTGCTGACGGGCTGCATTTATGTGGCCGGCGCATTCGAATACGACGACGTCGACTCGCCCTTGCGGCCGATGGTCGAAGACCATCTACGGGGATGGCGGGCGGCCATGGTGCGCACGGTGCAACAAGCCCTGGAGGCTGGCCACTTGCGCCCGGATACTGACCCCGAGCAGCTGGTATTCGAGGTCTACAGCCTGATGATCGGATTGATGCACGACGCCCGTTTCCTGCGGGACCCCAAGGCCCACGAACGCGTGCGCGCCGCATACGAACGCCTGATTTCCACATACCGCAGTTTCAAGTACATCGAGTAGTCATATCGGACGCCGGCGCGAGCCGGCATTTCTTGCAGCTAATTTCGCACGGTCGTGCGATTTTTAATCGGAGCAGGTCATGGTCTTTTACTTGGCAGCGGCGGTCGCGGTAGCGGCGCTGGCGCGCATCTGGTTTCTGTGGCGCGCCCTGCTGCGCCAGTTACCTGACTGCGCCCATCACCTGGTCCTGTTCTAGGCCACGCGCTGCTTGCCCGATGCCGCTCGCAAGTGGACCAGGGCAATGAACTCCCCCGCCGCAGGCGTCCCGGTCTATATTTCGTATTCACTCCCCGACCCTGCCCCCATGTCGCGCTCTGTTCATCTACTGATCATCGATCCGCAGAACGATTTCTGCGATCTCCCAAAAGGTTATCTGCCTGCCGATCCACTGACCGGGCAAACCATCGCGCCCGCGTTGCCGGTTCCGGGCGCGCACGCCGACATGCAGCGGCTGGCGCGTTTCATCGATGCTGCCGCGCCCGTGTTGTCGGCGATTACCGTCACGCTGGACTCACACCACCGGCTGGACATCGCGCACCCCACCTTCTGGCGTACCGGCGATGGCCGCCCCGTGGCGCCGTTTACGCCCATCACCGCCAGCCAGGTGCGTTCGGGCGCCTTTCAGCCTCGCCACGTAGACGACCTGCCGCGCACGCTGTCGTACCTGGACGAACTGGAAGCGCGTGGCCGCTACACGCTGATGGTGTGGCCGGTGCATTGCGAGATCGGCACCTGGGGCCACAATGTCCACGCGGACGTGCGCGCCGCCTACGGCCGTTGGGAAGACGAGCGCCAATTCATCGTGCGCAAGGTGCCCAAGGGCACCAACCCGTGGACGGAGCACTACAGCGCGCTGATGGCCGAGGTGCCCGATGCTGACGACCCACGCAGTCAGCTCAACCGCAACCTGCTTGATTCACTGGACCGCGCCGACCTCATCGTCGTCGCCGGCGAAGCCGGCAGCCACTGCGTCAAGGCCACGGTCGAACACATCGGCGAATACCTGCCGGGCGGCAACCTGTCGCGGGTCGTGCTGCTGACCGACTGCATCAGCCCGGTCACGGGCTTCGGCGACGCGCAGGCCGGCTTTCTGCAACGCATGCGTGACTTGGGCATGCAGGCGCGCAGCAGCGTGGACATGGCCCGCGCACTGGCTTGACGCTCAGCCGCGGGCGGCCGCGACAAACGCGACGCCGCAAAGACAACGGCCGCAAGCTTGCGCATTGCGGCCGTAGCGAAAGAACACGCGAACGGATCAGGCCGTCGGCTTATCCTGGCATTCAACATACAGGGCGCTGATCGCCTCGCACAGGGCAGGCGGCGCCTGAAACAGCCGCGACACCAGCATGCAGCCCTGCACCGTGGCGAACACTGCCCGGCCAGCCGCTTCAGCGCTGCCCGAGAATTTCAGCGTGCCTTCTTCGGCGCCTTGAGCCAGCACCCGGGCCAGCCAGACTTCATGTGCCCGGAAGAATCCCTGCAGCGCGCCGCGTACGCGGTCGGGCAGGCTCATCACTTCGGCGGCCAGCATGCCGCCCAGGCACAGTTCACCGTGGCCGCAAGCCTTCGATTCCATCATCGACAGATAGGCTTCGAGTTGGGCGTGGGCGGGTTGCGTGGTGTCGATGTTGCGCACCGAGGCCAGGGCGCGGGCGCTATAGGCTTCAACGGCCTCGTAGAGCAGGTCGTCCTTGCCAGGAAAATAGTAGTGGATGCTGGACGTCTTTACGCCCACGTGCTCAGCCAGGTCGCGATAGCTGAAGCCGTTGCAACCACGCGTGCGGATCAGCTTCTCGGCATGCGCCAGCAGCTGGTCGCGGGTGGTGTTGGGAGTCGGAGTGTCCATAGCTGAATATTACCTACTAATAGGTCGGTTCGTCATCGGCGGGTTTGCCCCGGTCCGGAACAACCGTGCGGACTCCGGCCGGGAAATTTCCCGCCCCCCGGAGCCCGCATCGCTCGACATCAAACTCAGCCTTGAACGGGCGGGTAATCCAGTTCGCCGCTTTCGGTCAGGCCTTGGGCACGGGCGGCAGCCAGCTCTTGCTTCACTTGAGCGCGGCTCTTGTCTGCGGCGCTGGCAAACGTGGTGGCGGCGTAGCCTTCTTCACCGGAAACCAGTTGGCCATTGGCACGGGCTGCGGCCAGTTCTTGCTGCACTTGGGCACGGGTCACCGTGCTTTGGGTGTTCGCGGCGGGCGGATAGTCCAGTTCGCCGGCATGGGCGGCGCCAATGAACGAGGCGGACAAGATCAGGGCGGATACGAGGGTCTTCATGGTGGATCTCCAGTAAGGATCAGGTAGTGTTCGAGTCAGATAAAGCTATCTATCTATAGATAGACATTCAGTCGAAAAAATCAGCCTTGAACGAGCGGGTAGTCGAGTTCACCGCTTTCGGTCAGGCCTTGCGCACGGGCGGCAGCCAGTTCTTGCTTCACTTGAGCGCGGCTCTTGTCACCGGCGCTGGCGAAAGCGGTGGCGGCGTAACCTTCTTCGCCGGAGACCAGTTCACCGTTGGCGCGGGCGGCAGCCAATTCTTGCTGCACTTGAGCGCGGGTCACCGTGCTTTGGGTGTTCGCGGCGGGCGGGTAGTCCAGTTCGCCAGCTTGGGCGGCGCCAATGAACGAGGCGGACAGGATCAGGGCGGATACGAGGGTCTTCATGATGGATCTCCAGATAACGATGCTTGAATCGGTTCAGTTAAACTATCTACTTATAGGTAGATAACAAGGCAAATAAAAAGCGGGACTACTGTATTTCTGGTTTGGGGCGGCGCTGCGGTGTTGCTGGGTTTGCTGCGTCGATGGATAAATCTTACCTACTACTAGATAGACAGCGCAAGGGGCTTTTGTGAAACCATATATTTCACCGCTCTGCGGCCATCAACAACATCATGGGCCGATCCTGCTCTTCGGCGAGCGCCGGCTGCGCGGCAAGCTGGGCTGAGGTAGGCGCCCATTCGTCCAGATGGGCAATGGTGAAGCCAGCGCGGATCAGCAGGTTCACATAGTCTCCCATCGTGCGGTGCTGCTTGATGACGCCCTTGGCCAGCCAATCCGTGCTGCGCGGGCCACGCAACGCATAGTGAGTCAACGGCCAGATCCTCCGGCCTTCGCTGTCCTGGATGAATCCGGGCCGCGCGGGCGCCGTATAGATCGGATGCTCGGCGGAAAAGACAAAGCGCCCGCCGGGTTTAAGCGCCTGATGCACCGTGGCCAATAGCTCGGGCAGGCGCTCCAGATAATGCAGCGTCAGCGAGCTGTAGGCCAGATCAATGCTTTGCGGCGCCAACTGCAATTGCTCCAGATCCGCCCGCTGATACCTGACAGTCGGACTGCGGGTGGTGTCGCGCGCCCGAGCCAGCATGTTGTCGGACACGTCCAACCCCAACACGTCGGCCGCCCCCTGCTCGTCGGCCCAGCGGCAGAACCACCCGAACCCGCAGCCCAGGTCGACCACGCTGCGGCCCTGGATGTCCGGCACCAATGCGCGCAGCGCAGGCCATTCCGGAGCGCCGTCCAGCCCATGCACCGAGCGGGCCAACTGGCTGTAACCCTGGAAGAATTCCGGCGTGTCGTAGATGTTCTGGGTCATTGCGGTTTCCTCATAGACGCGGGCGCGCCCCTAGGCTACCCCTGTTGATAAGCTGTGGAAAAGCCACGAATATCGGTGAGCAAGCTGTGGAGATGCTGTGTGCAGCCTGTGGATAGACCACCACCCGAACTCACGCAAACCCATGCTAGCTGCGGCTGAGCGCCCGATGTCAAACCAAACATTGGAATTCTATCGGGTGGTTTAGCGGGTCAGCACAATAGAGGCTTGCAAACCTGGCCCAGCACCCCTTGTGCATAACCGGTGGAAAAGCCCCGAATATCAGTGAGTAAGCTGTGGACATGCTGTGCGTAGCCTGTGGACAGACGGGGCGCGGCGCCGCGAAGTCCAAAAATGCACGCAGCTTCAACGACAAATGCTGGGGGGTTGAGCCCCGAGGGCCTAGGTGCCGAAACAACGGCGCCAGAAACGAAAAAGCCCGGCAAGCACAAGGCTTGCCGGGCTTTTTTGATGACACGCGGTGGGCGCGCGATCAGAACGGAATATCGTCGTCCATGTCGGCCAGGTTGGCGCCGCCGCCGGCGGGCGCCGCTTGCGGAGCGGCCGGGCGTTGCTGGGGCGCCGGGCGCTGGGCCGGAGCGCGTTGCTGCGGCTGACGCGCGGGCGCGTCGTCGTAGCCACCGCCGCCACCGTAGCTGCCGCCACCGCCACCGCCGTCTTCGCGGCCGCCCAGCATTTGCATCTGGTCAGCGACGACTTCGGTGCTGAAACGATCGGCGCCGGTGTCCTTGTCTTGCCACTTGCGGGTCTTCAGACGGCCTTCGATGTAGACCGAACGACCCTTCTTCAGGTATTCGCCGGCGATTTCGGCCAGGCGGTTATACATGACGACGCGGTGCCATTCGGTTTCTTCGCGCTTCTCGCCGCTGGCCTTGTCCTTCCAGGACGAAGTGGTGGCGATGGACATGTTGCAGATTGCGGCCCCTTCGGGGCTGTAGCGGACTTCCGGGTCGCGACCCAGATTGCCCACGAGAATGACTTTGTTAACCGATGCCATGCCGTTGTCCCTCTGTTGTTGACAGCCTGCGCCGCGCGTTGCCGCGGACACGCCGGCAACAACATAAATAGCGATGTTGAAGACCGGCCTCATGAAACACGCCGGTCATCATAGCGATGACCGGCGATGCCGGTGAAGCCCTAAATTGGGTTCTATTATCGACGAAAAGCGCCCGCCACGCCAAACCGGAATCGTGACAAACCCATCCAGCCCGGGAAACGATTTCAGCGCTGTTGGACACCGTTGGCGGCGCGATCCGCGACTTTCCGCCCCCGAAATGCCCTTTTTCGGCTACGCCAACGGCTTGAGCGCCCAGGTGACGGCCAACCAGACGGCGGCCAGCACGGCGGCGCCGATGAACACGGCGCCCGCGCCGGAATGCGAGGCAACCCAGCCGCCCAGCGCGCCGCCCGTAAACAGGCCGGCGGCCTGGGCGGTGTTGTAAAACCCCAGCGCCAGCCCCTTGTAGGCCTGCGGTGCCACCCGCGACACCAGTGACGGCTGCAGCGCTTCCAACACATTGAAGGCCACGAAAAAGCCGGTCAAAGCGGCCGCCAGAGTGAAAAAGCCGTGGCTGGCCGCCGGCAGCAATGCGCACACCAGCACCAGGCCCGCCACCGCGCCGCGCAAGGCGCCACGGTGCGCGCGGCGCTTTTCAGCCACGAACACCACCGGCACCATCAGCACGAACGACACCAGGATGACGGGCAGGTAAACCTTCCAGAGTTCGCGGGCATCCAGGCCACCGACCTTGGCCAGCAGCGCGGGCACCACCACGAACAGCGACACCTGGATCAGGTGCAACACGAACACGCCGAAATTCAACCGCAACAGATCGCGGTGTGTCAGCACCTGGCGCGGACTGGCGGCCTGCACGCTGCGGGCCTGGGTGCGCGGTACCACCGGCACGACCCAGCGCGCCACCCCCAGACAGATCACGCCCAGACAGGCGATGGTCCAGAACAGGCCCGACAAGCCCCACCAGCCCACCAACACGGGCGACAACACCAACGACACCGCGAACGACAGCCCGATCGACCCGCCCACCATGGCCATGGCCCGGGTACGCACTTCGTCGCGGGTGGCGTCGGCCAGCCAAGCCGTCACGGCGGCCGAAATAGCGCCGGCGCCCTGGATGGCCCGGCCGATGGTGATCCAGTACACGTCCGTGGCCTGGGCGCAGACGATGCTGCCCGCCACGAACAGCAGCAAGCCGAAAATCACCACGGGCCGGCGGCCCCAGCGGTCGGAAGCCAGGCCGAACGGAATCTGCATGAAAGCCTGGGTCAGGCCGTACATGCCCAGCGCCAAGCCCACGCGCGCGGGGTCGTTGCCCCCGGGCAGGCCGCTGGCGGCGACGGCAAAAACGGGCAACAACAGGAACAACCCCAGCATCCGCGCAGCGAACAAACCGGCCAACGCCACGCTGGCGCGGCGCTCGGATGGGGTCAATTTCAGTTTGGTATCTGCCGGCATGCGGAAATTTCAACGATGACGAGGGCCGCGCGCGCACGTGGGTGTCATGCGCTTGCGGTCTGATCCTGGGCGCCGGGTCCGCGTCAGGCGATCTTGGTGACCGCCCCAGTACGGGGGAGGACTCGGCGCGCTATAGTACCAAGTTGGCCTTTGCAACCGCTTAAAAGAGCCCGATAGACGTGACCATACGCATTCGGGGTGCCCGCACCCACAATCTCAAGAACGTCTCGCTGGATCTGCCGCGCCACAAGCTGGTGGTGGTAACGGGCCTGTCCGGCTCGGGCAAGTCCTCGCTGGCGTTCGACACGCTCTACGCGGAAGGGCAGCGGCGCTACGTCGAAAGCCTTTCGGCCTATGCGCGCCAGTTCCTGCAACTGATGGACAAGCCCGACGTGGACCTGATCGAAGGCCTGTCGCCGGCGATCTCCATCGAGCAAAAGGCGGCGGGGCACAATCCGCGCTCCACCGTCGGCACCATCACCGAAATTCACGACTACCTGCGCCTGCTGTATGCGCGGGTAGGCACGCCCTACTGCCCGGACCACGGCCTGCCGCTGCAGGCGCAAAGCGTCAGCCAGATGGTGGACGCCGTGCTGTCCTGGCCGGCCGAATCCCGCCTGGCGGTGCTGGCTCCCATCGCCCGCGGCAAGAAAGGCAGCTTCGAGGACGAATGCGCCAGCCTGCAAGCGCAAGGCTATGTGCGTCTGCGCGTCGACGGCCAGATGACGGAAATCGACGGCATGGCGCCGCTGAAGAAAACCGAAAAGCACGACATCGATGTCGTGATCGACCGGCTGCGCATCAAGCCGGAAAGCAAGCAGCGCCTGGCGGAAAGCTTCGAAACCGCGCTGCTGCTGGCCGATGGCCGCGCGCTGGCGCTGGACATGGACAGCAGCCGCGAACAAGTCTTTTCCAGCCGCTATGCCTGCCCCGTCTGCAGCCACAGCCTGCCGGAACTGGAGCCGCGCCTGTTCAGCTTCAACAACCCGATGGGCGCCTGCCCTAGCTGCGACGGCATCGGCCAAGTCGGGTTCTTCGACCCCAAGCGCGTGGTCGCGTTCCCCGAACTCAGCTTGGCGGCCGGCGCCATCCGCGGCTGGGACCGCCGCAACGCCTTCACCCATTCGCTCTTGACCAGCCTGGCCGCGCATTACGAATTCGATATCGAAGCCCCCTTCGAAGAGCTGCCCGAGGCCCTGCGCGACAAGGTGCTGTACGGCTCGGGCGAAGAAGAAATCTCGTTCCTCTACCTGAACGAAAAAGGCCGCAGCACAGTCAAGCGCCACACCTTCGAAGGCGTGATCCCGAATCTGGAGCGCCGCTGGCGCGAAACCGATTCGGCCACGGTGCGCGAAGAGCTCGGCAAATACCGCAACATCAAGACCTGCCCCGATTGCGGCGGATCGCGCCTGCGGCCGGAAGCTCGCAACGTGCTGATCGGCCATGACCCGCGCGGCGGCGAACGCCACGGCCAGGCCATCTACGAAGTCGAGGCCATGCCGCTGTCGACCTGCCTGGCGTGGTTCCGCGACTTGACCCTGACCGGCGCCAAACAGGAAATCGCCCAGCGCATCGTCCGCGAAATCGAAGCGCGCCTGAGTTTCCTGAACAACGTTGGCCTGAACTATCTGTCGCTGGACCGCAGCGCCGACACTATTTCGGGCGGCGAAGCGCAGCGCATCCGACTGGCCAGCCAGATCGGCTCGGGCCTGACCGGCGTCATGTACGTGCTGGACGAGCCCTCCATCGGTCTGCACCAGCGCGACAACGACCGCCTCATCGGCACGCTGCAGCATCTGCGCGACCTGGGCAACAGCGTCATCGTGGTCGAACACGACGAAGACATGATCCGCATGGCCGACTGGGTCGTGGACATGGGCCCCGGCGCGGGCGAGCATGGCGGCGAGGTCGTGGCACAGGGCGACCCCGACACCGTGCAGCGCGATCCCAATTCGCTGACGGGCCAATACCTCAGCGGCAAGCGCGCCATTGCCATTCCGCCGCGGCGCCCCGTCAACGACGAGCTGCCCTGGCTAACGCTCACGGGCGCCACCGGCAACAACCTGAAGAACGTCGACCTGAGCCTGCCTGCCGGCCGGCTGATCTGCGTCACGGGCGTATCGGGCTCAGGCAAATCCACCTTGATCAACGACACGTTGGCCGTGGCGGTGTCGCGCCAACTGCACCACGCGCAAAGCGAACCCGCGCCCTACGTGTCGATGCAAGGGCTGGAGAACTTCGACAAGATCATCAGCGTCGACCAAAGCCCCATCGGCCGCACCCCGCGCAGCAACCCGGCGACCTACACCGGCCTGTTCACGCCGATCCGCGAACTGTTCGCCGGCGTGCCCGAAGCCCGTACCCGCGGCTACGATCCCGGCCGCTTCAGCTTCAACGTCAAAGGCGGACGCTGCGAAGCCTGCCAGGGCGACGGCGTGGTCAAGGTGGAAATGCACTTCCTGCCCGACATGTATGTGCCCTGCGATGTCTGCCACGGCAAGCGCTACAACCGCGAGACCCTGGAAATCCGCTACCGCGGCCGCAACATCAGCGAAGTGCTGGACCTGACCGTCGAGCAGGCGCTGGAGTATTTCGAGTCGGTACCGGCCATCTCGCGCAAGCTGCACACGCTGATCGACGTCGGCCTGTCCTACATCCGGTTGGGCCAAAGCGCCACCACCCTCTCGGGCGGCGAAGCGCAACGCGTGAAGCTGTCCCAAGAGCTGTCGCGGCGCAGCACCGGCCGCACGCTGTACATCCTGGACGAGCCCACCACCGGCCTGCACTTCCGCGACATCGAACTGCTGCTGCAAGTGCTTAACCAACTGGTGGACAGCGGCAATACCGTGCTCATCATCGAACACAATCTGGACGTCATCAAAACCGCCGACTGGCTGGTCGACATGGGTCCTGAAGGCGGCGATGGCGGCGGCCGCGTGGTGGCGCAAGGCACGCCGGAAGACGTGGCGGCCGCGCCCGACAGCCACACCGGGCATTATCTGGGCAAATTGCTGCGCCGCACGCCCGCCGGGTAAGCCGCGCAGCGCCAATAAGGGGAATCGGCATGTACACCTTGATCATCGGCAACAAGAATTATTCTTCGTGGTCCCTGCGCCCCTGGCTCGCCCTGCGCGCCTCGGGTGTCGAATTCACCGAGCAAAAGCTTGGCCTGTTCACCGAAGCATTCACACGCAGCCTGGGGCCGCTCACCCCCGCCGGCCTGGTGCCCGTGCTGCTGGACGGTGATTTCGCGGTCTGGGATTCTTTGGCCATCTGCGAATACGTGGCCGAGCAGCGTCCCGAGGCCCACTTGTGGCCGCAGGCGGTGCGTGGCCGCGCCCGGGCCCGCTCGCTGGTCGCCCAGATGCACAGCGGCTTTGGCGCGCTGCGCCAGGCGCTGCCCATGAACATCGAGGCGCACCTGCCCGGTATTGATATCCCTGACGCAGCCCGCCAGGACATCTCGCGCGTGCACGCCATCTGGCAGGACACACGCGCCGAATTCGGCCAGGGCGGCCCGTTCTTGTTTGGCGCGTTCTCCATCGCCGATGCTTTCTTCGCGCCGATCGTGTCGCGCTTCACCACCTATGGCATCGCCGCCGCGGGCCCGGTGCGCGATTACATGGACGCGGTATTGGCGCTGCCGGCCATGCAGGAATGGATGCGCGACGCGCGTGCCGAGGCAACCTTCGTCGAGGCAGACGAGCCCTATCGCAAGCATCGCTGACGCGGCCGGCCGGCCGATACGGCGCCGGCCTGGACAAGCCCTAGGCCATGTCAAACAGGCGCTTGTGTTCGCGGATGGCGTAGCGGTCGGTCATGCCGGCGATATAGTCGGCAATGGCGCGGGCCTGCTCGTTGAAGGCCGCGCGGCGGTAGTCCGGCGGCAACAGGCGCGGATCATCCAGGAAAGCAGCGAACAACTCGCGCACGATGCGCCGCGCCTTGGTCGTCATGCGCAGTACCCGATAATGCCGGTACAGGTTGTCGAACAGGAATTTCTTCAGTTCGTCGGCTTCGCGCCGGATCCCTTCTGAAAACCCCGCCAGCGGCGATGCGCGGCGCACGTCATCCACGCTGGCCGGCGCGGCATCCCGGATGCGCTCAAGCGACGTCTGCGTCAGGTCCGTGATCAGCGTATTGATCATCCGGCGAATGGTCTCGGCTATCGCCCGACGCGAGGCCAGACCGGGATAGCGGTCCAGCACCTGGGCATGATGGCGCTGGAAGATAGAGACGTCCTGCAACTGCTCCAGCGTAATCAGGCCTGACCGCAGGCCATCGTCGATATCGTGATTGTTGTAGGCCACTTCGTCGGCCAGATTGGCCAACTGCGCCTCCAGCGAGGGCTGGGTCCGTGACAGAAAGCGTTCGCCGACGTCGCCCAGCTGCCGCGCATGGGCCGCCGAGCAATGCTTCAGGATGCCCTCGCGCGTTTCGAAGCACAGGTTCAGCCCGTTGAAGTCCGCGTAGCGTTCTTCAAGCTCGTCCACCACGCGCAGGCTCTGCAGGTTGTGTTCGAAGCCGCCGGCCTCGGGCGCCAATTCGCGCATGCAGGCATTGAGTTCGTCTTGGCCCGCATGCCCGAAAGGCGTGTGGCCCAGGTCATGCGCCAGCGAAATGGCTTCGGTCAGGTCTTCGGAAAGCCCCAGGCTGCGCGCCAGCGTGCGCGCGATCTGCGCCACTTCCAGGCTGTGCGTCAGCCGGGTGCGGAACAGGTCGCCCTCGTGGTTCACGAAAACCTGGGTCTTGTACTCCAAGCGCCGGAAAGCGCTCGAATGCACGATGCGGTCGCGGTCGCGCTGGAATTCGCTGCGGTTTTCCGGCGGCGGCTCGGCGTAGGTCCGGCCGCGCGATCGGGACGGGTCGGATGCATAGGAAGCCAGTTCTTTCATCTGCGACACCGTCTCTCCTGCGGTATTTACTGCGTGGTTCGGGCCAATACGGCGCGCACGGCATCGGCCGGCGCCGCCCGCATCATCGCTGCCCCGATGCGGTTCATGAGCACGTAGCGGATCTCGCCGCCCTCGGTCTTCTTGTCGACCTGCATCAGGTCCAGCCAGCGGTCGGCCCCCAGGTCGGGCGCGACCACGGGGCAGCCGATGGCCTCGACCAGGCCGCGTACACGGGCCACGTCGGCGCGCGGAAAGTCCGCCACATCCGCCGACAATTCCGCAGCCTGCACCATGCCACAGCCCACCGCCTCGCCATGCAGCCAGGCGCCATAGCCCAGGCCGGCCTCGATGGCGTGGCCGAAGGTATGGCCCAGATTGAGGATGGCGCGCAGGCCGGATTCGCGTTCGTCCTTGCCCACCACCTGCGCCTTCAGCTCGCAGGAGCGGCGGATGGCGTAGGCAACGGCCTGCGGATCCAGGCTGCGCAATTTCTGCGCATTCTGTTCGCACCACTCCCAGAACACCGGGTCCAGGATCAGGCCGTACTTGATGACCTCGGCCAGGCCCGCGGATACCTCGCGCGCCGGCAGCGTGGCCAGCACGGCGGTGTCGATCTCGACCGCCAGCGGCTGGTAGAACGCGCCGATCATGTTCTTGCCCAGCGGATGGTTGACGGCGGTCTTGCCGCCTACCGACGAGTCGACCTGGGCCAGCAGGGTGGTCGGCACCTGCACGAAACGCACGCCGCGCATGTACACCGCGGCGGCAAAGCCGGTCATGTCGCCGATCACGCCGCCGCCCAGCGCCACCAGCACGCAGCGGCGGTCCAGGCGATTGCCCAGCAGCGCGTCGAAGATCAGGTTGAGGGACTGCCAATCCTTGTACGACTCGCCGTCGGGCAATTCGATGCGCAGCACCCGCTTGCCGGTGCGCGCCAGCGCGGCTTCGGCGCGTTCGCCGTACAGCGCCGCCACGGTCGGATTGGTCACCACCGCGATGGCGGTGGCGTCGGCGGGAATGCTCTCGTCCAGGGCATCCAGGCGCCCCGGCGCGATGCGGATGGGGTACTGTCCGCCCGGGGTGTCGACCTCAACAACGTTCATATCTGCTTCTCGAAGGCTTGTAATTGCGGCAGCAGCGCCTTGACCAGGGTGTGGATGGGCATGGAGCCCGTTTCCACCACCAGGTCGGCCACTTCTTTATAGAGGGGTTCGCGCAGGGTCATCAGGTCGCGCAGGGTGCCGCGGGGGTCCGCAGTAGCCAGCAGCGGGCGGTTACGGTCGCGGCAAGTCCGGCGGAACAATTCGTCCACGCTGGCTCTCAAATAGACCACGATGCCCCGCTCTTGCAATCGTTGGCGGTTTTCGGCCGCCAGGATGGCGCCGCCACCGGTGGCAAGAATTATGTTGCGCCGTTGGGTACACTCTTCCAAAGCGGCGGACTCCCGGCGACGGAAACCGGCCTCGCCCTCGATTTCGAAGATTACCGGCACCCGTACGCCGCAACGCGCCTCGAGCTCAT
>JBEBOQ010000061.1:0-30239 GCA_040396375.1 Achromobacter xylosoxidans
TGGCGCGGGTCATCGAGGGCCTGAGCCTGGGCGGCGAATACGGCGCCAGCGCCACGTACCTGACCGAGATCGCCGACGCGGAACATCGGGGCTTTTATTCCAGCTTCCAGTACGTCACGCTGATCGGCGGCCAGTTGTGCGCCATTCTCGTGTTGCTGCTATTGCAGAACGTGTTCCTGACCCACGAACAACTCGTGGCATGGGGCTGGCGCATCCCCTTCGTGATCGGCGCGATGCTGGCCATCGTCACCGCCCTGATGCGGCGCGACATGCCCGAGACCGACTCCTTCAAGGAAGCCAGCAAGCGCAAGCCGCAGACCAGTTCGCTGCGCGGCCTGCTGCGCTATCCGCGCGAGGTCGCGATCGTGGTGGGCTTGACGGCCGGCGGCACGGCCGCGTTCTATACCTTCACCACCTACATGCAGACGTTCGTGCGGCAGACCTCCGGGTTCTCGGACATCGTCACCACCTACGTCATCGCCGCCTCGTTGATCTTCGCGTTGATCCTGCAGCCGCTGTATGGGGCGCTGTCCGACAAGATCGGCAGAAAGCCCCTGCTGGTGTTCTTCGGCGCCGCGGGCGCGGCGCTGACGGTGCCGATCTTGATGACGCTGTCGCACACCAAGTCGCCGTACATCGCGTTCCTGCTGATTTGCGCGGCCTGGGTCTTCACGGCCGGCTACACGTCGATCAACGCGGTGGTGAAGGCCGAGCTATTTCCCACCAACATCCGCGCCACCGGCGTGGCGGTGCCGTACGCGATCACGGTGTCGATCTTTGGCGGCACCGCGCCCGCCATCGCGCTGTGGTTCAAGCAGCAGGGCCACGAGGAATGGTTCTACTACTACCTGGCGGGCGTGATCTTCATTTCGCTGCTGGTGTACGCGACCATGCGCGACACCAAGCATCAGTCGGCCATGCACAAGCACGAGTGATCGGGGGCGTTTTGTCCCCCAGAACGGGCGCCACTCCCCCCGGGCGCCCAATGTGTGCGCCCGCCCGGACGATGGCGGGCGTGCAAACTCGCAACACGCGCAACGATGCGATTGATCTCTCAGTAAAAATAATTACAATTCTCGTTTCCAAATAATCCCTGCTTGGCCGCCTCGTCGGCCGCCGCGTCGCCCATCGTGAGCCTTCCGGAGTCCGCCTCCAACCCCACCGTTGAAACCCTGTACACCAGCCACCATGCCTGGCTGCAGGGATGGCTGCGCCGTCGGCTGGGCAATGCCTGCGATGCCGCGGACCTGGCCCATGACGCCTTTGTGCGGCTGTTGACCAAGCCACGCCGCTTTGACACCGCGCCCCAGGCGCGGGTGTACCTGCGCACCATGGCCAACGGCCTGTGCGTGGACCTGTGGCGCCGCCGCGAAATCGAACAGGCCTGGCTGGACACGCTGGCCGCACAGCCCGAGGCCGTGGCCCCGTCCGCCGAACAGCAAGCCATGGTGATGCAGGCCTTGCACGAGGTCGACGCCATGCTGCGCAGCCTGCCGCCCAAGGCGGCCACGGCGTTCGTGCTGGCCATTGCCTGCGAAATGACCGACCAGGAAGTGGCGGACGAGCTGCAAGTGTCCAGCCGCATGGTCCGCAAGTACGTGGCGCAGGCGATGCTGCATTGCATCCGCCTGGAAGCGCGCCTGGCCGCCGGCGAGCCATGAACCCGCAGCCGCACGCCGCCGCGGCCGGGTTGTATGCCGCCACCGACGAATCCCTGGAACAGGCGGCCGAATGGTATGCGCTGCTGCGCTCCGGCCAGGCCGCCCAGGAAGACCGCGGCCGCTGGCAGGATTGGCTGGACGCCGACGCCCGTCACCGCGAAGCCTGGTCGTATGTGGAACGCATCAGCCAGCGCTTTGACCCGATCCAGCGCAGCCCGGCCCGCCGCCCGGCCACCGATGCCTACCGCCTGGCCCACGCCCGCCTGACCCGGCGCCGCGTGCTGCTGGGCCTGGCGGGTGTGAGCGCGCTGGCCTGGGGCACGCTGCGCTATAGCCCGGCGCCCGGCCTGGCGTTGGCCTGGATGGCCGACCATCGCACGCGCACCGGGGAAATCCGCGAACTGGCCCTGGCCGACGGCACGCGCGTCTGGCTCAATACCGCCAGCGCCTTTGACGACGATTACGACGCGCACGTGCGCCGCTTGGTATTGCGGTCCGGCGAAATGCTGATCCAGACCGCGCCCGACGCCTCCCGCCCCTTCCTGGTGTCCACGCCGCACGGCGAGCTGCGGGCGCTGGGCACGCGCTTCACCGCCCGCACCGACGGCCACGACGCGCTGGTGGCGGTCTACGAAGGCGCGGTGGAAATCCGCACCGCCCGCAGCGGCCAGACCCGCATCATCCGGGCGGGCCAGCAGGCGCGCTACACGGACACCCGCATCGACGGCGATGCGCCCGCCGACCCCGCTCGCGAAGCGTGGTCGCGCGGCATCCTGATCGCGCAGGACATCCCGCTGTCCGAGGTGCTGCGCGAGTTGGCGCGTTACCAAAGCGGCCACCTGGGCGCGACCGCTGACGTCGCCGACATCCGGGTGCTGGGCAGCTACCCCCTGGCCCAGCCTGAGCGGGCCCTGGCGATGCTGGAGGCGGCGCTGCCCATCCGGGTGCGCCGCAGCCTGCCGTGGTGGACCACGGTGGAGGCCAAGCCGCGCTAGCCCCGGTGGGCCGTCGGCACGGCTTTGCCCTGGCCCGGACCGCCGCGCGTCTTTTTTCAAAATAATGGTTCCGGCTTTTGCCCGCTCGTTCGATTAAGCAGGAGTAAGCGAATGGCGGCCGCCCGCCGCGGTTCGCCTGGCCTGTCACCCGTTCGAGAGAAAGATCCCATGTCCCGCATGTCCCCCCCTCGCCCCGCCCGCGGCCGCCGTCCGCTATCGCTGCTGCAAGGCCTGGCGGCCGGCGCCCTGTTGGCCACCGCCGGCCTGCCGGGCGCACAGGCGCAGACCGCCGCGCCCGGCACCCAGGCCGCCGCCGAGGCGATCAGGCGCTACGACATCCCCGCCGGCCCGCTCAGCGCCACGCTGACGCGCTTCCTGGGCGAATCGGGCCTGCTGCTGGCCGGCCCGACGGCACTGGCGCAGGGCAAGACCAGCCCCGGCGTGCAAGGCGAATACAGCCCGTCCGCCGCGCTGCGCGCGTTGCTGGCGGGCACGGGGCTGCAAGCGCGGCCCGGCGCCGACGGCGGCTACACGCTGGAACGCGCGCCGCAGCCGGCCGCCGGCGGCGTGTCGACGTTGCCGTCCATCACCGTGAACGGCAACGGCGAATCGCCGGTCGGGCCGGTCAACGGCTATATCGCCACCCGCACCATGGCAGCCGGCAAGGACGACACCGCCCTGTCGGAAACCCCGCAGTCGGTCACGGTGGTCACGCGCGACCAGATGAACGACCAGGGCGCGCAGACGATCACCGACGCGCTGCACTACGTGGCGGGCGTAAACACGTCGGCCTATGGCGAAGACCCGCGCTACGACTGGATCACGGTGCGGGGTTTCAACCAATCGGTGTTCGGCATGTACCGCGATGGCCTGCGCGCCTCGGGCAGCAAGATCGGCATGCGCATGGATTCCTATGGCCTGGAGCGCCTGGAAGTGCTCAAGGGCCCCAGCTCGGTGCTGTATGGCCAGAACTCGCCGGGCGGGCTGATCAACGCCGTGACCAAGCGCCCCACCGACGACCCGCTGCATGAAGTGACCCTGGGCGTGGGCAGCCACGACCGCAAGCAGGCCCAGTTCGACCTGGGCGGCCCGATCGCCGAGGACGGCACGGTGCTGTACCGCTTGACCGGCAACGTGCGCGACAGCGATACGCAGATGCGCTATGCACCCGATGACCACGGCTACATCGCCCCGGCCCTGACCTGGAAGCCCAACGCCGACACCACCCTGACCGTGCTGGCCAACTACCAGAAGGACCGCGCCGCGTGGGGGCTGTGGTACCCGCGCACGGGCACGCTGTTTTCCAGCCCGTGGGGGCAGATCAGCTCCAGTTTCTATCCGGGCGAGCCCGACTTCAACCGCTTCGACCGGACCCAGAAGTCGCTGGGCACGCTGCTGGAATACAAGCTTGCCGGCGACACCGTGTTCCGCCAGGGGCTGCGCGTGGAGTCGATGGATTACGACGCCAAGTACGTGCGCGGCCGCGCGCTGCTGAACGATGATTACGATCTGGACGAGACCGGCCACCTGCTCTATCGCGACGCCAACCGCAACCAGCTGCGGTCCAAGGTCTACACGATGGACAACCAACTGGCCTGGACCGCGCACACCGGCCCGGTGACGCACCGGCTGCTGGTCGGGCTGGACGCCAGCCTGACGCGCTACAACGACCGCCAGTGGTCCGGTAGCGCCCCCGTGCTGGACATCCTGGACCCGCAGTATGGCCAGGCCATTCCCGACCCCACCACGCCGTGGGCCCGCGACGTGACCGCGCGCCAGACCGGCGTGTACTTCCAGGACCGCCTGTCGCTGGGCGACCACTGGATCCTGCGCGGCGGCGTGCGCCACGACCGCGCCCGCACGGAAACCCGCGATCCGCTGGGCACGCTGGACCTGAACCAGAAGGACAACGCCACCACCTACCAGGCCGGCGCACTGTACCGCGCCGACAACGGCCTGTCGCCCTTCGTCAATTACGCCGAATCGTTCCAGCCCACCGCCCAGGCCAGCAAGGACGGCTCGCCCTACCAACCCACGCGCGGTCGCAGCATGGAAGCCGGCTTGCGCTATGAGCCGGCCGGCCGCCACCTGATGCTGACCGCCTCGGTCTATGACATCCGCCAGAACAATGTCCTGACGCAGGACCCGACCGACCCGACCAATTCGATCCAGGCCGGCCAGATCCGCTCGCGCGGCGTGGAATTGGAAGGCACCTGGGAGCCGACGCCGCAATGGTCGGTGCTGGCCAGCTATACGTTCCTGGACGCCAAGGTCACGCGCAGCAACACGCCGGGCCAGGAGGGCACGCGACCGCAGGACGCATGGGGCACCACATCGCCGCGCCACATGGCGTCGCTGTGGGTCAATTACCGCCTGGCATCCACCGCGCTGCGCGGCGTGTCGATCGGCGGCGGGGTGCGCTACCTGGGCAGCACCCTGGACTACGGCCCCACCGCGGCAGATCCGGACAACGCCTACGCCACTTCGGTGAAGACGCCCGCCTACACGGTGTACGACATGGTCCTGGGCTACGAGCCCAACTCGCACTGGCGCATGCAGTTCAAGGTTGCCAACCTGTTCGACAAGCTCTACGTGGCCAACCCGTGCGGCGGCTCGCCCCTGAACGCGTGCTACTACGGCCCGCGCCGCACGCTGTTGCTCAGCACCACGTACCGCTGGTAAGCCGCCATGGCCTCGTTGCTACGCCTGCTGCATCGCTGGGCAGGCCTGTTCCTGGCGCTGTTCCTGTTCCTGTCCGGCCTGACGGGCGCCATCATCTCGTGGGACCACGAGCTGGACGAATGGCTCAACCCGCAGCTGTTCGACGCCCCGGCGCCCGCCGGCGCCACGCTGCGACCGGCGCTGGACCTGGCCGCCGGCCTGGAGGCGGCCGATCCACGTCTGCGCGTGGCGTATCTGCCGCTGACGATTGAACCCGGCCACGCGCTGGGCGTGTCGGTGGTGCCGCGCATTGATCCTGCCACGGGGCGGCCCTTCCCGCTGGACTTCAACCAGGTCACGCTCGACCCGGCGACCGGCGCGGTGCAAGGTTCGCGCTACTGGGGCCAGGTGTCGCTGGCGCGCGAAAACCTGATGCCGTTCCTGTACAAGCTGCACTACACCCTGCACCTGCCGGACGTGGGCGGCTTTGAACTGGGCACCTGGTTCATGGGCATCGTCGCGATCGTGTGGGCGCTCGATTGCCTGATCGCGCTGGCCATCTCGTTTCCCAGCCGCAAGGCCTGGCGCAAGTCGCTGTCGTTCCGGCTGCGTCAGGGCGGCCCCAAACTGGTGTTCGACCTGCACCGCGCGGGCGGGGTCTGGGTCTGGGGCCTGCTCTTGATGGTGGCGGTGACGTCGGTGTCGATGAACCTGGGGCGCGAGGTGGTGCGGCCGCTGGTGGCCTTTTTCTCGCCGCTGACGCCGGACATCTTCGCGTTGCGGCGGCCGGTGGCGCCCGCCGACTTCCGCGAGCCGGGCATCACCCGCGGCGACGCGCTGGCGCTGGGCGACAGGGAGGCCCGCGCACGCGGCTGGACGCTGCCGGCGGGGGCGCTCTTTTACAGCGCGCCCTACCGGCTGTATGGCGTCAACTTCTTCGAGCCGGGCGACGACACGCCGTCAGGCCTGGGCCGGCCCTGGATCTACCTGGACAGCCAGTCGGGCGAGATCATCGGCGACCGCATTCCCGGCCGCGGCAGCGCCGGCGATGTCTTCCTGCAGGCCCAGTTGCCGCTGCATACCGGCCGCATCATCGGGCTGCCCGGGCGCATATTGATGTCGCTGCTGGGGCTGGTGGTGGCGATGCTGAGCGTGACCGGGGTACTGATCTGGGCCCGGAAGCGGCGCGCCCGTGTGCAGGCAAAGGTGCTGGTCAGTCGCTGACAAAGGGGCTAACGCCGTGCCCCGGTCAGGGGCCGCGGCGGCGCCGGCGGCGCGGCTTCGATGCGCTCGGCCTGCAGCGACTGGATCTCGAGCGCAGAACAGGCGTGGGCCACGCAGGGCAGGATCCAGCCTTCTTCTTTTTCGTCGCGCGACAGGCCCGGCCATTCGATGCGATAGGCGATTTCGCCGTCCAGCAGCAGGCTCATGCAGGCGCGACAGGTACCGTTGCGGCACGAGCTGGGCAGCTTGATGCCCGCCGCCTGTGCGGCCGCCAGCACGGGCGTGTCAGCGTCGGCCTCGAAGCGCAGGCCGGACGGTTGCAGCAGCACGGGAAAGGCGGGCATGGATGAACCTGCGCGAGCGGCCCCGGCCTAGGCCGCTTGGTCTTGCCAGTCCAGCTGCCAGGCGCCGGACAGCACGTTCTGCAACCACAACACGCAGGTCAGGGTCTTGGCGTCGGTGACCTCGCCCTTGGCGCAGGCGGCGAACAGGTCGGCCGGCTGGGCGCTGAAGACATCCAGGAATTCGTCCGGGTCCAGCTGCTGCGGCCCGGCGCGCAGGCCGCGGGCGAAGTAGATGTGGATGATCTCGGTGGAATAGGCGATGGCCAGATGCAAGGCGCCGGCGCGCGCCCACTGCGTGGCGGTGTAGCCGGTTTCCTCGAGCAGCTCGCGCTTGCCGCAGGCCAGCGGGTCTTCGCCCGGGTCCAGCTTGCCAGCGGGGAATTCCGTCATGATTTGACCGACCGGGTAGCGGTACTGGCGTTCGAGCAGCACGCGGCCGTCGTCCAGCAGCGGAATCACCACCACCGCGCCCGGATGCACCACGTATTCACGGGTGGACGTGTGGCCGTTGGGCAGCCGGACGGTGTCGTTACGGATCTTGAGGAAGCGGCCCTCGTAGGGCGCTTCGGTGGAGACAAGTTCTTCGAACAGGTGCGAGTCGGGCTTGTGGATCATGGCGGGATGGGTAAGCGTACATGCGCCGGGCGCAGCAAAGGGCCCGGCGCGCAAGCTTGCAGCTTACCACCGCGCTTGCGACGTATCGGCGGCTCCGCCGGAGCCGCGTCGCAAGCCCACCCGTGCACCTTGCGGACGCGCGGATGGCACCTTTGTCGATCACCCGTCGACGCGGATCACGATCTTGCCGAAGTGGCGGCCCGAAGCCAGGTGCTCGAACGCAGCGGGCGTTTCATCAAAGCCGTAGACCCGGTCGATCACCGGCGCGATGCGCGACGCATCCACGACCCGCGCCACGTCTTCCAGCATCTTGCGGCTGCCCACGAAAATGCCTTCCAGCCGCTTGTTGCCGGCGATGAGCGCCAGCGGCGACACCGGCGTCGCGGCAAAGCCGCTGACGCCGCCGATGATGCCGATGGTGCCGCCCATTCTTGCCGCCGCCACCGAGCGCGTCAGCGTGCCTTCGCCGCCCACTTCCAGCACCACATGCGCGCCTTCGCCGCCGGTCAGGCGCAGCACCTCGTCCTGCCATTCCGGCGTTTCGCGGTAGTTGATCAACCCGTCGGCGCCCAGTTCGCGGGCGCGCGCCAGCTTGTCGGCGCTGGACGAGGTGATGATGGCGCGCAGGCCCGCGGCCTTGGCCAATTGCAGCCCCCAGATCGAGACCCCGCCGGTGCCCAGCAGCAGCGCGGTCTGGCCGGCGCGGGCGCGGCCGGCGACGAACAGCGTGTTCCAGGCCGTGACGGCGGCGCACGGCAAGGTGGCGGCCTGCTCGTCGGACAGCGAATCCGGGATGGCCACCAGGGCGTGCTCGGCAAAGATCACTTCGCTGGCCAGCACGCCGTCGGTCGCGGCGCCGGGCGCCAGGGCCGTGTTGGCGGGCGTGGGCTCACCATCGATCCAGTCGGGCATGAATGCACCCATGACCCGGTCGCCGGCCTGGTAGCGGGTGACGCCGGAGCCAACGGCCACGACCACGCCGGCCGCGTCGGACGCCGGGACGACGGGGCCGCCGGACGTCTTGAGGTAGTCGCCGCGGGCAACCATCAGGTCGCGGAAGTTCAGCGAAACGGCCTTGATGCGCACCCGCACTTCGTAGGGGCCGGGGTCGCGCGGCGCCAGCGCCACGCGCTTGAGCGAGCCGATGCCCTGCCCACCGATAACTTGATATGCCTGCATGATGATGTTCCTTCGAGACTGGGATTCTGGATGCCGCCCAAGACAGCGCGGCCCGGTATGGGTACGATATCCGGGAACAAAACTATCCAGTGGCGGCATTTATTCACTTCAATGTTGCCCAACAAGCACCAATGAAGCACCCAATACCGGTTTCAATCCCGGCTCCCCCACCGCGCGACGCCACGACACGAAGGACAGCACCATGGCCACTCCCCTGACCCACGACCGGCTCGGCGGCATCGAGGTATTCGTGCAGGCGGCCGACGCCGGCAGCTTCGCGCTGGCGGCCGACCGCATGAACCTGACGCGCTCGGCGGTGGGCAAGTCCATCGCCCGGCTCGAGGCCCGGCTGGGCACCCGGCTGTTTCACCGCACCACGCGCCAGCAAAGCCTGACCGACGCCGGGCAGGCCTATTACGACCGCTGCGTGCGGGCGTTGGCGGAACTGCACGACGCCGAGGCGGAACTGGATAGCGGCCGGCGTTCGCCGCAGGGGCGGCTGCGGGTCAGCGCGCCGCTGGTGTTCGGCCGCCATTGCGTGGCGCCGGTGTTGCGCGAGCTGGCCGCGCAGTATCCGCAATTGCAGATCGACATCTCGTTCAACGACCGCGTGGTGGACCTGATCGAAGAAGGCTACGACCTGGGCATCCGCATCGGCACCCTGCCCGACAGTTCCAGCCTGGCGGCCCGCCGCCTGGGCTTGCAGACCATGGGCATCGGCGCGTCGCCGGCCTATATTGCGGCACACGGCCGCCCGGTCACGCTGGACGAGCTGCGCCAGCACGCGGGCGTGGTCTATGCGCACGGCGGTGTCGAAAAAGGCTGGTCGGTGATGGGGCCGGACGGCCAGGTGATGCAGCTGTTCCTGCCGCCGCGGCTGCGGCTCGATGACCTGCAAGCCATCGCCGACGCCGCCATCGCGGGCGCCGGGCTGGCCTGGCTGCCGTGCTGGATGCTGACCCACTATGTGCGCACCGGCGAGCTGGATGTGCTGATGCACGGCGACAGGATGGCCGCGCAGGACGTGCATGCCGTGTGGCCGCAGGCGCGCTACCTGCCGTCCAAGACCCGCACCGCGATCGATGCGCTGGCCGCGCGCGTGCCGGCGATGCTGGCGAAGTAGGCCGCGTGGCGCGGGGTTGGCCCGCGACTGGCGCGCCGGCCGCTACGCTTCAGCGGCAAGCGGCGCGCAGACGACAGTCGGGTCAATCGAACTTGCGGCGGGCGTCCAGCGCCAGGCCGGCGCCGATACTGCCAAACAGATCGCCTTCGACGCTGCGTGCGCCCGGCACCAGGGCCGAGACGCTTTCGCGCAGGCGCGGCACGCGGCTGGAGCCGCCGGTGAAGAACACCGTGTCCACTTCCGTCTTGGACACGCCCGCGTCGCGCAGCAGCGCGCCAACGGTCTGCTCGACCTTTTCGATCAGGCGCGCCACGCTGACGTCGAACGACGGACGGGTCACGTCCACGCCCAGCTCCGGCGCGATGCGCGACAAGTCAATGCGCGCGGCCGGGGACTCGGACAGCGCGATCTTGGCCTCTTCCACCTGCACCGCCACCCAGTGGCCGGCGCGCTGCTTGATCAGGTTGAGCAGCAGGTCGATCTTGTCGCGATCGCCCGCTTCAGCGCGGATGTAGGCAAAGTGTTCGGCGGACTTGCGGGTATAGGCCTGGTTGATGGTGTGCCAGCAGGCCAGGTTGCCGTATTGCGTGGACGGCACGTCCTTGCCGCTGCGCAGTTGGCTGCCCAGGCCCAGCAGCGGCATGACATGCGCCAGGCTCAGTTGCTTGTCGAAGTCCACCCCGCCGATGTGCACGCCGCCGTAAGCCAGGATATCGTCGCGGCGGTCGGGCTTGCTGGCGCGGCCCGGCCCCAGGCGGATCAGCGAAAAGTCGGAGGTACCCCCGCCGATGTCGATGACCAGCACCAGCTCTTCGCGGTCGATCTGTGATTCGTAGTCGAATGCCGCGGCCAGCGGCTCGAACTGGAATTCGATATCGGTAAAGCCCACGCTGCGCGCGATCTCGCCCAGCGTGTCCTGGGCGGTCTGGTCGGCGGCCGGGTTGTCGTCGACGAAGAATACCGGCCGGCCCAACACCACGCGGGTGAAGTCGCGCCCGGCGGCGGTTTCGGCGCGGCGCTTGAGTTCGGCGATAAAGCGCGTCAGCAGCACGCGAAACGGAATCGAGCGGCCTTGCACTTCGGTCGAGCCGTCGATCATCGAACTGCCCAGCAGGCTTTTCATCGAGCGCATCAAGCGCCCGTCGTAGCCCGCCAGGTAGTCGGAGATGGCCGCGCGGCCGTAGCTGACCTCGGCGTCTTCATCGTGAAAGAAGATGGCCGAGGGCAAGGTGGTCTTGCCGTCTTCAAGAGCCAGGAGCGCGCGCTGGTCGGGGCGGCTCCAGCCGACGGTGGAGTTCGACGTGCCGAAGTCGACGCCGCATGCGGTGGAAATCATGGGAATTCGGAGGCTAAAAAGCAAAACGGCGGCCAAGTGTAGCCGCAACCGCCCGAAATGCCATGTCAGCCCGTGCGGCGCAGCGCCGTCGCCACGAAAATCAGCGTCACGGCGGCCGCCAGCAGCCCGCCCCCAAAACCGGCCGCGTACCCCAAATGGGCGGCCAGACGGGTCATGAGCGAAGACGTCAGGATCTCGCCCAGGTCGCGCGCGCTCTGTACCGCGGTCATGTCGGTGCCGGCCTGCGCGCCCCGGGCGGCAAAGCGCAGGTTGGCATCGGCATAGGCCCCATCGTCGCCGGGCGCGCGCAGCAGGCGGGCGATCTGGGCAGGCTCCATCGACAGGGCGTCGTGCAAGTGGTCCAGCGAGGTGCGCAGCGACACGAAGCGCAACGCGCGGCGGGCGCCGAAATCGTGCTCCATGCGCAGCGGATCGCGGCACAGGCTCAGATACAACAGCGGCCCGCTGACCTGCGCGGCCGGCTCGCCCGGCACGCGACAGCGCAACTCGCCTTCCAGCACCAGCACCAGCTTCAACCCCGGCGCCAAGTCTTCCCGCACCCGCTCGCCGCGCTCGAACTGCAGCGTGCCGCCGGCCAGCGACATCGCGGGCGTGGCGGCCGGAAGGGTCCAATCGAGTTCGGAGCGGATAGCGGTCACGGCAGCGGCCTCAGAAAGCGGCCGGGGTTTTATTGAGAGTGAATATTATTACCGTTTTCTAGTTCATCACGCCAAGGACGCGATTCAGACCGTGGACGCCTGGCTGCGGGCGGCGCGGCGCAGCGCTTGCGGCGGTTGTCCGTAGACGCGCAGAAACGCCCGCCGCATCCGCTCGCTATCGGTGAACCCCACCCGCCGCGCGATGCTGTCGATGCTGCTGTCGCCTGCGGCGATCTGGCCGCGCGCGGCCTCGGCGCGGATGCGTTCGACGGCCTTGGCCGGCGTTTCGCCGGTTTCGGCCTTGAAGCTGCGCAGGAATTGGCGCGGGCTGACGCAAGCCACTTCCGCCAATTGCTCCACGGACAGGGCCGCGCCCAGATTGGCGCGAATGTGCTCCAGCACCGCCCGCATGCGTTCGCTGTCAGGCGCCAGGTCCTGCAGCGCCGAAAACTGCGACTGGCCGCCCGAGCGGCGGTGATACACCACCATCTCGCGGGCGGTGGCGGCGGCAACGGGGGCGCCCAGGTCGGACTCGACCATTGCCAACGCCAGGTCGATACCCGCGGTAATGCCCGCCGACGTCCAGGTGTCGCCATCACGCACGTGAATCTTGTCGGCGTCGACCCGCACGCGCGGATGATTGCGCGCCAACGCGGCCGCGCGGCGCCAGTGCGTGGTGGCGCGCAGGCCGTCGAGCAGACCCGCCCCCGCCAGCACGAAAGCGCCGGTGCAGACGCTGGCCAGGCGCCGGCCCGCCTGCCGCTGCGCGTGCAAATAGCGGCGCATGGCGGGGGTCACGGCGATCTCGCGCGCGCCCTCGCCGCCCGCCACGATCAGCGTGTCGGGTTTCACTCCGCGCCAGGGCCGGGTCAGGATCTCGATGCCGCACGAACTGCGCACCAGGCCACCGTGTTCGGAGACCGCCTGCACCGTGTAGGCCGGCCCGGCCGCCGTACTCGCCTGGGCGCCGGCGGTCTGGAACACAGTGGCCGGACCGGACATATCGAGCAACTGGAAATTCGGCACAAGCAAAAAGACGACGGTGTGGGGCATGGCTGGGCCTGTCAATGCACGAAGAGCCTGACGCAGGCCCTGGGAATCTGATGGCGTTTTTTAAGGGAATTATGTCATTTACGCCAAAGTGTGCGCCGCTACAGTAAGCCCTGTCAAACCCTGCCGTGCTTGCGGCCGCCACCGCCTTTCAATCGGATGGCGGCCGGATGGGCAGGATCCGCTTCCCCTTCCCTTGCCAACCCCATGCGCTCGTCATCCCACTCCGCCCCAGGCCACCGCAACGCCCGGCTGCTGGCCGTCTGCCAAGGCCTGTTCATCGCCGCGATCTCCATCGACCTGACCCTGACGGCCCTGACCGGCCACATGCTGGCGCCCAACAAGGCGTTGTCCACCCTGCCCTTCGCCCTGATCACCGTGGCCGGCGCGCTGGTTACCTGGTTCGCCTCGCTGCTGATGCAACGCATCGGCCGGCGCAACGGCTTTGCGCTGGGGGCCTTGGCCGGGGCGGCGGGCGGCGGCATCTCGGTGTGGGCGGTGTTCCACGCGGATTTCTGGGCGTTCTGCGCCGGCACGGCGCTGGTCGGCGTATTCCAGGCGTTTGCCCAGTACTACCGGCTGGCCGCGGCGGACGCGGTCGAACCTGCCGCCAAGACCCGCGCGATCTCGGTGGTGATGGCGGGCGGCGTCATCGCCGCCATTGCCGGCCCCGCGCTGGCCAACTGGAGCCGCGACCTGTTCGCCCCGGTCACGTTTGCCGGCGCGTACCTGATGGTGGCCTTGCTGGCGCTACTGTCCGCCGTCCTGCTGTGGGGGTTCTACCGCGATGCGGACCCGGCCGTTCACGCGGGCGACGCCCAGGCAGGCCAGCCGGCGCGGCCGCTGCGCGAGGTCGCGCGCCAACCCATATTCGTGGCCGCGCTGGCAAACAATGTGGTGGGTTCAGTGTCGATGATGTTCATCATGACGGCCGCGCCGCTGGCGGCCGTGGCATGCAGCCACAGCATCGGCGACGGCGCCAACATCATGCAATGGCACCTGGTGGGCATGTACGCGCCCGCCCTGTTCGCGGGCGCGCTGATCCAGCGCTTCGGCCTGGCCCGCATTCTGTGGGCTGGCATGCTGCTCAATATCGCCAGCGCGCTGATCGCGATGGGCTCGCCGTCGCTGCCCGCGTTCTATGCGGCGCTGTTCTGCCTGGGGGTGGGCTGGAATTTCATGTTCGTCGGCGGCACCACGCTGCTGGCGCAGTCGTACCGGCCGGCCGAACGCGCTCGCGCCCAGGGCGCCGCCGAAATGCTGCGCTATGCCGCGACCGCGCTGGCGACGCTGGCCGCCGGTCCGGCGTTGGACCGGTTCGGATGGGAGGCCTTGAATGCGGCGATGCTGCCGGTGGTGCTGGCCGCCGGCCTGATGACCTGGTACTGGGCCCGGGGCGCAGCCCGCAGCGCCGCGGCCGTCCGCCAGGCATAAGCAACTGGCGCGGGCGTCATCGTGGCGGGAGCCGATGCCGCGGCAGCCGGTGCTGCGGCAGCCGGTGCTGCGGCGGCCGATGCCGCGGCAGCAACCGCAGCACCGGCGGCCATTGCCGTGGGGCCATTGCCGTGGGGGCCGGTGCCGTGGCTACCGGTGCACCGCCAACCCGAGCGGCTCAGCCCCCCTGCGCCCACCGCCTTCGCGCTTATTACTGCTGGCGCCGTTGCTCCAGCTCTTTCAGGCATTGCGCCACGCCGGACTGCATCTGGGCGTTGGACACCGCGGCGCGGTCGGAGACCTCGCGGCAGCGCACGTACTGCGCCTGGCTTTCGGCCGAATCACGGATCACGACGGGCGCCGAGTTCGGATCAGGCGTGACGGTCATGCGCAGGGTCGAAGGCGGCGACAGGCTGCCGTCCTTGGAACGCTGGCTGGGGTATTGGTATTCCTGGGTAACCGGCGCCGCGCTTTGCGCGTGGGCCGCGCCGGCCACGCAGGCCAGGGCCAGCAGGACGGCGGACAGCGGGAGTTTCTTCATGGCGACCTCTCTTCGTTGGGCGCGCGCCGGACGAGTCCGGGCCAACTGCCCCGCTCGGTGGCGCGCCGGTCTATGGTAGCCCCCGGCGCGGCCCCCGAGCGTGCCAAGACGCTACGCCCGTCGCCGGATTTGTTTCTTGCGGTTTCCCGGCAAGGGATTCAGCGCGCCGACGGCGGCTTGCCCGGCGGCTTTGCAGGCGATTTTCCGGCTGACGCCCCCGGCGCTTGACCAGGCCATGCGCGCGGCGCCTTGCGTAAAGGGTCCAGTAAGGAAGACAGGCCGTTGTGGTCCAGCTCCAGCATCAGCGCCAGCAGCCGTCCCAGTTCGCCCGACGGAAAGCCCTTGCGCGCGAACCAGGCCAGGTACGGACCGGGCAGGTCGGCGATCAAGTGCCCCTGGTATTTGCCAAAAGGCATGGTGCGCGTCACCAGCAACGACAACAGTTCGGGATCCATGGCGGTTCAATGCGCGGGCGTATCGCCAAACGTAATGTCGGCGGCGGGGACGGCGGCGATCTTCACGCCGAAGCTGGAGATGGACGACAGCGTGGCATTGTGGTGCGCGCGGATCTGCGCGCCCACCGCGTGGGGCTTGTCCTGGGTGGTGTGGGCGTCAGCGGCCAAGGTCACCGGAAATCCCAGCGCCGCCGCGCGGCGCACCGTGGTGTCGACGCAGAATTCACTGGCGTAACCGCACACCACCAACCGCTTGGCGCCGGCTTGCGCCAGCACGTCCGCCAGGTCGGTGCGCAAAAACGAATCGGGCGTGGTCTTGCGCACCCGGATATCGCCGTCGGCCGGCTGCAGCCGCGCGTCCAGTTGCCAACCCGGCTGGCCGTGGTCCAGCGCGCTGCCCGGCGCTTCATGCTGTACGTAGATCACCGGCGTGCCGGCCGCGCGGGCGCGCTCGGTCAGCGCGTTGATGCGCGCCAGCACGGCGTCGGCATCGGCGGGGGGCGGCGACGTCTCGAACAGCGCGCGCTGCACATCGATCACGATCAAAGCGGACGTCATTATTTCCTCGTGGAGGTCCGTTCAAGGGAAGAGCGAAAAAACCTTAGCCGCATTCCGCGCCGACGATGGGCGGCGGCCAGATGCGCGCGTAGATCCAGAAATGGCGCGGTTCGCCGCGCACCACACGGTAGTGGTGCAGCAAGCCTTCGCGGTGAAAGCGGCAGCGTTCCAGCACGCCCGCCGACGCGGTGTTGGTGTCCAGCACCGTGGCCTGTACCCGGGCCAGGCCCAGCGTTTGCAGCGCCCAGGCGGTCAAGACCTCGCACGCTAGCGTGGCGATGCCGTGCCGCCAGTATGTCGGCGCGATGTCGTAGGCGATTTCGGCGCGGCGGGCCGGCAGCGAGATCTCGTTCAGGCCGATGGTGCCGATCAGGCGGTCGTCGGCGCCCGCGATCGCCAGACGCACACTGTGCGTGGCGGCGGGGTCGGCGTAGCCGTGGATCAGCCGGACCAGCGTGTCCGGGCCGTCCAGCTGCCAGCTGGTGTGACGGGTGACGGCCTCGTCACGCAGGTAGGCGTGCCAGTCAACCGCATCCGCTTCATGCAGCGGACGCAGGCGCAAACCGGTGATGCCCAGGTCAGGGGCATGGCGCGGCCAGTCGGTAAGGGGGATGGACATGCGTCGAAATCGTTAAAAAACTGCGTCTGGGCTACGGCCAGCCAGGCGCGCAAGCCTGCGCGTCTACAAGGTCAGCCACCAGATTAACAGGCTTGCCTGGTCAGAAATCCAGTCGCCCCTTCAATTCGCCAAACGGCACCATGACGTGTTCGCGGTAGGCCGGGCGCGCTTGCAGGCGTTCGTACCAGGCGCGCACATTGGGCAGCGGCGCATGCGCGATGTCCAGTTCGTAATAGCGGTACAAGGCCGTGGCCGCGGGAATGTCCGCGAGCGTCAGCGCCTGGCCATCTACATAGGGCTGCGTGGCCAGCACCGCGTCCAGCTGCCGCAGACACGCGTGGGTGGCAGCCAGGCTGCGCGCAATGGCCGGTGCGTCGCGCTGCGCCTCGGGCGTGCGGTAATAGCCCCAGAACACGCCCACCAAAAAGGCGGGCTGCAATGCCGTCTGCGCCCAATCCATCCAGCCGTCGGCGCGCACGCGCCGCGCCGGGTCGGCCGGCCACAGCGCGTCGGCGCCGTAACGCGCCGCCAGATAGCGCAGGATGGCATGGGATTCCCACACCACCGTATCGCCGTCACGCAGCAGCGGCACCTTGCCGTGCGGGTTCAGGCTGAGGAACTGCGGCGTGTCCAGTACGCCGAATTGGCCCCCAGCCGGCACGTGTTCGTACGACAGGCCCAATTCGCCCGCCAGCCACAAGACCTTTTGCACATTGAATGAGCTGCGCCGGCCCCAGATCGTCAACATATCGGCATCCTTGAATAACGTCGGCGTCAGCCGGCCGCGACCACACGCGGCTCGCAGTGCACCGGGAAATTCACGGAATTGGCGATGAAGCAGAAGTGGTGCGCGCGGGCGTGCAGGGCTTCGGCCAGCCCGGCGTCGTCGCCCGCCTGGACGGTGACCTCGGGCCGCAAGGTCACCGACGCGAACGCGCCCCCGCGCTCGGGGTCTTCGCGCATCACGCCCTGCGCGTTATCGCGATAGGCGGTGACCGTGATGCCCTCGACCGCGCACAGGTGCAGGTACCAGAGCTTGTGACAGGCCGACAGCGATGCCACCAGCAGGTCTTCGGGGTTCCAGCGCGTGGCATCGCCGCGAAAGGCCGGGTCGGATGACCCGGCGATGTCGGGCTTGCCTGACGCCTGGATGAGGTGGTCGCGGGAATAGGCCGTGTAGCTGGCAGTGCCCTTGCCGGTGTTGCCGGTCCAGGTGACGTTGACGTCGTAGTGGTGTTCGCCTTTCATTGCAGAAATCCCCGATTGCGCCGTCCTGGCAAAGAGATCGATAGCGTAGCGCAAGCGTACCGTTCAAGGGGGCAAGCCGGACAAAACGGACGCACTTGCCGGCCCCCCCCGATGCACATAGGCCATGCCGGCAGGCCTGCGCCGGACGCAAACGCGTCATGCAGACGGCGCATCGGGATAGGTCGCCACCTGCGGCCCATCCACCAGCCATGGCACGTCGTGCGAGGTGTGGATATGCCCGGACGGCCGCACACCGGGATCGTCGTCCAGCGTCGCCACGCGCAAAATGACCTGCGGCCGCGCCACCCAGTGCGCCATCAGGTGCGCACCGCAGGCCGTGCAGAAATGGCGAATCTTGCCCGGCGACGATTCGTACGATCCCAGCGCCGCCTCGCCCCGGGTCCAGCGAAAATCCTCGCGCGCCACGCGCGCGGTCGACGCGAACGCCGCCCCGTGCGACTTGCGGCAGGTGACGCAGTGGCAATGGAAGATCGGCCCGGACAGGCGGTCTGCCTCGTAGGCCACGGCGCCGCACAGGCAGCTTCCTTTCATGGCAGTTCTCCTTTGCGCCGGCCGCGACAGGCGGCCGACTTGCGACAAAAAGCGTAGCGCACGCCGGACGCGCCCAAGGCGCCGATACGGCCCAGATGCGGTGCATCCGCGGACAAGGCCGGCGCGCCCTGCTCCGTGCGCGGGCGCCGTGCTGCCGTCCAGCAGGCCGTTGCAGGCACGGCCTTTACATCCCGTTTCAGCAAGGATAGGCAGGCGTCCGTATCGTGGACGCTCTGCTACACAGGAGCTCGCCATGATGAAAACCACCCTGACCTGCACCCTGACAGTCGCCCTGCTTGCCGGCTGCGCCCCCTCCAAACCCATCACCGCCCGGTCCGTGCCGGTGGACAATCACACGGCGCGCAATGCGCTTGATTGGCCCGGCAGCTACGACGGCACCCTGCCCTGCGCCGATTGCCCCGGCATTCGAATCCGCCTGACGCTGATGAAAGACGGCCGCTACGAACGCACCACCCAGTACCTGGACCGCCAGGAGCAGCCCGAGGCCGTGGCCGGCACCTTCAGTTGGGAGTCAGACGGCAGCACGATCCGGCTGGACGCCTCCGGCGACAGCCAACGCTATTTCATCGCCGAGAACCAGGTCACCCTGCTGTACCGCGACGGCACCCGTCCCACCGGCCCGCTGGCGCCACACTACGTGCTGCGGCGCGCGCAGTAACCGCACTGGCGCGGCGCCAGCATCGCGCAAGCCGCCGTCTTCCGGCTATTCTTCCAGGCTGAACACGCCGCGCTGCCGGGCACCCTGCCAGGCGGCGCCGCTTCAAGGAAGGAAGCCATGAAAACCGATCACGAATTGCTCGACGCCTTTGCCCCGACCGGCACGCTGCGCGCCTCCATCAACCTGGGCAACCCCATTCTGGCCAACGCCCACCCCACCACCGGCGCGCCCGGCGGCGTGTCGGTGGACCTGGCGACGGAACTGGCGCGCCGGCTGGACGTGAAGCTGGAGCTGGTGGTGTTCAAGTCCGCCGGCGAATCCGTCAACGCGGTTGCCGCCGAGCAGGCCGACGTGGGCTTTTTCGCGATCGATCCGCTGCGCGGCGAACAGATCGCCTTCACCGCCCCCTACGTGGTCATCGAAGGCGCCTACCTGGTGCGCAAGGAATCTTCCATCACCCGCCAGGAAGAAGTGGACTGCACGGGCCAGCGCGTCGTGGTTGGCAAAGGCAGCGCCTACGACCTGTACCTGACCCGCGAACTCAAGCACGCCGAAATCTTCCGCGCGCCGACCTCGCCTGCCGTGGTCGACACCTTCATTCAAGAAAACCTGGAAGTGGCCGCGGGCGTGAAGCAGCAGCTGGAAGCCGACGCGCAGCGCCTGGGCGGCCTGCGCCTGTTGGACGGCCATTTCATGCTGATCCGCCAAGCCATGGGCGTGCCCAAGAGCCGCGGCGCCAAAGCCGCCGCCTACCTGGCCGCCTTTGTCGAAGCCATGAAGAAAACCGGCTTCGTGGCCGAAGCCCTGGCGCGTCACCGCATCCAGGGCGCGGCGGTGGCGCCGCTGGAAAACCAGGCGTAGCCAGACAAGGCGCGCGGCTCGCGCCGCGCGCCTGCCCTCAGTGGCTGATCTAGTGGCTGATCATCCAAGGTCGCGCGCCGGCAAAGGATTTCGCCCCGTCAGCCGTGGTGCGCGTCTTGCCCGCATTGCGCCCGCCCGAACAGCAGCCGCAATTCATGCCGTGGCCCCCGCGTGTGCTGCGCGGCTCGTTGGCGCTGCGCTCATTCGCGGCATGGGCGCGGTTCACGGCGGACGACAGCGCCGAAATCGCCGGCGCCCCGCCCACGATGCGGCCGGACATCGCCCCGCAACCGGGGCACGCGGCGGGATCGCGCCACTGGGCCAATGGCCGCAGTGCCGCGAACTCGCCGCAGTCCGCGCAGGCATAGTCGTACATGGGCATATCAGGCTCCTTGTGCGTGCATCGATCAGCAGTCCCGTGACAAGGGCATATCGATGCCGCCCTTGATGTGCTTGATGGGCCCGGACGCCGACGGCTGGATGTCGAAATCAAAGATCTCGGTCGGCAGCCACAGCGTGGCGCAGGAATTGGGAATGTCCACCACCCCGCTGATATGCCCCTGCACCGGCGCGCAGCCCAGCAGCGAATAGGCCTGCGCCCCCGAATAGCCAAACTTCTTCAGGTATTCGATGGCATTCAGGCAGGCCTGCCGGTACGCGACGTTGACGTCCAGGTAGTGCTGCTTGCCGCCTTCGTCCACCGAGATGCCTTCGAAGATCAGGTAATCCTTGTAGGCCGGCGTGATCGGGCTGGGCTTGAAGATCGGGTTCTTGATCGCGTACTTCTCCATGCCGCCCTTGATGAGGGTCACGCGCATGTGCACCCAACCGGCCATTTCGATCGCGCCGCAAAAGGTGATTTCACCGTCGCCCTGTGAAAAATGCAGGTCGCCCACCGACAGCCCGCCGCCCTTGACGTACACGGGGAAGAACACCCGCGCGCCACGCGACAGGTCCTTGATGTCGCAGTTGCCGCCGTGTTCGCGCGGGGGCACGGTGCGCGCGCCTTCGCCGGCCGCGCGGTCGCGGTCGGCGCCCTGCAGCGCTCCCATATGGGCCGTCTTGGGCGCCGGCGGGTTGGCCAGCGGCGGGACGCGGTTGGGGTTGGTGTCGATCAGCGCCTGCTCGCGCTGGTTCCAGGCATCCAGCAGCTTCTTGTCCGGCAGGCAACCGATCAGGCCCGGGTGGATCAACCCGGCGAAGTTCACGCCAGGAATGTGCCGCGACGACGTGAACATGCCGTGAAAATCCCAGATGGATTTCTGCGCATGGGGAAAATGGTCGGTCAGGAAGCCGCCGCCGTTGCTGCGGCTGAAGAAGCCGTTAAAGCCCCACAGGCTGTCGGGCTTGGCGCCGATATCCAGCAGGTCCACCACCAGCAGGTCGCCGGGTTCCGCGCCCTCCACGCCCACCGGCCCGGACAGGAAATGCACCGTGGACAGGTCCACGTCGCGCACGTCGTCGGCGCTGTCGTCGTTCTTGATCGCGCCGCCGGTCCAGTCATAGGTTTCCAGGACGAAGTCGTCGCCGGGCTTGACCCAGACGGCCATCGGGATATCCGGATGCCAGCGGTTGTGGATCTGCTTGTTTTTGTAGGGGGATTGGGCCAGGTCGACCCGGATGAGCGTATCGGTCATTCTCTTTCATCTCCAACGTAGTGTTTTGGCAAAACAAAAGTGTTGATAAAACAGAACTTCAATCGTTGGCTGAATGAATCCGTAGCCAGAATCGGCCGTCCGGCCAGCATGTCGCAAGCCAGCGATTTGTCTTGCACGGTAGGCCAGTTTCAGGTGGCCGTAAAGGTGGCCATGAAGACGACCCGCTAAAAAGGGAACCTCAGCAGGGCAAGTCGTTACTTAACGGGATTCAACCCCCAAGGAGTGCGACATGACGCAGACAAGGACGGACCTACACGGCTGGCTCGAGGAAATCGGGGCGGAGTTCGGCTGGTCGCCCGCGCTGACGGAGACGGGCGACTGCGCCTTTCAATCCGAGGACGGCCTGGAGATATTGGTGGAATCCCACCCCGTGCTGGACCAGCACCTGGTCTTGACGGCGTCGCTCGGCCCGGCCGACGCCGAGATGCCCAGCAGGCTGCTGCTGGCCTGCCTGGGCTTGAACGCGACCTTCCAGGTCGACGGCAAATTCTCGGTGGGTTACCGGCCGGCGGCCAAGATCCTGACCCTGCACTCCCATTTCGCGCCCGACGACACGGAATGGAACGCGGAATCCTTCCTGGTGGCCCTGACGCACTTCACACTGGTAGCCCAGCAGATCGCCACAGGCCTGACTACCGGCGAGATGTACGCCTTCGGCGGCGCGGCCCCCGAATCGGAGCCGGTCACGTCAGCACCGGCATCAAGCCCCAACTACGCCTGATGTTCCCGTCCCTGTTGAGATAAAGGAGTTAGCCATGACTATCACCCCAGCAATGAACCTCGCCAAGGACATGACCAGCACGGTGGTCAGCAGCAAGAAGGCCGAATCGGCGCCCGACGGCAGCCTGCCGAAATTCTCGGCGGCGCTGTCGACCTTTCTGGCCGGCGTCGGCTCCACGCTGGACACCGTGGATATTGTCAAAAAGAGCCTTGCCAAACTGACCCCACCCATCACCTTCTCGCAGACGCTGACCAGCAGCCTGGCCGGCGTTTCTGCTTTGAAAAATACGATGGGTGCGTTTCCGGCCATCGCCGCCATCACGATTGGCGCAAAAAAAGACGACAAGCCCATGGTGATGCTCGGCGCGCTGAATCTATTCTGCGCCAGCGGGTTTCACAATCTGGCGACGGAGTATGCGTCGGAGTATTCCAAGGGCATGGCCAACAAGAATATGGCGAGCATGGTCAAGAACACCCCCCCGGTCATGAAATTTGCCATCGGGGTGATCACGATCGCCTATTCCATGTATGGCCTTGCGCAAAGCCCCGGCAGCACGGCGAAAACGTCGAACAGGTATTGAAGATGCTCATGTCGCATGAAGCAGCGGCCGGGCGGCAGCTGCCTCGTGCGACGCTGTTGCCGCGGGTCAGCCGTGCGTGATGTCGCGATCGCGGGTTTCCGGCAGTAGCCGCCATAGCACGATGCCGCATAGCGCCGCGACACCGCACAGATACGCCGCCGGCAGGTTCGCATTACCCGTGACCTGAATCAGCGCCGCAGCAATGAAGGGCGCAGGCCCCGCCAACACGGCAACCGCGACGTTCTGGCCGATCGCCGCACCGGTGGACCGAATGGACGCGGGAAACATCTCGACCAGCAACACGACGTCCATCACCCCGGCAATCGCCGTCAGCACGGCCAGCAGGCAGAGCGCGGCCAGGATCGCCACGGGATGCCCGGTGTTCAGGAGCAGGAAGATGGGGTAGCCGAGCACCGTCAGGCCCAAGGCCGCGCCCAGCACCAGCGGGCGCCGGCCAATGCGGTCGCTGAGTCGACCGATGGCCGTGTGCAGCAGCGTGTAGAACACCAATGCCGCGCTACACAGCCACAGCGAGGTCGACTTGGCCAGGCCGACGGTCTGGGTCAGGTGGGTGTTGGCGTAGGTGATGAAGTAGTACAGCGACACGCCGAACAGCGCCGCGTAGGCGAACGTGACGACGAAGGCGCGCCATTTTTCCGCCCCGGGAACCGCCTCGATCTCGTTGTTTTCACGACGCTTTTGCACGGCCTCGTATACCGGCGTGTCGCCCAACCGGCGGCGGATATAAAGCGCCACGACGGTCATGAGAATGGACGCCACGAAAGGCACGCGCCACCCCCAACTGGCGGCGTCCTGCTCGGACAGCGCCGACGAAATGACGGCCGCCACGAAGGTGCCGCCCAGAAACGCGGCCGCAGCCGTCTTGGTGAGCAGCGCGGCCGCCTTGCCGCGTCCGCCGTGCGGCGCGCTTTCCACGATGTAGATGCAGGCGGCGGACCATTCGCCCCCCACCATCATGCCCTGCACGAAACGCAGCAGGATCAGCAGCGCCGGCGCGGCGATGCCCAGGGTGTCATAGCCGGGCAACAGACCAATCAAGGTCGTGGCCACCCCCATGCCGAACACGGTGACCATCAGCACCGCGCGACGGCCGACCCGGTCGCCCAACGGCCCCAGCACGACCGCGCCCAGGGGCCGCGACAAAAAGCCCACGGCGAATACGGCCAGCGACGACAGCAGCGAAATGCCGGGCGCCGACGAGGGAAAGAAGGTCCGCCCTATCAATACGACAAAGTAGCCGTAGATGGCGAAGTCGAACCATTCCATGAAATTACCGATGCCCACGGCGATGGCACGACGGCGCAGGTCCGCGCGGTCTGGGTGGGGCACGGCGTTGGTGGATGCAGCCGCTTGCGGCAGGCGTTCAGGCATGCTTTTCTCTGATGAGGTCGAAGGGGAGACGCAACCCGCAGGTAGCGCGGGCCGTCGGGCGGCCCTGGGGGCCGGCACCTTGGGGCAGGCCCAGCCTGCCGGCGGCGATGCGCCGGCGGCCGGGTCACGCGGAATCAGGCGTGTCAGATCGCCACGGCTGGCGGGTCGCGTTCGGTCTTGACGGGGGGCTTGGCGCGTTCGTCTACGTCCAGTCGGAAAATGTCGGGCCGGCTGTAGTGGCCAGCGACGTCGAACACGAACTTGCCGCGCACGATGTCGTCCAGGTCGAGATAGGCGGTCAGGATGCATTCCTGGTCGTAGACCGGCCCCGCCAGAACCTCGCCGGCAGGGCTGACGATGGCGCTGCCGCCCCGCATCAGGATGGTGTCGGGGGCGTTGCCCTGCACGGCGTCGTAGTCATCGGGGAAGGCGTCGCGGGTCAGGTACTGGCATGCCGAAAGCACGAAGCAGCGGCCTTCCAGCGCCACGTGCCGCGCCGTGGCGAGCCAGTATTCGCGATCGTCGGCGGTGGGCATGCAGTAGATCTGCACGCCTTTGCCGTACATGGCCATGCGCATCAGGGGCATGTAGTTTTCCCAGCAGATCACCGCCCCGAGCTTGCCCATGGGCGTATCGAAGACGGGCAGCGTGGAACCGTCGCCGTAGCCCCACACCAGGCGTTCCATGAAGGTCGGCATGACCTTGCGGTGCTTGCCCAGGAGTTCGCCTTGCGGTGAGAAGAACAACACCGTGCAATACAGGGTGCCGCCGTCGCGTTCGATGACGCCGATGACCAGGGTCACGTTGCATTGCCCCGCCAACGCCGCCAATTGCTCGGTCTGGACCCCGGGGACCTCGATGGCGCCATTGAAATAGCGCTTGAAGTCCTCGTAGCCCTTGGCGCTGCGGCCGCCGACGGACGCGCCGAAGCTGGCGCCTTTGGGGTAGCCGCCGATGAAGGCTTCGGGAAAGACGACCAGCTCGGCGCCGGTGGCGGCGGCCTCCTGTGTAAACCGCGTCACTTTGGCGAGCGTGGCGGGGGTATCGAACGGTACGGAACCGGCCTGGACAATGGCAGCGCGGAATTTCATGGCAGAGGCCTCGAAGAAACGATCGAGCTGATTCTGTTCATGAACGGCGTGCGCAGATATTCGTAGTTCTACGCTAAGACTAATAAGCCCAAATCAGGCAACACCTTGATTTCACGAAACGTTTGGACAATCTGCATTCCAACGTTGCAGAAGCGGGCGATCGGGCGCGCGGCTTATCGGACGTATCCGAGCCGGAAGTTATGATGCGGTCATCGCATTTCGCGGCTGCGCCGCAACGGAAGCCCCAGTCCATGTCCTTGCCCCGCGCTTTCTGCTCTCTGCCCCGCCCTTTCCGCGCCGCGCTGCTGCTCGCCGCGGCGCTGCCCCTGCCCGCGCAGGCGGACCAGGAATGCGTGGCGCAATACGACGCCAGCGTCAGCCGCTACCACGAGGCGGTGACGGTGCAGACCAAGCGCGAGGTGACCAATCTGCACCAGCTGAACGCCCTGCTGTGCCAGGGCCGCCTGGACCTGCTGGACATGGAATTCGCGCTGGTTGACGACTACGAGCAATGCGCGCGCAATGGCGGCGAGTTTCCTGAGAAGACCGTGCAGGCCATGACGACGCTGCCTGACAACCTGGCCTCGAAGAAGACGGCCTGGATCGATACCTGCGGCCCCTACATGAAGCAATAGGGGCCACGTGCCCGGCCGCTGGAAAGGCGCGATCAAGAAAAAAGACTCGCCCAAATGAAAACGTCGACCGCGTTTGCGGCCGACGTTCGTGGCGTACGAGGCTTGCGGGACGATCACGCGACGGCGTCTGCCTCTACGGGGCGTGGGAAGAAAATGGCGCGGCTGGGATCGAAGTCGTAATCGCCTTCGAAGTCGGTGGCATCAGCGGCCAGCGCCAATACCGAATCCAGGATGAAGTCGGCCTTGGCGTCCGCCAACAAAACGCTGAGGTTCAACCGGATGAAGCCCGGCTTTTCGATTTCGCGTCCGTCCAGGATGGCCTGGCGCATCTGCGCCGACGCGGCCTCGTCGATCTCGAGCAAATGATGGACATAGGGGCCGGCGCAGGCGCAGCCGCCGCGGGCCTGGATGCCGAAGCGGTCGCTCAGCATGCGAGTGACCAATTGCTGATGCACGAAGCCGCCGCGGCCATTGCGCACCCGGAAGGAAAAGATCGGCAGGCGGTTCGCGTCAAGCGAACCCAACAGCTCAAGCCGAGGCGCGCCTTGCCATCTGGCGAACGCGCGCCGCACCAGCTCGGCGTTGCGCCGCTGCATGAATTCGGCGCCCAGGGCATCCTTGACCAGCAGGACCAGCGCGGCGCGGATGTCGCCGACCACATTGGGCGTGCCGGCTTCTTCGCGGGCTTCCAGGCTGCCGCTGTAATCGTGCCCGGTGGGCGAGACGAATTTGACGGTGCCGCCGCCGGGGTACGTGGGCGTGGTCGGGACCACGGCGTCGCGGCGCACGATCAGGATGCCGGACGCGCCGGGCCCGCCGATGAATTTATGGGGTGAGAACACGATGGCGTCGATCGGTGCATCGGCCGCGGGCGACATCCGGATATCCAGGTAAGGCGCGCCGCCCGCGTAGTCCCACACCATTTTGGCGCCCGTCTGCTTGACGCGCCGGGTGATCGCCGCGACGTCCGCCACGATGCCGGTCACATTGGACGCGGCGGACAGCGCGCAGATCACCAGGGTGCCGGCCGGCGCTTGCAGCGCGGCGTCCAGCTCGGCCAGGTCCGGGCCGCCTTGCGCGCTTTCCGCCACCGAGATGAGCTCGGCGCCGCATTCGCGCCAGGGCAGGATGTTCGAATGGTGCTCGTAGGGGCCGATGACGACACGGACTTTCCTGCCGGCGGCCAGGGCAGCGGGCACGCCAAGCAGGTGCACCAAGCGGTTGATACCCATCGTGGCGCCCGAGCCGGCGAAGATCACGGCATGCTCGTCACCCGCACCGCAGCAGCGGCCGATGGTGGCACGGGCCTCGCGCCGCAAGCGCGTGATGAAGCCGCCGCAATACGAGGCTTCGGTATGCGAGTTGGCGTAGTAAGGCAGCACATGCTCAAGAATGAAGCGTTCGACCTGCATGAGCGCCCGGCCCGACGCGACGTAGTCGGCATAGACCAGGGGCTTGGGGCCGCAGGGGCCGTCGATGACCGCATCTTTGCCGATCAGCCCTTCGGCGAGCGCCGCAGCGATGTCGGGAGACTTCAGGGATTCTTGAAATTGGCGCAACGGCCCTGTGGTGGCCGGGGTCGCTTGGGTAGACATGGTGAGGACGAAGCTAGGTGGGTTTATCTCTGAATATCATACGGTGGAAATAAATTTGAAACTTCACCTAATTTTTGGCCAAAAACGCCAAAATCAGATCGTATGATCTGTTTTATGGAAAAAATCGATAAATTTGATCTTAGTATCATCGCTTGCCTGCAACGCGAGGGTTCCCTGTCGCAGCGCGAGCTGGCCGATCGCGTCGGTTTGTCGCAGAACGCCTGCTGGCGCCGGTTGCAGCGCCTGAACGCCGTCGGGATCATTCGCGGCACCCGCGCCGAGGTCAATCTGGCCGCGCTGGGGCTGGATCTGACCGTCTTCGTGATGATCCGCACCAGCCACCACGCCAAGGAATGGGCCGACGGCTTTCGCCAGCATGTGGAACGCCTGCCCGAGGTGACGGAGTTCTATCGCATCGGCGGCGATTGGGACTACCTGATCAAGGTGACCTGCCGGGGCATCGCGGGGTACGACCGCTTCTATCAAAAGCTGATCACCGATTTCGAGCTGTCCACGGTGACGGGCTTTTTCAGCATGGAGGCCATCATCGAGAACCGGCCGCCCGACCTGGGGCTGCTGGCGGGGTAGCCCGTTAGCAGGTTGGCCGGACAGCGGCCGCCCATAACCGCCGGTCATGACGCCCGGGGCAGGCATATATCCACGGGTTATCCCCGATGCCCGCATATCAACAAATCGTCAATAATTCGCCAACGTTTTGTTGTCGATCCGTCCCCAACCAGCCGCCTATGTCAGTTTCCGTCCGGGACGCCATTGTTTCCTCTTCCCATCTCGCCTCGTCCGCCCCGGAGCTGTCCGAGGTGGAGTTCGGCCTGATCATCGCCTCGCACGCCTTCAACCGCTGGATGGTCCGCTGCATGGCCTGTGCCGGGCTGCCCGAGCTGACCTCGCTGGACATCCTGGTGCTGAACCACGTGTTCCATCGCGGCCGCGGCAAGAAACTGGCGGACATCTGCTTCACGCTCAATGTCGAAGACACCCACCTGGTGAACTATTCGCTCAAGAAGCTGGAGCGGCTGGGCGTGGTGCAAAGCGCCAAGACCGGCAAGGAAGTGGTCTACACCACCACCGATGCCGGCGCGGCCGCGATCCAGCGCTACGCCGAAGTCCGCGAGCAATGCCTGGTGAAGCCGTTCATCGACTCCCCCGCCGCGGACGACGCCAGCCGCCAGCTGGCCAATACCCTGCGCGCCTTGTCGGGTCTGTACGACCAGGCCGCCCGCGCCGCCACTTCGCTGTGAGAATTTACGTTGTCTAGCACCCCCGCCTCATCTAGCCTGCCGCTGCTGTCCGTACGCGGCGTGTCGGTCGATTTCAATACCGCGAACGGCGCGTTCCGCGCCGTCGAGGACCTGGACTTCGACGTGCGGCCGGGCAAGACGCTGGCCATCGTCGGCGAATCCGGTTCCGGCAAGTCCGTCACGTCCATGGCCATCATGCGCCTCACGGACTACAACAACGGCCGTATCACCACCGGCAAGATCGTGTTCCGCGATGGCCAGGACCGCGAGGTCGACCTGACCACCGCGTCGGAAGAGAAGATGCGCGCGATCCGCGGCAACGACATCGCGATGATCTTCCAGGAGCCGATGACCTCGCTGAACCCGGTGTTCACCATCGGCGACCAGATCATCGAGGCCATCATGCTGCACCAGCAGCTGTCGCGCTCGGCCGCCCGCAAGGCGGCGCGCGCGCTGCTGGAGAAGGTGCGCCTGCCGGACGCCGAGCAATTGCTGGACCGCTATCCGCACCAGTTGTCGGGCGGCATGCGCCAGCGCGTGATGATCGCGATGGCGCTGTCGTGCCAGCCGCGCCTGCTGATCGCCGACGAGCCGACCACCGCGCTGGACGTCACCATCCAGGCGCAGATCCTGAACACCATCCGCGAACTGCAGCGCGACCTGGGCACCGCCGTGATCTTCATCACCCACGACATGGGCGTGGTGGCCGAGATGGCCGACGACGTGGTGGTGATGCTGCGCGGCAGGAAGGTCGAGCAGGGCCCGGTGGAAGAGATCTTCCGCGCGCCCAAGCATCCCTATACCCGCGCCCTGCTGGCCGCCGTGCCGCGCCTGGGCAGCCTGACCGGCCGCGACCTGCCGCTGCGCACGCCGCAGACGGTGCTGGAAGGCGACACGCTGCGCGAAGTGGGCGAGACCCGCGAGCAGGACACGGCCCGCTACGACGAGCCGGTGCTGCGCGTCGAGAAGCTGACCACGCGCTTTGACGTCGGCCACAACCTGTTCGGCCGTGTCACCCACCGCGTGCACGCGGTCGAGGAAGTCAGCTTCGACGTCTACCCCGGCGAAACGCTGGCGCTGGTGGGCGAATCGGGCAGCGGCAAGTCCACCATCGGCAAGACGCTGCAGCAACTGGTGGCGCCGACCTCGGGCGCCGTGCGCTACAACGGCGTGGACATCTTTTCGATGGACGCCGCCGGCCGCCAGCGCCTGCGCCAGGAAATCCAATACATCTTCCAGGACCCGTACGCGTCGCTGGATCCACGCAAGACGGTGGCGTTCAGCATCGCCGAGCCCATCCGCACCCACGGCCTGCTGTCGGGCGAAGACGCCATCGCGCGCCGCGTGGGCGAGCTGCTGGAACAAGTGGGCCTGAAGCCCGAACACGCCCGGCGCTATCCGCATGAATTCTCGGGCGGCCAGCGCCAGCGCGTCTGCATTGCGCGCGCCCTGGCCAGCAACCCCAAGCTGATCATCGCCGACGAATCGGTGTCGGCGCTGGACGTGTCGATCCA
>JBEBOQ010000062.1:0-29412 GCA_040396375.1 Achromobacter xylosoxidans
TCGGCAGCCTGATGGAGATCATCAACAACGTCACGATGCTGTCCATCATCCTGACCGGCGCGGCCCTGATCCGCGAGCGCGAACACGGCACCATCGAGCATTTGCTGGTCATGCCTGTAACACCTACCGAGATCATGTTGGCCAAAGTCTGGTCGATGGGGCTGGTCGTATTGGTGTCCGCTGCGCTATCGTTGACGTTCGTCGTGCGCGGCCTGCTGCAGGTGCCGGTCGAAGGGTCCGTGGCGCTATTCCTGGTGGGCGTGGCGCTGCACCTGTTCGCCACGACCGCCATGGGCATCTTCATGGCGACACTGGCGCGCAGCATGCCGCAGTTCGGCATGCTGCTGGTACTAGTGCTGCTGCCCCTGCAGATGCTGTCTGGCGGCACCACGCCGCGCGAAAGCATGCCCGGCTTTGTACAAGACATCATGCTGGCCGCCCCCACCACCCACTTCGTGGAACTCGGCCAGGCCATTCTCTTTCGCGGCGCGGGATTAAGCGTCGTCTGGCAACCGTTCCTGGCGCTGGCGCTGATCGGCAGCGTCCTGTTCGCCTTCTCTTTGACCCGTTTTCGCAAGACCCTCAGCCAGATGGCGTGAGGCCTCTCTATTCGTTGGCCCTTACCACTCTCTTAAAAGGACGCATGATGAAGAAGACAACCGCCTCCACGCCCCAGGATCTCGCCGGCGCCAATGCCGCCTACTGCCAGCGCCTGGCTGAGCTCGCCCAGGAAAGCCAGCAGCGCTGGCTGGCGTTGGGCCAACGCCTGGCCGGCGACGCCACGGGTCAATACCTGTCCACGCTGGCGCCGCTGAAGGTCGACGGCAACTGGCAGCAGATCGCCCCGGCGCTGGGCGAAGCCACGCGCAAGCACTGGCAATGCCAGCTGGAAGCCAGCCAAGCCATCACCCACGCCGCGCTCGAAGACCAGGCGGCACTGGCCGCGGGCATCAGCGAAGCGTTCAGCGGCTGGCTGCGCAACGCGTCGACCGCGACCGCGAGTGGCCCGACGGCCTTGCCCCTGACACGCCTGTGGTCCACGTTTTCCGAGCAAATGACGTCGGCGTGCACCGCCATGCAGGAAGCCAGCCAGGTCGGGGCGCGCCATGGCCGCTAAACGCACCGCGCTCGTCACGGGCGGCGCGGGCTGCCTGGGCCGCGCCATCGCCCGGGCGCTGCACGATGCCGGCCACGACGTCATCATCACCTACCACTCCAGCGAAGACGCCGCCCGTGACTGGCTCGCCGAAGAGGCCGCCGCTGGCCGGCGCTACGACATGGTCAAGGTCGACGTCGCCGACTACGCCTCGTGCCAGGCGCTGGCCCAGCGCCTGCAAGACGACGGCCGGCAGATCGACATCCTGATCAATAACGCCGGCATCACCCGCGACGCCAGCCTGCGCAAAATGAGCTACGAGAACTGGAACGAGGTGATGCGCAGCAACCTCGACTCGATGTTCAACATGACCCAGCCACTGTGCGGGCCGATGGCCGACCGCGGCTGGGGCCGCATCGTCAACATGTCCTCGGTGAACGGCTCCAAGGGCGCCTTCGGGCAGACCAACTACGCCGCGTCCAAGGCAGGCATCCACGGCTTCACCAAGGCGTTGGCGCTGGAGCTGGCCAAAAAGAACGTCACGGTCAACACGGTGTCGCCGGGCTATCTGGCCACGTTGATGGTCAAGGCCGTGCCGGACGACGTGCTCAAGGAGAAGATCCTGCCGCAGATCCCGCAGGGCCGGCTGGGCGAACCCGCCGAAATCGCGGCGCTGGTGGTGTTCATCTGCAGCGATGCGGCGGCGTTCATGACCGGCAGCAATGTCGCCATGAATGGCGGGCAGCACATGTATTGAAGCGGGCTGCCGGGTTCAGCCCGGCGGCGCGCCCAGCGCTTCCACCAGGAAGTCCACCAGCGCGCGCACTTTGGCCACCATGTGGCGCCGCGACGGATACACGACATAGACGTCGGTCTGGTTGGGCACCCAGTCCGGCAGCACCGCTTGCAGCGCACCGCTGTCCAGGTCGGCCTGCACATACACCCGTGGCACCAGGCTCACGCCAAATCCCGCCCGCAATGCGTCGCACACCGCCAGGCTGGAGCTGACCTTGTAGCGCCCCCGCGCCGGAATCCGCTCGACCTGCCCCGCGCGCTGGAAGGTCCATTCATCGGCATGCCCCGACAGCGTGAAGCGCACGCACTCCGGCCGGCGCAGGTCGGCCGGCTGGGTGGGCACGCCATGCTCGCGAAAATAGGCGGGCGCGCCGCACAGCACGTGGTCCAGCGTCAACAGCTTGCGCGCCACCAGGCTGGAGTCTTCCAGACGGTCGCTGCCGCGGATCGCCACGTCAAAGCCCTCCTTCACGAGATCGATGCGGCGGTCTTCCAGGTGCAGGTCGAGCGACAAGCGCGGATAGCGCGCCAGAAAGCGCGGCAGGGCGCCGGACAGCAGGGTCAGGCTGAGCGACATCGGCGCGCTGACCCGCAAGGTGCCCGAAGGCTCTTGCTGCAGCGGCCCCAGCGACAGTTCGGCCTCGTGCAGGTCATCCAGGATGCGGGCGACCTGGTCGTAGTACTGCTGGCCCGCTTCGGTCAGGCTCATGCGGCGGGTCGTGCGGTTGAGCAGGCGCGCCGCCACGTGCGTTTCGAGCTCGGCGATGTTCTTGCTGACCGCGGCCGGCGACAGCCCCAACTGGCGCGACGCCGCCGCGAAACCGCCCTGCTCCACCACCTGGCGAAAGACTTTGAGCGCGGTGAGATGGTCCATGAATTTCCCATCGTTGATTATTCACTGGCAGTGAATTATGTTGCCATTGGAATGGATATTATCGCGACGCGGAGATTCAATTAGCCTGTCGGTATTGGCGCCGTTTGCTTAACACCGGCCCGACCCGACATAGAAAGGAATCCCCCATGAGCCGCAGCGCCGACCTGCTCCTGACCGCCGTGGCCCCGGCCATCTGGGGCAGCACCTATGTGGTCACGACCCTGATGCTGCCGCAAGGCTATCCCCTGACAGTGGCCATGCTGCGCGCCCTGCCCGCGGGCATCCTGCTGCTGTTGGCCGTGCGTCAGTTGCCGCAGGGCATCTGGTGGCTGCGCGCCTTCATCCTGGGCGCGCTGAATTTCTCGGTCTTCTGGGCGCTGCTGTTCGTGGCCGCCTACCGCCTGCCCGGCGGCGTGGCCGCCACGCTGGGCGCCATCCAGCCGCTGGTGGTGATCCTGTTGGCGCGCGCGCTGCTGGGGTCGCCGGTGCGTGGCCTGGCGGTGCTGGCGGCGATGGCCGGCATCGGCGGCGTGGCCTTGCTGGTACTGGGGCCCAAAGCATCGTTGGACCCGGTGGGCGTGGCCGCCGGCCTGTTCAGCGCGGCGTCCATGGCCCTGGGCACCGTGCTCAGCCGCCGCTGGCAGCCGCCGGTGTCGGCGCTGACGTTCACGGCCTGGCAACTGACCGCCGGCGGCATTCTGCTGCTGCCCCTGGCCCTGCTGGCCGAGCCGGCGTTGCCGCCCGCGACCGCCCTGAACGTGCTGGGCATCGCCTACCTGGGACTGATCGGCGCAGCGCTGACCTACGTGATCTGGTTTCGCGGCATCGCCCGGCTGGAGCCGTCGGTCGTGTCGTCGCTGGGGTTCCTGAGCCCGGTCACCGCGGTGCTGCTAGGCTGGGCCCTCCTGGACCAGCGCCTGAGCGCAGCGCAGATGGTCGGCATGGTGATCGTGGTGGCCAGCGTCTGGCTGAGCCAGCATGTCCAGCGCCGCGCCGCGACTACCGGCGCAGCCGCTCCAGCAGGAAATCCACAAACGTCCGCACCCGCAGCGATACATGGCGCACATGCGGATAAAGCAGAGTGAACGACCGCGTCGCGCCGCCGAACCGAGGCAACACTTCGATGAGGTCGCCGCGCCGCAGATCGTCCTGCACCGTGAAGCGGTAAGCCTGGAACAAGCCGGCGCCATGCCGCGCCAGGCTCACCCCGCCCAACACATCGCCCGAGCAACTGGTGCCGCCCGTGGTGGGCAGGTCGATCTGATGGCCGCTCTGCAGAAATATCCACGGAATATTGCGGCCGGTGCTGGGCAGTTCGAACTGGATGCAATCGTGGTGCTGCAAGTCTTCCAGCGTCTGCGGCGTGCCCGCCCGTCGTAGATAGCCGGGCGCCGCGACCACCACCAGTTCGGCGTCTTCGAGCTTGCGCGCGACCAGCGTGGAATCCGGGGGCAGGCGCCCGCGGATCGCCAGGTCGTAGCCTTCCTCGGCAAAGTCGATGTTGCGGTTGCTGATGTGGACATCGACGTGAACCTGCGGATAGCGCTCGCGAAACTCGCCCAACAGTGGCAACACGCGATGGTGCGCATAGGGCGTGGGCAGGCTGATGCGCAGCTTGCCGGCCGGCTCGGCCTGTTGGCCAGTGACTTCGCGCTCGGCCTCGGTCAAGAGCGACAAGGCCGAGCGGCATTGCTCCATGTAGCGCTGGCCCGCCGCCGTCAGCCGGATCTGACGGGTGGTGCGTACGAACAGGCGCACGCCCAGCCGCTCCTCCAGCCGCGACACCGAACGGCTGACCGCGGCCGGCGTGACGCCCGCGGCGTTGGCCGCAGCCGTGAAGCTCTGCAATTCCGCCGCCAGGCAGAACAGCTCGACGCTACCCAGCATCAGGTCTTCGAAACGTCGTTGCATGATGGCAACTCCTTATGCGGCGGGCCTTGCCGCCGGGCGCGGGGCCGCGCATCGACTGACCGTCGCGGCGCCGCCCATTCATTACATGATGTATGGATTGATTTGATATTTGGTGTGTTTATCACACTCGGAGTCATAAGTAGAGTGGCGCTTCCCCCTTCTGATTTCGGAGTCCCCCATGTCCAAGCAAGCCAAAACCATCATCGTGACCGGCGCCTCCAGCGGCATCGGCCTGGCCATCGCCCGTGCCTATCTCGAGCGCGGCGACAACGTGGTGGGCAATGCCCGCAGCGCCGAACGCCTGGCGCAGGCCGCCCGCCAACTGGGCAACCCGCCGCGCTTTGTCGGCGTAGCCGGCGACATCGGCCAGCCCGAGACCGCCCGCCTGTTGTTCGAACGCGCCGCCGAAGCCTTCGGCCGCGTTGACGTGCTGGTCAACAATGCCGGCATCTTCATCGCCAAGCCGCTGGGCGACTACACCGTCGAGGACACCGATGCGCTGTTCAGCACCAACCTGAAAGGCTTTTTCTATCCGTCGCAGCAGGCCGCCGCGCACATGGCGGCGCACGGCGGCGGCCACATCGTCAACATCACCGCCAGCATCGCCCTGCAGCCACTGCAACAAGTGCCGGCGCTGCTGCCGGTGCTGGTCAAGGGCGGCCTGAACCAGGCCACCCGCGCATTGGCGCTGGAACTGGCGCCGCACAAGATCCAGGTCAACGCGGTGGCCCCGGGTATCATCGAAACGCCGATGCATGACGGCGGCGACACGGCCTTCCTGGACCGCCTGTCGCCATCCGGCCGACGCGGCGCCACCCGCGATGTGGTCGATGCGGTGCTGTACCTGACCGACTCGTCGTTCACGTCCGGCGCGATCATCCCCGTCGACGGCGGCGCCACCGCCGGCCGCTGGTAGACCTGACCCCGCGAACGCCGGCCCCCGCGCCGGCGTCCTTTTCTTCAAGGAGCCCGACATGCCTTACATCAATATCCAGATCACCCGCGAAGGCGCGACGCGCGAACAGAAAGCCGACTTGATCAAGGGCGCTACCGACCTGGTCGTGCGCGTGCTGGGCAAGGATCCGCAAGCCACCTTCGTGGTCATCGAAGAGGTCGACACCGATAGCTGGGGCGTCGGCGGCGAGACGGTGACGGTGCTGCGCGAGCGCCAGCGCGCCGCGAAAGCCGCACAATCGACATAGTCGTATCCATCGTTAACAGGCGTGTGAAAACCCGTGACTCGCGAGGGCCGGCCGTAGCATGATCATTGCTCCATCCACGGTCGGGAGACGCATCATGGGCAGCACACCAACCATCATTCTGGCGCATGGCTTCTGGGGTGGCGCCGCGCATTGGGGCCGGGTCATCCTGGCCCTGTCGCGCCTGGGGCACAAGAATCTGCACGCCGTCGAACTGCCGCTGACATCGCTGGCCGACGACGCCGAGCGCACCCGCAAGATGATTGCGCAGCAATCCGGCCCCGTGCTGCTGGTGGGCCATTCCTACGGCGGCGCGGTCATCACCGAAGCCGGCAACCAGCCCAACGTCGTGGGGCTGGTGTACATCGCCGCATTCGCACCGGACGCGGGGGAAAGCCCGGGCGGCATCACTGAACAGCACCTGCCCGTGGCCGCGCCCAACCTGACGCCGGACAGCGACGGCTACCTGTGGCTACGCGCCGATAAATTCCACGAAAGCTTCTGCCAGGATCTGAGCGCCGACGACGCGCTGGTGATGGCCGTTGCGCAAAAGGCGCCGCTGGCCAGCACCTTTGGCGACACCGTCAGCGTGCCGGCCTGGCGCAACAAACCATCGTGGTATCAGCTGTCCACCCAGGACCGCATGATTGCGCCCGAGAACCAGGAAAAGATGTCGACGCGTATGCGGCCGCGCAAGATTCTGAAACTGGACGCCAGCCACGCCTCGCTGGCGTCGCGGGCCGACGACGTGGCCGCGCTGATCGACGAGGCGGCGCGGGGCTAGGCCGGCCCGCATACGAGCCACACGGCGCCAGGCAGACCGCGCCGGCAACCACGGCAACGCGCGCGGCGCAGACGCCGGGCTTGCATTGCAGCGCTCACGGTATCAAGCAGCACAGCTTTCCCGCTGTGCTGCTTTTTTTGTAACTCCCGAGCCTGTCCCCTTCATTGAAAAACGTCGTCCGCCCCTATGAAGCACGCCGCAATTGTCGGCCGCCTCGCCAAACTGATCCGGTTTTTTTGGCGGTTTCTGAATCTGTACTAACTCCGGCCGTCAGCCTACCTTGGCACTACAGGCACCAGCCTGTCCGCGCGCGCCGCCTACCGGCGGCAACCCCGCGCGGGCCTTGAAGTCAGGAATACCCGCCATGGATAGCGACGCGCTACTGCTTGCCCGAATACAGTTCGGTTTCACCATTTCTTTCCACATCATCTTTCCCGCCATCACCATCGGGCTGGCCAGCTACCTGGCCGTGCTGGAAGGCTGCTGGCTGCGAACCCGCAACACCGTCTACCGCGATCTCTACCATTTCTGGACCAAGATCTTCGCCGTCAATTTCGGCATGGGCGTGGTGTCCGGCCTGGTGATGGCGTACCAGTTCGGCACCAACTGGAGTTTCTTCTCCGATTTCGCGGGCAGCGTCACCGGGCCGCTGCTGGCCTATGAAGTGCTGACCGCCTTCTTCCTGGAAGCCGGATTTCTGGGCGTGATGCTGTTCGGCTGGTCGCGCGTGGGCCCTGGCCTGCACTTTTTCTCGACCATCATGGTGGCGCTGGGCACGTTGGTGTCGGCCACCTGGATCCTGGCGTCCAACAGTTGGATGCAGACCCCCGCCGGCTACGAGATCCTGGACGGCCGCGTGGTGCCGACCGACTGGCTGGCGGTGATCTTCAACCCGTCGTTCCCCTACCGCCTGGCGCACATGGGCATCGCCGCCTTCCTGGCCACCGCGCTGATGGTGGGCGCGTCCGGCGCCTGGCATCTGCTGCGCGGCGACCGCAGTCCTGCCGTGAAGAAGATGTTCGCGATGGCCATGGCCATGCTGGCGCTGTCGGCGCCGCTGCAAGCCGTGGTGGGCGACTTCCACGGCCTGAACACCCTCAAGCACCAGCCGGCCAAGATCGCCGCCATCGAAGGCCACTGGGACAACGAGCCGGGCGCCGGCGTGCCGCTCACCCTTTTCGGCATCCCCGACATGGCACGCGAGGAGACCCGCTACGCGGTGAACATCCCGCGGCTGGGCAGCCTGATCCTGACCCACAGCTGGGACGGCCAGTTTCCCGGCCTGAAGTCGTATCCGCCCGAAGACCGGCCCAACGCCACGGTGGTGTTCTGGTCGTTCCGCGTCATGGCCGGGCTGGGCACGCTGATGATCGTCCTGGCGGCCTGGGCCCTGTGGGCGCGCTGGCGCGGCCGCCTGTATCAGTCGCGGGCGCTGCAACGCTTTGCGCTGTGGATGGGTCCGTCCGGCCTGGTAGCGATCCTGGCAGGTTGGTACGTCACCGAGATCGGGCGCCAGCCCTGGGTCGTCTACGGCGTGATGCGCACCGCCGACGCAGCGACCCGCCATGGGATCGGTGAACTGACGCTGACGCTGGCGCTGTTCGTGGTGGTGTACCTGTTCGTGTTCGGCGCCGGCGTGTCGTACATGCTGCGCCTGATCCGCATGGGCCCCACCCCGGCGCCCGGCCACGCACCGCTGTCCGGCGGCCCTGGCGAACCGCGCCAACCGTCGCGGCCGCTGTCGGCCGCGTCCACCTCGGCGGACGGGCCGTCCGCACAACGCACCGCCACGGGAGCCTGACGCCATGGGCATCGATCTTGCACTGATATGGGCCGTCATCATTCTGTTCGGCGTGATGATGTATGTGGTGATGGACGGTTTCGACCTGGGCATCGGCATTCTCTTTCCGCTGATCACCGATCCGGAGGAACGCGACGTCATGGTCAATACCGTGGCGCCCGTGTGGGACGGTAACGAGACCTGGCTGGTGCTGGGCGGCGCGGGCCTGTTGGCGGCGTTTCCGCTGGCTTACTCGGTGATTCTGAGCGCCTTGCACCTGCCGCTGGTGTTCATGCTGCTGGGGCTGATCTTTCGCGGCGTGGCGTTCGAGTTCCGCTTCAAGGCCGATCCGCACCACCGCCCGTTATGGGACCGCGCCTTCGTGCTGGGTTCGTTGTGCGCGACGTTCTTCCAGGGCGTGACGCTGGGTGCGTATATCGAAGGCATTCCGGTCGTGGACCGCGCCTACCAAGGCGGCGCCTGGGACTGGATCAGTCCGTTCTCGCTCTTCACCGGCGTGGGCCTGGTCGTGGGCTATGCCCTGCTTGGCTGCACCTGGCTGATCATGAAGACCGAAGGCCGCCTGCACCGCCACATGTGCGCGCTGGCGCGGCCGCTGACGCTGGCGCTGCTGGCCGTGATCGCCGCGCTCAGCCTGTGGACACCGCTGGCGCAGCCGCAGATCGCGCAGCGCTGGTTCAGCCTGCCCAACATGTTCTGGTTCCTGCCAGTGCCGCTACTGGTGGCCGCGGCCGGCTTCGACCTGATCCGCCGCGTGCGCGGCATGCCCAATGCCGGACCCTTCGTGCTGGCGCTGTGCCTGGTATTCCTGGCCTACAGCGGCCTGGGCATCAGCATCTGGCCCGCCATAATCCCGCCCGACGTCTCCATCTGGACCGCCGCCGCGCCGCCGCAAAGCCTGGGCTTCGCCCTGGTCGGGGCGCTGGTCATCATTCCGATTATCCTGATGTACACCGCCTGGTCCTACTACGTGTTCCGCGGCAAAGTGCGCGCGGGCGAGGAGTTCCATTGATGAACGCATCCGCATCCCCCACGTCGTGGCGCAGCCGGCTGCTGTGGCTGGCGCTGATCTGGGCCGGCAGCGTGGCCGCGTTGGGCGTGGCCGCCTACGCCTTGCGCCTGATCATGCGCGCCATCGGCATGTCGACCTGACCCCCTCGCCACTCACGGACCCGCCATGAAGCGTTATGAACGGCTGACAGAAGACATCACCGCCTCGATCCTCTCGGGCCTCTTGCAAGCGGGCGACCGCCTGCCGTCGGTGCGCCAGACCAGCGCCAGCCGCGGGGTCAGCCCGTCGACGGTGTTCAAGGCGTACTACCTGCTGGAAGCCCGCGGCCTGATCCGCGCACGCGACCGCTCCGGCTACTACGTGCTGCGCGCGCCGCAAGCCGCGCTGCCCGAACCCGACGGCCTGTCCAGCGCCGCCGCCGGCCGCCACCCGGTGGACGTCAGCGACAACGTGCTGCAAGTGCTCAACGCCACCCTGCGGCGCGACATGCTGCCGTTCGGATCGGCCTTTCCCAGCCCGTCGCTGCTGCCCTACGGCCGGCTGGCCAAATTCATGGCAAGCGCGGTGCAGCAGCTGGGCCCCTGGAGTTCCATCGACGACCTCAGCCCAGGCGACGCCTCGCTGCGCCGCGCCATCGCCCTGCGCTACCTGACCGACGGCCTGTCCGTGCCGGTAGACGACATCATCATCACCAACGGCGCGCTGGACGCGCTGAACCTGTGCCTGGGCGCCGTCACGCGGCCCGGCGACGCCGTGATCGTGGAATCCCCCACTTTCTACGCCGCGCTGCAATCGCTGGAACGCAACCAGCTGCACGCCATCGAAGTGGCCACGCATCCGCGCGAAGGCATCGACCTGCAGGCGCTGGAGCAAGCCATCGTGCAGCACAAGCCGCGCGCCTGCTGGCTGATGACCACCTTCCAGAATCCGCTGGGCAGCCTGATGCCCGAGGGCAAGAAAGAAGCCCTGGTGCGGCTCTTGACCGAACACGGCGTGGCCCTGATCGAAGACGACGTCTACGGCGAGCTGTACTTCGGCGACACCCGGCCGCGCCCCGCCAAGGCCTTCGATCGCGAAGGCATCGTGATGCACTGCTCGTCGTTTTCGAAAACGCTGGCGCCCGGCTACCGGGTGGGTTGGGTGGCGGCCGGGCGCTACACCCGCGCCATCATGCGCAACAAGCTGACGACCAGCCTGGCGACCGCCGCGCCGACTCAAGCCGCCATCGCCGCCTATCTGGCCCACGGCGGCTACGACCGCCACCTGCGCCAGTTCCGCCAGACGCTGGCGTTGCAGCAGGGCGAGATGCTGCAAGCCGTGGCGCGCTACTTCCCCAGGGGTACACGCGCCACGCGGCCCCTGGGCGGCTACTTCACCTGGGTCGAACTGCCCGCGCACATCGACACGCTGCGGCTGCACCGCGCAGCGCTGGACCACGGCATCAGCATCGCGCCGGGGCCACTGTTTTCGTCATCCGGCGCCTTCGGCAACTTCCTGCGCTTGAACTGCGGCCACCCCTGGAACGCGGACATGGAGCAAGGCATGGCAACGCTGGGCAAGCTGATGGGCGGCTAGGGTCTGCGGCTGTCTGCCGACCCCGCGCCGCCGCGCGGCTCAGTTGGCCGTCGCCCCCGAATCCTTCACCGCCTGCGCCCAAGCCACGATCTCCTGGCTGATGAAGGCGCCGAACGCGGCGGTGTGCACGGAAGACGCTTGCGCACCCTCTTCCAGCAAGCGTTGCCGAACGGCAGGCGCCGCCAGCGCGCCGCTCAATGCGGCGTTCAGCTTGGCCACCACCGCGTCCGGCGTGCCAGCGGGCGCAACCACGCCGTGCCAGGACAGCGCCTGAAAGCCCGGCAGGCCCGACTCGGCCATGGTTGGAATATCGGGCAAGGCGGGCGAGCGCTGCGGCGACGTCACCGCCAGCGCACGCAGCGTACCCGCCTTGATGTGCGGCAAGGCGCCTGGGATGGTTGTGAACAGGAAGTCGATCTGGCCGCCGATCAAGTCGGTGATGGCGGGGCTGCCGCCCTTGTACGGCACATGGGTGAACTGCAGTCCGCCCGCGCGCTTGAACATCTCGCCCGCCAGATGGCCCGGCGTGCCGGCGCCGGCCGAGCCCATGTTGCTGCGGTCGCCCTGCGCCTTGATATAGGCGATCAGCGCCTGCACGTTTTCCGCCTTCACGTTGGGCCCGATAACCAGCACGTTGGGCACGGTGGCCAGCAACGTGACTGGCGTGAAGTCCTTGGCCGCATCGTACGAAATGCGCGAGTACAACGACGGGTTGATGCCATGCGTGCTGGCGGTGGCCAAGAGCAGCATGTAGCCATCCGGCGTGGCCGACGCCACCTGCTTGGCGGCGATGGTGCCGTTGGCGCCGCCTTTGTTGTCGATCACGATGGTCTGGCCCAGCGTCTTGGCCGCTTCGGCTGCCACGGTGCGGGCCAGGATGTCAGAGGTGCCGCCGGCCGAATGCGGCACCACCAGCGTGATGGGTTTGGCGGGAAAGGACTGCGCGTGCACGGTCGGCAAGGCCGACAACAGACAGGCGGCCAGCGCCGCGCGGGCGATGCGATGGGGGAACATGCAAGTCTCCTGATGGGTATGGATTGCGGCACCTTCAAGGGCGCCGTCATACGAGCGGGTACAACGGATGGGTGCGCAATGGCCGGATACAAGCCATGGCGCCGCTAAGGTCAGAGGCTTTAGTCAGCGCCCAACTGCAACTTGTTGGGCTGGCGTTTCTCGATGGCCCACTTCAGCAACGCCGCCGACCGGTAGATGCCGTGCGCGAACTTGCCGTAGGGCAGCGTCAGGAACAGCGCCATCACCACGCCCAGGTGCACCGCCAGCAGCAGCGCCATGGCGCCGGTATCGCGGCCGGCCAGCAGCGCCAAGCCTGTGGCGCTGGTCAGGAACAGCAGCGCGATGAAGCCGCGATCCATTGGCTTTTGCGCCGCGTCGCCCTGCCGCGGATGACGTTTCAAATTCAGCCATAGCAACCCCGCCGGCCCGATCAGCAGGCCGATGCCGCCCACCGTGCCAAGCAGCACGGGTGCGCTCCAGAATGGATACGGCGCAGGTTGCCCCAGCAGGTAGTGATAGAGCGTGGCCACGCCGGTGGCCGCAAAGCACAGCATGAAGCCGTAGAACGTGAAGTGGTGAAAGCGCCGGCGCCACAACGTGAACGCATCATCGGCGTTGTTGCAGCCCTTGCCGTGGCCGCCATCCAGATAGCGCAGCCGCAGCGCATCGTGCGCGGCTTCGGCCACCGCCGCACCGCTGGCTGCCCCCGGACTGACATCGCGCCAGAACTTCGCCACGCCCACGCCCAGCGCCAGCATCGAAAAGCCGAACACCGCGCCGAACATCAACGCCAACGTGTTGTGCGGAAACACCGCGTAGAAATTGCCCGCCATCGGCGCGTGCCACAGGCTGCCGGTCAACCACGCCGCCAGCGCCAGGAACAGCGCCAGACCGAACGCCGACGCCAGCGACAACGTCAACCCGTTGCGCCGGTACAGCTGGCCCAACGCAGCCGGCCACGCGTAGTCGGTATAGGTTTGCAGGCGGACCTTGGCCATGGCCTGCGGCACGTTCACCGCAAACTCGTGCGGCGGCGCGTACTGGCAGGCGTGCAAACAGGCGCCGCAGTTGTGGCACAGGTTGGCCAGATAGTTCAGGTCGGCCTTGCCGAATTCCAGGCGCCGGGTCATGGCCGGAAACACCGCGCAGAACCCCTCGCAATAGCGGCAGGCGTTGCAGATCTGCATGACGCGGGCCACCTCGGCCTCGTCACCGCTGAGCGCCGCGGGCGACGGCGTCGCCACCGCAGCGGGCCTGGCGCCGCGTCCATGCCATTGCACGACTTGTTCGGCCAGCGCCGGCTTGGCGCCCTGGAATGACTGGGCCTCTTGGGCCAGGGCTTCAAGCTGCCGCATGGCGGGCTCCTTCAGAATGGGTGCGGCGCGCGGCGGCTGCGGCGCGGGTGCCGGCGATGCGGCCGAACGCGGTGCCGATGGACATGCCCACTCCTGCCGTATAGCCCTTGCCCAGCACATTGCCGGCCATCATCTCGCCGGCCACGAACAGGTTGTCGCTCGGCCTGCCGTTAAAGCGGACGGCGGCGGTCTCGTCCACTTTCAGGCCCAGGTAGGTAAACGTGATGCCGGGGCGCAGCGCGTAGCCGTAGAACGGCGCGGTATCGATGGGCCGGGCCCAGTGCGTCTTGGCAGGCGTCAAGCCTTCGGTATGACAGTCGTCCAGCGCGGTGTGGTCAAACTTGCCGACGCGACAGGCCTGGTTGTAGTCGAGCACCGTGCGCTCGAACGCCAGCGGGTCCAGGCCCAGTCGTTGCCCCAACTCGGGCAACGTGTCCGCCGTGACGCCCGGAAACACCGGCGGCATGAAACGGCCGATGGCCTTGGCGTCGATGATGGAATAGGCGATCTGCCCCGGCTGCATCGCCGTCAGGCGGCCCCAGATCGCATAGCGCTTGGGCCAGAAATCCTCGCCTTCGTCATAGAAGCGTTGCGCATCGCGGTTGACCACCACGCCCAGCGACACGCAGTCGATGCGCGTGCAGATGCCGCCGTCATACAACGGCGCGCGGGCGTCGATCGCCACGCAATGCGATTGCGACGGGTCGCCGATGCGGTCCGCGCCCGCATCCAGCATGAACTTGAGCAACACGCCCTGGTTGAAGCGCGTGCCACGGATCAGGAAGTTGTCGGCCGGCCACTCGCCGCGCTCGTTCTGGCCCCAGGCCTCGCGCAGCCATTCACGGTTGGACTCAAAGCCGCCGGCCGCCAGCACGCAGGCGCGCGCCTCGATACGCTCATTGCCGATGCGTGCAGCCTTGAAGCGGCCGTCTTCCAGTTCCAAGGCGTCCACCGGTGCGTCGTAGCGCACCTGCACGCCCAGGGCTTCGGCGCTGCGGTAATAGGCGTTCACCAACGCCTTGCCGCCGCCCATGAAGAACGCGTTGGTACGGGCCACGTGCAGTGCACCCGACAACGGCGGCTGGAAATTCACACCGTGCCGCCGCATCCAGTCGCGACAGGTGGACGATTCACGGATCACCAGCCGTGCCAGGCGCTCGTCGGTCTGGCCACCCGTGACTTTCTGCAAGTCTTGCCAGTATTCCTCTTCGGGATAGGCGTCGATCAGCACATCCTGCGGCGCATCGTGCATGCAGCGCAGATTGCGCGTGTGCTGCGAATTGCCGCCGCGCCATTCGCGCGGCGCGGCTTCCAGCAGCAACACGCTGGCGCCCGCCTCGCGCGCCATCAGGGCCGCGCACAACGCCGCGTTGCCCCCTCCCACCACCAAGACGTCGACCATGCCATCATTCCCGTATCAAGGAATGGACTGTAGGCCGGTGCCACGCACCGCGATATCAGCGCGGCGTCAACGGGTCTTCATGATTCGTGAAGAGTCGTCACCGCCCAGGTGCCGTCGCGCGCCAGCGTGCGCGACACGTCGGCCAGCACCAGTCGCGCGGCCAACGCCGCGGGCGACAGCTCGTCGTCGGACAGGCTGGCCAGCAGATTGGGGCGGAACAGATCGGCGTCGTCAATGCGCGCCATGGCCAACTGGCCGGGCGCGATGCGGGCCGTGGCGGAGCTGGGCTGGATGGTGGCGGCGTAGCCCAGTTGCACCACGTCCATCAGCAGCGACAAGCCGTCGACCTCGGCCACCACCCGCGGCGCCAGGCCCAGCTTCTGGAACGCATGGTTGACCGAGGCGCGTAACCCGTGGCGGCCGCTGGGCAACACCAGCGGCAGGTCGGCGATGTGTTCCAGGCGGGTGGTGGGCCCTGCCGGCAGACCGGGCATGCCTCGCCCCGCACACAGGTACAGCGGTTCGTCCAGCAGCGGCATCACGCTCCAGCGGCGCGCCGCCTCGGCGTGGAACACGATGGCCAGATCCAGCAAGCGGCCGTTGAGCATGTCGGCCAGGTGGCCCGACAGCGCCTCGACCAGATGCAGGCGGATGTCCGGATAGCGCTGGTTCATGGCCAGCACGAACGGCGCGCCCAGGATGGCGGCGGTGGTGGATGACAAGCCCACGCTGACGTGGCCGGCCAGCCTGGCCTGCTGCGCGGCGCGCACGGCATCGTCCGCATGACGCAGCGCCAATTGCGCCTGGCGAAAGAACGCCAACCCCGCGTCCGTGGGCACCACGCCGCTGGCGCTGCGCTGAAGCAGGCGCGTGGCCAGCTCGCCTTCCAGGCGACTGATCTGCTGGCTGAGCGCCGACGTCACCATATCCAGGGACGCGGCCGCGCGACCGATGCTGCCGGCTTCGACGACGCGGACGAAATAACGAAGCTGGCGCAGTTCCATGGCGGGCCGGGCGATCAGAAGTGAAGATCGAACGATTGTAGGGCGGAGCGGCGCGCAGGGGCGCCTGCCTCAGGTTCGCCCGCCGCAGGGCCATCCGCTACGGCAGGCACGCCCCCAGCTCAGTAACGCGCGTCCTTGGGTTTCTTCCCGTTCGGCCAGTCTTTTTCCTTGCCGGGGAAATCCGGGCGCGGCATATGGGTGAAGTATTCCGCCACGTCCACCGCGTCCTGGTCCGACAACACACCGCCCTCGCCCCAGGTGCCGTGGGTGTTCACCCCCATCGGCATGCTGTTGCGGATGAAGGCGGCGGCCTTGTAGGTCCGCGCCAACCCGGCGCCAATGTTGAATGACTCATCGCCCCACAACGGCGGGAACACGATGTCGCCCGCGCGGTCCTTCTTGCCTTCGCCATTGGCGCCGTGGCAGGCGGCGCACTGCGCCGCATACAAGCCTTTGCCGCGCACCGGGTCGCCGACCAGCTTGGTGTCGATGGGCCAGGCGTTCTCGATCTGCACCTTGGCGCCGTGCGGCACGTCCTGCGCCAGCCACTTCATGTAGGCCACCATCGCCTGCATTTCCGGCGACGTCTTGTCCAGCGGCTTGCCGTTCATCGACCGCATGAAACAACCGTTGATGCGGTCTTCCAGCGTCACCACGCGGTTGGCGCGTGGATTGAACTGCGGGAACGAATTGACCGTGTTGATGTACGGCGCGCCCAGCGGCTTCTTGCCTTGCTGCACATGACAGCTGTTGCAGTTCATGCTGGCGCCCGTGTTCTGCGGCAACAGGCGACGCGTTTCGTTGAGCAGCCGCTTGCCGTAGTTGATCTGGTCGGCATTCGGTTGCTTGGCGATCTCCGTGTCGGACGGGATGGTGTAGTCCGCCAGCCGCTTGCCGTCCTTGTCCAGCACCGCGAAGGTCTTGCCGCCCGTGGCGTGCGGCGCGTCCTGCGCCGCCATCACGGCCATGCCGCCGCCGGTCGCTGCCACCAGCGCCAACGCGGCGGCGATCTTGTACATGCTACTCATGCTTGCCTCCCGACACGATGTTCGGTTTCTTGCTCGCCAGGAAGCCGCGGATATGCGCGACGTCCCCGCCCCCAATGGCCGGCGCATGGTTGGTCCAGGCCGTGCGGATGAAATTGATGACGTCGGTGATGTCCTGATCGTTCAGGTGATTGAACCCGGGCATCGCAAAGGCCATCGCGTCGTGGTCGTTGCCGGGCATCTTGCCGCCTTCCAGGGTGATCTGGATGATGGACTGCGGGTTCTGTGCAAACACCGCCGAGTTGCCGGCCAGCGCCGGGAAAATGCGCGGCATGCCCTGGCCATCGGCGCGGTGGCAGACCACGCATTGCTCCATGTAGATCACCGCGCCACGCGAGTCGTAGCGGCCGTCAAGCAGCGCCGCGGTGGTGTTGTCCGCCTTGGCGGCGAACACCGGCAGCTTGCCCTGCACCGGCGGCAATTGCTTCAGGTAGGTCGCGATGCTGGCCAAGTCGTCGTCAGTGAAATAGCGCGTGCTGTGTTCCACCACGTCGGCCATGGCGCCAAATGCCGCCACCTTGTCGGTGCGGCCCGTCTTCAGGAACAGGGCGATGTCGGCGGCGCTCCAGGACTGCAGGCCCTGGGCCTCGCCGCGCAGGCTCTTGGCGCGCCAGCCGTCGATCACCGCGCCCGACAGGAAGGCGTCACCGTCCGCCATGGACAGCGCCTTTTCCTGGTAGGCCAGACCACGCGGCGTATGGCAGGCGCCGCAATGCCCCGGCCCTTCCACCAGATAGGCGCCGCGCGCCAGCTTCTCGTCGGCGCCGGCCGGCGCCGCGAACTGGCGCTTGCCCGCAAACAGCGCCTGCCACCACGCCATCGGCCAACGCATGTTCAGCGGCCATGGAATGGTGGAATCCGCACTAGGCTTGCTGTCGGATTGGACATCGGCCATGAAGTACGCGTACAACGCCTGCACGTCGGCGTCGGGCATGATGGCGTATGACGGATACGGCATGGCCGGATAGAGCGGCGTGCCGTCCTTGCGGATGCCGTACTGCACGGCGTTCTTGAAATCGGCGTAGCTATAGGCGCCGATGCCTGCCGTTTTGTCGGGCGTGATGTTGGACGAATAGATCGTGCCGACCGGCGTCTGCATTGCCAGACCGCCTGCAAAGGGCTTGTCGCCCGGCACGCTATGACAGGCCACACAGTCGGCCGTGCGCGCGATATAAGCGCCAGCCTCGGCCAGGCGCCTGTCCTTCGGATCGACGGTAGCCGTCGACTCCGTCTTGCGATGGGCGGTAAGCACCTGGGCGCCGCCAATGGCGCCACCGGCCAATACCAGCAGCGCCACCACCGCCTTGATCCCGAACTTCTTCATCTGACCCTCCGTTGCGCGCCGGCAAGCGCGCACGTCGGGTGTTCGTACAGCGTTGTCCAGCTTATGAGGGCAGCTTACGCCTTTTGGTAATAAGCATATGACTGAAAAGCATGAAAGTATCGGGCTTGTTTGATCGTGCGCAAATGGCCGTCACGGATAGCGGCCCGCCGCGGCATTGATGGCTCTGGAAAAAGCGAAGGCCCCCGAAGGGGCCTCGTAATCCGGTGGCTCTTGCACTCAACCCGGAATCGTCAGACCTTTCACCACCGCCGGACGCGCCACTAAGGCTTCCAGCACGCGGGCAACGTTCTTGAACTGCGAGAACTCGACCAGGTCGCCGGCGCCATAGAAGCCGATCAGGTTGCGCACCCACGGCAGGATCGCGATGTCGGCGATGGTGTATTGGTCGCCCATGACCCAGTCGCGGCCTTCCAGGCGTTTGTCCAGCACGCCCAACAGGCGCTTGGACTCGGCCACGTAGCGGTCGCGCGGGCGCTTGTCCTCGTAGTCCTTGCCGGCGAACTTATGGAAAAAGCCCAGTTGGCCGAACATCGGACCGATGCCGCCCATCTGGAACATCACCCACTGCAGCGTCTCGTAGCGGCCAGCGGTGTCGGCGGGAATGAACTTGCCGGTCTTGCTGGCCAGGTAGATCAGGATGGCGCCCGACTCGAACAGCGCCAGCGGCTTGCCGTCAGGACCGTTCGGATCCAGGATCGCCGGGATCTTGTTGTTCGGGCTCAGCGACAGGAATTCCGGCGAAAACTGGTCCTGGGTATCGAAGCTGACCTTGTGCGGCTCATAGGGCAGGCCCAGTTCTTCCAGCAGGATCGACACCTTCACGCCGTTGGGCGTGGGCAGCGAATAGAGCTGGATGCGGTCGGGGTGCTGGGCAGGCCATTTCTTGGTGATGGCGAACGAGTCTAGGGAAGACATGCGAAGGAGCTCCTGGAGATCCGGGGTGGCGATAGGGGACGCGGTGGCGGCGTAGGCGGCGGCGGGCCGCCGCCTACGGGGCGTCGCGCAAATTTAACGCAAATCGCCCCCTTGGCAAGCGTCCGGCGACCGCCGGGTAGACGGCTGGCGCGCAACAGATCGTTCCACGGAGCGGGGTGACCTGCCGGCGCCAGCAAGGCTGGTCCGCAAGGCTGGGAAGACGGTGGGCCGGCAGGCCCCGTTGCAGGCGGGCTGCCCGCGCCGCGCGTGACTCAGGGCGCCGCTTCGCCCCGCGCCCAGGCGGGTTGCCCGGCCAGACTTTGCCGCACGAATCCCGTCGCCGCGATGATGTCGGTGTCGTTGCGGCGGTCTTCGGCCATATACGGCACCTGCTTGCGGAAATCCCGCCACAGCACCGCGGTGCCCTGCCCCAAGGCCGCCGCCGCCGCCTTCGGGTAGCGCAGGTCCACGGCCTGGGCCCCGTGCATCAACTCCACGGCCAGCAAACGGGTCAGCGCGGCGACCTGCCCGGTCACCCGCAGCCCGGTCAGCGGGGCATTGGTGCCCACGTCTTCAATGTTGCCGGCTTGCGCCTGCACATCGGTCACAACCGGGCCGGACAAGGCCCTTGCATCGGCGGCCAGCGCCGATACTGTCTTCTGGATCGGCCCATAGCCGATGGCACCCTGGCCCGGGCTGAGAAAACGCGGCAACCTGGTGAAAGCTGGGTCAGTCAGGCGCAACGTGCGCTGCGCCGACAACTGCGCCACCTGCGACAGCGCCACGCTCACGCCCTGCAACGGCAGCACCCAGGCGCTGGGATCAAAGCCGGCGCTGGGCATGACCGCGCCGCGCACCGGCCCGTCGGTCACGAAATACTGGGCCTCGTAGTCCTGCGCACCTGGCGTGGGAACGGCGTCCAGCACCACGGTCGGGTTGTCGTCCGAACTGTTGATCTGCACCTGCAACTGGCCATCCAGTAGCGCCAGCATGTCGCGCGCCGCGCCGTGCACCTGGCTGACGGTGCGGAAACTGAGCGGGTCCTGCAAGGGCCGCTGCGCATCCCGCTTCCACAACGCGCTGCCGCGCAGCAGCCACAGCATGCGGTCGGCGGTCTGGCGTTGGCCGGCATAGGGCCGCTGCGACTGCACCGGCGCCAAGAGCGGCGCCAGGTTGCCGTCCAGCCCTTCGAGCGACAGCGCGGCCACCGCGTCGGCCTGGGCCACCAGCGCCCGCGCGTCATGCGCCGCCAGCACCGCCACCGCGGCGCCATAGGCATTGGAGCTGACCATCGACAACGCATCCTTGCCGAACGGCCGCACCGCCGACAGGCCCGCCTCGCGCAGCGCCTGCGCCGCGCCCATGCGGCGCCCGCCCCGGTAGGCCTCGCCCTCGCCCATCATGACCAACCCGATCTGCGGCAGGATGGTGATGTCCGCCTGGCCGACCGAGCCCTCGCCCAGCATCACCGGCGTCACGTCACGGTTCAGGAAGGCGGCGTACTGATCCAGCACCGCCGGCTGCATGCCCGAGCCGCCGAACAGCGCGGTGTTCAGGCGGATCAGCATGGCGGCGCGGGTGACGTCGCGCGGCGCTTCGGCGCCGTAGGCCGCACTGTGGGAATGCAGCAGGTTGCGGTTGAACTGCTCGGACAGGCGCCGTACCTCGGGCGAGATCTCGCCACCCTGAAAAATCGTCTGGTCCTTGTTCAGGCCCACGCCCCGGTTCAGTCCATACACCGGTTTGTCCTGCCGCGCATAGGCCAGCAGCAGGTCATAGGCGCGGCCAGCGCGCTGGGCGGCTTCTGGCGCGATGGCCACGGCGCAGTCCTGCCGCGCCACCGCCAGCACCTGTGCGGCAGTTAACGATCGGCCGTCGAGGGTAACGGCGCAATCGGCGGCTGATTTAGCCGCTGTGGTCGCTGCTGCCACGGCAGTCGACGCGGCCGGTGTGGCCGAGGCCATCGACGCAGCCGGTGCGGCGCCTCCGCCGCAGACCAGTAGCGCCAGCGTCGCGGCCCGCGGCAACCCGCCCCAACCGCGCCCCGCCGGAACATTCAACACCCCATGAAAAAAAGCCATCCCGCCTTCTCCGCTCAAGGTTGTTTCGCTACCTGCTTCAAGGGAATGCGCATCAGGTCCTGCCCCAGCACCACCGTCCCCTTGAAGGTGTCTTGCGCGAGCAGCCAATGCGCGGCCGGCGCGTCGCCCGGCACCAGATGCGACAGCACCAACGTCTTGACACTGGCTTGGGTCGCTGCCTCGCCCGCCCGCTGCGGCGTGGTGTGCGCTTCCAGCAGTTGCCTGGACAGCGCCTGCTGGCGGGCGTCCCAGGGCTTGGGCCCGACAATGTGGTCGACCCAGGCCGGATCGATGGCCTCGTGCACCAGGATGTCCGCGCCGCGCGCCAGCCGCACCAGGTTGGGGCTGACTGCCGTATCGCCCGAGAACACCACCGAACCCGCCGCAGTATCGAAGCGGTAGGCGAAATTGGGATACACCAGCCCGTGCGGCACCAGGATCGCGCTGACGGTCACATGTTCGTCGTGCCAGACCTCAAACGGTTCCATGGGCGGCGCCGGGTCCGTGTTGGGATCGCGCACCACGCCCGTCGGCACCGGAATATCGTGCGCCTGGAAAAAGCCACGCACATCCGGCACGCCCTCGCTGCGCACGCGGATGTTCAGATCGGCCGACATGCCGGCCACCACCGAATTCACCAGGTCCACCGTGCCCGCGCCCGGGTTCTCGGCATGGATCACCGGATCGCCGGTCAGGCCTGCTGCCAGCGGCGGCAGCACGCCGCGCCGGCCCGGCCCGACGATCTGCAACGACGCCTTGGCGCGACGCCGCGCGCTAGGGTCGTACATCAGCAGACTGGCCAGGTCGATGATGTGGTCGGTATGCAGGTGAGTCAGGAATACCGCTTGCTCCGCGCCGGGCTTGATGCCCGCGCGGCGCAGTTGCCGATAGGCGCCTGACCCCATGTCCACGATATAGGCTTTGCCGTTCACCACCAGCGCCGACGAAATCCCGTGGGGCGAATCGGCGCCATACCAGGTGGGACCGCCGGCCACGCCCAACAGCACCAGCTCGGTACCGGAAGCGGCTGCCGATGCGGGCGATGCAGCGGGCGGCGCCGCGGCGGGAGCCGCCAGCGCCGCGGCCGGCCCCAGGACCGCCAGGATCAGCGCTGCGGCGGGCCTGCCAAACCGGCGCCACGCGCCCGGTCCGCCGCGCGCCGGCTGCCGCCCCTGATCCAAGAGTCCGTCAGACATGACGGCTCTGCGGCAGCACGGTCAACGCCACCAGCGCCACCACGCACGCCCCCATGACATACAGCGCCGGCGCGAAGGACACGCCGGTGGTGTACGAAATCCAGGTCAGGATGGCCGGCGCGAAGCCGCCCAGCACCGTCACCGCGGTGTTGTAGGCCAGGGACATGCCGGACGAGCGCACCGCCGTCGGGAACACCTCCGACAGCGCCGACGGCGCGGTGCCGACGTACAGCGCCACCAGCAGGCAGAACGACGACTGCACCACGATCAGCGCGAACTGGGTGTGGTTGGCCTGCAGCCACATCATCAGCGGATACACCGCGATCAGCAGCAACAGCGCCGAGGCCCGCAACACGGTGCGACGGCCATAGCGGTCGGACAGGGTGCCCGAGAAGAAGCAGCCGCCGATCAGGAACAGGTTGCCGATCAGCGCGCCCAGGAAGGCCTGCGAGCTGGTGAAGCCCATGCTCTTTTGCACGTAGATCGGCATGAAGATGATCAGCGCGTACGGGCCGATGGCCCACAGCACCGACATGCACAGGCCGGTGAACAGCTCGCGCGGATAGTCGCGCAGCACGCTCAAGAGCGGCGCCTTGACGGGCTTGCCGCTGGCGGCCTGGCGCTGCTGCTCTTCGCGGAAATGCGGCGTCTCGTCGAGCGTGCGGCGCATCCACAGGCCCACCGGCGCGATCGACAGGCCGACGATGAACGGAATGCGCCAGCCCCACTCGCCCACCTGGTCTTCGGTCAGCAGCGTGGTCACCAGCGTGGCGACCAGCGCGCCCAGCAGGTTGGAGATGCCCATGCTGGCCTGCAGCCACGACGCATACTGGCCGCGCTTGCCGGCCGGCGCATGCTCGACCAGGAAGGCGGTGGCGCCGCCCACTTCGCCGCCGGCCGAGAACCCCTGCAGCATGCGGCCGCAGACGATCAGCAGGGGCGCGCCCACGCCGATGGCGGCGTACGGCGGCGCGATGGCGATCAGCAGCGTGCCCAGCGCCATCAGCATGATGGTCAGCGTCAGCGCGGCCTTGCGGCCGGCGCGGTCGCCGTACGCCCCCAGCATCAGCGCGCCCAGGGGCCGCACCACGAAGCCCAGCCCGAAGGCCAGGAACGAGGCCATCAGCTGCACCGTCGGATCTTCGTTGTGGAAGAAGTTCTGCCCGATGTACACCGCGAACAGCGCGTAGACCGAAAAGTCGTACCACTCCAGGGCGTTGCCGATGGAAGCGGCGATGACCGCCTTCTTGGCGCCCTTGTGCTCGTCGGCGCCCGCGTGGGCGGCATTGCCCCCCACCATCCCCGCGCCCGGGTTGATTGCGATGTTTTTCATTGACGTTCCCGTTGATTCGCCCCGTATCCGGGGCTGTTATGTATTGCCTTTCAAACCTGCGTCGCCGTCGTGTCGATACGGTCGATACCCTTCCTGCCCACTTCGTCCAGCGCCTCTTCGTAGCCGGCGTCGGCATAGCGCAGCACGCCGCTGGCGGTGTCGTTGGTCAGCGACAGCGACAGGCGCTGCGCCGCCGCGTCGGTGCCATCGGCCACCACCGTCACGCCGGCGCTGGTCATATAGCCGCTGTAGCCGCCGCCGCCCGAGTGGATCGCCACCAGGTCGGCGCTGGACGAACAGTTGATCATCGCGTTCAGCAGCGGCCAGTCGGCGATGGCGTCGGAGCCGTCGCGCATGTTCTCGGTCATGATGTTCGGATGCGCCATGGCGCCGGCGTCCAGGTGGTCGCGGGTGAAGGCCACCGGCGCGGCCAGGATGCCGGCGCGCACCATGCGGTTCACTTCCAGCGCCAGCTCGGTGCGCTCGCCATGGCCGAGCCAGGCGATGCGCGCGGGCAGGCCCTCGAACGGCACCGACTCGCGCGCCAGCCGGATCCAGTTGGACACGATCAGGTTGTCGGGGAAGCGCCGCAGCAGGAAATCGTCGATCTTGCGGATGTCATCGGGGTTGTTGGACAGCGCGATCCAGCGGAACGGGCCGATGGCGCGCGCGAACAGCGGGCGCAGGAAGGCCTCGGTGAACACCGGGATCTCGAAGGCGCGCTCGACGCCGCCCTGCTTCGCATGGGTGCGGATCAGGTTGCCGTTGTCGAACACCACCGCGCCGCGATCCTTGAAGCCCAGCATCGCGGTGACGTGGCGCACGATCGAGCGGCGGCTGGCGTCCATCAGGCCGGCCATGTCGTCGCGGCGCATGCGCGCCACCTGCTCCAGCGTGTGGCCGGCCGGCACGTAGCCGTAGACCAGGTCATGCGCCGAGGTCTGGTCGGTGACGATGTCGGGCACGATGCCGCGCGCCAGGATCTCGGGATACACGTCGGCGGCATTGCCGAGCAGGCCCACCGACAGCGGACGGCGCGCCGCCTGCGCGTCGCGGATCAGCGCCAGCGCCTCGTCCAGCGAGTCGGCACGGCGCTCCAGGAAGCCGGCCTTGATGCGTTTCTCGATGCGTTCCGGATCGATCTCGACCGTCAGGATGGCGGCGTTGGCCATGCGGCCCGCCAGCGGCTGGGCGCCTCCCATGCCGCCCATGCCCGCCGTCAGGATGAAGCGGCCGCGCAGGTCGTTGTCGAAATGGCGCTCGGCGATGCGCGAGAAGATCTCGTAGGTGCCCTGGATCACACCCTGCGAGCCGATGTACTGCCAGTCGCCGGCGGTCAGGCCGCCCCAGCAGATCAGGTTGTCGTCCTGCATGCGGTAGAAGTTCTCGGCATGCGCCCACTGCCCCACCATATTGCAGTTGGCCATGATCACGATCGGCGCCTGCGGATGGGTGCGCAGCACGCCGATGGGCTTGCCGGACTGCACGATCAGGGTCTGGTCCTCTTCCAGCGTCGTCAGCGCGCGCACGATGGCGTCGTGCGACGGCCAGTCGCGCGCGGCGCGGCCCAGCGCCGCGTACACCACCAGGTTGGCGGGATCCTCGCCCACCGCCAGCACGTTCTCCAACAGGCGCAGCAGCGCTTCCTGGCGCCAGCCCTTGCAACGCAGCGTGGCGCCGCCCGGCACCTTGAATTCACGTTTCATCGCTGCCCCCTCAACGATCCAACGCGCGACCCAGCGCGTAGCCGGTGAAATCCATGCCCAGCGCCTTCTCGACGATGGGGTAGACCGACGCGTCGGTGACGCTGGAGGACAGCGGGATGTGCTGCTTGGACACGTGCAGGATGGACACCTGCAGGCCCTCGCGCAGCTTGCCGGCGCTGACCGGATTGCCGTCGGCGTCCAGCGTGGTGATGACGTCCGGATAGCAGGCGATGCGCTCGCCCTGCGCGTCGGTCACGGCCATGTGCTCGTTCATGACGTGGATGACGCGCTTGCCCGCGCCTTCGCCGATCTCGACCGTGCCGATGTCGAAGGCTTCCTCGGTGTACTTGAGCGTGTTGCGCACCACCTTGCCGGAACCGATGATCTCGCCCTGCGTGGCCTTGCAGATGGCGTCGATCACGGCGCTGCCGCCCTTGGGCTGCGCCGCCAGGATGGCTTCGCCCAGCGCCAGCGCGCGGCTGATGCCGCCCAGCGCGGCGTGGCGCCGCACGTACGACGCGCGGATCGGGTTGCGGCAACTGGCGATGAAGCCGCCGGCCATGTCGGCGGCGCGGCGCAGCACCGGCGATACCTTGCCGGTAGCGCCGCGTATGGTCAGTTCCATATAGGCGTTGTTGGCGCGGTTACCGCCCACGGCGCACTGGATCATGGGTTCGGGGCTGCCCGCCAGGCCCAGCGACCCCATGTCGCCCGTGGGATGGGCGCGGATATCGCCCACCGCGTCCACCACCTTGGTGCCCAGCACCGCGGAAGGCAGCCAGCCGTTGAGCGTGCTGGACATGCCGTTCTGGCCGATGATCAGCCCGTACAGGCGTTCGCCCAGCGCGTCCTGCAGCCGCTCGGCGGCCTTGACGTAGTCGATGCCCAGCATCTGCCAATCGGTCAGGCCGCCCGGCGCGCCGATCGCGGCGGCGGTGGCGATCCAGGCATCGTCGGGCACTTCGTCCATCGAAACCAATTCGGGTCGGCCGATGGTCACGGCCAATGCACCCAGTTCGCGGCCGTGCTCGGCCCAACCGCCGCCACCACAGGCGAATACCGAGCCGCCCCTGACCGCGGCTTCGACGTCTTGCATCGTCAAGATTCTTCCCATTTCGCCCTTCCTTTCCCGATAACGGTTTAGCCATTCCAGCGACGACAACGCGCTGGAGAATCGGAGGAATCATAGGAATCAATCTGCTTAATGTCGTATTACCTTTTATGCCTTGTGCATAACATTGAGTTAATCGATGGCCGCGCTCAGAGTGGGGCGCGTCCGGGCCACGGATGGCACCTAGGGATATCCCCAGGCGTGGTATCCGTGGGATTCAGGCCTTCTCGGGCTGGTCCAGCTTGAGCAGCACATCAATGAACGCCTGCGCCAGACGCGACAGCGGCTGCAATTGCAGGTGGAACACATTGACGGGCGCATGGACCGTATCGGCGATCGGCACGGTGACCACGTCGGACCAGATGGGGCCGGCCACGGTGATCTCATCCACCAGCGCCACCCCGGCGCCAGCCTGCACCAGCGCGCAGGCCACGTGCGCCTGCTGGACCTCGATACGCGGTTCCGGCTGGGCGTCTTCCGCGCCGAACAGCTTGTGCACCAGCATGCCGAACGGGATGTCGGCGCTATAGCCGATCAGCGGTTCACGCGCCAGCTCGGCCGCCGTGACCTTGCGGCGCGAGGCCAGCGGATGGCCGGCCGGCAGCACCGCCACGATCTTGTTTTCGTACAGCGGCCGGGTGGCCAGGCTGGGGTGGTTTACCGGCATGTAGGCGACCCCCAGCTCGACCTGCTGGGTCAGGATGGACTGCTCCATCACTGCCGGAATCAGCGTCTGCAGCACGATGCGAATTTCCGGGAACTGGCGGCGAAAGCGCGCGATGGCGCGCGGCAGCAGCGACTGGCCCAGGCTGGGGCTACAGGACAGCCGCAACTGGCCCTCGCGGTTCTCGGCCAGGTTGTCGGCCACTTCGTTCACCCGCTGCACGTTCTGATAGAGCGCGGTCACCTCCACGAACAACCGCCGCGCTTCCGGCGTGGGATACAGCCGGCCCTTGATGCGTTCGAACAGCATCAAGCCCAGGCGCTGCTCGGTGTAGGCAATCAACCGGCTGACCGCGGGCTGCGACACAAACAGCAGCTTGGACGCACCGCTGATAGAGCCGCTGATCATGATGGCGCGGAACACCTCGATCTGCCGCAGATTCAATTTCATATGCTTAACCTGATGTTAATTCCTACGTACATATAAGCATAAGACGTTTTGAACAGCGGTTACTACACTGCCCTTCAATCCTTAGTCTGAATGGAAGTGGTCATGAGCGATTTCGATTGGGTGGTGCGCGGCAATATCGTCGATCCGCACGGCATCGTGGAAAACGGCTGGCTGGCCGTGCGGGACGGCAGAATCGCCGCGCGCGGCGCCGGCGCGGCCCCCACGGCGCGCGACAGCGTCGACGCCAGCGGGCAGTGGATCATCCCCGGCGTGGTCGACGGCCAGGTGCATTCCGGCAGCCAGGCCAACCAGGAAGGCCTGGGCTGGGCCTCGCGCGCCGCCGCCGCCGGCGGCGTCACGGTCATGGTCGACATGCCCTACGACGATCCCGAACCGGTCGCCTCGCGCCCGCACCTGGACGCCAAGATCGCCGAGGTCGAGCGCGACTGCCACGTCGACGTGGCGCTGTTCGGCACCCTGAACAAGGAGCACGGCCTGGCGGCCGCCGCCGGCCTGATCGAAGGCGGCGTCTGTGCCTTCAAGTTCTCCACCTTCGAAGCCACCCCCGGCCGCTTCCCGCGTATCGAGGAAGACGACCTGTACGAGGCTTTCCGCCTGATCGCGCCGTCCGGCCTGGTGTGCGGCGTGCACAACCAGATGCAGGAGATGACGCGCAAGAACATCGCCCGCCTGATCGAGGCCGACGACACCGGCTGGGACGCCTTCATGCGCGCCCATACGCCCCTGATCGAGAACCTGGCCACCGCGCTGATCTACGAGATCGGCGCCGAGACCGGCGCCCGCGCCCACGCGGTGCACGTGTCGACCTCGCGCGGCTTCGAGATCTGCAACATGTACCGCCGCAACGGCCACCGCGCCAGCATCGAGACCTGCGTGCAGTACCTGATGCTGAACCACGAGGAACACACGCGCCGCTTCGGCGCCAAGACCAAGCATTACCCGCCGATCCGCCCCAAGGCCGAGGTCGACCTGCTGTGGACCCACATCGCCAACGACGAATGCACCTTCGTGTCGTCGGATCACGTCAGCTGGGGCCTGGAGCGCAAGCAGAACCCCAACGTCTTCAAGAACTCGTCCGGCGGCCCGGGCCTGGAAACGCTGCTGCCGGCCTTCTGGACCGGTTGCGAGGAACACGGCATCTCGCCGTCGATGGTGGTACGCCAACTGTGCGACAACCCCGCGCGCCACTTCCTGCTGGACGACCGCAAGGGCACGCTGGACGTCGGCAAGGACGCCGACATCGTCATCCTGACCCCGGAACGCTACGCCTTCGACCCGTCCGGCAGCCTGTCGGCCGTGCACTGGAGTTCCTTCGAAGGGCGCGAATTCACCGTGCGTGTCGCCGGCACCTGGTGCCGCGGCCAACAGGTCTACGACGGCCAGCGCATCGTCAACCAGCAAGGCGACGGCCGCTTCCTGCGTCCGCGTCATGCTTGAAGGCCGCGTCATGTCCCAGCCTTTTCCGCCCCTGAACGCCGAGCGCCTGTGGTCCCGCGTTGAAACCCTGTCGCGCTTCACCCTGCCCGACCAGCCCTGGACCCGCCGTGCGTTTTCGCCGCTGTTCCTGCAAGCGCGCGCCTGGCTGCGCAGCGAATTCGAAGCCGCAGGCCTGACCACCCGCGTGGATGCCGGCGGCAACCTGATCGGCATCCGCGCCGGCCGCAACCCGGCGAACAAACCCATCGCCACCGGCTCGCACTGCGACACCGTGCCCAGCGGCGG
>JBEBOQ010000063.1:0-27849 GCA_040396375.1 Achromobacter xylosoxidans
TCGACTCGTGGTTCGACAACTACGTGGGCGTGGTGATGCTGGTGCGCATCGTCAATGGCGTGCTCAAGCCCAAGGACAAGATCCTGCTGATGGCCTCCGGCGCCACCCACCTGTGCGAGCAGACCGGCGTGTTCACGCCGAAGTCGCAGCAGCGTCCGCATCTGTCGGCGGGCGAGGTGGGCTTCATCATCGCCGGCATCAAGCAGCTCGAAGACGCCAAGGTCGGCGATACGGTCACGCTGGTCAACAAGCCGGCCGCCACCGCATTGCCCGGCTTCAAGGAAGTGAAGCCGCAGGTGTTCGCCGGGCTGTATCCGGTGGAAAGCTCCGAATACGACCAACTGCGCGATTCGCTCGACAAGCTCAAGCTTAACGACGCCGCGCTGATGTTCGAACCCGAAGTGTCGCAGGCGCTGGGCTTCGGCTTTCGCTGCGGCTTCCTCGGCCTTCTGCACATGGAGATCGTGCAGGAACGCCTTGAGCGCGAGTTCGACATGGACATCATCACCACCGCGCCGTCGGTGGTGTACGAAGTCGAGCAGCGCGATGGTTCGGTGATCACCGTCGAAAGCCCGTCGCGCATGCCCGAGATCGGCAAGATCGCCGACATCCGCGAGCCGATCGTGAAGGTCACGCTGTTCATGCCGCAGGACTACGTCGGTCCCGTGATGACGCTGTGCAACAACAAGCGCGGCGTGCAGATCAACATGAGCTATCACGGCCGCCAGGTGCACCTGGTGTACGAGATCCCGCTGGCCGAGATCGTGCTGGACTTCTTCGACAAGCTCAAGTCGGTGTCGCGCGGCTACGCCTCGATGGACTACGAGTTCCTGGAGTACCGCTCGGCCGACGTGGTGCGCGTGGACCTGCTGATCAACAACGACCGCGTCGATGCGCTGGCCGTGATCGTCCACCGCAGCAACGCCCGCCACCGCGCCCGCGACGTCGTGACCCGCATGCGCGCGCTGATTCCGCGCCAGATGTTCGACGTGGTGATCCAGGCCGCCATCGGCGCCGAAATCATCGCCCGCGAGAACGTCAAGGCGCTGCGCAAGAACGTGCTGGCCAAGTGCTACGGCGGCGACATCTCGCGCAAGAAGAAGCTGCTTGAAAAGCAGAAGGCCGGCAAGAAGCGCATGAAGCAGGTGGGTAGCGTTGAGATTCCGCAGGAGGCGTTCCTGGCCATCCTGCAAGTGGAAGACAAGTAGAACCAAAAGAAGGCGGTTAGCTGATGAGTTGGAACTTTGCCCTGATCCTGTTTGTTCTGCTGGTGCTGACCGGCATTATCTGGGGGCTCGATCTGGCCGTATTGCGGCGCGGTCGCGAGCGTCGAGCCCAAGAGGCGATGGCGCAGTACGACGCGGCCTTGGTCGGCGATGCGCAAGAGGCCGAGCGCCTGCGGCGCGAAGCCGGCGACAAGGCTCGCCGCGTGCCGTGGTGGATTGAATACGCGGTCAGTTTCTTTCCGGTGATCCTGTTCGTGTTCGTGCTGCGTTCGTTCGTGGTCGAGCCGTTCCGCATCCCGTCGGGTTCGATGCTGCCCACGCTGCAATCGGGCGATCTGATCTTGGTGAACAAGTTCAGCTATGGCCTGCGCCTGCCCGTCATCGACAAGAAGGTGGTCCAGATTGGCGAGCCCCAGCGCGGCGACGTGTTCGTGTTCCGCTACCCGGTGGATCCCGATGTCGACTACATCAAGCGCGTGGTTGGTTTGCCGGGCGACGAAGTGGCCTACATCGACAAAAAGCTGTACGTGAACGGCGAATTGGTGACGCATGTGCGCGACGGCGACTACTTCGAGCCCGATCGTGTCTCGTATATCGCACAATATAAAGAGAAATTGGGCGAAGTTAGCCACCAAATCCTGCTAGATGAGAGCCGGCCGCAAGAATATCGGCCGCAGTACCAATTTCCGTCCCTTGGGAACTGCCAATATTCCCGCGATGGGGTACGCTGCAAAGTACCCGAGGGGCATTACTTCGCCATGGGCGATAATCGGGATAACAGCGCCGACAGCCGATACTGGGGTTTCGTGCCGGAATCCAATATCGTCGGGAAGGCGTTCTTCATCTGGATGAATTTCAGCGATCTCAGCCGCATCGGCCGGTTCAACTGATTATGTCGCTAGCCACGCTAGAAAACCGGCTGGATCACCACTTCGGTGACCCAGCACTGCTTGAACAGGCGCTGACCCACCGCAGCCACGGTGCGCGCCACAACGAGCGCCTGGAGTTCCTCGGGGATTCCGTGCTCAACTTCGTCGTCGCGGCGATGCTGTTCGAGCGTTATTCGAAAATCGACGAGGGAGACCTGTCGCGCCTGCGCGCCAATCTGGTCAAGCAGGCCTCGTTGGCGGATATCGCCCAGCGCCTGGAACTGTCCCAATACCTGCGCCTGGGCGAAGGTGAATTGAAGAGCGGCGGTTTCCGTCGTCCGTCGATCCTGGCCGACACGGTCGAGGCCCTGTTCGGCGCCGTGTTCCTGGACGCCGGTTTCGATGCCGCCCGCCGCGTGATCGTGCGCCAGTACCAGCCGGTGCTGGCCTCGGTCGATCCCAAGACCCTGGGCAAGGACGCCAAGACCTTGCTGCAGGAATTTTTGCAGGGCCGCAAGTTGGCCCTGCCCGTGTATACGGTCGTGGCCACGCATGGCGCGGCCCACAGCCAGCAATTCGAGGTCGAATGCGCCATTCCGGCGCTTGAGATCAAAGTGACGGCTCCTGGCGCCAGCCGCCGTGCCGCCGAGCAATCGACGGCCAAGCTGGCGTTGGAAGCCGCGCTGGCCGTCAGTCCGGCGGCCAAGGCTGCCCGCAAGTCGGGCAAGGCGCGCAAAACCGCGCAATTGTCGCTGCCCGTGGCAGTGGCTCAAGAGACTAAATGAGCGATACCCCTTTTCGTACCGGCTTCGTCGCCATCGTGGGCCGCCCCAATGTGGGCAAGTCCACCCTGACGAATGCCCTGATCGGTTCCAAGATTTCCATCGTGTCGCGCAAGGCGCAGACCACGCGCCACCGCATCCACGGGGTGCTGACGCGCGACCACGAGCAGTTCGTGTTCGTCGATACGCCGGGCTTCCAGACGCGTCATGGCGGCGCCATGAACCGCATGATGAACCGCGTGGTGACGCAGGCGCTGGCCGACGTCGACGTGGTGGTGCACGTGGTCGAGGCTGGCAAGTGGTCGGAGGGCGACGCCAAGCTGCTGCCGTTGCTGCCGGCGCCGGAGCGCACCATCCTGGCCGTCAGCAAGATCGACGCGCTCAAGAACCGCGATGAATTGTTCGCCTTCGTCTCGAAGATCATGGCGCTGCATCCGTTCGGCGCCGTGGTGCCGGTCAGCGCCACCAAGAACCAGCAGCTCGATCAGCTGCTGGAGGAAATCGCGTCGCGCCTGCCGGAAGGCGAGCCGATGTTCGAGGAAGACACGCTGACCGACCGTCCCATGCGCTTCATCGCCGCCGAACTGGTGCGCGAGAAGATCTTCCGCCTGGTCGGCGACGAACTGCCCTACGGCTGTACGGTCGTGATCGAGCAATGGGAAGAGACCGACAAGGGCGCGCGCATCGCCGCCTGCGTCGTGGTGGAGCGCGACAGCCACAAGCCCATCCTGCTGGGCACCGGCGGCATGCACATGAAACGCATCGCCTCCGAGGCGCGGCAGGACATCGCCAAGCTGCTGGACAAGCCGGTGCACCTGGAGATCTACATCAAGGTGCGCAAGGGCTGGTCCGACCGCGAGAGTGCGCTGCGCGATTTGGGCTATGAGTAAACGGGCGCCTCGCGTCCAGGATCGCCCGGGATACATGTTGCACGCCACTGCGTGGCGTGAAACATCCCTGATTGTTCAGACTTTCTCGCGCGACCATGGCTGTGTGGCCATGGTCGCCAAGGGCGCCAAGCGCCCTTATTCCGTTTTGCGTCCCGTGCTGTCGGCCTTCCAGCCCTTGCTGCTGTCCTGGACCGGCAACGGCGAGGTCAAGACGCTGACGCGCGCCGAGATCATGGGTGTGCGTGCCCTGAGCGGCACCGCGCTGATGTCGGCCTGGTACATGAACGAGCTGCTGCTGCGGCTGCTGCCGCGCGAAGATGCCCATCCCCTGTTGTTCGACGCCTACGACATGGCTTTGCAGCAACTGTCGGGCGGCACCCGCGCCGCCGGCGCCCTGCGCCGCTTCGAATGGACGCTGCTGCGTGAAACCGGCTATGGCGTGGATGAAGCCGAACCCGATTTCGACGATCCGGTCATCGAGCCCGCCTTGCGCCGCGATCTGCGCGAGCGCCTGGCCGAGAACCTGGCCGGCCGGCCCCTGGCGACGCGCCGGGTGCTGATGGACCTGCAGCGCATCTGAGCTAGCGGCGCGCCCGGCCATGACCTTTACGCTCAAACAGGTCGAGACCTTCCGCACGGTCTATGAAACAGAAAGCGTGACCGCCGCCGCGAGGCGGCTGGACGTGTCGCCCGCCACGGTCAGCGCCACCTTGGCCGCCCTGGAAGCCAGCATCGAATTGCGCCTGTTCGAGCGCGTGCGTCAGCGCATGCTGCGCACGCCCGAAGCCACGCTGTTGTACGAAGAAATCCGCCGCCTGAACGTGGGCCTGGAAAGTCTGGGCCGCAAGATCCGCGCCATCCGCGGCGCTGCTCAGCCGCGCTTGCGCATCGGTTGCATCCACGCCTATAGCGGTGCGGTGGTCAGCGATGCGATCACGCGGTTCCGCCAGCGCTACCCCGATACGCCGCTATACCTGCAGATTCGCGATTCCAATACCTTGCGCGATATGGTCGTATCCGGCGAACTGGACCTGGCGGCCGTGGCCGATGAGTCCGAGCTGGAAGGCCTGCGTGGCCATCGGTTGGCCAGCTTGCGCGCCGTGGTGGTGTTCCCCAAGGGACACCCGTTGGCGCGGCTGGAGCAGGTAGGGTTTGCGCAGATGGCCGATGCCGACGTCATTGCCTTGAACACCGAAGACGCCTCGCGCCAGCGGTTGGACGGGCTGTTGCTGCAAGCCGGCCTGCACCTGAAGATCGCGATCGAAACGCCGTATTCGGCCACCGTGTGCCAACTGGCGCTGGACGGCCACGGCGTGGGCATCGCCAACCCGGCCACTGCGGTGGGCCTGGAAGCCGCGGGGCTATGCCACCGGCCGCTTGCTGCGTCGGTTCACTTTGAATGCCACATGATCGTGCATGGCAGCCGGCCGCTGTCCGAGGCCGGCAAGTTCTGGGCCACCTGCTTGCGCGCGGCGCTGGCGCCGCTGGTGGAGCGCTACGGGGTCGGCAAGGGCTAGCGGCAGGGCCAGGATGGGTCCGTCAAGACACTGACCCGCCAGCCCCTTGGCCGATCAACCCCTGCGTCCGTCCGACGTCAGGATCAGCACCACCGACGACTCCGCATCCAACTGCCCCCCGCGCCGCAGCCGCGTGACCGCTGCCAATGCGGCGGCCGACGACAGCTCGGTGGCCAATCCCATGCGTTCCAGCCGTTGTTGCGCCTGGGCGGCCGCGGGGTCCGAGACGTCCACCGGCGAACCGCCCGAGCGCGCCAGGGCTTGCAGCGACTGCAGCGTGGTGGTGCCGCCGGCGATCGAGTATTGATCCGTAGCTCCCTCCCAAAGCCCTCGCGCATCGCCCGCCGCACGGGCTCGCGACAGTCGGGCATAGGGTTCCACCGCATGCAGGCGCGGCAGTCGTGTGATGTGGCCAATGGCAAGCAGATGCTGCCAGCCCAGCAAAATACCCCACAGCAGGTCACCGCGCGCGGTTGGCACGATGATGTCCGTCGGTAGTCCGCAACTCTCGAAAATTTCCTGGGCAATCGGCTTGTAGCCCTCGACCCCATACGGGTGCGTACCAACCGGCGGGTTCAGGTAGTTGGTGCCGGCGAAGGCACCTTGATTCCGGCACAGGTCCGCCACGAAGGGCCAGCGCCCCAGGCTGTCGTCGAACGCCGTCAGCCGGGCGCCGAAGCGTTGCATGGCTTCGCGCTGCAAGGGTGGGCAATTGCGCGTGATGGCGATGTCGGCCTGCAGGCCGGCCGCGGCGCAGTACGCCGCCAGCGACACGCCGGCGTTGCCGCTGGAGGCCGCCGCCACACGCGATGCACCGGCCAGGCATGCCCGCGATACCAACTGGGCCGCCATGCGGTCCTTGTGGCTGCCGGTGGGGTTGACGCTTTCGCACTTGAGCCATAGGCGGCCGACGCCCTCGGCCTGCGCCAGCGCGGCGGCATCCAGGCAGGCCGTGGCGCCTTCGCCCAACGTGACCGGGTTCAGCACCGGGAGTGCCATGGCGGTATCGCCGGCCGCCGCGTCGTAGCGGCACTCCAGCGAGGACGGGTGGCCGGCTTGCAGGCACTGGGGGCAGCCTTCGGGGTAGTCGGCGGGCGGCAGCAGGCTTTCGCAGCGGATGCAGCGCAAGCCGGACAATCGGGGGTTCATCAACATGGGTCAGTACAACGCGGAGAGGGAGTCCAGGGAAAGGGCGGGCGCCACCTGTAGCACGCAGTCGCCGTCGTCGCTGCGGGCGATGGCGCGCAGGCACACGACGGTGCCGGCTTGCGGGCTGGCCAGGTTGCGCAGCGGCAAGTCGGGGCGCGCGGGTTCGATCAGTTGGCCGATGGTCTGGCCGGCGGTGATTGTCTGGCCCAATGTCACGCCCGGTACGAAGACGCCGCTCTCGCGAGTACGCAAGGTGGCAGCGGCCGCGTCCAGGTCGTAGAGCAAGGGGCTGGCGGGACGCGGCGGGGCGGCCGCCAACAGGCCCAGCTCGGCCAGGCATCCCAGCAAGCCGTCGCGGCAGTGTTCGACCAGGGCTTGAGTGGTTTCCCGGCCGCCACCGATTTCCGCGCTCAGCCGCAGCACGCCCAGGCGACTGGCGGCGGCGGGCAGGGAGCCGGATTCAGTGCCGCGGAAAAACACGCAATGGGGCAGGCCGAAGGCGCGGGCCAGCGCCGGCAGACGTTCGTCGAACGTGTCGTTGCCGTAGCGGGTGATGACCGACGACGGCAGGTAGCGCAGGGACGCACCGCCGCTGTGCACGTCGACCAGCGCCTGGATGCGCGGTAGCAGCCGGGACTCCAACGCCGCGGCCACGCTTTCCGTGTAGCCGCGCGCGGGCGCACCCAGGAAGGCGCGGTTGAGGTTGCCGGCGTCGGATGGCGACAGGCGGGTGCCGGCCAGCGACGCTTCGGCGTTGGCAGCGGGCAGCAGATAGACGGTGCCGCGTTGCAGGACGCCTGGCAGCAGATGCCAGAGCTGCAGGATGGCGGCCTGACCTTCCCATTCGTCGCCGTGTACGCCAGCCATCAGGGCCACGGCGGGACCGGGCCCTGCCTCGATCTTCAGCACCGGCACCGTGACGCGCCGGTAGGCCGAGGTATTGGTCGCGGCGGCGCAGGTGAAGTCTTCGCGGCTTACCTTGGCCATGGCGCGGCTCCGGACAACACGGTGCGAGGCGTCAGTCCAGCGTGGTGCCGGCGGCCTTGATGATGCTTTCCCATTTGGGCAGTTCCTTTTGAATCTGGGTCTTTACGGCTTCTGGCGATCCGCCCAGCGGCTCTTGCGAGCGGCTGCGCAGTTCCTTGCTGACGGCGTCCGAACGCAGCGCCGCATTCATGGCTGCGTTCAGCCGCGCGATCGCCGCGGGCGGCGTGCCGGCGGGCGCCACCAGTGCGCTCCAGGCCGATTGTTCGTAGTCCGGGTAGCCCTGCTCGGCCACTGTCGGCACGTCCGGATTGGAGGCGGCGCGAGTCTTGGTGGTGACCGCCAGCGCGCGCAGGCGGCCGTCTTTCAGATTGCCGATCAGGGGCGGCAGGTTTTCCATCATCGAGTCCACGTGCCCCCCCAGCAGGTCCGACAACTGGGCGGCGGTCGCCTTGTACGGAATCTGGCGCACGGCTGCGCCCGTCTGGGCGATGAAGAGTTTGACGCCGACCTCGCTGGTGGTGCCGGGGTCGGCCGAGGTCATGGTCAGGCGGTCGGGCTCTGCGCGGCTGGCGGCGATGAAGCTTTTTAGGTCGCGGTAGGGCGAGGCCGCGTTGACGACGATGACATTGGGGGTTTCGGCGACCAGCCCGATGGGGACGATGTCGCGGTCCAGGTCGTACAGCTGCTGCTTGAACAGATAGCGGTGCAGCACCAGCGTGCCCACGTGCGCATAACCGATGGTGTAGCCGTCGGGCGCGGCGCGCACCAAGGCTTGCGTGCCGATGCGTCCGCCGGCGCCCACGCGGTTTTCCACCACGACGGGCTGTCCCAGCGTACGGCTCATTTCCTGGCCGACGAGGCGGGCGGTGATGTCCGCGTTGCCGCCGGCTGCGGCCGGCACGATCAGGGTGATCGGACGCTCGGGGTACTCGGCCAGCGCGGGCGGCGCGGTCAGGCAAAGCAACAGGGCGGCAAGGCTGGCGGTGCGTGTCATGACGGATTCCCGGGATATTGAGGGCTGCGCGTGGGGGCTGCGCGATGGGCTGCGCTATTGTGCGGCGGCCTCGCCGGGAATCCGTTCGGTTTATTGAGATGGATGTTCAGGTGAATCTAACGTTTTGGCGGGCATGCCCGTGGTGGGCTGCCTGTCCGCGCGGCGGCCCAATCCATAGCCGAGCGCCGCCGCAGCCAGCGCGCAGACGGCGCCCAGCATGGCGATCAGCGCCACCCCGTGGCCCAGCGCATCCACCCCTGTCTTGACCCAGCCGCTCGCGGCATCGCCGGCGCGGTAGACCACGGTGTCGATGACGTTCTTGGTCTTGTACTTGTCCTCGGGCGAGACCGCGGTGAACAGCATTTCGCGCCCGGGCCGGATCAGCGCGTATTCGCCTGCCCGGCGCAGGATCATCGCGCCCGCCAGCACGGCGAACACGGGGTAGGCCGCCAGCGCCAGGAAGGCCAGCGCCATCGCCAGCGGCACCGCGGTCATCAGAAAGCGCACGCCCAGCCTGGCGGCCACACGGCCGGTGATGAATAATTGCGACAGCAGCGACAGCGCCTGGACGGTGAAGTCCAGCGCCGCGAACACGCGGATGCGCTGGGCAGTATCGGGAAACGCTCCGGCCACCAGGCGAGCTTGTTCCATGTAGAGAAAGGTATTCAGGGTGGCCAGCAGCACGACTAGCCCGGCAATGCCCAGCAAATAGCGCGACTGGAACACGCGCGACAGGCCCGCAAGCAGGGCGCCCGGAATCGGCCGCGCCATGTCGGCGGTGTCGGCGTCGGAATGCGTTGCGGCGCGCCAGCGCAGCAGCCAGCGTTTGAGCGGCAGCGTCGCGGCCAGGAGCAGGGCCGAGAGCAACAGCAGGCCCGCCGGGCCCAGCGTACCGGCCAGCAGACCTCCCAGCAGGGGGCCGCACAGCCCGCCAGCGCTGGCGCCCGCCGCGATGAAAGCGAACAGGCGTTTGGCCGAGTCCAGGCGGAACACGTCGGCCATCAGGCTCCAGGCCAGCGACACCACGAACAGGTTGAAGACCGACAGCCAGACATAGAAGCTGCGCGCGGCCCAGACGCTGTCCGGGCGCCAGTGGAACAGCGCGGCATAGCCGGCCATGGTGGCGGCGAAGGCGGCGTAGACCCACGTGACCAGCGTGGCCCGCGGCACCCGCGCGGACAGCCAGCCGAACAGCGGCACCACGGCCAGCATGGCGACGAAAGTGGCGGTGAACAGCCACTGCAACTGCTCCACGCCGCCCTGGATGCCAAGCGTTTCGCGGATGGGCCGCAGCATGAAGTAGCCGCAGAACAGAAAGAAGAAGAAGGCGAAGCCGCAAGCGCCCGGCGCCAATTCGTCCGGCCGGATGCCGAGCGCTTGCGCAGCCCGGTCGCGCCAGGGGGCGGCAGGCTGAGTCATGGCGTCAGGCCAGCAGGGCGGCGATGCGTTCGCGCTGGGCGTCGTTCGGCAGGGGGCCGAAGCCTGCCAGGACGTTGTCCGCCATATTGGCCGGCTTGGACGTGGCGGGAATGACGGCCGTCACGGCGGGGTGGCCGATGATGAATTTCAGGAACAACTGCGCCCAGGACCCGCAGCCGATTTCTGCGGCCAGGTCGGGCAGTGCCCGGCCCTTGACCTGCCGGAACAGGGCGCCGTCCTGGAACGGGCGGTTGATCAGGACCGCGACGCCGTTCGCCAGGCAGGCCGGCAACAGGCGCTTTTCGGCGTTGCGGGCGCCCACTGACAGGTTGATCTGCAGGAAATCGGGCTTTTCGCGTTCGACCAACTCGGTGAGTTCGTCGTGGGCGGAGTCGGTGTAGTGCGTGATGCCGATGTAGCGCGTCAGGCCTTGCTGCTTCAATTCGCGCAGCAGCGCCAGTTGGTTGCGGGTGTCGATCAGGTTGTGCACCTGGATCAGATCCAGCTTGTCCGATTTAAGTGCGCGCTGGGAGTCCTGGATCTGGCGCATGGCCGATTCGCGCCCCTGCGTGCCGATCTTGGTGGCCAGGAACACGCGGGACCGTAAGTCTGGCGTACGCGCCAGCAGCGCGCCTGTGACGGCTTCTGCCTGTCCGTAGCTGGGGGCGGTGTCGATCAGCGTGCCACGCGCTTGCAGCAGCGTGTCCAGCACCTGCGCCAAGGGCGCCATCGCGGTTGCGTCCGACGGCGTGACGTTGAAGGTGTCGGCCGTACCCAACCCGATGACCGGCAGCATTTCGCCGGTAGACCAGATTTCGCGGCTCCGCATGGGCTGCTTGGTGCTCAGGGCGTTGGCTGCCCAGGGATGGGCAAGCAAGGGGAGGCAGGCGGCGGTCTGGAGGAATCGACGGCGGTCGGACATGGCGCGCTCCAATGAAAAAAGGGCCTGCATATTCCATGCAGGCCCCAGTTTGCCGATAAGCGGTGCGCGATCAGTCGCGGTTGCCGCCGAAGATGCCCAGCAGCATCAGCAGGTTCGAGAAGACGTTGTAGACGTCCAGGTAGATGGCCAGCGTGGCGGACACGTAGTTGGTTTCACCGCCGTTCACGACGCGCTGCAGGTCGACCAGCATGAACGCCGAGAAGATCACGATGGCCAGCACCGAGATGGTCAGCATCAGCGCGGGCAGCTGCAGGAAGATGTTGGCCAGGGCCGCCACCAGGATCACGACGGCGCCGATGAACAGGAATTTCTGCAGGCCGGACAGGTCGCGCTTGATGGTGGTGGCCAGCGTGGCCATCGTGCCGAACACGATCGCCGTGCCGCCGAAGGCCGTCATGACCAGCTGCGAGCCGTTGCTGAAGCCCATCACGAAACCGAGCAGGCGCGACAGCATCACGCCCATGAAGAACGTGAAGGCGAGCAGCAGCACCACGCCCAGCGAGTTGTTCTTGTTCTTCTCGATGGCGAACATCATGCCGAAGGCGCCCACCAGGAACACGATGGCGGACAGGCCCGGGCTGGCGCCCATGACCCGGTTGATGCCGGTGTACAGGCCGACGGCCGCGCCCAGCACGGTCGGGATCAGCGAGAGCGCCAGGAGCCAATAGGTGTTGCGCAGCACTTGGTTGCGCGCGACCTCGCCCGGCGCGCCGGCGAAGGTGCCGGAACGGTTAAAGGGGGACGGACGAAAATCGTTCATGGAGAACTCCTGTGTACGGCAGAAATTGATTTGCCTAGAAGGCTTAGATGCAAAGGATACCTTACAGTTCCCTGAAGAATCCAGTTTTCGTAAGAATTAGGACAAGTGGAGTTGAGTGTAGTCGGGTTGTGGGGGCGGCAGGCCCGGTTTCAACCCGGCCGGACGTCTTGCAGCACCCGGGCGACGATGCGTGGCAGCTCTTGGTCCATGCGCGCCTGCAGTTGCTCGATGGCTTCGGCCAGGGCCAGGCGCATGGCTTGCTCGACTTCCGCCTGCAGCCGGGCGGCCAATATTGAAGCCGGCGGGGCGGACAGGGCGGGCGGCGGGAAGGCCATCGCGGCTTGCGGCGCGGGGGCTATCGCAGGGGGCAGGTCGGCCGCTTCGGTCAGCAAGGGGAAATCGTCGGGATTCGCCGTGTCCGTCAGTAGCGGAAAGTCGGCGGATTCGGCCGCTTCGGCGACGTCTGTCAGCAGCGGGAAGCTCTCGTCAGGGTACGCCTGTCCGTCGCCGTCCGCCACCTCGGTCAATACGGGGGTATCCGGCAACGACGCCGATGGCGACAGGGTGGGCTCGGCCCGCTGGGTCAGGGTGGGGATGCCGGGATCGGAGGGGTGGGGCATGAAGGGCTCCCGAGGGTCGAGATGGCGCCGTCCGGGGACGGCGCGGGTGTACGGGGGGCGGTCAGTTGCCGGCCTGCTGCCGGGACAGGTCGTGGCTTTGCGGCGTGTGGCCGGCGCCCAGGTAGGTGCGCCAGCGCTGGCGCGCGGCCTGCTTGTCGTCAGGGTCGTCCGACACGATTTCGAGCACGCGCTCAAAGGCGTCAAAGCCCGGCGGGCAGTCGTCGTCCAGATTGAGCAGCCAGGGCTGGCCTTGGTCTTCCTGGGGGGCGGCCTGGACCGCCTGGCGCGGATCGCCGGCGGTCAGGACCACCGGCGTTTCGGCAGCCAGGGGGTCGTTGGCCAGGACGTGCGGCACGAACGAGGTGTCGTCGAACGCCCACAGCATGCGGTCAAAGGCGGCCAGCCGCGAGCCTTCTTTACAGTACACCACCAGCCGCTGGCCAGCCAGGTAGCGCTTGCGCACGACCTGGCAGGCCATGCGCAAGCGGTCGGGCGCGCCGAAGGCGAAGTCGATGCGCGTCATGCCGGGTTCCGTGGCAGGGAGATCAAGCCTGGTCCAGCAGGAACTGCATCAGGAGCGGCACGGGGCGGCCCGTGGCGCCCTTGTCCTTGCCGCTTTTCCAGGCGGTGCCGGCGATGTCCAGGTGGGCCCAGCGGTACGACTTGGTGAAGCGCGACAGGAAGCAGGCGGCCGTGACGGCGCCGGCCGGGGGGCCGCCGATGTTGGCCAGGTCGGCGAAGTTGGACTTGAGCTGCTCTTGGTAGGCGTCGTCCATGGGCATGCGCCATGCGGTGTCCAGCGCCTGGCGACCGGCGGCGGTCAGGGCGTCGGACAGGGCGTCATCCTTGGTGAACAGGCCGGTGTTGACGTGGCCTAGGGCCACGACGCAGGCGCCCGTGAGGGTGGCGATGTCGATCACGGCGGACGGCTTGAAGCGTTCGGCGTAGGTCAGGGCGTCGCAGAGCACCAGGCGGCCTTCGGCGTCGGTGTTCAGGATTTCGATGGTCAGGCCGGCCATGCTGGTGACCACGTCGCCCGGCTTGTTGGCGGTGCCGCTCGGCAGGTTTTCGCAGGCCGGGATCAGGCCGACCACATCCAGGGGCAGCTCCAGTTCGGCCAGGGCGCGGAACGAACCCAGCACGCTGGCGGCGCCGCACATGTCGTACTTCATTTCGTCCATCGTGGCGGCGGGCTTGAGCGAGATGCCGCCGGCATCGAAGGTGATGCCCTTGCCGACCAGCACGATCGGGCCTTGCGCGGCCTTGGCGCCCTTTTTGACGGGTTTTCCAGCATGGCGCAGCACGATGAAGCGCAGGGCTTCTTCGGAGCCGCGCGCCACCGACAGGAACGAGCCCATGCCCAGGGCTTCAACCTGCTTCTTGTCCAGTACCTCGACCTTGATCGACTTGAATTCGCGGGCCAGTTTCTTGGCGGTATCGCCCAGGTAGGTGGGGGTGCAGATATTGCCCGGCAGGTTGCCCAGGGTGCGGGTCAGTTCCATGCCGTTGGCGATGGCGGCGCCTTCGCGCAGGCCCTTCTGGGCTTGGCTGGCGTCGGCGCGTTCAACGATCTGGACGATTTTCTTGAGCTTGGGGCGGGCGTCGCGGTCGGGCTTGCCGAAGCTGGCGTCGTAGTGATACGTGGCGCTGCCGGCCGCGATGGCGGCGCTGCGGGCGCGGGCGATGACGGCCACGTCCGGGATCGGGTTGGCGACCAGGGTCGACACGCCTTCAGTCAATTGGGCGGACACGCAGATGGCGGCAAAGGCCTGTTCCGCCGAGGCGTGGGCGCGGGCCGAGTATTCGTCCTGCTTGCCCAGGCCCACCAGGACCACACGTTGGGCCGACACGCCGGGCAGGGAGCGCAACACCAGGGTGGCGCCGGCGCGGCCGCGGAATTCGGTTTTGGCGACGGCGCGCACGGCGCCGTTGGAGGCTCGGTCGATGAGGTCGGCGGCGGGGCTCAACACGCCTTCCGCATACACCCCGACAGCCAGGGCGGCGGTTTTGACTTGGTGCAGGGAAGCGGTGGTCTGTGTGCTAAATTCCATGAGGGTTTCCCGTGTGCGTCTGTGTAGAATGCGGTCGATTATCCCGCATATTCTCCCATGTCTCTATTTAAACGCTCTGTCGTCAGCGAGATCACCAGTCACGCTGGCGTTGTCTTTTCCACGTTGCTCATCGTATGGCTCAGCGTGCTGCTGGTGCGCCTGCTCGGTGAGGCGGCGGGCGGCAACATCGGGGCGGACGTCGTGCTCGTGCTGGCCGCGCTGTCCACCATCACCGCGTTGCCGACCATCCTGGCGGTCTCGATCTTCATCGCGGTGCTCACCACGGTCACGCGCAACTACCGCGAATCCGAAATGGTGGTGTGGTTCGCCAGCGGCCTGTCGCTGGCGGATTGGCTCAAGCCGGTGCTGCGGGTCGCCGTTCCCGTGGCCATTGCGGTGGCGGGCCTGACGCTGGTCGCCGCGCCCTGGGCGTACCGCCAGATCGGCGAATACCACGAACGCTTTGAGCAGCGCTCCGACCTGTCCAAGGTCACGGCGGGCCAATTCGCGGAATCCGCGGGCGGCAACCGTGTGTTCTTTGCCGAAGACCCGGCCAAGCCCTCCGACGAGCTGGGCAACGTGTTCGCCCGCGAAATCGGTCCCGAGTGGCTCAGCGTCCTGACCGCCAGCAGCGCCCACGGCGAAACCCTGCCCAACGGCGACCGCTTCCTGGTGCTGGGCGAAGGCCATCGCTACGACCTGAAGCCTGGCACCCCCGAGATCCGTCTGGTGCACTTCGACAAGTACGGGCTGCGCCTGGAAAGCAAGGGCGGCGACGATCCGGTCGCCTCGGCCCGCGCGGCCGCCGAGCGTTCGGCCAAGGCCCGCACCACGCCGCAACTGATGGCCGACAACACCACCAGCAGCTGGTCGCAGGTGATGTGGCGCATCTCGCTGCCGCTGGCCGCGTTGAACCTGGCGCTGCTGGCGATCCCGCTGGGCGCGGTGAACCCGCGTCTGGGCCGCTCCGGCGACCTGCTCATCGCCGGCCTGGTCGGGCTGCTCTACATGAACCTGATCAACCTGTCGCGCGCCTGGATCTCCAACGGCAAGCTCAGCTTCGGCGTGGGCACGTTCGCGATCCACATCGTCGTGGCCATGTTGACGGTCTTCCTGCTGATGCGTCGCCTGCGGGTCAAGGCGCCCAAGAACAGCTAGGGCCCGCATTCCGCGCCGCGGGACGCGGGCGGCAGGCCGGGGCGCCCGCCCCGGCTGCCCCGTTCAGGGCAGATATTTCATCGTGCCGCGCTTGCCGGCCAGCAGGTCGGCGTTCTTCAGCACCGACTTGCGGATGAACTCCCACAGCACCGTCACGCGCTTGAGCTTGCGCAGGTCTTCGTGGCAATACATCCAGAACGACCGCGTAATCTCCACTTCGTTTTCCAGCACGGGCTTTAGCCGCGGGTCTTGCGCGGCAATGAAGCACGGCAGGATGGCCAGCGATTGTCCCTGCAGCGCCGCGTGGTACTGCGCCACGACGCTGGTACTGCGCAGCACTACCCGACTGGCGGGCAGCAGGTCTTCCAGGTAGCGCAGGCGTTCGCTGAACAGCAGTTCGTCGACGTAGCCGATGAAGCTGTGCCCGGCCAGGTCGGCGCGGCCCCGGATCGGTGGATGACGGGCCAGGTACTCGGGCGTGCCGTACAGGCGCAAGGTGTAATCGCACAGCTTGCTGCAGACGTACGGGCCGCGCTGGGGGCGCTCGATGGTGATCGCCAGGTCGGCCTCGCGCTTGGACAGGCTGACAAAGCGCGGCACCGGCAGGATGTCCAGCGTGATGTGCGGATAGCGCCGCTGGAAATCGGCGGCCAGTGGCGTCAGCACATAGCTGCCGAAGCCTTCCGTGGCGCCGATGCGCAGGTGGCCCGACAGGGCTTGGCCGATACCCGACAGGTTCTCGCGGGCGGTATGCACCGTGCTTTCCATCTGTTCGGCATGGACGAACAGGCGCTGGCCGTCTTCGGTCAGCACGAAGCCGGCGCTGCGCGATTTCTCGAACAGCAGGGTGTCCAGCTCGGTTTCCAGCGCACGGATGCGCCGGGACACCGTGGTGTGTTCGACCCCGAGTTTGCGCGCCGCGGCGCTGACCCGCTGGGTGCGCGCCACTTCCAGGAAATACCGCAGGCTGTCCCAATCAAGCACGTTGCTGGCCTTTATTGTCGTTGTGCATTAATGCACAAGGAATGTGCATTTCTAGTGTTGCTTGTTGATTTTCACACATCTACACTGGGTCGGCAGGCCCTAGGGCAATGCTCCTAGAGCCGCAGGCCGCAAAGACGGCCCCATAACGTATAAAACTCAGGAGACAAATCCATGGAATTGCACGTACGCGGGCTGGCCGCAGGCTTGTGTCTGGGCGCTGCGCTGGTAAGTCAGGCATACGCGGCTGATAAGCCGCCGGTAAAGATCGGCATTCTCACGGACATGTCCGGCACCTATGCCGGCATGGGCGGCGCGGGTTCGGTGGCGGCGGCGCAATTGGCTATCGACGACTGCCTGGCCGCCGAGTGCAAGGGCATGAAGATCGAACTGGTCTCGGCCGACAACCAGAACAAGGCGGACGTGGGCGCGGCCAAGGCGCGCGAATGGTTCGACCGCGACGGCGTCACCGCCATCGCCGACCTGACCAATTCCGCGGTGGCGCTGGCGGTGCAGGGCATCGCGCGCGAAAAGAACAAGGTGGTGATGTTCTCGGGGCCGGCCACCACGGCGCTGACCAACAAGGAGTGCTCGCCGGTCGGCTTTCACTGGATGTTCGACACCTATTCGCAGTCGGCCGGCGGCGCCAAGGCCACGGTCAAGGCGGGCGGCAAATCCTGGTATTTCATCACCGTGGACTACGCCTTCGGCCATTCGCTCGAGGCCGACACGGCCAAGGCCGTCAAGGCACTGGGCGGCACGGTCGCCGGCAGTGTGCGCCATCCGCTGAATGCACCGGACTTCGCGTCCTATCTGCTGCAAGCGCAAAGCTCCAAGGCGCAGGTCGTGGCGTTGGCCAACGGCGGCCAGGACACGGTCAATGCGGTCAAGCAGGCGCGCGAATTCGGCATCGTGGCCGGCGGCCAGCGGCTGGTGTCCCTGCTGATCTTCCTGTCTGACCTGCGCGCGCTGGGGCTGGAAAGCGCCCAGGGGCTGTCGTATGTGGACGGCTTCTATTGGGACTACGACGACGCCTCGCGCCAATGGGCCACGCGTTTCGAGAAGGCCTTCCGCGGCTTGAAACCCACCATGACGCAGGCCGGCGTGTATTCCAGCGTGCTGCATTACCTGCGCTCGGTCGCGGCCTCGGGCAGCACCGATGGCAAGGTGGTCGCCGACAAGATGCGCGAGTTGCCGATCAAGGATCCCATCATGCGCAACGCGTCGATCCGTCCCGATGGCCGCGTGATCCACGACATGTACCTGTATGAAGTGAAAAAGCCCGCCGAGTCCAAGGGCGGCTGGGACTATTCCAAGCTGGTGGCCACCATTCCGGCCGCCGAAGCTTTCCAGCCGCTGGCCGATTCGACCTGCCCGCTGGTCCAGAAGTAGGGCGAGCGCGGCGCCCGCCGGGCCTGTGCCCGTGGCGCCGCCCGCAACGATTCATGAACGCGGATTCCATCCGCATCGACGAAGCAGTGTGAGGAGCATCAAATGAGTGAAGTCCCCCGCGTTCCGCTATTGATCGGCGGCAAGCTCGTGCAGTCCAAAACCACCGAATGGCGCGACGTGATCAACCCCGCCACCCAGGAAGTCATCGCCAAGGTGCCCTTCGCCACGCGCGAAGAACTGGACCTGGCTGTCTCCAATTCCAAGGAAGCCTTCAAGACCTGGCGCAACAGCGGCCAGGGCCTGCGCATGCGCGTCATGCTGAAGTTCCAGGAACTGCTGCGCGCCAATACCGCCAAGCTGGCCGAGATGATCACCCGCGAGCACGGCAAGACCCTGCCGGACGCCGAGGGCGAAGTCGGACGCGGCCTGGAAGTGGTCGAGCACGCCTGCTCGATCGCCAACCTGCAGCTGGGCGAGTACGCCGAGAACGCCGCCTCCGGCATCGACGTCTACACCCTGATCCAGCCGCTGGGCGTGTGCGCGGGCATCACCGCGTTCAACTTCCCGGTGATGCTGCCGTGCTTCATGTTTCCCATCGCGGTGGCCTGCGGCAATACCTTCGTGCTCAAGCCGTCCGAGCAGGATCCGACCTCGTCGCTGTTCCTGGCCCAGCTGGCGCTGGAAGCCGGCCTGCCGCCGGGCGTGCTGAACGTGGTGCATGGCGGTCCGGAAACGGCCAACGGCCTGTGCGAGCATCCCGACATCAAGGCGGTGTCGTTCATCGGTTCGACCCGCGTCGGCACCGAGATCTACAACCGCGCCTCGGCCGCCGGCAAGCGCTGCCAGTCGATGATGGGCGCCAAGAACCACTGCGTGATCCTGCCGGACGCCGATCCGGAAGTCGCGCTGAACCAATTGCTGGGCGCCGCGTTCGGCGCCGCAGGCCAGCGCTGCATGGCCTCGTCGGTGGCCGTGCTGGTGGGCGAGGCCCGCAACTGGCTGCCTGATTTCGTCGAGCGCGCCAAGAAGCTCAAGGTCAATTCCGGCATGGACCGCGCCGCCGACCTGGGCCCGCTGGTGTCGCCGAACGCCAAGAAGCGCGTCGAAAGCCTGATCCAGAAGGGCGTGGACGAAGGCGCCAAGCTGCTCTTGGATGGCCGCAACCTGAAGGTGTCGGGCTTTGAGCAGGGCAACTTCGTCGGCCCGACGATTTTCGACGGCGTGACCGAGAACATGACCATCTACACCGAAGAGATCTTCGGGCCGGTGCTGTGCGTGGTGGGCGTGGAAACGCTGGAAGACGCGGTGGAATTCATTAACCGCAACCCCAACGGCAACGGCGTGGCCCTGTTCACGCAGGACGGGGGCGCCGCGCGCTACTTCCAGAACAACATCGACGTGGGCCAAGTGGGCATCAACGTGCCGATCCCGGTGCCGGTGGCCTGGTTCAGCTTCACCGGTTCGCGCGGCTCCAAGCTGGGCGACCTGGGCCCCAACGGCAAGCAGGCGGTGCAGTTCTGGACCCAGACCAAGACCGTCACGGCGCGCTGGTCGGCCCATGCCAAGACCGTGAACACGACGATCTCGATGCGCTGAAAGAGGGACGCCTTGCTCCTAAGCTTATATTAATAAGTCATATAACAAGGCGCCCTTATTACTTATAATTGGTCCATCTATCAGGGGCCAATTCATGAACCTGCAGCAATTTCGTTTTGTACGCGAAACCATCCGGCGCGACTTCAATCTGACCGAAGCCGCCCGGATGCTCTATACCTCCCAGCCGGGCGTGTCCAAGGCGATCATCGAGTTCGAGGACGAACTCGGCATCAAGATCTTCGAACGCCATGGCAAGCGCATCAAGGGGCTGACCAAGCCCGGCCTGGCGGTCTCGCAGGTGATCGACCGCATCATGCGTGAAGTCGACAACCTCAAGAAGGTCAGCGACGAGTTCGCCCGCCGCGACGAAGGCGGCCTGGTGATTGCTTGCACGCACACCCAAGCCCGCTACCTGTTGCCGCGCGTCATTCCGGCGTTCCGCAAGCAATTCCCCAAGGTGCACCTGTCCCTGGCCGAAGGCAGCCCCGCGCAACTGGCGGAAATGGTGCTGCACGAGCAGGCCGACCTGGCGCTGGCGACCGAATCGCTGGCTCTGACGCCCGGCCTGGCAACGCTGCCCGTCTACGCCTGGGAACATACGGTGGTGGTGCGCCCCGACCATCCGCTGGCCGAGCTGACCTCCAGCGCGGCCAAGCGCCTGTCGCTGGCGCAACTGGCCGAGTACCCCATCGTGACCTATGACCGTGCCTTTACCGGCCGCAGCACGATCGACGAAGTCTTCGCCAACCAGGGGATCCACCCGGACATCGTGCTGGAGGCCATCGACGCAGACGTGATCAAGACCTACGTGGACGTGGGCCTGGGCATCGGCATCATCGCCGGCGTAGCCTACGACCCGCGGCGGGATTCGAATTTGGTGGGCATGCCCGTGGGGCACCTGTTCGGCACGCACACCACCCGCGTGGGCGTGAAGGCGGGCGTATTCCTGCGCGACTACGTCTACACCTTCCTGGAAATGCTGGCGCCGTCCCTGACCCGCGCGGTCGTGACCGAAGCCGTACAGGGCGCGCCCAAGTAGGCGCGGCTGGCATGGACGCCCAAAGACAAGACGCGGTCTCCTTTTGGAGCCGCGTTTTTTTTGGGCGGACGAGCCGGTAAGCAAAGGGCGGTGCCCGGGCGGGCAGGGCGTATCACTATCCCTTCCCATAAGCTCATAAAAATAATTAAATAAGAACTGATCTCATTTAAGTTGACTAAAAAATAGGAATCATTATCATTACATCCAGTCTCAACGACCCAGTGAGGTTCAACATGACGGCAGGATTGAGTGCAGTGGTAGTGGGCGCCGACAGGCTCGGCAACATCCCGGATCTGCTTAAAGGACACAATATTTCGATCACGCACCACATCAGTGGCCGTGACCCTTCGCACCAGAAGAAGACGTTGCAATTGCCCTCGGGCACCCAGCTGGTCATTTTGCTGACCGACTTCCTGGGCCACAACGTCATGAAGACGTTCCGCAATGCGGCGCAGCGCGGCGGCATCCGTGTCGTGGCTTGTCGCCGTTCGGTCTGCAGCATGCAGCAGGCCCTGCAGCAATGCGGGCTGTGCACAGGAGCCGCGGTTCACTGACGGCTTGCCGCACTGCCGCGGACACTAAAAAACTGGGGAGGCCGACACGGCCTGCGGCCCCACGGCCGCGAAGAGAAATGTAAAACGCCGCCAGACTGGAAAGTCTGGCGGCGTTTTGCTTTGTGGAGGATGGCGCGGGGCAGGCTGTCGTGCGACGATGCCTGCAGGGGCGGGAGCCCCAGGCGCTTATCAGTTGGCCGCGCGGGCCGTGGACATCAGGCTGTTGTCCAGGCGGCGGGCACCGTTGTAGCGCTTGGTCCAGTAAGCCATGGTCATGTTTTCCACGCGCACCACGCCGCCGGCGCTGGGCGAGTGCACGAAGCGGTCGTCGCCCAGGTAGATGCCCACGTGGGAATAGCGGCGGCCCATGGTGTTGAAGAAGACCAGGTCGCCGGCCTTGAGCTCGTTCTTGTTGACGGAAATGCCCTGTTGGGCGATTTCGGCGGCGTTGCGGGGCAGCTTCAGTCCCAGCGAACGTTCCGCGGAGTAGGCCACCAGGCCGCTGCAATCGAAACCGGTATCAGGGGAGTTGCCGCCGAAGCGGTAGCGGATGCCCAGGTAGTTCAGGGCTTCGCTGACCATGGCGTTGTCGCTGCTGACACCGCTGTGGCTGCGTTGGCGCTCGCGCTTGAATTTCTGCACCACCAGCATGCCGATGGGATCATCGGCGGTGGCAACCCATTCCGTCTCGTAGGGATCGATCTCGGACGTATAGGCGGTGGACTTTTGATTGGTGCTTGCACAACCCGCCAGACCCGCGACGCACGCCACCAGCGCCAGCAAACGCAGACCGCGGTTCGCCTGGCCAGAGGATGAATTCAGTCGCGCGCTTTTGGAGTGTCGATGCATTCGCCTGGGGAAGGTTGCCGCCTGTTTCGCATTTTTCGGGGTAATAAAGCGTCAAAAACGCTAAAAAACACCTGAATAGCTGAAATCAAGCAGCCAACCAACAGATATGTTGTGTACAACTTCGCGGGGATTCTACCAAACTTTTAAGACTGGTTCGTTACTGTAACCAGCCCGGCGCCCGTGCGGCGTAGACGCGTGGCAGAATTTTTTGACCTGCGGCAAGCCTGGTGCAAGGTTTGCCGACCAAAATGACCGAAGGATTCAAAAAGAAAGCAATCAGCCTTAAGGCGTATGCACAATAACAGGAGACAAAAATGCAAAAAACCAGGGATTTCCATTACCGCTCGGTGCACGACCGCGATGCCTTCTGGCGCGAGCAGGCCGATCGGGTGCACTGGGAAACGCCGTTCGAATCCGTCCTGGATTTTTCGCGGCCCCCATTCGCCAAGTGGTTCGTGGGCGGCACGACCAACCTCTGTTACAACGCCGTCGACCGCTGGTTGCCGACCCAGGCCGACAAGCCGGCGTTGATCTGGGTCTCCACCGAGGTCGAGCGCGAACGGGTCTACACCCGCCAGGACGTCTATGAAGAGGTGAACGCGGCAGCCGCCATGCTGCAGGACCTGGGCGTGGGGCGCGGCGATCGGGTGCTGCTCTACATGCCGATGGTGCCCGAGGCGGTCTTCACCATGCTGGCCTGCGCCCGCATCGGCGCGGTGCACTCGGTGGTGTTCGGCGGATTTGCCTCGGTCAACCTGGCGCAGCGCATCGACGATGCCGCGCCCAAGGTGGTGGTGTGCACGGACGGCGGCTCGCGCGGCGGCAAGGTGGTGCCCTACAAGCCGCTGCTGGACCGGGCGCTGGCCCTGTGCAAGACGCCGCCGGCTTCGGTGGTGGTGTTCGACCGCGGCCTGGCGCCGTTCGAACCGGTGGCCGGCCGCGATCTGGACTATGCCACCCTGCGCGCCGCCCAGCGCGGCGCCCGCGTGCCGGTGGCATGGCTGGAGTCGTCCGAGCCCAGCTACATCCTGTACACGTCCGGCACCACCGGCAAGCCCAAGGGCGTTCAGCGCGACACCGGCGGCTACGCCGTGGCGCTGGCGTCGTCGATGGAGTACCTGTTCAACGGCAAGGCGGGCGACACGTTCTTCTGCACCAGCGACATCGGCTGGGTGGTGGGGCATTCCTATATTGTGTATGGCCCGCTGATCGGCGGACAGGCGACGGTGCTGTACGAAGGCACGCCGGTGCGCCCGGACGGCGCCATCCTGTGGAAGCTGGTGGAGCAGTTCGGCGTCAACACGCTGTTCTCGGCGCCGACGGCGGTGCGGGTGCTCAAGCGCCAGGACCCGGCCTTGCTGCGCAAGCACGACCTGTCTTCGCTGCGGGCGGTATACCTGGCCGGCGAGCCGCTCGATGAACCCACCGCGCAGTGGATTTCCGAAGGCCTGGGCAAGCCCATCATCGACAACTATTGGCAGACCGAGTCCGGCTGGCCGATCCTGTCGGCGCAGCCGGGCGTGGAAAAGGTGCCGACGCGCTTCGGCAGCCCGTCGTTCCCGGTCTATGGCTTCGATGCGCGCATCGTCAGCGAATCCAGCGGCGAGGACCTGGGACCTGACCAGAAGGGCGTGGTCGCCATTGTGCCGCCGTTGCCGCCGGGCGCCATGTCGACCATCTGGGGCGACGACGAGCGTTTCGTCCAGACCTATTTCACGTCGATCCCGGGGCGCCAGGTGTATTCCACCTTCGACTGGGGCCTGGTCGACGCGGATGGCTACTGGTTCATCCTGGGCCGCACCGACGACGTGATCAATGTGGCCGGCCATCGGCTCGGCACGCGCGAGATCGAGGAATCCGTCAACAGCCACAGCGGTATTGCCGAATGCGCGGTGGTGGGCGTGGCCGACGCGCTCAAGGGGCAGGCGGCGATGGCGTTCGCGGTGCTGAAGAATCCCGCCGCGGCCGAAACGCCGGAGGGCGCAAAGCAGCTGGAAGCGGATATCATGCGGCTGGTGGAAGATCAGCTGGGAGCGGTGGCGCGACCGGCCCGGATCCGGTTCGTGGGCGCCTTGCCCAAGACCCGCTCCGGCAAGGTGTTGCGCCGCGCCATTGTCGCGGTATGCGAAGGCCGTGATCCCGGCGACCTGACCACCATCGAAGACCCCACCGCCCTGGAACAGATCAAGGAGTCGCTGCAATGAACACCAAACCCGTGCTGACCGCCGAAGACGTCAAGAAAATCCTGGCCGCGGCCGAAGCACACGCCCTGCAGAACAAGTGGGCGGTCACCATCGCCGTGTCGGACGATGGCGGCCATCTGCTGGGCATGCTGCGGCTGGACGACGCCGCACCCATTTCTTCCCACATCGCGCCGGCCAAGGCCAAGACCGCAGCGCTGGGCCGCCGCGAATCGCGCGTCTACGAAGAAATCATCAACAACGGCCGCTATTCCTTCCTGTCGGCGCCGCTGATCGAAGGCATGCTGGAAGGCGGCGTGCCGGTCATCGCCAACGGCCAGGTGGTTGGCGCCGTCGGCGTGTCCGGGGTGAAGTCCACCGAAGATGCCCAGATCGCCCAAGCGGGCATCGCCGCGCTGGGCCTATGAGTCACGAAGCACCGCGGCAAGCGCCCTCCGGCATTGCCGCGGCGGCCGGCGGTTCGGCGGACAACGGTCCGCTGAACCCCGGCGTGGCCAAACGCGAAGTCTGGGCCTGGGCCATGTACGACTTCGCCAATTCCGGCTACACCACCGTGATCCTCACGGCGGTGTTCAGCACCTATTTCGTCGGCGTGGTCGGCGGCCGCGCGCCGTGGGCCACGCTGGCCTGGACCGCGGCGCTGTCGCTGTCCTACCTGCTCATCATGTTGACGATGCCCACGCTGGGCGCGCGCGCCGACGCCCGCGCCGGCAAGCGGCGGCTGCTCTACAGCAGCACCATCGGTTGCGTGGCGGCCACGCTGGTGCTGACCCAGGCCGGGCCGGGCGACGTCTGGCTGGCGCTGGCCGCCATCGTTGTCTCCAACTATTGCTACTGCGTCGGCGAGTCCGTGGTGGCGGCGTTCCTGCCCGAACTGGCCAAGCCGTCGGCGCTGGGGCGGGTGTCGGGCTGGGGCTGGAGCTTCGGCTACTGCGGCGGCATGCTGACCCTGGGCCTGTCGCTGGTGGTGGTGAAACTGGCCGAGGCCGACGGGCTCGACGCCGAGCACTTCGTGCCGCGCGTCATCCTGGTGACCTGCGCGGTGTTCGCGCTGGCGGCGCTGCCCTCGTTCTTCCTGCTGCGCGAACGCGCGCGGCCATCCGGCGAGCCGCAGGCGGCGCTGGCCATGCTCAAGCGGCTGGCCTACGCCTGGCGCGAGACCGGCCAGCATTTTCCCGAGTTCCGCCGGCTGCTGATGTGCATCGCCTGCTATCAGGCCGGCATTTCGGTGGTGATCACGCTTGCCGCGGTGTATGCCTCGGAGGTCATGGGGTTCACCACGCCGCAGATCATGCTGCTGGTGTTCACCGTGAACATCGGCGCGGCGGCCGGCGCGTTCTCGTTCGGCTATGTGCAGGATCGCATCGGCCACAAGCCGGCGCTGGCGATCACGCTGTGCGGCTGGATCCTGATGGTGCTGGTGGCCTACGCCGCGGTGACGGCGCCGGTGTTCTGGGTGGCCGCGACGCTGGCCGGCTTGTGCATGGGCACGACCCAGAGCGCGGGCCGCGCCATGACCGGCGCGCTGGCGCCGGCGGGGCGCCTGGCGGAGTTCTTCTCGCTGTGGACGTTCGCGGTGCAACTGGCCGCGGTCATCGGACCGCTGACCTACGGTCTGGTGACCTGGGGCACGCATGGCAACCACCGCCTGGCGATCCTGGTGACCGGACTGTTCTTCGTCGGCGGCCTGGTCCTGCTGTCGCGCGTGGACATGGCGCGCGGCCTGGCGCGCCGCGCCGCGTAAGGGCGCGTGCGGTCGCCGCAACTGATATTCTTATGAAGTCCCGGATGCCGCCGCGGCGCCTCGCGGCGCGGCGGCATCCGGCGGGTTGCGTATTGCGTTGTCGGTTGTCGATGCCGTTGCCGTCACGATTGGCGCGCGTTCCTGCGGAATACGGGCTTATGGCCCGTATTTTGCGTAAGGTGCCCGTAAGAGCGCGGCGATACGGTTGCGAGTGGCAGTCAGATAAAAGCGGCATCAACAACAGAATCACAGATTGGAGACAAGATCATGTCGAATGCTATTGAGTCCGTACTGGTAGAAACCCGGGTTTTTCCGCCGCCCGAGCGCGCGGCGCAAGGCGCCGCGATTCCCAATATGGACGCCTACAACGCGCTGTGCGCACAGGTCGAAAAGGACTTCGACGGCTTCTGGGCCGGCCAGGCCCGCGACAACCTGCAGTGGACCAAGCCGTTCACCGAGGTGCTGGACGAATCGAATGCGCCGTTCTATCGCTGGTTCGGCGACGGCGAACTCAACGTCTCGGCCAACTGCCTGGATGTGCACCTGACCAACGGCAACGCCGACAAGACCGCCATCATCTTCGAAACCGATGACGGCAAGGTCAGCAAGGTCAGCTACCGCGAACTGCTGGCGCGCGTGTGCCGCTTTGCCAATGGCATCGCCGCGCAGGGCTACAAGAAGGGCGATCGCGCCATCATCTACATGCCCATGTCGATCGAAGCCGTGGTGGCCATGCAGGCTTGCGCCCGCCTGGGCGTGACGCACTCGGTCGTATTCGGCGGCTTCTCGGCCAAGAGCTTGCAAGAGCGCATCGGCGACGTCGGCGCCACGCTGGTCATCACCGCCGACGAGCAGGTGCGCGGCGGCAAGACCATTCCGCTCAAGCCGGCGGTGGAAGATGCCATCGCCATGGGCGGCTGCGAAGCCGTGCGCCGCGTGATCGTCTATCGCCGCACCGGCGGCAAGGTGCAATGGAACGACAGCCGCGACCTCTGGATGCATGATGTCGAAGCCGGCCAGGCCGACACCTGCGAGCCGGTGCCGGTCAACGCCGAGCATCCGCTGTTCATCCTGTACACGTCCGGCTCCACCGGCAAGCCCAAGGGCGTGCAGCATTCGTCCGCCGGCTACCTGCTGTGGGCGCTGCTGACCGTCAAGTGGACCTTCGACGCCCGCAAGGACGACGTCTACTGGTGCACGGCCGACGTGGGCTGGATCACGGGCCACACCTACATCACCTACGGCCCGTTGGCCGCCGGCCTGACGCAAGTGGTGTTCGAAGGCGTGCCCACGTTCCCCAACGCCGGCCGTTTCTGGGACATGATCGCGCGCCACAAGGTCACCACCTTCTACACTGCGCCCACGGCGATCCGTTCGCTGATCAAGGCCGCCGAAGCCGCACCTGAGACCCATCCGTCCAAGTACGACCTGGACAGCCTGCGCATCCTCGGTACGGTGGGCGAGCCCATCAATCCCGAAGCCTGGATCTGGTATCACAAGAACATCGGCCGCGAGCGCTGCCCCATCGTCGATACCTGGTGGCAGACCGAAACCGGCGGCCACATGATCACCCCGCTGCCGGGCGCCACGCCCACCAAGCCGGGTTCCTGCACGCTGCCGCTGCCGGGTATCGCCGCGGCGATCGTGGACGAGACCGGCGGCGATGTCGACCAGGGCAATGGCGGCTTCCTCGTCATCAAGCGCCCGTGGCCGGCCATGATCCGCAATATCTGGGGTGACCCGGAGCGCTTCAAGAAGAGCTACTTCCCGTCCGAACTGCGTGGCTACTACTTGGCCGGCGACGGCGCCCAGCGCGATGCGGATGGCTACTTCTGGATCATGGGTCGCATCGACGACGTGCTGAATGTGTCGGGCCACCGCCTGGGCACCATGGAAGTCGAATCGGCGCTGGTCGCGCACGAGCTGGTGGCGGAAGCCGCCGTGGTCGGCCGTCCGGACGACACGACGGGCGAGGCCGTGGTGGCGTTCGTGGTGCTCAAGGGCGCGCGCCCCGAAGGCGCCGACGCGCAAGCCATTGCCAAGACGCTGCGCGACTGGGTGGCCAAGGAAATTGGCCCGATCGCCAAGCCCAAGGACATCCGCTTCGGCGACAACCTGCCCAAGACCC
>JBEBOQ010000064.1:0-27759 GCA_040396375.1 Achromobacter xylosoxidans
CCGGCAGCATGCGGATGGTGGCCTGCGGCAGGATGATCTTGCGCAGCGCCTGGGCGCGTGACATGCCCAGCGCCAGCCCGGCGCGCATCTGCCCCGGACGCACCGATTCGATGCCGGCGCGGATCACCTCGGCCGAATAGGCCGCAATGTGCAGCGTCAGCGCCACCAGGGCCGCCCAGAACGGCGCGAAGTTCACGCCGGCCAACAGCGGGAACGCAAAGTAGATCCAGACCAGCACCACCAGCACCGGAATGGCGCGCATGCTGTCGATGTAGAACACCAGCAGCACGCGCAGCCAGCGCGGCCCATACAGGCGCAACAGCGCGATCACCAGCCCCAGCAAAATGCTGGAAACCGCGGTGATGGCGCTGAGCGCAACCGTGATGCCCAGGCCGCCGGCGAAAAAGCGCCAGTTCTCGACGATGGGTGAAAAATCAAAGTCCATGGAATCTCCGTACGGACAGGAACGCGGACCGGCTCAGAACGTCACCATGACTTTCATGGCCTTCTTCCGGTCAGCCGCCAGTGCGAACGCCTCGTGCGCCTGGCTTGCCGGGATCGCCGCGGTCAAGAGCGGCGACACGTCCACCAGGCCGCGGCTCAGGTAGTCCACCGCCCAGGCGTATTCGTCGACGAAGCGAAAGCTGCCGACAACGTTCAGGCTCTTGACCATGATCTGGTTGAACGGGCACTGCTCGCTGCTGCCGCCCAGCGTGCCCACCGTGACGATGGTGCCGCGCGGCCGCGTAACGCGGATGCAGTTGGCCAGGCCGGCGTAGTTGCCCGATGCTTCGAAGCACACGTCGACCGTGCCCTTGCCCACCGCCAACGCGTCCAGCGCGGCCGGATCGGTGGCCGCGTTGATGGTGCGCGTGGCGCCCACCTTGGCGCAGGTGGCCAGGGTCTGGTCGACGATGTCCACCACAATCACGTGGCTGGCGCCGGCCAGCCGCGCCGCCATCAGGATCAGCGCGCCGATCGGCCCGGCGCCCACCACCATCACCGTCTTGCCCAGCAGCGACCCGGCGCTGCGCACCGCGTGCAACGCCACCGCCAGCGGCTCGCCAAAGGCGGCCAACTCGAACGACAGGCTGTCCGGCACCGGCAGGCATTGCTTTGCCTCGACCACCACCTGTTCGCGCATGGCGCCCTGCATGTGCGGGTAACGGCTGGCGCTGCCGAAGAAGAACACGGCCTCGCAGTGGTTGGAGTCGCCCTGGCGGCAGTAGCGGCATACGCCGCAGGTGCGGGCGGGGTCCAGCGCCACGCGGTCGCCAGGCTTGACGTTGGTGACCGCCGAGCCGATCTCCAGCACCTGGCCGGAAGCCTCGTGGCCAGGCGTGAGCGGCTCGCGGATGACGAAGTCGCCGACCCGGCCGTGGCGGTAGTAATGCAGGTCCGACCCGCAGATGCCCACGGCCTTGACGCCGACCCGCACCTGGGTCGGGCCCAGTGGTTCGGGCGCCTGTTCGATCAGGCGCAGGTCCTCTGCCCCATGGATTGCGCAATTGAGCATGGCGTCCGCCTTATTTCAGCTGCTGGGTCATGCGGCGCTCTTCGGCGACCAGCTCGGGATGCATGCGCGCTTCCACCTTGCGCAGCCATTCCAGGTAGACGGGCTGGCCCTTGGCCACGCCCATGCCGGCGTCGATGGCGAAGATCTTGCTGTCCTGGCAGTCGTTTTCCTTGGGGAACACGGCCAGGCCCTTGACCTTCTTGCTGATGTTGGGCCACAGCATGCGGTTCAGCGGCGCCACGTCGGAACGGCCCGCCAGCACTTCTTCGATCGGGGCGACCGAACCCGAGTTGGTCACGCCGCGCAGCTTGGCCTTGGGGAAGTTCTCCAACACCAGCGGCTCTTCGCCGGCGCCCGAGAAGTACGCCATGGTGATGCCGGGCTGGTTGAAGTCCTCGACCTTGGTGGCGTTGGTGAACTTGGGGTTGGATGCCAACCCGAACATGCAGACGCTGGTGTTCGAGAAGGTCACGAAGTCGATGATCTTGGCGCGTTCGGCGTTCTGGTTCAGCGGCCCGATCATCACGTCCATCTGGTTGGCGATCAGCGCCGGCACCTTGGTTTCATGGCTGACCTGCACGGGCACGATCTTCACGTCCAACAGGCGCGCGAATTCCTTGCCCAGCAGCCACGACGAACCCATCCAGGGTTCGCCCGACCCGCTGGTGTTCTGCACCAGCCACGGCGGATTGTTGACCACGCCGACTCGCAGCACGCCGGCCTTGCGGATGGCGTCGATGCGCGGGCTTTCGCCGGGCGCGGGCGGCGTCTGCGCCTGGGCGACAGAGGCGGACGCCAGCAGCAGGGCCGCGGCGGCAAGACGGATGAAGTGAGGCTGTTGCATTGCTGTCTCCTTGGAGGGAAGCCCGGCGGTATACGCCGGATACGGCCGCACGAAGCCACGGGCATCCGCCCGGGCCGCGCGCGCCTTGCGCGTGGTCGGAAAATCGGTGGTGGTTTGCCGGGGAAAGAGGCTGGGTCGCCTACGGACTCTGTTCGATGATGCGCATTTCGTCTGCATCCAGGCGCGGCTTCATCTGCCCCGCCACCTGCCGCAGCCAGGCCAGGTATGCAGGCTGGTTCTTGTCGATCGCCAAGCCTACCGGCGACGCCTTTTCGGTGCTTTGCTGGCAGTTGGCGTCGGCCGGGAACACGGTCAGGCCGCGCACCTTGCGGTTCAGCCCCACCCACGGCACGCGGTTGATGGGCGCCGCGTCGGCCCGCTTGGCCATGATTTCCTCGATCGGCGCGGTGGCGCCCGAGTTGGCCACGGCACGCAGTTGCGCCTTGGGAAAACGCTGCTTGACCCAGGCCTCTTCGGCCCCGCCCGTGAAGTAGGCGATGGTGATGCCCGGCTGGTTCAGGTCGTCGACCGACTTGGCGGCGGCCAACTTGGCGTTGGCGGCCAGGCCGAACATGCAGACGCTGGTGGAGGAATACAGGACGAAGTCCACGACCTTCAGGCGCTCAGGCGTTTCGGCCAACGGGCTGATGGTCATGTCGACCTGGTTGGCGGCCAGCACCGGCACCTTGGTTTCGTGCGACACCGGCACGGCGGTCAGCGTCACGCCCAGTTGGCGCGCATATTCCTTGGCCAGTAGCCACGCCGGGCCGCTCCAGGCCTCGCTGCTTTTGCCGGACACGTCCTGGATCAGCCAAGGCGCGTTCTGCAACACGCCTACGCGCAGTTCGCCCGCCTTGCGGATGGCGTCGATACGCGGGCTCTGGCCCGGCGCGGGCGCTTCCTGCGCCACCGCGGGCGTGGTCAGCGCGCAGGCGACCAATGCGCACGCCGACAGCGTTCTTGCCGCTCCAACCCTCCAGGCGCGGCTCCCCTTGTTCGTTTGCTGCATCGCTTGTCTCCTGATTCGAAAAAGCCCGATTCCGGGGCGCGGTATCTTCCGCGCTCAGCCGGGGGCTGCCTGCCGTACTGCGTTAGCGCCACCCCTGCGCGAATTCGCCGATGACGCGTTCCAGATGGCCGCGCATGGCCTGGCGCGCGCCTTCCGCGTCGCGGGCCACCAGCGCGCTGAAAATGCGCTGATGGTCTTCCTGCGACGCCTGGCGCAATTCCTGGGTGTGGAAATGCTGTTCGATCTTTTCCCAGATGGGCCCCTGGGCCTGGTCCCACATCGAGGACACGGTGCCCAGCAGCACGCTGTTGCCGGTCGACTGCGCGATGTACAGGTGGAAGGCCCGGTCCGCCGCTTCGTTGGCCGCCTTGTTCATCATCTGTTCGCGCATGGTGGTCAGCGCTTCGAAGATGCGGTCCAGGTCGGCGTCGTTGCGCGTCGTGGCCGCCAGCGCCGCGATCTCGGATTCCACCAGGCAGCGCGCGCGCAGCAGTTCGAACGGACCGGCGCCCGGCTCCTGCGCAGCCGGCAGCCGCGCCACGCCCGGGCGCGGTTCACAGACATAGATGCCCGAGCCGCCGCGCACTTCCACCACGCCCTGCAGTTCCAGCGCGATGATGGCCTCGCGCAGCGAGGTGCGGCTGACGTCGAAGCGCTCGGCCAGTGCGCGCTCGGCCGGCAGGCGCTTGCCCACCGCGAACTCGCCCTGCGCGACCAGGGCCTGGATCTGCGCGGCCAGCCGCAGGTAGGCGCGGTCGGCCACCGGCTTGCTGGCGGGTTCCTCGGGCTTGGGGATCAGTTGTAGTGTCATGGCGTTGAAAGTGGTTGGACCAAATATTATGTGGTTTACCAATTTGGCACATCATGGTTTACCACTATCCATTTGGTAAACCGTCCGAATAAAACAAAGCGCCGCGCCGGACGAGCCGGGGCGGCGCTGGGGTGGCGCTGGGATGCCGGGCGGGCCCGGCGCGGCGACGGAAACCGCCTCAGCCCAGGTTCGGCGCCAGCGTGCGCTTCAGATCCTCGATGCTGCGGCCGCTGCGCGCGGCGTAGTCCTGCAACTGGTCTTCGCCGATGATGCCGACGTTGAAGTACTGCGACTGCGGATGGCTGAAGTAGAAGCCCGACACGCTCGAGGCCGGGAACATGGCGTAGCTGTCGGTCAGCATCATGCCGATGTCGGCGCCGTCCAGCACGCGGAACATGTCGGTCTTGACCACGTGTTCCGGGCAGGCCGGATAGCCCGGCGCCGGGCGGATGCCGACGTACTTCTCGGCGATCATGTCGTCGTTGGACAGCGCCTCGTCCGGCGCGTAGCCCCACAGGTCCTGGCGCACGCGGGCGTGCAGGCATTCGGCGAAGGCCTCGGCCAGGCGGTCGGCCAGCGACTTGAGCATGATGCTGGAATAGTCGTCCAGCGCCTTCTCGAACTCGGCTTCCTTTTTCTCGATGCCCAGGCCGGCCGTGACCGCGAACATGCCGATGTAGTCCAGTTTGCCGCTGGATTTGGGCGCGATGAAGTCCGACAGCGCCTTGTTGCTGACGCCTTCGCGCTTGGCGCCCTGCTGGCGCAGGTTGCGGTAGGTGAACAGCACCTCGCTGCGGGTCTCGTCCTTGTAGACCTCGATGTCCTCGTCGTTGATGCTGTTGGCCGGATAGAAGCCCACCACGCCGTTGGCGGTAAGCCAGCGGCCTTCGATGATGCGCTTCATCATGGCCTGGCCGTCGGCGTAGACCTTGCGGGCCTGCTCGCCCACGACCTTGTCGTCCAGGATGGCCGGGAACGGGCCGAACAGGCTCCAGGTCTGGAAGAACGGGCCCCAGTCCACGTACTTGGCGATCTCGGCCAGGTCATAGCTCTTGAAGGTGCGGCGGCCGATGAACTTGGGGCGCGGCGGCGTGTAGCTGTCCCAGTCGATCCGCGGGCGCGAGGCGCGCGCCTCGGCCAGCGGCAGGATCGGCGTGGCCTTGCGGTTGGCGTGGCGGCGGCGCACGTCCTCGTATTCCTCGGCCAGCTCCGCCAGGTAGGCGTCCGCCTGGTCGGACATCAGGCTGGTGGCCACGCCCACCGAACGGCTGGCGTCCGGCACGTAGATCACCGGGCCTTCGTAGTTGGGCGCGATCTTCACGGCGGTATGCACGCGGCTGGTGGTGGCGCCGCCGATCATCAGCGGCACCTTGCGGCTGCGGAAATATTCGTCGCGCTGCATTTCCGAGGCCACGTAGGCCATTTCTTCCAGGCTGGGCGTGATCAGGCCGGACAGGCCGACGATGTCGGCGTTCTCTTCCTTGGCCTTCTCCAGGATCTGGGCGCAGGGCACCATCACGCCCATGTTCACCACTTCGAAGTTGTTGCACTGCAGGACCACCGACACGATGTTCTTGCCGATGTCGTGCACGTCGCCCTTGACGGTGGCGATGACGATCTTGCCCTTGGCGCGCACGTCGCCGCCGGCGGCCGCGATCTGGCGCTTTTCCTCTTCGATGAAGGGGATCAGGTGGGCCACGGCCTGCTTCATCACGCGCGCCGACTTCACCACCTGCGGCAGGAACATCTTGCCGGCGCCGAACAGGTCGCCGACCACGTTCATGCCGTCCATCAGCGGGCCTTCGATCACCTCGATCGGACGGCCGCCGCGCGCGGCGATCTTCTGGCGCACCTCTTCGGTGTCCTCGACGATGAAGGCGGTGATACCGTGCACCAGCGCGTGCGACAGGCGCGCCTCGACTTCGGCATTGCGCCAGGCCAGGTCTTCTTCCTTCTTGGCGCCCGAGCCTTTCACGCTGTCGGCGAACTGCACCAGGCGCTCGGTCGGCGTGCGTTCGTCGGCCGGGTCGGTCTTGCCGACCGGCTCGGCGCGATCCAGCACCACGTCCTCGACCAGGTCGCGCAGCTTGGGATCCAGGTCGGCGTACACGCCCAGCTGGCCGGCGTTGACGATGCCCATCGTCATGCCTTCCTTGACCGCGTAATACAGGAACACGGTGTGGATGGCCTCGCGCATCGGCTCGTTGCCGCGGAACGAGAAGCTGACGTTGGACACCCCGCCCGAAATGCGGGCGTGCGGCAGGTTTTCACGAATCCAGCGCGTGCCTTCGATGAAGTCCACGGCGTAGTGGTTGTGCTCGTCAATACCGGTGGCGACCGCGAACACGTTGGGATCGAAAATGATGTCTTCCGGCGGAAAGCCTTCTTCTTCGACCAGGATTTTGTAGGCGCGGCCGCAGATTTCCTTGCGGCGTTCCAGCGTGTCGGCCTGGCCCAATTCATCGAACGCCATCACCACCACCGCGGCGCCGTAGCGGCGGCACAGGCGGGCATGATGGCGGAAGGGCTCCAGCCCTTCCTTCATGGAAATCGAGTTCACCACCGGCTTGCCCTGCACGCACTTCAGGCCGGTCTCGATGACTTCCCATTTCGAGCTGTCGATCATCACCGGCACCCGCGCGATGTCGGGCTCGGACGCAATCAGGTTCAGGAAGCGGTGCATGCAGGCCACCGAATCCAGCATGGCCTCGTCCATGTTGATGTCGATGATCTGCGCGCCGTTCTCGACCTGCTGGCGGGCCACGGCCAGCGCCTCGTCGTATTTCTCTTCGCGGATCAGGCGGGCGAACATCTTGGAGCCCGTGACGTTGGTGCGCTCGCCAACGTTGACGTACAGCGTGTCTTCGTCGATGTTGAGCGGCTCCAGCCCCGACAGGCGGGTCTTGACCGGGATGTCGGGCACGACGCGCGGCGTCAGCGCCGTGACCTTATCGGCGATCGCGCGGATGTGGTCGGGGGTGGTGCCGCAGCAGCCGCCCGACATGTTCACCAGCCCGGCGCGGGCAAATTCCTCAAGCAGCGCCGACGTGTCGGCCGGCGTTTCGTCAAAGCCGGTCTCGGCCATGGGGTTGGGCAAGCCGGCGTTGGGGTACACGCAGACGTAGGTATCGCAGATCTTGGACAGCTCGGCCACGTAGGGGCGCATCAGCGCCGCGCCCAGCGCGCAGTTCAGGCCGATGGTGACCGGGCGCGCGTGGCGCACCGAGTTCCAGAAGGCCTCGACGGTCTGGCCCGACAGGATGCGGCCGGAGGCGTCGGTGACGGTGCCCGAGATCATCACCGGCAGGCGGATGCCGCGCTGCTCGAACACTTCCTCGGTGGCGAAGATCGCCGCCTTGGCGTTGAGCGTGTCGAAGATGGTCTCGATCAGGACGATGTCGATGCCGCCGTCCAGCAGGCCATTGAGCTGTTCAACGTAGGCCACGCGCAGCTCGTCGAAGGTGACGTTGCGCGCGCCCGGGTCGTTCACGTCGGGCGAGATCGACGCCGTCTTGGGCTGCGGGCCGAGCGCGCCGGCCACGAAGCGCGGCTTGTCCGGCGTGCTGTACTGGTCACAGGCCTGGCGCGCCAGTTGCGCGGACACCAGGTTCAGTTCGTAGGCCAGTTCCGGCAGGTCGTAGTCGCCCTGCGCGATCGAGGTGGCGCCGAAGGTGTTGGTCTCGATGACGTCGGCGCCGGCCTCCAGGTACTGGCGGTGGATCTCGGAGATCACGTCCGGCCGCACCAGCGACAGCAGCTCGTTGTCGCCCTTGAGGTCCTTGCCATGGCCGGCGAAGCGCTCGCCGCGGAAATCGGCCTCGCCCAGCTTGTAGCGCTGGATCATCGTGCCCATGGCGCCATCCAGGATCAGGATGCGCTGGCCAAGCAGACGGGCGAAGTCGCCGCCGCGGGTATAGCTTTCGGGCGGGTAAGGCAGGCGGGGATACGACACGTTCAGGTCCGGATGGGGTTGGGCGGCGGCAGAGGCTACGCAAATGTCGCTAAAAAGCGATAAACGCCGAAAAAACAAGCCCTGATCGTAACAAAATAGGCCCGATTACGCCCCCCGGTGATACAGTTTCGGCCCCGAACCGGTGCTTTCGGCGCAACAGGACTGGCAAGAACACAACACTTGCCGGTCAGCGCGCGAAAGGTAAACGGGAAACAGGAAGACGCTACGCCACGCCGCCCACAAGGCCGGCCGGCCCGGCATCCGGCCTGTGCTGCCCCCGCAACGGTCCCCATGCGCGCGACGCGCCCATGGCAGCCCGATACCGGCCTGTTCGATCGCCAGGATGTCCGCCCGGCGCCCTTCAAGGGGCCGCCGCAGGCCCGGGCATCCTCCCCATCGTGATTGACCTGCGGGGTCGCGGGTCGCATCGAGGTTAAGTAGATGAAATCCCGCTCCATCCGGCGCTACGCCGGCGCCCTGCTCTGTTCCGCTCCCGCCCTGTCGGCAGCCCAACAAGCCTCCGCCCCCGCCTCCCCCTCCGACCTCGACGCCATTACCGTCACCGCCCAGCGCGTGCCGACCGACGGCCGCACGCTGCCGGTGTCCATCTCGGTCATCACCGCCGAAGACATCGCCGCCAGCAGCGCCCGCACCATGCAGGACCTGCTGTCGACCCAGGCCGGCATCCACCTGATCAACACCAGCAGCTCCAGCGACAATGCCATCGTCGACCTGCGTGGCTTCGGCATCACCGGCGCCAGCAACACGCTGATCATGATCGACGGCGTCAAGCAGAACACCAACGACCTGTCGGCCCCCAGCCTGGGCGTGGTGCCGCTGGACCAGGTGGAACGCATCGAAATCGTGCGCGGCAGCGGCTCGGTGCAATACGGCGGCGGCACCACCGGCGGCGTGATCAACATCATCACCCGCAAGGACTTCGCCAAGGAGCCGGTCACCGCCCGCGCCACCGCCACCTTCGGCAGCTACGGCCTGCGCCAGTACGACGCCGCCGTGGCCCTGAACAACCAGAAGGTGGGCGTGGACGCCTACATGCAGTCGCTGCACAGCGACGGCTACCGCGAGCACAGCGGCGAGCGCCGCGAGGGCGGCGGCGGCGGCATCACCTTCCGCCACGACAACGGCTCGATCCGCCTGTATGGCAACACCACCACGCAGAAGCTGGACCTGCCGGGCCCGCGCCTGATCAACCCGACCACGGGCGAGAACCAGTTCGAAAGCGATCCGCGCGGTTCCAAGAACAAGGTCGACTACGTCAAGACGACGACCACCACCTTCGGCCTGCAGGTCGAGCAGCAGATCGGCATCGGCACCCTGTACGCCGACGCGTCGACCCGCGAAAAGAAGCTGAACGGCCTGTCGTACGACGGCTTCGGCGACACGCTGCGCGACCAGAAGCTGGAAGAGAACCTGGCCAGCCTGCGCTACCGCCTGCCGATCAACGGCGGCCACAGCGTGGTCTTCGGCGCCGATGCACAAGAATCCAAGACCAGCGCCGACCAGAACGCCTACTACGACTTCGAACCGTCCAAGTGGCAGTCGCGCCAACACCAATACGGCCTGTTCGCCGAAGGCCAGATCCGCGCTACCGACAGCACCTACGTGACCATGGGCGTTCGCCGCCAGTACGCGTCGGACAAGTTGGAAGTGATTTCGGGTTCGGGCGAAGAATCCGACAAGGGCCACCACCTGACCGCCTGGCAGCTGGGTGTGCGCCAGGACCTGGCCGCCGGCTTCGGCCTGTACGGCAAGGTCGGCCGCAGCTTCCGCCTGCCCAACGCCGACGAAGCGCTGTCGGTGCAGTCGCCGCTGGCGCCGCAGACGTCCACCGACAAGGAACTGGGCGTGACCTGGGCCTCGGACACCACCAGCGCGCGCCTGTCGTGGTTCCGCTATGACCTGACCAACGAGATCCAGTACAACCCGCTGGCCGACGGCATGTGGGGTCCGGGCACCGGCGCCAACACCAACCTGGACCCGACCCGCCGCCAAGGCATCGAACTGGAAGGCCACCATGCGCTGACCAGCAGCGTGACGCTGGACGCCAACGTGACCTGGATGGAAGCGCAATTCCGCTCCGGCACCTACGCCGGCGTGGACCTGTCGGGCAAGACCGTGCCGCTGGCGCCCAAGTGGCTGGCCAACGCCGGCGTGACCTGGCGCCCCACCGACGCGTTCCTGTGGAACGTGACGGCGCAATACGTGGGCAAGTCGCGCATGGACAACGACCAGGCCAACCAGTTCGACAAGGAGCTGGACGCCTACGTGCTGTTCAACACCAAGGTGGCCTACAAGTTCACGCGCAATATCGAAGGCGCCATCGGCGTGAACAACATCTTCGACCGCCAGTACGCCACCTACGGCATCCGCGGCGGCAACGCGTCGTTCGAAATGCTGGGCCCGGTCGCCAACTACAGCCTGTACCCCGCTCCTGGCCGCAATTTCTACGCGTCGCTCACGCTGCGCTACTGATCGCGGCATTCCGATATAGTCGGCGTTCCCCGCTGGCTATATCGGCTTCCGGCATGATCCACGCAAACGCCTACCCACACGTTGAACCGGGGCTGTTCCAGGCCCTGGGCTCGCGGCTGGCCGCGGGCCTAGCCGTGGTGCTTGTGGCAGGCCTTGCAGCTAACCCTGCCGTGGCTGGCCCGGCCGCAGGCACCGCCGTACAGGTCCGCGACGACCAGGGCCGCACGGTCTCGCTGGCCGCGCCCGCGCGCCGCGCCGTCACCCTGGCCCCGCATGCAACCGAACTCGTCTATGCGGCAGGCGCCGGCGACCACGTCATTGCCACCATCCGCGGCAGTGACTATCCGCCCGCCGCCCGCCAACTGCCCGTCATCGGGGACGGCACCCAACCGGATCCCGAGCGCGTGGCGGCGGTCCGCCCCGACCTGCTGATCGCCTGGCAGCCCGGCGCTGCCGCGCCCCTGGCCCGGGTGATGGACAAGCTGGGCGTACCGGTGTTCTATAGCGACCCGCTGACCCTGGCCGCCATCCCCGACGCGGTCGAACGCATGGGCGCGCTGTTCGGCACCGAAGCGCAGGCGCGGCCCGCCGCGCAGGCCCTGCGCGCTCGCCTGGAGGCTCTGGCCGCGCGCTATGCGGGCCGCCGCCCCGTGCGCGTCTTCGTGCAGGCGGGGCTGGATCCCATCTACACCCTGAACGACAGCAGCATCGTCAGCGACGCCCTGCGCGTCTGCGGCGGCGTCAATGTCTTCGGCCAGGCGCCTGTGGTGGCGCCCCAGGTCTCGCTGGAAAGCGTGCTGGCGGCCCGGCCCGAGGCGGTGCTGGCGGGGATATCCCGCCCGGAGGACGCCGCCCGCAACCTGGCCGCCTGGCAGGCGCTTGGGCTGCCCGCTGCCCGGTTGGGCCACGTGTACGGTGTGGATGCCGATGCCCTGTACCGACCGGGCCCGCGCCTGATCGACGCCGCCGAAGCGATCTGCGCCGATCTGGACCGGTTGCGCTGACCATCCGGTGCGCATGCCGTGATCTTCAAATAGTGGAACGCCACATTTCACCGGCCGCATCTGCCGCGCTGCCGCGTGCTTTATCATTCGAGCAACGAATCGCCAGTCCCCGCGGGCCTCGCATCGTGCGCACCCGCCCTTTGAACCTCCGCCATGACCACTCAAGACACCCTCACCATCGCCGGCCGCGCCTATTCGTCGCGCCTGCTCGTCGGCACCGGCAAGTACAAGGACTTCGAACAGACCCGCGCGGCGCTGGACGCCAGCGGCACGGAGATCGTCACGGTCGCCATCCGCCGCACCAACATCGGCCAGAACCCCGGCGAACCCAACCTGCTGGACTACGTGCCGCCGTCCAAGTTCACGCTGCTGCCCAACACCGCCGGCTGCTATTCGGCCGACGACGCCGTGCGCACGCTGCGCCTGGCGCGCGAACTGCTGGACGGCCATGACCTGGTCAAGTTGGAAGTGCTGGGCGACTCGCACACCCTGTTCCCCAACATGCCCGAAACGCTCAAGGCCACCAAGACGCTGGTCGACGAGGGCTTCAAGGTCATGGTCTATTGCACCGACGATCCCATTCAGTGCCGCATGCTGGAAGACATGGGCGCCGTGGCGGTCATGCCGCTGGCCTCGCTGATCGGCTCGGGCATGGGCATCCTGAACCCCTGGAACCTGCGCCTGATCATCGACCAGGCCCGCGTGCCGGTGGTGGTGGACGCCGGCGTGGGCACCGCGTCCGATGCCGCCATCGCCATGGAACTGGGCTGCGACGCCGTGCTGATGAACACCGCCATCGCCGCCGCGCGCGACCCGGTGCTGATGGCCAGCGCCATGAAGAAGGGCGTCGAGTCCGGCCGCGAGGCCTTCCTGGCCGGCCGCATGCCGAAAAAGCTCTACAGCGGCGCGCCCAGCTCGCCCACCGAGGGCCTGATCACCGCCGCGCCCGGCGCCGCCAAATGAGCAGCCGCCAGCCGGCCGCCAACGGCCGCCCGATCCCCAACGCGCTGACCATCGCCGGCGTCGACCCGTCCGGCGGCGCCGGCATCCTGGCCGACGTCAAGGCCATGAGCGCCCTGGGCGCCTATGGCTGCGCCGTCATCGCCGCGCTCACCGCGCAGAACACCCAGGGCGTCAGCGGCATCTCGCCGGTGCCGCCGGCCTTCGTCGGCCAGCAGATCGACACCCTGTTCGCCGACGTGCGCATCGACGCGGTCAAGATCGGCATGCTGGGCCAGCAGCCGGTGATCCAGGTGGTGGCCGAGAAGCTGGCCAAGTGGACCCCGGCGCATGTGGTGCTGGACCCGGTCATGGTCGCCAAGAGCGGCGACCTGCTGCTGGAACGCGACGCGGTAGGCGCCATGCGCGAAGCCATGCTGCCCCAGGCCACCCTGCTGACGCCCAACCTGCCCGAGGCCGGCGTGCTGCTGGAAGAACGCCCGGTCGAAACCGTCAAGGAAATGCGGCGCGTGGCCGAACGCCTGCGCAACAAGCTGGCGCACTCGGGCGAGCGCTGGGTGCTGGTCAAGGGCGGCCACCTGCCCGGCAACGAAACCATCGACCTGCTGCACGACGGCGACCGCATGATCGAGCTGCCCGGCCACCGCATCGAGACCGCCAACACCCATGGCACCGGCTGCACCCTGTCGGCCGCCCTGGCCGCGCTGCTGCCCCAGGTCGAGGACGTGCCCGAGGCCGCGCGCCGCGCCAAGGCCTACCTGACCGAAGCCATCCGCCACGCCGAGCGCCTGTCGGTCGGTTCCGGCCATGGCCCGGTGCACCACTTCCACGCCTGGTGGTGATACCGGCCGTCATTGCGTCCGAAAGCGCCGCCCCGGCTGACGGTTTCCCCGGTCTGTAACCAGGCCGCGGCCCCGGCGGCGTCACAGGACGCTACGAATCGGTACAATGGTCAGTTGATTCCTCTGTTTTTTCTGACCGTCATGAACGCTTCGACCCTGCCCGACGTAGAACAAGCCCGCTTCAACATGGTGGAACAGCAGATCCGCCCGTGGGACGTCCTGGACGCCAACGTGCTGCAAGCGCTGTTCGACGTGCGCCGCGAACAATTCGTGCCGCCCGCCCTGCGCGCCCTGGCGTTTTCCGACCTGGAACTGCCGCTGGAAATCAACGCGGTCAATACCCGCCAGACCATGCTCGCCCCCAAGGTCGAAGCCCGCCTGGCCCAGGAACTGCAACTGAGCAAATCCGACTGCGTGCTGGAAATCGGCACCGGCTCCGGCTACCAGGCCGCGCTGCTGGGCTACCTGGCGCAGCAGGTCACCTCGGTCGAGATCGACAGCCGCCTGGTCACGTTCGCGCAGCAGAACCTGCAGATGAACAACGTCACCAACGTCAAGGTCGAAACCGGCGACGGCCGCAACGGCTGGGGTTCCACCGAATACGACGCGATCCTGGTGACGGGTTCCGTGCCGGTCGTGCCGGACGCGCTCAAGTACCAGCTGCGCGTGGGCGGCCGCCTGGTCGTCGTCGTCGGCCAGGCCCCCGTCATGACGGCCTGTCGCATCACCCGCACCACCGCCGCCAGCTTCGAGACCGTCAATCTGTTCGAAACGGTCATCAAGCCCCTGCGCGGCGCCACGGTGTCGCAGTTCAAGTTCTGAGTTCCCAGGCGGGGCCGTTCGGCCCCGCCACGTCGGCCCGCCCGGCCACGGGCTCCCGCCCTGGATTCCCTGGAGCAGCACCCCTCCCCCTGACAGATCATGCGCGTCCGACTGCTTACGGCTTTACTGGTTTTTACCTCCGCCGCAAGTGTCGGCCCGTCTGTCGCGTGCGCGCAGAACCTGCTGCAGGTATGGCAATCCGCCCTGGGCAATGACCCGATCTACGCCGCGGCGCGCGCCAGCTACCGCGCCGGCCTCGAAAAGGAGCCGCAGGCGCGCGCCCTGCTGCTGCCCGAGGTCTCGGCCGGCGTCGGCGGCGCCTACCAGGAAACCCGCAGCACCCGCGGCCTGAGCATGGCCTACAGCGGCGGCCGCGGCGTCTGGGACCTGGCGCTGACCCAGCCGCTGTTCGACTGGGGCCGCTGGCAGAACTACGAGCAGTCCAAGCTCATCGTCGCCGACGTCGAAGTGCAATTGCAGCAGGCCTACCAGGACCTGCTGCTGCGCGTGGCCGACGCCTATTTCAACGTGCTGTACGCCCAGGACGCCCTGACCGCGACCGAGGCCGAGAAGGCCGCCGTGGCCGGCCAGCTGGAGTCGGCCAAGCGCAATTTCGAGCTGGGCAACGCCACCATCACCGACACCTACGAAGCGCAGGCGCGCTACGACCTGGTGGTGGCGCAGGAATTGCGCCTGCAGAACGACCTGGACGTGCGCCGCGACGAGTTGGCCAAGATCATCGGCACCCCGCCCGGCGCGCTGGCCGAGCTGCCGCAAGGCGTCAGGCTGCCCGCGCCGCAACCGGCCCGCGTGGCCGACTGGAGCACCCAGGCCGAAGCGTCCAGCCTGGAGGTGCTGCGCGCCCAGTTGCTGACTCGCATCGCCGGGCGCGAGATCCAGATTGCCAAGAGCGGCCACTATCCCACCCTGAACCTGCGCGCCACCAGCGGCAGCGCCAGCGACGCCGTGATGCGCAATTCGACCCCGGGCAAGCCCATCGACAGCAGCATCGGCGTGGTGCTGTCGATCCCGCTGTATTCCGGCGGCGGCGTATCGTCCCAGGTCACCGAAAAAGTGCAACTGGAACAAAAGGCCCGCCACGACTTCGAAGCCGCCCGCAGGCAGGCTGTGCAGGCCGCCCGCCAGTACTACAGCGGCGTGACCAGCGGCCTGGCCCGCATCCAGGCCCTGGAAGCCGGCGAAAAATCCAGCCGCGCCGCCGTCGAGGCTAACCGCACCGGCTACGAGGTCGGCGTGCGCATCAACCTGGACGTGCTCAACGCCCAGCAGCAGCTCTACGCCACCCAGCGCGACCTGGCGCTGGCGCGCTACAGCACCGTGCTGTCGGGGCTGCGCCTGAAGGCCACCAGCGGCATCCTCGCCGAAACGGATCTGGACGCGATCAACCGGCTGCTGCGCGAGCCACGCTGACGGCACCTGGGATAGTCGTTTTTCTGCGACATGCTCAGAAATGCTCAGAAATCTTTGAAACTAAACAGTTACGATCGTCGCCGTTGAACGAAGCCAATCGCTGCTTCGTTCCCTAGCGACGACGCATCGTATGACTTCGAACGGCTTCATTCTCCCGAGCGGCGCCGCCGCGCCTGCCTTCCGACTGAATCTTTCCAGCTTGCTGCTGGCGGCCGCACTGGGCCTGACGATCAGCTTGCCGGCCACAGCGGGCGGCCAGGGCGGCGGCGGCGCCATCCCGGGCGGCAAGGGCGGCGGTTGGGACAATGGCGGTCAAGGCGAGGGCGACTTCCCGGCTGCCAGCCATCCTGGTGAAGTCGACCTGACTCCCAACACCAAACGAATCTACACCAGCCCCATCCAGGGCGGCGACGCAGCCACCTTTACAGGTAGAGGCAATGGCGGCGGCGCGGGCGCTTTCATTGGTGGCGCGAATGCGGATATCACCCTTCGCACGGCCATAGTGGGCGGCATGGGCGGCATGAGCCTGCCGGACGACGCCGGATCGGGTGGCGGTGGCGATGGCCTGGTCGTCCTGGATGGCACCGTCCGTATCGACTACAACGGCGTGGCGACCGGAGGGCGGTCCAATCCCTCGCTATCCGGTAGCGGCGGCGACGGCGGCACCGGCCTGTACCTGCGCAACGGTGCACTGATCAACAATGGCCAGGTCTTTGGCGGAGCTGGCGGCGAAAACCAAAGCCCGCCGCAGTCGCTCGCCCTCGCCAATGGCGGCAACGGCGGCGCCGGCGTCTATGTGTACCAAGGGTCGGTGGTCAACCAAGGCATGATCGTGGGCGGCAACGGCGCCAGCACTGCCACGGCCGGATCACGCGGTGGTGACGGTGGCGACGCGGTGGTCATCCAGAACGGCGCGGGGCGAGCCGGACAGCCAGACCTGGACAACGCGCGAGCCAGCACCATCCGCGGCGGCAATGGGACCGGCGTATCCCTGCAACTTCCGCAGGATCCTGCCAGCACCGGCCGCGCCGGCTACGGCGTGATGGCGGGCGACAACGTCTACATCCGCAACCAAGGCACTATTCGCGCAGGCGCGGACGGCAACGGCTTGCGGGGCATCGCCGTGCTCATGCAAGGCGACGGCAACCGCCTGGAGCTTTGGAATGGTTCCACGGTGGCGGGCGACGTGGTCTCCGTCGGTCGCAATACGCTCGCGCTAGGCAGCGTGGACGGCCAACCCACCACGGCGGCCATCACTGGCAAACTGGTCTTGAGCCCGACATCTACCTATGAAGTCCGCGCCACCGCCTCCGGACAAGCCGACAGGCTGACCCTGAACAACCAGGCGCAACTGGCCGGCACCGTGAGCGTCCTCGCGGGCACCGGCACTTATATCGAAAACACGGCCTACACCATCCTGCAGGCCGCCTCCCTGTCCGGCAGCTTCTCGTCCGTTACCAGCAACCTGGCCTATCTCACGCCTACCGTGGCCAATGCCGGCAATGACGTGGTGCTGACGCTGAATCGACGCACCGTTCCGGATACCGGCACGAATCCCGGCGAGGGAAGCTCCAGCCCCGGCACTGGCACGCCTCCGGCAACGGGCGCCAACCCCGGTGCTGGCGAACGCCCCATGCGCTTTGAGGACGCGGCCAACAACCGCAACCAACGGGCGGTGGCCAATGCCGTCGAGGGCATGGCGACCAGCAACCCGCTGTACCGCAACGTGCTGAACCTGCCCGTGGATACGCCCGCCTCGACCTTCCAGGCCCTGTCCGGCGAAACGCACGCCAGCGCGGCCAACACGCTGACCAACACCGCGTCCGTCGCAGCGGCAGTCCCCCTGCAACACTTCCGCAACAGCATGAACGCGGCGCTTCTGGCCGGCGCGCCCACGGCCGCCGCAGGCGTGAGCGACAGCGCGCCCGAGGCGTCCTCGTTGCCTCAGTCCGCCGCACGCCCGGCCTGGGCGCAGGTGATCGGCAGTTGGCAGCGTAGCAGCGCCACCAGCGAAACCGCGGGCGTGCGCCAGCACACCGGCGGCCTGTTCATGGGTGTCAATCATGCCTTGTCCGGCGGCTGGCGCCTGGGCGGCGCAGTCGGTTTCACGGAAACCAAGGCCCGGGCCGACGGCCTGGACTCCAAGGCCGACATCGGCAGCTACAGCCTGTCGCTGTACGGCGGCAAATCGTTCGACGCAGGTCCCGGCAAGCTCAAGCTGCTGGCCGGCGGCGCCTACACCTGGCACGACCTGGACACCGAGCGCCAGATCAACGCGGGTGGCATCAACCAGAAACTGGACGCCAACTACGGCGCCAGCACCGCGCAGCTGTTCACGGAACTGGGCTATGCCCTGCCCGTGAACCAGACCCTGACCCTGGAACCCTTTGGCGCCGTGACCTGGAGCGACCAGCGCATCCGCGCCTTCTCGGAATCGGGCGGCTATGCGGCGCTGTCGGGCCAAAGCCAACGCAACGACCTGACCACCACCACCCTCGGCCTGCGCGCGCAGCAAGACCTGACGCTGGGTTCCCTGAACGCCGCCTTGCGTGGCACGCTGGGCTGGCGCCATGCCTTCGGCGACGTGCAACCGCGCACCAACGTCGCATTCGACGGCAGCGCGTCGTTCTCGGTGCTGGGCACGCCGGTCGCCCGCGACGCCGCCCTGGTCGAACTGAGCCTGGACGCCGACCTGTCGCGCAGCACCACGCTGGCGCTTGGGTACAGCGGCCAATTCGGCAATGGCAACCGCGACCAGACCGGCTCGGTGACGCTGCGCTGGAAGTTCTAGCCAGGAAGTACATGGCGCCGACAGCGCGGCAAGGCGGCCTGAGGGCCGCCTTGCCGCATGTGTTGCCGCGCTGGCCGGCTCGCCACTACTGCACAGTAGATTTATTTCTGCGCACGAAAAAATATTCAGTAATTTTAATTATTAACCTGTTACGATCCTGCGCGCTGAACGAGGCCACTCGCCGCTTCGTTTCCACCTAATCGTCCCATGAACGTATCGCGCGTTTCCCATCAGGCGGCACCGGCTATTCCCTTCCCCCTTCGTCTGATGTCCTGGTTGGTCATCGGCGCCCTGGGTGTCTCATTCAGCGTACAGAGCGTGGCAGGCGGCGCTGGCGGCACAGCTACCGGTGGGAATATTGGCGGCGGCCGGGGAGGCAGTTGGGATAACGGCGGGATAGGTGAAAGCAATTCGGGAGGCGATGGCTTGCCCGGTGAATCGGATAGCACGCCGGGTAAGACGTACGTCTACACCGCGCCCCTGGAAGGCGGCCTCGGCGGCATCAACAGCAGCGGCGGCGGTGGCGGCGCGGCCGTTTTTCTGGGTGGCGCCAACGCAACCGTCACCGTCTCCACGGGTTTGACGGGCGGGTACGCCTACGTCGGCTATGACGGCAACGGCGGCGGCGGCGACGGGCTGATCGTCTTGTCCGGCACGATCACCAATACGAGCGCCGGTAACATCGTGGGCGGCGATTCCACATATGCAATGGCAGGGTCTGGCGGAGGGGGTGGCACCGGTGTCTATCTCGGCTCGGGCCAGTTATACAACGAGGTGGGCGGCAAGCTGAGCGGCGGGCGGGGCGGCTACAACGATGGTATGTCCCCCAACGGCAATGGCGGCAACGGCGGCGACGGCGCCTTCATCCAGAGCGGCGGGGTATTCAACCAAGGCCTGATCACGGGTGGCGAGGGCGGTTCGACCACGACGCCCAATGGCAAAGGCGGCAGTGGCGGCGCCGGGCTGGTGCTCATGAACGGAGCAGGCGGCGCGCTCAGCCTCGACAACCAAGGGACGATCGTGGGCGGCAAGGGCGGGGGCTATCTGGCTTTGCCGGCCGGCCCGTACATCCCGGGCAACGGTGGCGCCGGCGTGGTTGCCGGCACAAACGTCACGATCCGCAACCGCGGCACCATTCAAGCGGGCATGAACGGAGAGTCCACCCGCCGTGGCGACGCCGTGCTGATGCAAGGCGACGGCAATCGCCTTGAACTCTGGAACGGTTCGACCACCTGGGGCGACGTGCGATCGCAGGGCCGCAATACGCTGGCATTGGGCAGCGCGGACGGCGCACCCACCACCGCCACCATCGACGGCAACTTGAGCCTGAACGCCGCCTCTACATACGAAACCCGCATCACCGTCGCCGGCCAAGGCGACAAGCTGACCGTGAGCGGCAACGCCCAACTGGGCGGCGCCGCCGTGAAAGTGCTGGCGGGCAGCGGCACCTATGCCGAGAACACCGCCTACACGATCCTGTCGGCGCAGACACTGACGGGCAGCTTCGCGTCGGCCAGCAGCAATCTTGCGTACCTGACGCCCACTGTCGCCAATAGCGGCAACGATGTCGTGCTGACCCTGGTGCGGCGCGTGACGCCTCCTGTCACACCCGGAACAGGCAATGGCAACGGCACAGGCACAGGCAATGGCAGCGAAGAGCCCCCCCGCCCCATGAGGTTCGAGGATGCGGCCAACTCCCGCAACCAGCGCTCGGTCGCCAACGCGGTCGAAAGCCTGTCGGCCAGCCACCCCGTATACCAGGCGGTGTTGAACCTGCCCGCAGGCACGCCCGCCGCGGCGTTCCAGGCCTTGTCCGGCGAAACCCATGCCAGCGCGGCATCTTCCCTGCAGAACTCCGCGTCGACGGCGGCCGCGGTGCCGCTGGAGCACTTCCGCAGCAACTTGGCCGCCGCCATGCAAGCCGGCACACCGACGGCCGCTGCCGGCAGCAGCGATGCCGCGCCCGCCGCCTCGACCCTGCCGCAATCCACGGCGCGCCCCATCTGGGCGCAAGTGGTCGGCAATTGGCAGCGCAGCAGCGCCACCGGCGAAACCGCAGAGGTGCGCCAACACACCGGCGGCCTCTTCATGGGCGCGGACCATGCGCTTGTCAGCGGTTGGCGTGTCGGTGGCGCCGTCGGCTACACCGACGCCCGGGCGCGCGCCGACGCCGTGAACTCGCAGGCGGACATCAGCAGCTACAGCCTGACGCTATACAGCGGCAAATCGTTTGCCGCCGGCCCCGGCAAGCTGAACTTTCTGGCGGGCGGCGCCTACACCTGGCACGACATCGGCACCCAGCGCCGCGTCAGCCTGGGCACGATCGACCAGAAGCTGACCGCCGACTACGGCGCCAGCACCGCCCAATTGTTTACCGAGTTGGGCTATGCGCTGCCCATCAACAGCGCCTTCACGCTGGAGCCCTACGGCAGCGTGTCCTGGAGCGACCAACGTATCCGCGGCTTCTCGGAATCGGGCGGTTCTGCCGCGCTGTCGGGCCAGCGCATGCGCAATGACCTGACCACCACCACGCTGGGCTTGCGTACGCACCATGCGGTGGCGTTGGGGTCGCTGGATGGCGTTGTGCGCGGCACGGTGGGGTGGCGCCACGCCTTCGGCGACGTGCAGCCGCGCACCAGCATGGCGTTCGAGGGTAGCGATACGTTCACCGCGATGGGCGCGCCCATCGCGCGCGACGCGGCCCTGGTAGAACTGAGCCTGGATGCCAACGTGTCCCGCAACACCACGGTCGCACTGGGCTACGGCGGCCAATTCGGCAATGGCAACCGCGACCAGACCGGCTCGGTGACGCTGCGCTGGAAGTTCTAGCCAGGACGGCATGGCGCCTGCCGGCGCCTGCAAAACAAAGGCGGCCGGACGGCCGCCTTTGTGCTTTTGTACGGGGCGCCTGCCTTGCGGCTACGCGCCCTGGATCTTCTTGACCAGCGCCGTGGTGGACCGCTCGAACTCGAACGGAATGGCGACCGCGCGGCCGCCCCAGGATTTGACCAAGGCGGTTTCGGGCAACTTTTCCATGTCGTAGTCGCCGCCCTTGACGATCAGGTCCGGCTTGAGCTGGCCGATCAGGGCCTCGGGCGTGTCTTCGTGGAACGAAGTCACCACCGTCACAAAGCCCAGCGCCGCCAGCAGCGCCGCGCGGTCTTCCATGCGGTTCAAGGGACGTTCATCGCCCTTGCCCAGGCGGCGCACCGATTCGTCGGTGTTCACCGCCACGACCAGCGTGGCGCCCAGCTGGGCGGCCTGATCCAGGTAAGTGGCGTGGCCGCGATGCAGGATGTCGAACACGCCATTGGTGAACACCAGCGGCCGCGGCAAGCGGCCGGCGGCGACGGCGGCGACGCAGTCGTCGCGGGACAGGACTTTGGATTCGAAACGGGCGGCGGGCATGGCGCGATTGTACTCAGGCGCCAGCCAGGATGATTTCCTTTTCCTTGGGCACGACCAGGGCGGTCATTTCCTTGCGGTAGCGGTTCAGGTCCTTGACCGTCTCGAAACTGCGGTCCATCAGCTTGGACAGGATGTGCAGGATGCGGGTGGCGACCTTTTGCTCCCACACGCCGTCAAAGCGGATCTGGGTGTCCAGCCAATGCTCCAGCCAGCCCGGCTCGGGCAGGCGCGACTGCACCGTGTCGTTGGGGAACAGGTCCTTGTTGACGTGCAGGTTGGTCGGGTGCAGCGCCTGCTGGGTGCGGCCGGCCGAGGCCATCAGCACGCCGATCTTGGAGAACGCCAGGCGCGCCTGGACGCTGGTGTCCTCGCCGCGGTTGTGCAGCGCGCGGCGCATGTATTGCAGGTAGGCGCCGGCGTGGCGGGCCTCGTCCTGCGCCACGGTCTTGTAGATGGCCTTGATGACCGGCTCGGTGTGCCATTCGGCGGCGCGGCGGTACCAGTGGTTCAGGCGCACTTCGCCGCAAAAGTGCAGCATCAGCGTTTCCAGCTCGGGCGCAACGTCGAATTCGAAGCGCACGTTGTGCAGTTCTTCTTCGGTGGGCACCAGGTCCGGGCAGAAGCGGCGCAGGTATTCGATCAGCACCAGGGAATGCTTTTGCTCTTCGAAGAACCACACCGACATGAAGGCGCAAAAATCGCTGTCGCCGCGATTGTCGCGCAGGAACATTTCGGTGGCCGGCAGCGCCGCCCACTCGGTGATGGCGTTCATCTTGATCGTATGGGCCTGCTCGTCCGAGAGCTTGCTGCGATCAAAATCCCCCCAGGGAATATCGTGCGCCATGTTCCAGCGCACCGCTTCCATGGTTTTGAAGAGTTCAGGATAAAGCATGTTCTGCCCTTGTTTTCGTCCCGCTAGTGGGGCTATAGAAATTGATGAATGGCGCACGCGCTTGCCGGCGCGACGCTGCACAGAGGTCTGCCCAGCGCTATTTTTCGCCGTCTCCCGCGAAGCTATGATGACCGTTTCATGAATGAAACATGACAGGGGATCGCACTTACACCATCGCGCCGCCTATCGGGTCAATGCCCACAACGCCACCCCGATCCCCAGGGCCAGCACGCCAACCAGCGCCGCGACCAGCCGGTTGCTCTGCTCCTGGGCCCGCCGCAACTGCGCCATCTCGGCCAGCAGGGCCGGCGAGAGATTCGGGCGGTTCAGGTGGTCGTGGACCAGCCTGGGAAGCGCGGGCAGCATCTGCGACCACTGCGCGGCTTCTTTCTCCAGGCTCTGCCGCAAGCCCTTGATTCCGACACGCTGGCGCATCCAGCGTTCCAGGTAGGGCTTGGCGGTCTTCCAGAGATCCAGGTTGGGGTCGAGCTGCCGCCCCAGGCCTTCGACGTTCAGCAACGTCTTCTGCAGCAGCACCAGCTGCGGCTGGATCTCCACATTGAACCGGCGCGAGGTCTGGAACAGGCGCAACAGCACCTGGCCCAGCGAAATCTCGGACAAAGGCCGATCGAAATAGGGTTCGCAAACGGCGCGCACCGCGCCTTCAAGCTCTTCTTCGCGCGTGTCGGGCGGCACCCAGCCCGACTCGATGTGCAACTGCGCCACGCGGCGGTAGTCCCGGTGGAAGAAGGCCAGGAAGTTCTGCGCCAGGTAATTCTTGTCGAACTCGGACAGCGAGCCCACGATGCCGAAGTCCAGCGCGATGTAGCTGCCCAGCGTTTCCGGGCGGTCCGACACGTAGATGTTGCCCGGGTGCATGTCGGCATGGAAGAAGCCGTCGGTGAACACCTGGGTGAAGAAGATCTCGACGCCGGTGCGCGCCAGGGTCGGGATGTCGATGCCGGCGGCGCGCATGCGCTCGACCTGGCCCACCGGCACGCCGTACATGCGCTGCATGGTGAACACGGTGGACGCGGTGTATTCCCAGATCACCTCGGGCACCATCAGCATGTCGCCGCGGCCGGATTCCGGGCCGAAATTGCGGCGCAGCTGGCTGCAATTGGAGGCCTCGCGCACCAGGTCGAGTTCGTCGTGCAGGTACTTGTCGAACTCGGCCACCACCTCGCGCGGCTTGAGCCGGCGGCCATCGGCGCCCAGGCGCTCGATGATGCGGGCCACGATCTTGAGCAGCGACAGGTCTTTCTCGATGATGCTGAGCATGCCCGGGCGCAGCACCTTGACCGCCACCTCGCGGCCGTCGTGCAGCACCGCGAAGTGCACCTGGGCGATGGAGGCCGACGCCACCGGGTCGACCTGGAACTGCGCGAACAGCTTTTCGGGCGGCGCGCCCAGCGCGGCCTCGATGCAGGCGGCGGCCTGGGCCGACGGGAACGGCGGCACGCGGTCCTGCAGCAGCGCCAGCTCGTTGGCGATGTCGGCCGGGATCAGGTCGCGGCGGGTCGACAGCACCTGGCCGAACTTCACGAAGATCGGCCCCAGCGATTCCAGCGCCAGGCGCAGCCGCAGGCCGCGCGGCTTGCGCGGCCGGGTGCCCAGGCGGATGACGCGCAGCAGGCAGGTGGCCAGCGGATGGTTCAGGCTGGACAGCACCAGCTCGTCCAGGCCATAGCGCAGCGAAACGAAGATGATGCGAAAGAGGCGCAGCAACGGGAACATAGGTCAGGCGCCCCGCTTGGCGCTGGCCGCGGCCAGACGGGTTTGCAAGGCGGCGGCCGAGCGCGCCACGGCGTCGGCGCGGGCGTTCAGGTCGGCCAGGTCCAGGCGCCATTGCTCCAGCGCGGGGCGGCCCAGCAGCATGCCGCTTTCTTCGGCCAGGTATTCGGACACGTTTTCAGCCAAGCGCTCGCTGGCCTTGCGGGCGCCGCCGGCCGCCGCGCGCAACCCGCCAGCGATGCGCAGCGCGGGGATGTCGCCCACGATGCGGGCCAGGCTGTCTTCGGGGTCCCAGCGCAGTTGCTTGGACAGGTCCGCCACCACCTGGGCCAGCGCGGCATCGCCGGAGATATGCGTGGCCTCGGCGAAATCAGGCGTTTCGCCCCGCGCACCCAGGCGCGGCAACGGCAGTTTCTCGGGCGCCACGGTCAACGTCACGTCGGGCACCACAACGGGGTCGGCCTGGGCGGCCAGGCCCTCGCTGTCGATCGTCAGGCCCAGCGTGAATCCGCCCAGCGCGAAGCGCACCGTCTTGCCGGCATGGCGGGCCAGGCGTTCGCGCGCCCAGTCTTCGCGCTTCAACAGGGCGTTGAGCGCGCCGACGGCCAGCCGTGCAGGAGTAGGCAGAAACGAAAAAGGCGACATGACGGTCCGCGGCCCCGCGGGCGGGGGTGACGAAGTTGATGGGTAAATCGGGAGTGTACCGGGTTGGATGGGGGTCTGTTACGGGAAGTCCGGGCGCCGTTTGCGCCGACGCATGGAAAAACCGGCCCTGAAGGGCCGGTTGTGGCGGACGGCCGCCTGGCCGCCCCGCTATCGGAAGAGAGACGCCGCCGCGATCAGCTGGCGTATTCGACCGGGATCTGCTGGATGCCGGCCAGCAGCCAGCCGCCATTGGCGGGCTTGAACAGGTTCCAGACTTCCTCGAAGCGGAAGGCTTCGGCGCCCGGGGTCTCGCGCAGCATGCCCGAGAAGCGCACGCTGGCCAGGTGGCCGTCGGACACCGTTTCGATGCCCAGCAGCTCGGCGTTCAGCAGCACCACTTCGGTCTTGTTGGGCGCGGCGCCGCGCTCGGCCAACTGCGGCTTGAGCTCGGTGATCAGGTCGTCGGTCAGGTAGTCGCGCAGGCGGTCGGTGCTGCCGCTGTCCCACACGGCCTGGATGCGCACGAACTGTTCCTTGGCCTGCTTCAGGAAGTTGGGCGTATCGAAGTCGCCGGGCACGAACCAGTTGTTGTCGTCGCCTGCCTTGGGCAGCACGGCGGCCGGGGCGGCAGCGGCGGCTGCGACCGGCGCCGCGGCCGGGGCGGTCGGCTTCAGCGCTTCACGCCACATGGGCTGTTGCTGCGGCTGGCCGGGCGCGTTGTTGGCGCCACCGAAGGCACCCTGGGTGGCCGGACGCGGCGCGGCGCCGCGCAGGCGGCGGATGATGAACATCACGGCAAACACGACCAGGGCGATCAGCAGCGCGGACGACAGGAATTCGGCGAAAGCGCCCGACAGGCCCATGCTCGACAGCAGGGCGGCGATGCCCAGGCCGGCGGCGATGCCGGCGATGGGGCCCAGCCAACGCGACGCGCCGCTCTTGGCGGCAGCGCCCGCGGCGCCGGCCGTGGCCGCGCCGGCAGCCGCCGGTGCAGCGGTGGCGCCCGCGGTGTTGCTGGCAGCCGACGGCGGCGTGGTGGCCTGGCGCTGTTGGGTCACATTGGACGATTGGCGGCCGGCGCTGGTGCCGCCGCCCGCGCGGCGGGCTTCGGCGTCAAACGACGCCGTCACCAACGCAGCGCCGGAGATGGCGATGAGCGCCGCGGCGACAAACCGCGAGAAACAGAATTTGGTCATGGATTTTGCTCCCTCGTACTCGCGCCCCTGCTGCCCCGAGCAGCGGGAAGCTGCACGGATCGTGCAGCCCTCAGCGCGACTTTCTTACAGTAATCTGAATGACGTAAGAATAACGGACAAGACGCCGCCCCACAAGTTCCCCGTGGGGCGAAGAAAAGCCGTATGAACCCGGGGCGGTCAGCCCAGCCGCACGCCCTCGTGCAGGGCGGCGATGCCGGCCGTCAGGTTGAAGTACTGCACCCGCTCCAGGCCGGCGGTGCGCAGCATGTCGGCCAGGGTTTCCTGGTCGGGATGCATGCGGATGGATTCGGCCAGGTAGCGGTAGCTGGCCTCGTCCTTGGCCACCGTCTTGCCCAGCCAGGGCAGCACGTTGAAGGAATACCAGTCGTAGGCCGGCGCCAGCGGCTTGGCCACGCGCGAGAACTCCAGCACCAGCAGCTTGCCGCCCGGTTTGAGCACCCGGGTCATTTCGGCCAGGGCGCGGTCCTTGTGGGTCATGTTGCGCAGGCCGAAGGCCACGCTGACGCGGTCGAAATAGCCCGAAGGGAATGGCAGGCGCTCGGCATCGCACACGGCGGCGGGAACCAGCAGGCCGGCATCCGCCAGGCGGTCGCGGCCCACGCGCAGCATGGAATCATTGATGTCGGTCAGCCAGACCTCGCCCGTGGGGCCGGCGCGCTTGGCAAACGCCTTGGCCAGGTCGCCCGTGCCGCCGGCAATGTCCAGCACCTTCATGCCGGGGCGCACAGCGGCCCGCCCGATGGTGAAGGCCTTCCAGACGCGGTGCAAACCAGCCGACATGAAATCGTTCATGACGTCGTAGCGCTGCGCCACGGAATGGAAGACTTCGGCGACTTTGCGGGCCTTTTCGGTTTCCGGTACGGATTGGAAGCCGAAATGAGTCGATTGCGACGCGGAATCCGCGGAATGTTGCGATTCGGAGGGGTTTTGCATGGTGAATTCCCGATATATCGTCCAATGGTAGCCTATCGGGAGCTCGCCAGATGCCGCCCGCCGGCCCTATAGAGCGCCCCGCGGTCACATACCTGAAATATTGCGGCCATACTATCGCAATGTTCGCGCCGCGCCGGCGCTCCGAAGCGTGCCCTATTCGCCATGTCCAGCACCATCCTCGTCGTCGAAGACGAACCCGCAATCCAGGAACTGATCGCCGTCAACCTGTCCTTCGCCGGCCACAAGGTGCTGCGCGCCTTCGACGCCGACCAGGCCCAGACGCTGATCCGCGCCGAGCTGCCCGACCTGATCCTGCTGGACTGGATGCTGCCCGGCACCTCCGGCCTGGCCATGGCGCGCAAGCTGCGCAACGACGAGCGCACCCGCGCCGTCCCGGTCATCATGCTGACCGCCAAGGGTTCCGAGCAGGACAAGGTCGACGGCCTCGAAGCCGG
>JBEBOQ010000065.1:0-27249 GCA_040396375.1 Achromobacter xylosoxidans
CGATCATCGACACCAGTATCAGGGTCGGTATCGCGACGATCACGCGGCGCAAGATAAGTTTAAGCATGTGGGAAAACCGTAGAACAAAAGCGGCGGGCGGCGCCGGGCCCGTCGGGTGCGGCGCCGCCCGCCGCGGGGAACAACCGGCTACGCCAAGCGCAGCCGGCAGGCGCGGCGGCGAACCGCCGCGCCCCGATTACTTCTGGGCGAACGTCACACCCTTCAGGCGGATCATGCCGTCCGGGTACGGCACAAAGCCCTTGACCTTCTTGGCCAACGCAAACGGCCAAGGCTGGTAGTAGTTGTACACGCCGGGCAGCTCGTCCTGGATGATCGTCTGCGCTTGGTCATAGATGGCGCGACGCTTGGTTTCATCCGGCACCGTACGGGCCTCGTTGAGCAGCTTGTCGACTTCCGGATTGCAATAGTGGCCGTCGTTCAGCGCGCCCTTGCAAGTCACGAAGGTGTGGATGTTGCCGTCCGGGTCGACCCGGCCCGACCAGCCCAGCATCACGACCTGGAAGTTGCCGCCGGCCGATTCCTTCTGCAGCGCCGCGTATTCGGTCGGGCGCAGCGACAGGTCGAAGCCCGCCTCGGACGCCATGGCCTGCACGATCTCGGCGATGGACGAGGTCGTGGTGTTGTTGCCGAACATGACCTCGGCCTTCACGCGGTCAAAGCCCGCCTGCTTGAGCAGGGCCTTGGACTTGGCGACGTCGCGCTGGGTCGGAGGGAATTTGTCGCTGTGGTAGGGACTGGCCGGAGGGAACGGCTGCTGGGCCGGATCGAAGATGCCGCCGCCGGCCACTTCGCTGATGGCGTTGCGGTCGATGGCGTACTGGAAGGCCTGGCGCACCAGCTTGTTCTTGAACGGGTTGTCCTCGGCGCGCTTGCCGTTGGCCACGTTGAACATGAACTGCTGGAAGCCCAGGCCGGCCACCGGCGCGAAGGTCAGGCTGGCGTCGCCCTTGACCTGCGCCGCGTCGGACGGGTTCAGGCGCTCGAGCAGGTCCAGGTCGCCGGCGCGCAGGTTCGACAGGCGCACGGTGGTGTCCGGGATCGGCAGGAAGGTGATGCGCTTGAAGGCGTAGTCCTTGGCGTCGTAGTACTGGTCGAATTTCTCCAGCACGACGCGGTCGTTCTGGATGCGCTCGACGAACTTGTACGGACCCGAGCAGATCGGCTTGCGGCCGACCGAGGCCACGTCGGCGTCGGCGAACGACTTGGGCGACAGCATCATGCCGGCGCGGTCGGACAGCTGCGCCAGCAGCGTGGCGTCGGGCTGCTTGAGGGTCAGCACCAGGGTGCTGGCGTCGGGCGCCTCGACTTTCTCGACCGAGGCCAGTTCGCCCTTGCGCAGGCTGTCGGGCAGCGTCATGGCGCGTTCCAGGTTGGCCTTGGCGGCGGCGGCGTCGAACTTGCTGCCGTCATGGAACAGCGCGTCTTCGCGCAGCTTGAAGGTCAGCACCTTGTTGTCCGGGCTGAACGACCACGAGGTGGCCAGTTGCGGCACGAAGTGCAGCTTGGGATCGATGTCCACCAGCTTGTCGCACAGCGAGGTGAAGACGATGCGGCCGACGTAGGTGCGGGCGCGGTGCGGGTCCAGCACGTCCGGATCTTCCTGCAGGCCGATGCGGATGTTCTGGGCGCACGCGGCGCCGGCGGCCAGCGCCAGCACGCTGGCGCCGAAGGTCATGGTCAAGCGTTTCATTGTGTTTATTCCCCTTGTGGCTGCAATGCCCGGCTGCAAGGCCGGGCCGCGATGCGTGACAGCAATGCCCGCGTCAGAAACCCACGGCCTGGCCGTCACGGCGACTGTCGCTGGCGGCGACGTAGCCGAGCTCGTTGTCGCTTTCGGACATGCGCCAGATGAATTGGCCGGCGCCGAAATCCATGTACGGATCGTCCACGGATTTCAAAGCATGCCCCAGGTCTTTCAGGCCCGCAATAGTGGAAGCCTTCATATTGGTCTCGATGTCCAGCGTGAAATCGCGGTTGACCTTCCAGCGCGGCGCGCAGCAGGCGGCCTGCGGGTTCTGGTGGTAGTCGATCATGCGCACCACGGTCTGCAGGTGGCCCTGCGGCTGCATGTCGCCGCCCATCACGCCGAAGCTCATGACCGGCTTGCCGCCGCGCGTCAGGAAGCCCGGGATGATGGTGTGGAACGGCCGCTTGCCGCCCTCGACCACGTTGGCCGACTTGGGATCCATCGAGAAGCCCACGCCGCGGTTCTGCATGCTGATACCCGTACCCGGCACCACCACGCCCGAGCCGAAGCCCATGTAGTTGGACTGGATGAACGAGATCATCATGCCGTTTTCGTCGGCGGCGGTCAGGTAGATGGTGCCGCCGGCATGCGGACGGCCGGCCTCGAAATGGGTGGCGCGGTCCAGGCGGATCAGCTTGGCGCGGCTGTCCAGGTAGGCGTCGGACAGCATCTGTTCCGGCGTCACCTGCATGGAGCGCGGGTCGGCCACATACTTGTACAGGTCGGCGAAGGCCAGCTTCATGGCCTCGATCTGGATGTGCTGCGACTGCACCGAGTCCACCGGGATGTCGGCCATGTCGAAGCGTTCGACGATGCCCAGGGCGATCAGCGCGGCGATGCCCTGCCCGTTCGGCGGGATCTCGTGCAGCTCATAGCCGCGATAGGACTTGGAGATGGGCTTGACCCATTCCGGACGGTAATTGCGCAGGTCTTCCAGCGTCATCGCGCCGCCGCATTCCTTGCTGAAGGCGGCAATGCGTTCGGCCAGTTCGCCTTCGTAGAAATCACGGCCGTGCGAGGCGGCAATGCGGCGCAGCGTATTGGCGGCATCCGGGAAGCGGAAGTGTTCGCCGACCTTGGGCGCGTGGCCCTCGGGCATGAAGGCCTGGGCGTAGCCCGGCTGGCTGTTCAGTTCCTTGGCGGCGGCGGCCCACTTGTGCGCCACCACCGGCGGCACGGCGTAGCCGCGCTCGGCGATCTCGATGGCGGGCTCGAACAGTTGTTCGAACGGCAGCTTGCCCAGTTTTTCGTGCAACGCCGACCAGCCGGCGACCACGCCGGGCACCGTGACCGAGTCCCAGCCGCGCTTGGGCTGGATCGCCAGGCCGTCGGCGCCCACGCCGTACTTGCGCTTGAAGTATTCGACATTCCAGGCGGCCGGGGCCACGCCGGAGGAGTTCAGGCCATGCAGTTCCTTGCCGTCCCAGACGATGGCGAAGCAGTCGCCACCCAGGCCGCACGACACCGGTTCGACCAGGACGATCGTGGCGGCCGCGGCGATGGCGGCGTCCACGGCGTTGCCGCCCTTGAGCAGCATGCGCAGGCCGGCCTGCGCCGCCAGGGGGTGCGACGTGGAAACCACGTTACGGGCGAACAGCGGGATACGGACGGAGGGGTAAGGATTGACCCAGTCGAAGGATTTCATGGCGCGTGTCTCAGATAGGTAAGCTCGCGAAGGTACTCTCGTGATCTAATTAAATCAATTTGATTTTTTGTTCCGTCATAAAAGAAATTTTTGTGAATCAATGCCTGGTTTCCCTGCACAGGTCGACCTCTGATTCAACCCCGGATTCACCCTATGAGCACCATCCGATTTCTCCGCACGTTTCTGGCCGTCGCCCACCACGGCTCGTTTTCCGAAGCGGCCGAGCAAGTGGCCCTGACGCAGGCGGCCGTCAGCTTCCAGATGCGCTCGCTTGAGGCCGAGTTGGGCCGCGAGCTGTTTGATCGCAGCGGGCGTCTTGCCATTCTTAACGCAGCTGGCCGGGAATTGCTACCGGAAATCAAGCACTTGCTGGATTTATACGACCGTATGCGGCTACCGCGCACCGCGCCGGGCGAGTTGGCCGGGTCGGTCTCGGTGGGCAGCATCGTGTCCTGCATGGGCACGCTGTCCAAGGTGGTGTCGGGCATGAAAAAAGCCTATCCCAAGCTGGACGTGCGGATTTTGTCAGGCAAGGCCAGCGAATTGGCCGGCAAGGTCGAGGACGGCGAGCTGGACGCGGCGTTCCTGGTGGAAGCCGGCCGCAAGATGGCCAGCACCCGCTGGGTGCCGCTATATGAAGAGCCGCTGGTGGTGATCGCCCCGCCGTCAGCCGCCGGACGCGATGCCCGCCAGGTGCTGGCCGGCAACCCATTCCTGCGGTTCGACCGGACCCAGCGCACCGGGCTGCAGATCGACCGGCTGCTGCGGCGGCTGGCGGTGCCGCTCAATGAATACCTGGAACTGAACGCGATCGAGACCCTGGTCGAACTGGTGCGCCAGGAGGTCGGGGTAACGCTCTTGCCGCTGATCAACGGCTCGAACTGGCGCACCAGCCCCGAGCTGCGGATCTTGCCGCTGCCCGCCGACCTGGGCCCGACGTCACGGGCCATCGGCATGCTCGAGCGCCGTGAGCACGCCCGCCAGGGCATTACCGCGGCCATCTGCGAAGCGTGCGCCGCCGCATTCCGGGCGCGCGAACCGCAGATCGCCGGCTAGACGCGTCGGCCACGCCAGCGCCTCGGACGCATCAATGGCATTGGGGCCTGTCGACAACGACAGGCCCCAGGCTTGACCGGACCCCAGGCCATCACAGCCTGGGCAGATCCTTACAGCCCCATCGCCGGATCGGTGAACGACGGCTTGCCCGTTTCCACGCGGCCGGCGAAGCGGCGCAGGTAGGCGGGGTCTTCGTTCAGGCGCACCGAGAAGTCGTACCAGGCGCCGCTGGACTTCAAGGCCCACGATTGTTCCACCTGGCTGCCCGCCGGCACCGTGAACGTCCACTTCTCATTATTGGTGTAGTAGGCGTTGGGGGTGACGAGGAAGGTGACGGCCTTCTTGCCGCTGTTGATGAAGCTGGCGTAGACGTCGCCGTTGGCCACGTCGTAGCAGACGCGGATCTCTGCATCCAGCTGCTCGCTGCGGGCCAGCGCCAGGTCGCCGGCGAAGTGGCGCAGATAGCCGTTCGGACCCATCACCCACAGGTCGTACTTGCCGCCGTCGGCGGCGGTGTCCCAGCTGCCTTCCAGCTGCTTGTTCGGCTCGACCGTGTAGCGGCGCGGCAGGCGGTCCAAGTGCAAGCGGTCATAGACGTGGAACACGCCGGTGGCCGCGCCGGTGTTGGCGAACACCAGCCACATGGCGCTGGTGCTCGGCTGCGCGCGGCCGCTGGTGTGCATTTCATACGGCAGTGCGCGCGAAAAGCGCACGCCGGTTTCCTGCTTGGGCTTGGCCTGGGTGGCCGTGTCCGGCAACGCCACTTGCGGCAGCGCCTGCTGATCGGCGCGCGTCTGGTCAGCCTGGGCGCGGGTCAGCAGGCTCAGGTTGGGCAGCTGTTCGTTATTGGGCGTGGCGAAGTTGAAGGCCGACGTCAGGTCACCCAGGACGGCGCGGCGCCACGGGCTGATGTTCTTTTCAGGCACTCCGAAGCGGGCTTCCAGGAAGCGCAGCACCGAGGTGTGGTCGAACGCCTGCGAGTTGACCCAGCCACCACGGCTCCAGGGCGACACGATGTACATGGGTACACGCGGACCGGGGCCGTAGACACGATTGTCGGCGGCGTCCTGGGCGGAAGGCCGGGTATGGCGTTCCAGGTCCGTGTTGACGGTGGAGCCGCCCGCCATCGAACCATCCGCGTTGATCGACGGCGCGGCCGGCGACGGCACGTGATCGAAAAAGCCGTCGTTCTCGTCGAAGTTGACCAACAACACCGTCTTGCTCCAGACGTCCGGGTTGGCCGTCAGGGCATTCAACGTTTCCTGGATGTACCAGGCGCCCTGCACCGGGCTCGACGGGCCGGGATGCTCGGAATAGTTGGCGGGCGCCACGATCCAGGACACTTGGGGCAAGGTGCCGTTCGTCACGTCGTCGCGCAGCGCCTGCAACATGCCGCCGTCGGGCATGGTGTTGGCCGTGCCTTTGTAGAGCGGATTGGTGGCGTCCGAGGCGGACGTCCAGGCCGGCGGGTTGGGCGTAACCGTGGGGTCGTTGCCGGACAGCTCGTAGGCCTTGCGGAACTGGCGGAAGCCCGCGAGCGGATTGTCGGTGAAGTTGTCGGGCAGGTTCTGGTAGACCTTCCAGGTCACGCCGGCTTCCTGCAGGCGCTCGGGATACGTCTTCCAGGTCCAGCCGATGGTCGAGGCGCCCAGGCCATCCCATTGATTACGGGTGGACGGGCCATTGCCCTGCGCCAGCGGATCGTTGGTGCCGGTCCAGTGGAACAGTCGGTTGGTGTTGGTGCCGCCGTGCGTCGCGCAGTGGTAGGCGTCGCACAGGGTGAAGGCCTCGGCCAGCGCGAACTGGAACCCCAGCTCTTGCCTGGTGTAGTAGCCCATGGACTGGTTCTGCTTGTAGCGCGGCCATTGATACAGGCGGCCGCCATCCCAGGCGTTCTGCGCGTCCAGGTAGTCATGCGGCGTGCCGGATACGCGCTGCGCGTTGCCGACGGTGCTGTCCAGGTGGTACGGCAGCACCACGCGCGTGCCGTTGGTCTGCTCCCAGACCGAGCGGTTCTGCGGCAACGGTACGGTGATGCGGTCGCCAAAACCGCGCACGCCCTTGAACGTGCCGAAATACATGTCGAACGAGCGGTTTTCCTGCATCAGGATGACCACGTGCTCGACGTCGTTGATGGTGCCGGTGCGGTTGTTGGCGGGAATGGCCAGCGCGCGGCGGATGGCCGGCGGGAACATCGACAAGGCGGTCAGGCCGGCGGTCGAGGCGGCGGCGTTGCGCAGGAAGCGGCGCTTGCCGGCGTGGATCGGGTCTTTGGCGGACGTCACGGATACTATTCCTTGGATTCTGGAGAAGGCGCGGCGTCAGGGCGCGCAACGCAACTGGGGCTTGGCCGGCTGGGTCGGCGTTTCGGGCTGGTTGCCGGGGTTGCCGGCATCGTCGTCGTCATCCTTGTCGCCGCCGCAGGCGGTCAGGACGGCGGCCACCATCAGGGCGGCGCCCATGCGCAGGCAGGCGCGCAGGATCGGGTTGGCGGTATTCATGGGGTGTCTATCCTCGGACATCAGGGAATCAATTCGGAAACGGACTTGCCGGACATGGCCAGCGACTTGACCTCGGCTTCGGTCAGGGCGCGCGACCAGAAGGCCAGGTCGTCGAAATACATGGTGTAGGGGCCCTTGGTGCCGGCGCAGCACACGCCGTAGGTGCCTTTGCCGTCTTCATTCAGGCCAAGGTGGGGGCCGAACAAACCGGCGATCTTGGTCAGGTCGACCGTACCGGTCGAAATCGTGCGGGTGAAATAGCCCAGCTCCGAGTCGTAGACGTAGGCCGCCATGGTCTTGGCCGTCTTGTTGATGGTCATTGCCACATAGACCGGCTTGTTGGGCGTGAACTTCACGCCGTTGATATCGACGCGCACGCCGCCCGCCAGGTTGAAGCGCAGCTCGGGGCCGGCCCATTGGGCGATGGTGATGCCGGGGTTGCCGCCCGAGTTGTAGTCCTTGTTGCCCAGGATGGAACGATCGTCGGCGGTGCCGTCGGACTGGTACCAGAAGCCGATGGTGAATGCCGTGACGCTATCCAGCAGGCCCGCCGGGTAGTCCAGCTTGAAGGCGCCGATGGGGTTGGCGGTACGCTGGTTCTGGAACATCTTGCCGAACACGCCGTTGTTGGTGAACGCCGGGACCTGCGTGCCGTCGTAGGGGGTGATCGCGCCACCGCCGGCCGCCTTGTCCGTCAGGTCGCCTTCGAACGGGAACAGCATCGTCAGGCCCGTGCGCAACGAGGGCAACAATGCCACCGGCGCGGTGTACACCACCGTGGCGCGTACCGCGGTCACCGCGTTGCCCACCTTGATGCTGTAGTTCAGTTCATGCACCCCTTCGGTCGTGAACGTGAAGCCGCTATCGACATAGTCAGTGGCGGTGCCCGGCAGTCGCGCGATTTCCTTGCCGTCGCGCGAAATCACGGCCTCGCCGCTCGGCTCGCCCACGCGGGTCCAGCTCAGCGACACGCTCTTGTTGTCCATCGACGTGCGGCTGGCGGCGCGGCGCAGGGCCACCGACTCCGTCAAGGCGGCGCCCGCCATGTCGTACTGGGCCGCGGCCGGCAGCGCGCCCAGGTGCGCCAGCACCGTCGGCGTGGCGTCGGCCGCGCTGGGCAAGGCGTACCAGGCGCTGTTCCAGACCCCGTCGAACGAGGCGTCGTCAGCACTGCCGCCCAGCAATTGCGGGCGGTTCATCGCCAAGAGCGTGGTCTTGTTGAGCGATTGCTGCAGACCGTCGCTGCCGCCCGTGCGGTCCAGGCCATGGCTGGACGCCACGACCACCAGCCAGTTCTCGCCCGGATGGTCGGCCCGACGGCCAGCCACCTGGGCCAGCAACACGCCGATGGCGGCATCGGTCTGGCGGATCGTGGCCTGGTAGCCGGCGCCAAAGCCGGCGGTCAGCGCCGCGTTCTCCGACGCGCCGAACTGCGCCACCACCACGTCATAGCCTTCGGTGATGCGGTCGCGCGCCTGGCTGGCGACACAATCGTCCACGCCGGCACAGTCAGTCAGGCTTTGCAGATAGCCGGCGGCGCGGTCGTTGCCCGCCAGGCTGGCCAACAACGGCGAGTTGAAGGCTGCCGCCGTGCGCGCGGCGGGCTGGGCCGCCTTGACGCGCTGGAACAGCGTGGGGGTCTTGGGCGCCTGGCTGGACGCGTTGCTGCGCACGCCGTGCTGGTCGGCCCATTGGCCCGTCAAGAGCGTGGCCCAGCCGGGCACCAGCAAGGTGGGCTGCTGCGTGACCCCACCGGTCACGCCACCGGTCCAGGCGCGCGTGGTGGTCAGTTGCGCCAGGTTGGGCAAGGACTTGTCCGATACGCCCTGGCGATAGGCGTCATAGGTCAGGCCGTCCACGCCGATGAACAACACCTTGGCGGCGGCAGCCGCGCCGGGCTGCGTCGCGGGCGGCGGCGTCGGCTCGTCATCGTTCTTGTCGTCGCTGCCGCCGCATCCGGCCAGCGCGCCCAGGGCCGCCAGCGCCGCGCACCAGCGCTTCCACTTCATTACCTGCATGTTCTTTCCCTTTCGAAACCCGCTTTGTGGTGGCCCACATAGTGGCTTCGCAAGGTGAAAGACCGATGAAGCAAAGAAAGAAATCGCTGATCGACGGATCAGGATTTTTTTCTGTTGCGACACACACGGCAACAAAGCGAAGGGACCGGCGCGCCGGTCCCTTCGCGAAAAAAAGGCGGCCGGCGCATCGCGCCAGCCGCCCAGACCCCTATCAGGCGCCGATCTTCACGCCGGTCAGGTAACCCACCGATGCGCCAAAGCCGTCCTTGTAGTTGGCCTTGACCAGCGGTTCCAGCGTGGGCCGCACCACCGCATGCACGCCGCCCCAATCGGCCGCGTGCTGGAAGTTGCTGGTGATGTAGGTCCAGCCGTTGATCTCGTCCACCGCCTGCAGGCCGGTCGATTCAGCCGCCACCGGGCACGACAACAGGCGCGACAGCACTTTGGTATCGACGTTGTACGCCCACAGGAAGTTGTTGACGTGACCGCCGCTGTCCTCGCCCACAAACAGCGTGCGCAGCTTTTCCGAGAACTTGAGGTTGTCGGGGTTGGAGATCTTGTCGGCGTTGTGGGTATTGCCCAACGCGTCCACCGGCGAGATCGGCGCGCCGACCAGTTCGGCCACGGCGGCCATGTCCACCGGCACCCATTCGCTGTCGATCGTCTGGCCGTTGGTGTCCACCTGGCCGGCCTTCATGTGCAGCTGGTAGACCGCGCCGGCCGAGTTGGCCTGCACCTTCATACCGGCCACGGTGCCGTCGATCATCGAGCTCTCGATACGCGACATGGCGCTGTAGGCGATCTTGTCCTTGGCGTTGACCGTGGTGCCTTCCATCTTGGTAAAGCCCAGCGTGCCGCCGACCATCGCGGCGTAGCGGTGGGTTTCCAGGAACGCGGCGGCCTGGCGGCGGCCCGGCTTGAGCTGCACCCAGTTGTCGCGACCGTTGAAGCGGATCTTGGTGAACGCGGGGTTGCCCGGATCCGTGGTCTGCACGTCCATGATGTCGGCGGCGGTCAACTGGTCGGCCAGCTCCTTCACTTCGGCGCTGGTGGCATGACCCAGATTGATCCAGGTCAGCGTGCCCGCGCCGGGGCCGGTGCCCGAGGTCTGGGCCCACTTGGCCACGTACAGCGAGCCCGAGGACAGGTCGGCCTTGCGGTCGGCCACGAACATGAACAGGCCGCCGTTGGTGGCGTCGTCGCCCATCAGCGCGGTGCGCTGGTCGGGCATGATCTGGACCAACTCGTGCGAGATACGGCCCATGCAATAGTGCTTCTTGATGCTGCCGGTGCCGTCGGGGTTCACCGTCACTTCCGGCATGTGGCCGTAGTGGTACGGGTTGGCCTTGTTGGGGTCGTTGAACAGGCTCTGGCTGTAGGCCTGGAACTGCGCCTGCGTCTTGGCGACGGTGGCGTCGGGCTCGTACTCTTCGCTGGACAAATGGGTGTTCCAGGGCGACAGGCTGGCGCCGCAGGTGATCCACAGGCCGTTCACCGACGAGGTGTCCACATTGCTGTACTTGACCAGGCTGAGCTTGCCCGTGGCCGGGTCCTGCGCCAGCGTCAGCACGGCGATGGGCGACGGCAGGCGGCCATACATGTCCGCGCCGGCCTGGTCCATCGATTGGTATTCGAACTGCACCACGGCGAACACGGTGTTGCCATTGACGCCGGGCACCTTGGGCGCGTCCAGCTTCAGGAGCGACATGCCGTCCGGGCAGTTCGAGAAGAACGGGCGGGCCTTGGCAGGCACCGAGTTGTCGATGATGGGCGCGCCGGTGTTATCGAAATACGCGCCGGCGATGATGCTGCCGCCCTTGCCATCCGGCACCGCGTCGCCCGTCATGAAGAACGGCTCGTAGCCCAGGTCGATCTTGCGGGTGGACCCGTCGCTGAACGTCAACACCATGGACGAACCCACCGTCGTGCGCGCCATCAATTCCGGATTGGCCAGCGAGGGCGCGGCCATCGACGTGAACGAGGCGGACTGGAACGTGACAGTCGGCTTGACCGGGTCGCCCGGCGCGGCGGTGTCATCGTCGTCATCGCTCGAATTACAGCCCGCCAGCAGCGCGGCCATGCTTACGCCGCCCAGCGGCAGCATCGGCGCGCCTCCAAGCATCTTAAGAAGGCGACGGCGGTTGGCGTGTGTCGTGTCTTGCATCGTTGTTTCCTGTTGGAGGGGTCAATGCCGCGGTGCTTCGCCGCAGCGTGCACGCATCCTAGACAGGCGCCATTTAAGCTTGATGACAGCGCGGTGTTTGCTGTTTGAAAGTTTTTGCCTCGCGCTATCGCGGACTTGTCATGATCGGCCGCTATAGTCGGGCCCATTCCTCTTGGCGCGCCCTTCCCGGCCCTTTGCCCGCGCGCACCTTTCGTCTTGCCCTCCATGCCTTTGTCTCTACGCTTGTCTCCGCCCGCGGCGCCCGCCGCGCTTCGTATCCTGGCCGTGCTGGCGTTGGCCGCCGGCCTGGGCGTATGGGGCGCCGTGCTGCTTGCGCCGGGCCCCGGCCCCCTGCCCGCCGCCTTGTCCGCGCCTGCCCCGCGCGCGGCCGACAACACGCCGGTCGCCTTGTGGTTCGGGCGTGATGAAGTGCTGCGCACGCAGATCAGCGTGCTGGGTGTGATCGCGGCCGGCGCGGACGGCGCCGCCGTCTTCAGTGTGGATGGCGGCCCCCCCATCGCTTGGCGGGTCGGCGACGAAGTGGCGCCGGGCATCCTGCTCAAGGACATTGGCGCTGACGCGATCACGGTCGAACAAGGCGGCCGCCCCAGCCGCCTGGCCGCGCCCGCGTTTCCGGCCCCCGCGGGCGGCATCGCCAGCGCCGCCCAGTGATCCGGCGCGCCTCACATTGCTGTCATATTTCATGTCCACAATCCTCCGCTTCTACTGAAAGACCGGAGTTGTAAAGTGCGTCAGTTATCGCGTGGGCCTGCCCGCCAGCAAGGTTTCACCCTGATCGAGATCATGGTGGTCATCGTGATCATGGGGATTCTGGCGGCCCTGATCGTGCCGCGCGTGCTCGACCGTCCCGACCAGGCGCGCCAAGTGGCGGCGCGGCAGGACATCGGCGGCATCATGCAGGCGCTCAAGCTGTACCGGTTGGACAACGGCCGCTATCCCACGACCGCGCAAGGTTTGCGCGCCCTGGTGGAAAAACCCGACGGCGCCTCCAACTGGCGCGGCTACCTGGACAAGCTGCCCAACGATCCCTGGGGCCACCCCTATCAATACCTGAGCCCTGGCGTCAAAGGCGATATCGATGTGTTCTCGTTCGGCGCCGACAACAAGCCCGGGGGAGAAGGCGGCGATGCCGACATCGGTTCGTGGGAACTCTGAGCGCGGTTTCACGCTAGTCGAAGTCATGGTGGTGCTGGTGATCGTCGCCATCGCCGCCAGCATGGTCAGCCTGTCCATCGGCAAGGGCGCCGATCCGTTGCGCGACGATGCCCAGCGCCTGCTCGACGCATTCACCGTGGCCGAAGGCGAGGCCCGCAGCGACGGCCGCGCCCTGCGCTGGTCGCCGGCCAGCGGCGGCTGGTCGTTCGAACGCGCCGGCCGTTCCGATGCGCCGACCGCGCTGGACGACAGGCCCCTGCCCATGGACCGGCTGGAACACGACGCGGCCCTGCGCCCGCAGTCCTGGCGCGCCGGCCAGGTGCAGTGGCGCCTGGATCCCGACCGCCCGCTGGTCTTCAACACCGAATGGGTCGCCGATCCATTCAGCCTGCGGCTGCGCGCGGGCGATTCGCATGTGACGCTGACGCGCGACGCCGCCGGACACTATGACATCCGCTGAATTGCCGCCCCTTCCCGCGCGCCGGCGCGGCCGCCAACGCGGCTTCACCCTGATCGAAGTGCTGGTGGCGCTGGCCATCATCGCCGTGGCGATGGGCGCCGCCCTGCGCGCTACCGGCGTCATGGCCGCCAACAACCGTGCGCTGCAGGACAAGACCCTGGCGCTGCTGGCGGCGCAGAACGCGCTGATCCAGCTGCGGCTGGAGCAGACACTGCCCCGCGCCGGCGCGCAGAGCGTACCCTGCCCCCAGGGCGGCCTGGCGCTGCGCTGCGACCTGGAATTCACCAATTCGCTTAACCGCAGCTTCCGCCAGGTGTCGGTCAAGGTCCGCGACAACGCGGACGGCGCAGTCCTGCTGCAGCTGGACGGCCTGTTGTCGAGCCTGCGATGAATCTGCGCCCCGTTCCGAGCCAAACGCGCGCCCGCGCCCAGGCGGGCTTCACCCTGATCGAAGTGCTGGTGGCCCTGGCGCTGATGGCGCTGGTCAGCCTGATGGCCTGGCGCGGCCTGGAAAGCGTGTCCAGCGCACGCGACTGGATCTCGCAGCAGGCCGAAGACACGGACGCCATCGTGCGCACGCTGGGCCAGATCGGCCGCGATGCGGAACTGGCCTACAACGGACCGTCGTTCTCCGCGCCCGGCATCGACGCGCGCGTCTTCATCAGCGGCATCCGCCTGTTGCCCGGCGCCGCCGGCGCCCAGACGCTGGAAATCCTGCGGCCCGACCCGGACGGCAGCGGCCGCTGGCAGCGCGTGCAATGGACGGTGCGCAAGGACGGCCTGTGGCGCGCCAGCGGCCTGCCAGCCGACCAAGCCCCGCTGCCCCCCGCGGGCGACGGCGCGTTGCTGCTGCCGGGCGTGCGCGCGCTGACGTTGCGCGGCTGGGTGCCCGGCGCGGGCTGGATGGACACGCGTTCGCCCTTCGCTGCCACCCCAACGGGCATCGAGATCACGCTGGACCGCGGCCCGGCCGGCGATTCGCGGCGCTACAGCCGCATCCTGGAGGTGCAATGAACGCGCCCCACCGACGGGAACGCGGCGCCGCGGTCATCAGCGCGCTGATCATCGTCGCCATCGTGGCCGCGCTGACCACCAGTCTGTTCCAGCGCCAGACCGCCAGCGTGCGCCGCGTCGAAAACGAGATGGCGCGGGTGCAGGCCCGCATGATGCTGGCCGGCGGTATCGACTGGGCCCGGCTGGTGATCCGCGACCACGGCAAGCGCGAATCCTCCACCCGCGGCGACCAGATCTGGGCCACGCCGGTGCTGGACACCCGCATCGAGCGCCCCGGCGACGACCGGGTCGCGGTGTTCTCCGGCCAGATCCAGGACGAGCAAGGCAAATACAACCTGAGCAACCTGGCCAGCCACGGCGTGCCGCAGCCGGAACAGGAACAGGTGCTGCGGCGCCTGTTGGCTGCGCTGCGCCTGCCCGATACGCTGGCCGCGCGCATGATCGACATCATTGCCGCCAGCCAGCCCCCGGCGCTGGCGCCCGATGCGCCCACGCCAGCCCAGGGCGGCCAGATGCCGGATGCGCGGGCCCCGCTGCCGCGCGGCATCGACGACGTGGCCGCGCTGCTGGCGCTGGAACCTGCGGTGCGCAATGCATTGCGGCGCACGATGACCGTGCTGCCGCTGGCCACCAGCGTCAACGTCAATACCGCGCCGCCGGAAGTCATAGCCGCGCTGGTGCCGGGCCTGTCGCTCAGCCAGGCCCGTTCCATCACCGGCGAGCGCGACCGCGGCAATTGGTTCAACAACAGTGGCGACTTCGCCAACCGGCTGGCCGCCACCGGCGTCAAGAGCCCGGCGCCGGCCGTCACCACCGCCAGCGGCTGGTTCATGGCCGGCGGCGTGGTCGTTTACGAACGGGCCCGCGTGGCGATGCAGGCGCTGATACGCAGCGCCCCGCCGGCCGCGCCCGACACTATCTGGACGAGAGAAAACCCGTGAAAAATTCCTTGCGCATCGCGCTGGCCCCGCTGGCCGAACTCGGCCCCGGCTCGCTGGTGCCCTATGCGTGGTTCGACCGCCGCGGCCGCTGCGCGCACCAGGGCGAACTGACGCTGCTGGCGCTGGGCCAGGCCTATCCCCAAGCCGCCTGCGAGGCCGTGCTGCATCCCGGCGACGTCATCGCCGCCACGGTTCAGGTGCCCGCCGTGGCCCGCGCCCGCTTCGGCGCCGCGGTGCTCAGCGCGCTGGAGCCGCTGGTGCTGAGCGACCTGGACGACCTGGCGATCGGCCACGGCCCGCGCGCCGCGGACGGCTCGGTGCCGCTGGCCTGGGCCCCCCGCGAAGCCGTGCGCCGCGCCTGGGGGCTGCTGAACGCGCAGGGCCTGCGCGCCCACGCCTTGATCGCCCCGCAAACACTGGCCCCCAACGACGCCGCGCCGCTGCGCGACCCGGCCGACCCGCGCTGGCGCGCCCCGTCGCCGTCCTGGTCGCTGGCCATGCCACAACTGGCGCCCGCCCGCGTGTCGCGCTGGCGCCCGGTTTGGCGCTGGGGCGCGGCCGCCGCCGTGGTCTGGATCGGCGGCCTGAACCTGCACGCGGCGCAACTGCGCAGCGAAGCCCAATCCCTGCGCGACGGCATGCGGCGCCAGGTGCTGGCGGCGTTTCCCGACATCCCCGTGGTACTGGACCCCGCACGGCAGGCGCAACAGGGCCTGGATGCGTTGCAGAACCACCCCGGCGCGGCCAGCGCGGGCGACTTCCTGCCGCTGGCGCGCGCCGCCGCGCAGACACTGCCGTTCGCCGCCGACAAAGTGGCGCGGCTCACGTACGCCGACCAAGCGCTGACGCTGCAATTGGCCGACGCCGGGCCCGACGCCCAACGCGTCGCCGAAACCCCCGCGTTGATTCAGCAGGCCGCCGCGCAAGGGCTGAAACTGGAACGCGGCGATACCGACAACACCTGGCGCATCACGCGCAAGCAACCATGAAGCCCATCGAACGCCTGCACGCCGCCTGGCGCGCCGCACGCAAACCCCTGGCGCCCGCCGCCGACAGCGCCCGCCAACGCTACCAGGCCCTGGCGCCGCGCGAACGGCGGCTAGTCAACGGCGCCGCCGTGCTGCTGGGCGCCACCCTGGTCTTCACCCTATTGATCGAGCCAGCCCTGAACACGACGCGCAAGCTGCAAGGCGAACTCCCCGAACTGCGTGGCCAGGCCGCCGCCGTGGCTGACCTTGCCGCGCAAGCCGCGGCCCTGCGTGGCAAGGCGGCCACGCCCGCCGCCGCGCTGCCGGCCGCCGCCGATATCGGTGCCAGCCTGGAACGCGCGGGGCTGCCCGCCGACCACTGGAAACTGGACCACCCGGGCCAGGGCGACAGCGTCAAGCTATCCCTGACCGAGATGCCGTCGTCCGCGCTGATGCGCTGGCTGGAGAACGCCGCCGGCGACTGGGGCCTGGCGGTCAAGGAAGTCGAACTGACCCGCGCCGCCAACGCCAATGGCCGGCCGCTGCCGGGGCTGGTCAACGGCACCGTCACGCTGAGCCTGCCGGCTCGCCAGGCGCGTTCCTGATGCGCCTGCCCCGCTTGCCCAAACGCACCGGCCCGGTGCTGGCCTGTGGCGCCTGCGCCCTGGCGGCCGCGGCGGTCGTGCTGCCCGCCCGCTGGCTGCTGGCGCTGCTGCCCGACGATGCGCCCGTGACGCTGGCCGACGCCGCCGGCACCCTGTGGGACGGCAGCGCCTGGATCGCGCTGGGTCCACCCGGCGCGCGCCGCATGCTGCCGCAAGCGCTGCACTGGCGATGGCGCTGGTCGTCGCTGACGCTGGAGGTCTCGCATCCCTGGCTGCAAGGGCCGGTGCGCGCCGGCCTGGCGTGGACCGGCATCACGCTGTCGGCGCAATCGCTGCGCCTGCCGGCCACGGCGCTGCCGGCGCTGGGCGCGCCCTGGAACACGCTGGCGCCCGAAGGCACGATAGAAGTGGCCTGGCAGGCCTTGCACCTGGGCGGCACCCTGCCCGACGCGCCCTTGGCCGAACTGCGCTGGCGCGATGCCGGCACGGCGCTGACGCGGGTAGCGCCGGTAGGCACCTATCTGCTGAAGATCCGCGGCAATGGCAAGTCGGGCGCCACCCTGGCGCTCAGCACAGAAAGCGGGCCCCTGGCCGTCACTGGCCAAGGCAGCGCCAGCGCCCGCGGCGTGCGCTTCCAGGGCCAAGCCACCTTTGCCCCATCGGCCAGCGAGACCGACCGCAATGCGCTCGATGGCCTGATGTCGACCTTGGGCCGGCGCAGCGACGACGTGGTGGTGTTCGGCACCGGCAAGTAGGGCAAGGGCTGGGGCTGGCGCCGCGCGAACCTCGGCGCCCCTTCACGCCCCGCAAGCGTCGTGGGCTAGGCGTCCCGCGTCACCCGCAAAATCTCTTCCGGCGACGTATCACCGCTTTCGACCCAGCGAGCGCCGTCTTCGCGCATGCTGAACATGCCGGCGGCACTGGCGGCGCGGCGCAATTCACGTTCGTCGCTGCCTTCGTGGATCAGCCGGCGGGCCTCGTCGTCCACCGTGAACAGCTCATGAATGCCCGAGCGGCCGCTGTAGCCGGTGTGGCTGCACGCCTCGCAGCCCACCGGCTGGTACACGCGCACGCCGTCCTGGGTCGACGGCTTCTTGCAGGCCGGACACAGCTTGCGCACGAGCCGCTGCGCCAGCACGCCCAGCAGCGACGAGGACAGCAGGAAGGGCTCCACCCCCATGTCCGTCAGGCGGGTCACCGCCGACACCGCGTCATTGGTGTGCAGCGTGGCCAACACCAGGTGACCCGTCAACGATGCCTGCACAGCGATCTGCGCGGTTTCCAGGTCGCGGATTTCACCGATCATGATCACGTCCGGGTCTTGCCGCAGAATGGCCCGCAGCGCCAGCGCGAAGCTCATGTCGATCTTGGCGTTGACCTGCGTCTGGCTGATGCCCGGCAGGTCGTATTCGATCGGGTCTTCCACGGTCAGGATATTGCTGGTGGACGCATCCAGCCGGCTCAACGCCGCATACAGCGTGGTGGTCTTGCCGCTGCCGGTGGGGCCGGTCACCAGCACGATGCCGTGCGGCTGGCGGATCAGCCGGTCCAACTGACCCAGCACGCCGGGCGCCATGCCCAGCTTTTCCAGCCGCAGCCGGCCGGCTTCCTTGTCCAGGAGGCGCAGCACGGCGCGTTCGCCATGGCCAGTAGGCAGCGTCGACACCCGCACGTCGATCGGCCGTCCGCCCACCCGCAACGCGATCCGGCCGTCTTGCGGCAGGCGCTTTTCGGCAATGTCCAAGTGCGCCATGATCTTGATGCGCGAGATCAGCGCCGCATGCAGCGCCTTGCGCGGCGACACCACATCGCGCAGCGTGCCGTCCACCCGATAGCGCACCACCGAATGGGTCTCGAACGGTTCGATGTGGATATCGCTGGCGCCGTCGCGGGCCGCCTGCGCGAACAGCGCATTGATCATCCGGATCACCGGCGCGTCGTCCTGCGCGTCCAGCAGGTCCGCCACTTCGGGCATGTCCTGCAGCAAACGGTCCAGGTCGATTTCGTTTTCGGCCACGCCCATCACCGACGCCGCATCCTCGGCGTGGCTGTAGGCCGCCGCCAGCAGCGTTTCCAGCGCGTCGTCGTCCACCTGCGCCACGGCGATATCGCCGTGGCAACGCTGGATCTCGCGCACCGCCCAATCGGGCGTGCGCGGGCTCACCGTCAGTTGTGCGTGGCCCGTGCGCAGCGACAATACCGCGCGCTGGGCGCGAGCCCAGGCGTAAGGCAACGGATGCGCGCTCATTGCAGCGACAGCAGGTCGCGCGCCGCGCTTGCGGCCACGGGCCGGCCAACGCGGATCGGCGTGGACGGATCGCTAACCTGCGGCAGGCTCGGATACTGCCGCACCGCAAAGGCCTCTACCGAGGTCGGGGCCGGACGGCGTGCGGCTTCGGCCGCTTGCCCGCCGCGGAAGTCGTAGACGTTGTTGGACACCGACCCGGCGCCCGCGCCCGCGGGCGGCAGCATCGGCGCTTGCGCGTCCGGCAGCAGCCAGTGGTTGCTCGGCTGGGTGGCTGCCTGCGCACGGCGCATGTAGTCGTAGCGGTCCATCGTGACGCTGGCGCTGCGGTTCGCGTCGCGCACCACGTAGGGCCGCAGGAACACCATCAGGTTGGTCTTGGTGCGCTTGCGGCTCTCGTACTTGAACAGCTCGCCCAGCACCGGTATGGAACTCAAGCCCGGCACGTTGTTCGAGGTGACCGTCACATTTTCTTCGAGCAACCCCCCCAGCACGATGATCTCGCCGTCGTCGACCAGCACGCTGGTGTCGATGGCGCGCTTGTTGGTCACGATGCCCGTGGTGGGCGTGGAACGGCTTTCGTCGATGCTGCTGACCTCTTGGTAGATGTCCAGCTTGACCGAGCCGCCTTCGGATACCTGCGGCCGGATATTCAGCTTCAGGCCCACGTCCTCGCGTTCGATGGTCTGGAACGGATTCGAGCTGCCATTGCTGCCCGAGGTCACGTACTGCCCCGTCACGAACGGCACCGTCTTGCCCACCAGGATGCTGGCCGACTGGTTGTCCAGCGTCAGCAGGTTCGGCGTGGACAGGATGTTCGCCTGGCCGGTGTTCTGCATCGCCCGCGCCAGCACGCCCAGGTTGATGACCTTGTTGCCCAGCACGTCCACGGTGCCCTTGACCACGCCCAGGCTCAGGCCGCCGCCCAGCGCGTCGATCGACGTCGGGCCCTTGCCGGACAAGCCGCTGCCGCCCAGGTTTGTCCCGCCAATGAAGCTTGTGCCACCGCTGTTGATGTTGCCCGCGCCGGTCATCCACTGAATGCCGAACTCGGCCGCCGCATCTTCGCTGACCTCCACGATCAGGCTTTCCACCAGCACCTGTGCGCGGCGCTGGTCGAGTTGGTCGATCACTTCACGCAGACTGCGGTACAGCGGCTCCGGCGCCGAAATGATCAGCGAGTTGGTGGCCGGGTCCGCCTGGATGGTGGCGCCGCCCGCCGAGTACGACACGGCCTGGTTGCCCGTTTCGTCGCGCGCAATGCGCTCCTGGTCGCCCGACATGCCCCCCTTGGAGGAACCGGAAGACCCGGACGATCCCGACAGCCCCAGCCCCGTGTTGCCGTTGCTGCCGCCACCCGCCTGCTGCTGCGGCCGGTTGCCGCCCGTTTGCGCACCACCCGCGTTGCCGCCCGGGCCATTGGCGCCGGGCGCGGCATTGGCCTGGCCAGTCAGCAGGCCGCCCAGCACTTCCGCGATACGCGTCGCCTGCGCGTTGCGCATGTACACCACGTGCAGATTGCCGGCGCGGTTCTGCTGAGCGTCCAGCTTGAGGATCAGGTCGCGCGCCAGGCGCGTGCGCGCCGGGCTGCCCGCGCGCACCAGCACGCTGTTGCTGCGCGGGTCCGCCACCACCGCGATGCGCTGCGTCGGATCGCTGCTCTGCGTATCCAGCAGCTGCGAGGCCAGGATGGCGATGTCGGACGCGATGCCCGAACGGATCGGCACCACATCGGTGTCGATCGAACTGGGCACATCGATACGGGCGATCACCGCCGCGATGCGGTCCAGGTTGTCGGCGTAGTCGGTCACCACCAGCGTGTTGTTGCCCGGATACGCATTGATCGGGTTGTTGGGCGGCACCATCGGGCGCAGCACCGGCACCAGGTTGGCCGCGTTCTCGTACTTCAACGGGAACACCCGCGTCAGCATCTCGCCGCTGTTGCCCGAGCCGCTGCGCGCGAATGCCGACACCGGCACCGCGCCCTTGCCCGCACCGCCTGGCGCCGCCGGCCGCGGATCGCCCACCACCGCGCTGCCTTGCAGCTTGGCGTCGGCCTCCGGCACCACCCGCGTCACGCCGTCCACCTCGACGATCGCAAAGCCCTGCAGCCGCAGCGCGCCGGTAAGCATCGACAGCGCCTGGCCGCTATCGACCGGCCGGTCGGACACCAGCGTGAGCTTGCCCTTCACGCGCGGATCCACCAGGAAATTGCGCTTGGTGAACAACGACAGCGCACGCAGCACGGCGGGGATGTCCGTGTCGACGAAGTTCAGGCTGACGCGATTGTCCGCCTGTTGAGCATGGGCCTGGTTGGCCGCGGGTCCGAGTTGGCTTGCCGCGAGCAAAACCGCTAGGCTGAGTTGCGCGATATGACGCATGACGGGATGTGCCTGAGACGTGAAGTCGTGTGAAAAAACGTGAAAGCGCGTCGGAGTATACGGGGTGACACTGCAACACTACGGTCATAATCCAAAGGCAAGGTGACGGGCTGGAAAGCCTTGATTTACGGGCCTCTCGCGCCTATCGGCACGCACCCGGACCCACACTCACCATGCCATCATTTCGTTACGAAGCGACTAACGCGCTCGGAAAAATCGTGCACGGCACGATCGACGCCGACAGCGAGCGCGGCGCGCGCAACCAGTTGCGCGGCCGCGGCCTCCTGCCCCTGTCCACCTCCCCCGCCGCCCGCGCGCAAGGCCTGGGCGCCGCCTTGCGCACGCGCCTGTCCGATGCCGACCTGGCCTGGCTCACCCGCCAGCTCGCCAGCCTGCTCGCCGCCCGCCTGCCGCTGGACGCCGCACTCAGCGCAACGCTGGAACAAGCCGAAAAAAAGCACATCGCCGCCACGCTCGAAAGCGTGCGCGACGATGTGCGCGCCGGCCATCGTCTATCCACCGCGTTGGCCGCAAGGCCACGCGACTTCCCCGAGATCTACCGCGCCCTGATCGGCGCTGGCGAAGAGTCCGGCGACCTCGCCCAGGTCATGGAAAAACTCGCCGACTACATCGAAGAACGCAACACCTTGCGCAGCAAGGTCATGACCGCGTTCATCTACCCCGCCGTCGTCGGCTGCGTCTCCGTCATCATCGTCATCTTCCTGCTCGGCTACGTCGTCCCCCAGGTCGTCTCCGCCTTCAGCCACGCCAAACAACAGCTGCCGCTCCTGACCCGCCTCATGCTGTCCCTGTCCGACTACGTCCGCGACTGGGGCCTGGCCACCGGCGCCGCCATCGCCCTCGTCATCCTGTTGTGGCGCTACTCCCTGCGCGTCCCCGCCGCCCGCCATGCCTGGCACGCCCGCGTCCTGCGCCTGCCCCTGGCCGGCCGCTTCGTCCTGGGGGTCAACGCCGCCCGCTTCGCCTCCACCCTCGCCATCCTCTGCGGCAGCGGCGTCGCCCTGCTCACCGCCCTCGAAGCCGCCCGCCGCACCCTGGGCAACGACGTCCTGCGCAGCGCCGTCGACCAAGCCTCCGCCCGCGTGCGCGAAGGCGCCGCCCTCTCCTCCTCCCTGGCCGCGCAAAAAGTCTTCCCGTCGCTCCTGGTCCACCTGATCGCCAGCGGCGAAAAAACCGGCCAACTCCCAGAGCTGCTGGACCGCGGCGCCCAAAACCTCTCCCGCGACCTCGAACGCCGCGCCATGGCCATGACCGCGCTGCTGGAGCCCGCACTGATCCTGCTGATGGGGGGATTTGTGCTGTTGATCGTGCTGGCAGTGATGATGCCGATCCTGGAAATGAATCAGCTGATCCGCTGAATGCCGTAGGGATGCCGCCTCCACGCCGCGCGCGCTACGCGTGCTTGCTGCCCCCCGAGGGGGCTGCCCGGCCTTCGGGCGGCCGGGCGGCCGGGCGGCGCGGCAATGCTAGCGAGGGAGTCGGCCGCTGCGCGTTGCACGCGCCGTGCCAAAGAAAGAGATAGCAGCCGAAAAGCTGCAATACCGCCAAAAATGAAACGCGCTCACCGCAAGCGCAACGCGATCATCGCTACGACGCAGCACAACGCGTAAGCCGGGGACGGCCGCCCGCGCGGCCGTTTTCGGCGGGCGACGCAAACCTCTCCCCCACCCACAGGTCTGACTGCGCGACAAACCTAGACGCTCGTAGCCCGGCGCGGGCCGCGCACCGCGTGTGCGCGCCGTCGATGCGCCCGAGGGAATTCGAAGGGAGCCGAAGGCGGACGAGAATGACGAGGGGGACGTCCGGAGCGAAGGCTCCGGACCGCAATCGTTGGCGCGCACACGCGGTGCGCGGCCCGTGCCGGGCGACCTACGAAGAAAGGGTACCTACGAAGAAAACATCCCACGCAAAAACAAAAAAATCAAAGCGCCTCTTCGTCGCTCTCACCCGTCCGAATCCGGATGGCTTGTTCAACCGGCGTGACGAAAATCTTGCCGTCACCAATCTTGCCCGTACGAGCCGCCTTCACGACAGCCTCGATCGCCGCCTCGACTTGATCATCCGGCAGCACCACTTCCACCCGGATCTTGGGCAGGAAATCCACCACGTATTCCGCCCCCCGGTAAAGCTCGGTATGCCCCTTCTGGCGCCCGAACCCCTTGACTTCCGTCACGGTCAGCCCGCTGACGCCCACTTCGGCAAGCGCCTCGCGGACTTCGTCGAGCTTGAAGGGTTTGATAATGGCGGTGACTTGTTTCACGTTCGTCGTCCTGGTTTTTCGATCTGTTGCAACGCCCTGCCCCGGCAGCATGCCGGCAAGGCGCAATGATTAAGAGAATACCACCGGCCACAAGGCCCGCCACCCTGGCGCCACCCGCGTAACCGCCGGGAAAACCCGGAGCAGCCCGGCGCCGGATCAGCCTGGCGCCGGATGCCTGTATGTCCGGATCAGCCCCCCGGCGCCTCGTCCGGAATCCGATCCGCATCCCGCATCCACACCACCGACTCCGAATCGCTCGGCGCCCGCCAGTCGCCACGCGGCGACAGCGACCCGCCCGAACCGACCTTCGGCGCGTTCGGCACGCAGGTGCGCTTGAACTGGCTAAGCCGGAAGAACCGGTCCAGGAAAATCTTCAGATTGCGCTTGATCGCCGCCAGATCGTACTGGTTGCGCGCCACATGGCCGCCTTCCGGCCACGCGCCCGCATCGCGGTCGCGCCACGCCGTCAGCGCCAGGAACGCCACCTTCGTCGGCGAAAAACCGTAGCGCAGCGTGTAGTACAGATTGAAATCCTGCAGCTCGTAAGGCCCGATCGTGTCTTCGCTCTTCTGGCTAGGCTTGCCGTCCGCACCGCCCGGCACGAGTTCCGGGCTCACGTCCGTGCCCAGCACGTCCAGCAGCACCGCCGCCCCATCCGGCCCCAACCGGCCCGACTCGGCCACCCAGCGCACCAGATGCGTGATCAGCGTCTTGGGCACGCTGGCGTTGACGCTGTAGTGCGACATGTGATCGCCCACGCCATACGTGCACCAGCCCAGTGCCAGCTCGCTCAGATCGCCCGTGCCGATCACAATGCCGTTGTTGAAATTGGCAATACGGAACAAATGGTTGGTGCGTTCGCCCGCCTGCACGTTCTCGAACGTAATGTCGTAGACCGGCTTGCCGTCGGCATAGGGATGCCCCAGATCCTTCAGCATCTGCAGGCAGCTGGGGCGGATATCGATCTCGGACGCCGTGCAGCCCACCACCGCCATCAGTTGGCGCGCCTGCTGCAGCGTACGGGTGCTGGTCGCAAAACCCGGCATCGTGATCGCCAGGATGTTCGACCGCGGCAAGCCCAACGCATCCATCGCCTGCGCGCACACCAGCAACGCATGCGTGGAATCCAGCCCGCCCGAAATGCCGATCACCACCTTGGACATACCGCTGGCCGACAGCCGTTGCGCCAGCGCCTGCACCTGGATGCTGTAGACCTCTTTGCAACGCGCGTCGCGACGCTGCGCGTCGGCCGGCACGTACGGAAAGCGCGCCACGCGGCGCTCCAGCGGCAGTTCGGCGTCTTCGAGTGGCGGATTCACCGGCACCGGCACGCTGCGGAACTTGCGCACCTCGTCCTGGTGGCGCCGCACCGATTGACCGAAGGTCGTCTGGCGCATGCGTTCGCGCGACAGGCGATCCAGGTCCACATCGGCAAACAGCAGGTGCGATTCCGCCAGGAAACGCTCGGATTCGCCCAGCAGTTCGCCGTTTTCGTAGATCAGCGCCTGGCCGTCCCAGGCCAGGTCGGTCGACGATTCGCCGCGCCCGGCCGACGTGTACATATACGCCGACAGGCAACGCGCCGACTGCTGCGACACCAGTTGGTGACGGTATTCGGACTTGCCCACCACGATATTGGAGGCCGACAGGTTCACCAGCACCGTCGCACCCGCCAACGCCGCGAACGAGGACGGCGGAATCGGCACCCAGACGTCTTCGCAGATCTCGACGTGGAACTGGAACAGCGGCAGCTTTTCCATCTGGAACAGCAGCTCGGGGCCGAACGGCACCGTCTGGTCCAGCAGGCGGATCTCGGTGGCGACGGCGCAATCGGCCGCGCTGAACTGGCGCGCTTCGTAGAATTCGCTGTAGTTGGGCAGGAAACTCTTGGGCACCACGCCCAGGATGCGGCCGCCGGCAATGACCACGGCGCAGTTGTACAGCTGGTGCGCCACCCGCAGCGGCGCGCCGACGATGACGGCGATATCCAGCTCGGCCGTGGCCCGCGCCACCTGGTCCAGCGCCGCCTCGCAGGCGTCCAGGAGGGCCTTCTGGTGGAACAGGTCGTCGCAGGTATAGGCCGACAGGCCCAGTTCGGGGAACGCCACCAGCACGGCGCCGCCCTGGGCCGCCTGCTGCGCCAGCGCGATGGTCTGCGCGGCGTTGAAGGCCGGGTCCGCGACCTTGCACTCGGGCACGCCCACGGCGACCCGGGCGAAGCCATGGGAATACAGGTTGAAGAACGGGTTCGACATCGGATCCATCGCCTGGGGCGCCTTGATACGGAACTGCACGAAACGGGCCTGCTGCAGGCCCTGGGAATCCTACCGGGCGATTATCTCACGGCGTCATGCGCCGGACGGCGGCGCCAGGCGCTCAGGATCGCCGCGGTGATGCGCGCCTTCGGCAGCCATCGCGGCCTGGACGGCGCCCTCGCGCAGGTAGTTGCCCATGGCGCCGATGTCCGCGCCAGACGGCTGCTGGTACAGCCGCAGGCCCAGTTCCGGCAGGATCGCCAGCAGATGGTCGAAGATGTCGCCCTGGATGCGCTCGTACTCGACCCAGGCGGTGACGGCGGTGAAGCAATAGACCTCGACCGGGATGCCGTCGGCGGTGGGTTCCATCATGCGCACCATCATCGCCATGTCCTGGCGCACCTCGGGGTTCTGCTTCAGGTAGGCCAGGCCGTAGGCGCGGAAGGTGCCGATGTTGGTCAGGCGGCGGCGGTTGGCCGGCACGCTGGCCAGCTCGCCCATGGTCTGGTTGGCCTGGGCAATGTCCTGGGTCTTGACCCGCAGGTAATCGTGCAGCAGCCGGAAGCGCATCAGCCGCTGGGCCTCGTCGTCGGTCAGAAAGCGCACGCTGCTGGCGTCGATGCGCAGGGTGCGCTTGATGCGCCGGCCGCCCGATTCGAACATGTGGCGGTAGTTGCGGTAGCTTTCCGAGAACAGCTTGTAGGTCGGCACCGTGGTGACGGTGTTGTCCCAGTTCTGCACCTTGACCGTATGCAGGGCGATGTCCTTGACGAAGCCGTCGGCGTTGGACTGCGGCATCTCGATCCAGTCGCCGATGCGCAGCATGTCGTTGCTGGTGAGCTGGGTGCTGGCCACCAGCGACAGCAGCGTGTCCTTGAACACCAGCAGCAGCACCGCCGACAGCGCGCCCAGGCCGGAGATCATCCACAGCGGCGAGCGGTCGATCAGGATGGAAAGCACCAACACGGTGCATACCGCCATCAGGATCAGCTTGCTGATCTGGATATAGCCCTTGATCGAGCGCGTCTGCGCCCGGGTGGTGGCCGAATAGGTGTCCTGCCAGGCGCTCAGCACCCCGGAAAACGCCACGAACACGCAGATCCAGGCGCCGGCGTGGGCCAGCCGCCCGACCAGCGTGGCGGCCTTCTCGACGTGCGGCACCAGTTCGATGCCCACCGACACCACCGCGAATGGCACCGCGTACCACAGGTTCTGGTAGGCGCGACGGCGCTGCAGCGCCTTGTCCCAGTCCTCGTGGCCGCTGACCACCAGCAGCCGGTGCGCCAGCAGCAGCACCACCCGCGCGACCACCCACTGGACGAACAACGCCGTCAGGATCAGCACGCCGATGCCGACCAGCGTCTGCGCCCAGGGCTGGTGCGGCATGTAGGTATCAAGTTCGGTGGCCAGTTCTTCCCATTCCATGGGCATAGGTCGAGTGCTCTCTAATGATTCGGACAAGACGGCGCGGCGCGAACCGGCCAGATCGCTGCCGCCAGGATACGCTTGGGCGGCCTGCGGATGCGACCCTGAATTATCCGACAAGTCACGCCGGGGCAAGGTTTCCAGGCGCTACCGGGGTGCGCCGTGGCGGCACAACGCCCTGGGCAGCCCGCGGCGCCTCCCCTGCGCGCGCTTCTGCGGCCACCCTTGCGGCCAACCCGGACTCGGTAAGTCCGGATTCGTCAGCCCCCCATGGCAGGCCCTATAATCCGGGCCATCATGGCAAACACTCCCTCCCCCGATCAAAACCAGTTCGCCAACAAGGCGC
>JBEBOQ010000066.1:0-27227 GCA_040396375.1 Achromobacter xylosoxidans
AGACCAGTACCGGCTTCCTGATGATCGTGACGCTGTCGTCCACCGACGGCTCGCTGGACCAGACGGCGCTGGCCGACTACATCACTCGCAACGTGCAGAACCCGGTGTCGCGCGTGGCCGGCGTGGGCCAGTTCCAGTTGTTCGCGGCGCCGCGCGCCATGCGCATCTGGGTCGATCCCGCCAAGCTGGTGGGTTTCAGCCTGAGCATGGCCGAGGTCAACCAGGCCATCTCCGCGCAGAACGTGCTGGTGTCCGGCGGCAGCATCGGCGCGCCGCCCAACCCCGAATCGCAACGCATCACCGCCACCGTGGTGGCCAACGGCCAGCTCAGCACGGTCGACGGTTTCGGCAAGATCGTCCTGCGCGCCAACACCGACGGTTCCAAGGTGCTGCTGCGCGACGTGGCCCGCATCGAGGTCGGCGCCGACAACTACCAGTTCGGCGCCCGCCTGAACGGCAAGCCCACGGCGGCCTTCGCCATCGTGCTGTCGCCCGACGCCAACGCGCTGGCCACCGCCCAGGGCGTGCGCCAGCAGATGGACGAGCTGTCCAAGTACTTCCCCGGCAACATCACCTACGCCATCCCCTACGACACCGCGCCCTACGTCAAGGTCTCGATCGAGCAGGTGCTGCACACCCTGGCCGAAGCCATGGTGCTGGTGTTCCTGGTGATGTACCTGTTCCTGCAGAACGTGCGCTACACCCTGATCCCGGCGCTGGTGGTGCCGGTGGCCATGCTGGGGTCGTTCGCGGTCATGCTGGGGCTGGGGTTCTCGATCAACGTGCTGACCATGTTCGCCATGGTGTTAGCGATCGGGATTCTGGTGGACGACGCCATCGTGGTGGTGGAAAACGTCGAGCGGATCATGGCCACGGAAGGGTTGCCACCCAAAGAGGCCACCAAGAAGGCCATGCCCCAGATCAGCGGCGCCATCATCGGCATCACGCTGGTGCTGGTGACGGTGTTCCTCCCGCTGGCCTTCATGAGCGGGTCGGTCGGCGTGATCTACCGTCAGTTCTCGGTGGCCATGGCCGTGTCGATCTTCTTCTCGGCGCTGTTGGCCCTGACGTTCACGCCGGCGCTGTGCGCCACCATCCTCAAGCCGGTGCCCAAGGGGCATCACAACGACAAGAAGGGCTTCTTCGGCTGGTTCAACCGCAAGTTCGACGCCACCACGCACGGCTACCAGAATTGGGTGTCCCGCATCCTGCACAAGGGGGGGCGCATGATGCTGGCCTTCCTCGTGTTGGTGCTGCTGCTGGGCTGGCTGTACTTGCGCCTGCCGTCGTCGTTCCTGCCTGAAGAAGACCAGGGCTACGTCATCAGCAACATCGAGTTGCCCACTGGCGCCAGCGCCAACCGCACGATCGAGGTCATCGAAGAAGTCGAAGCCTACTTCCGCCAGATCCCGGCGGTGGAAAACATCATCACGGTGCAGGGCTTCAGCTTCAACGGCAACGGCCTGAACGCCGCTATCGCGTTCACCACGCTCAAGGACTTCAAGGACCGCAAGGGCAAGGGTGATTCCGCGGGCGCGATCGCGTTCAATGCCTTCCAGAAGCAACTCATGGGCGTGCACGACGCCATGGTGTTCACGCTGGTGCCGCCTGCGATCTCGTCGCTGGGCAACGCCACCGGTTTCGACCTGCGGTTGCAGGATCGCGGCGCGGCGGGCTCCGAGGCGCTGGCCGCCGCCACTGGCCAGTTGATGGGCATGGCCATGAAGAGCCCGGTGCTGTCGCAGGTGCGCATCACCGGCCTGTCGGCCGGCACGCAGCTGACGCTGGACATCGACCGCGACAAGGCAGCGGCGCTGGGGGTGAACTTCGACGAGGCCGCCTCGCTGATCTCCACCGCCGTCGGTTCGGCCTACCTGAGCAAGTTCCCCAACCTGGGCCGGATGCAGAACATCTGGGTGCAGGCGGATGCGCCGTACCGCATGCAGCTGTCGGACGTGCTGCAGCTGAACGCCCGCAACGCCCAGGGCGGCATGGTGCCGTTGTCGTCGTTCGTGACGGCCAAGTGGTCGCAGGGCCCGGTGCAGGTGGTGCGCTACAACAGCTACGAATCCATGCGCATCGGCGGCAGCGCCGCGGCCGGCTACACGACCGGCCAGGCCATGGAGGAAATGCAGAAGCTGGTGGGCCAGCTGCCGCAGGGCTTCGGCTACGAATGGACCGGGCTGTCCTACCAGGAACGCCAGGCCGGCAACCAGGCCCCGATCCTGATGGGCCTGTCGCTGCTGGTGGTGTTCCTGGTGCTGGCCGCGCTGTATGAAAGCTGGGCCATCCCGATCTCCGTGATGCTGGTGGTGCCGCTGGGGATGCTGGGCGCGGTGGCGCTGGTCAGCGCGCTGGGCATGTCCAACGACGTGTACTTCCAGGTGGGCATGGTGACCGTGATCGGGCTGGCGGCCAAGAACGCCATCCTGATCGTGGAATTCGCCAAGGACCAGTACGCGCGCGGCATGGGCCTGTACGAGGCGGCGGTGGAAGCCGCGCGCCTGCGGTTCCGGCCGATCCTGATGACCTCGCTGGCGTTCATCCTGGGCGTGGTGCCGCTGGCCATGGCCACCGGCGCCGGCGCCGCCAGCCAGCGCGCGGTGGGCCTGGGCGTGTTGGGCGGCATGCTGGCCGCCACGCCGTTCGCGGTGATTTTCGTGCCGACCTTCTTCGTCGTGGTGCTGGGTCTGTTCAAGACCAAGCCGCGCCTGCTGGGCGCCGAGCTGCGCGCCTTCGAGGAAGAGCAGGCGGCCAAGAAGGCGGCCGCGGGGCAGACCCCGCCGGACGCATCCGCACAACCCAACGGTGGCCAGGAGGGCAAGGAATGAGCGCCCTGATGTTCAAACAGACCGCCTTGTCCGCCTTCGTGGCGGTGGCGTTGGCCGGCTGCTCGCTGGCGCCCGACTACAAACGTCCCGACGCGCCGGTCTCCGGCAACTGGCCCGACCAGCCCAAGGTGCAGTACGGCGCGTACGCCACGCCGATGACGCTGGGCACCCAGCCCGCGTCGGCGGTGGCGCCGCAGGCGGGCACGCCCGCGGCCGACCTGGGCTGGCGCGAGTTCTTCCGTGATCCGCGCCTGCAGCGCCTGATCGAGCTGGCGCTGGTCAACAATCGCGACCTGCGCGTGGCGGTGCAGCGCGTCGAAGAGGCGCGCGCCCAGTATGGCGTGCAGCGCGGCGCGCAATGGCCCAGCATCGGCGCCGGCATCCAGGGCCAGCGCCAGCGTTTCCCCGAGAACATGCGCCAGCCGGGCGCCGGTTCGGTCACCAGTTCGTACCAGGCCGGCATCGGCCTGACCACGTTCGAGATCGACCTGTTCGGCCGCCTGCGCAGCCTGTCGGAAGCGGCGTACCAGCAGTACCTGTCGACCGAGCAGGCGCAAAAGAGCACCCACATCACGCTGATCGGCGCGGTGGCGCAGTCGTACTTCAACCTGCGCGCGGCCCAGGTGCAGCTGGAACTGACCCAGCGCACGCTGGCCTCGCGCCAGGAGTCGTACAACCTGGTCAAGCGCCGCTTCGACGGTGGCGTCGCCTCCGAACTGGACCTGAACCAGTCCAAGTCGCTGCTGGATACGGCCTCGGCCGACCTGGCGCAGTTGGCCCGGGCCCAGGCCCAGGCCGTCAATGCGTTGGTGCTGTTGCTCGGCACGCCGTTGCCCGAGGACCTGCCGCCGCCCGCCACGTTCGGCCGCGACCAGCTGCTGGCGACGGTGCCGGCCGGGCTGCCGTCCGACCTGCTGGAGCGTCGTCCGGACATCCTGGCCGCCGAGAACAACCTGAAGTCGGCCAATGCCAACATCGGCGCGGCGCGCGCGGCGTTCTTCCCGACCATCTCGCTGACCGGCCTGTTCGGCGTGGCCAGCCCGTCGCTGGATACGCTGTTCAAGGGCGGGCAAGGGTACTGGAGCTTCTCGCCGTCGATCACCACGCCGCTGTTCGCCGGCGGCAGCATCCGCGAAGGCCTGAACCTGGCCAAGGCGCGCGACAACATCGCGGTGGCGCAGTACGAGCAGACCATCCAGCAGGCGTTCCGCGAGGTCTCGGACGCGCTGGCGGGCGAAGCCACCTACGGCGCCCAGCTGGACGCCCAGCGCGCGCTGCAGGATTCGTCGGCGCGCACCCTGGAGCTGTCGAACCTGCGCTATACCAATGGTATCGACAGCTACCTGCAGGTGCAGACCGCGCAAGTGGACTTTTTCAATGCCCAGCTCGCCCTGGTCCAGACCGGTCTGGCCGCGCTGATCAACCGCGTGGAGCTGTACAAGGCCCTGGGCGGCGGCTGGGAAGAAACAACGAAAGTGCAATGATAGAACTTGGTGTAAACATCGATCACGTTGCCACGCTGCGGCAACAACGCCACACGGCTTATCCGGACCCGGTCGCCGCCGCGCTGCGCGCGGAAGACGCCGGCGCCGACCTGATCACGCTGCATCTGCGCGAAGACCGCCGCCACATCCAGGACGCCGACGTCTACGCCATCCGGCCGCGGTTGCGCACCCGCATGAACCTGGAATGCGCGGTGACGCCGGAAATGCTGGAGATCGCCTGCGCGGTCAAGCCCAATGACGTCTGCCTGGTGCCGGAAAAACGCACCGAGCTGACCACCGAGGGCGGGCTGGAAGTGGCCGGCGCCTTGTCGGCGGTGACGGACGCGGTCGGCCTGCTGACCGAGACCGGCATCCGCGTGTCGCTGTTCATCGACCCCGATCCCGCGCAGATCGAAGCCGCTGCCCGCGCCGGCGCGCCGGTCATCGAGCTGCATACCGGCGCCTACGCCGAAGCGGAGGGCGAGGCCGCCCAGGCCGAACTCGAACGCATCCGCGTGGCGGTGGCCGAAGGGCTGCGCCATGGCTTGCGCGTCAATGCCGGCCATGGCCTGCACTACGGCAACGTCAAGCCGGTGGCGGCGCTGGACGGCATTTCCGAGCTCAATATCGGCCACGCCATCGTCGCGCAGGCGGTGTTCGACGGCTGGGAAAAGGCGGTGCGCGACATGAAGGCGCTGATGGTGCAGGCCCGCCTGGAAGCGCTGCGCGGCCGTTGAGCCCAGGCCGACTCCCTCCCAAGGCGCCCGCAACGATGTCCCAGCCCGAATCTCCGCTCGTCGCCCCCGCGCCGGCCGCCATCGGCGGCATCGGCATGGACCTGCTGCGCATCGACCGCATCGAGCGCGCCCTGGCGCGCCACGGCGACCGTTTCGCCGAGAAGATCCTGGGGCCCGAGGAACTGGCCAAATTCCACGCCCGCCGCGCCCGCGACCCGGTGCGCGGCGTGCGCTTCCTGGCGACGCGCTTTGCCGCCAAGGAAGCCTTTTCCAAGGCGGTGGGCCTGGGCATGCGCATGCCCATGACCTGGCGCCGGGTGCAGACCCTGAACGCGCCCGGCGGCCGGCCGGTGCTGGTGATCGCCCCCGAACTGCTGGAATGGTACGTGCAGCGCTTCGGCGCCGCGCACGTTTCCATTACCGATGAATCCGACATGGCCGCCGCCTACGTGGTGGTCGAACGCAAGCCCTGAGCCCGCGGGCCGGTTTGCAAGACAGAAGGACAAGCCGATGGCCAAGAAGAAATCCCGGGCGCTGCCGCCCGGTCCCGTGATGGTCGATGTGGCCGGCACCGTGCTGACCAAGGAAGAAAAGAAGCGCCTGCGCCACCCGCTGGTGGGCGGCGTGATCCTGTTCGCGCGCAATTTCGAGAACCGCCGCCAGCTGACCGAGCTGACCCGCCAGATCCACAAGGCGCGCAAGGAGCGCCTGCTGATCCTGGTGGACCACGAGGGCGGCCGGGTGCAGCGCTTCCGCGAAGACGGCTTCACGCCGCTGCCCGCGATGCGCGACCTGGGCGCGCTGTGGGACCGCGATCCGCTGACCGCGATGCGCCTGGCGACCGAGGCCGGCTACGTGCTGGCCGCCGAGCTGCGCGCCTGCGGCGTGGACATGAGCTTCACGCCGGTGCTGGACCTGGACTACGGCGTCAGCAAGGTGATCGGCAATCGCGCCTTCCACCAAGACGCGCGGGTGGTGACGATGCTGTCGCGCGCGCTGATCCAGGGCCTGGCGCTGGCCGGCATGTCGGCCTGCGGCAAGCATTTCCCGGGGCACGGTTTCGTCGGCGCGGATTCGCACCACGAGATCCCGGTCGATCCGCGCCCGCTGGAACGCATCCTGAAGGACGACGCCGCGCCCTACGCCTGGCTGGGCGACGCGGTGCTGCCGTCGGTGATGCCGGCGCACGTGATCTACCCCAAGGTCGACAAGCATCCGGCCGGATTCTCCAAGCGCTGGGTGCAGGACATCCTGCGCACCCGCCTGGGCTACGATGGGGTAGTGTTCTCCGATGACCTGACCATGGAAGGCGCGTCCGTCGCCGGCGACATCCTGGCGCGCGCCCAGGCCGCGCTGGGCGCCGGCTGCGACATGGTGCTGGTGTGCAACCGGCCCGACCTGGCCGACGAGCTGCTGGCGCGGCTCGAGTTCGACCATGCCCCCGAGTCCGTGGCCCGCATCCGCCGCTTGATGCCGCGTTTCGACGCGCTCGACTGGGACGCCCTGCAGGCCGAAAGCCGTTACCAGAATGCCCGACGACTTCAATCTCAAATCGTTCCTGGCTGACCTGCCGCATCTGCCGGGCGTATACCGGCACCTGGATGCGGCCGGCGAGGTCATGTATGTCGGCAAGGCGCGCGACCTGAAAAAGCGCGTCTCGTCGTATTTCCAGAAGAACCTGGCCAGCCCGCGCATCGCCCAGATGGTGGCGAAGGTGGCGCGGCTGGAGGTCACTGTGACGCGCTCCGAGGCCGAAGCGCTGATCCTGGAAAACAACCTCATCAAGAGCCTGAAGCCGCGCTACAACATCCTGTTCCGCGACGACAAGTCCTATCCCTACCTGCTGATCACCGGCCACGAGTGGCCGCGCATCGCCTATTACCGCGGCGCCACCAACAAGCGCGGCCAGTACTTCGGCCCGTTCCCCAACGCCTGGGCGGTGCGCGAGACCATCCAGATCCTGCAGAAGGTGTTCCGCCTGCGGACCTGTGAGGACACCGTCTTCGCCAACCGCTCGCGGCCCTGTCTGCTGCACCAGATCGGGCGCTGCTCGGCGCCCTGTGTGGGCGCCATCCAGGCGCAGGACTACGCCTCGGACGTGCAGCGAGCGGTGCGCTTTTTGAATGGCGAGGCCAAGGACGTGATGGGCGAGATCGAGGCCCGCATGCTGGAGGCCGCCGAGGCGCTGCGCTTCGAGGAAGCCGCCGCGCTGCGCGACCAGATGGGCTCGCTGGCGCGGGTGCTGCACCAGCAGACCATGGAAAACGTCAGCGGCGAGGACACCGACATCGTCGCGGTGGCCATCGCCGGCGGCAAGGTCTGTGTCAACCTGGCCATGGTGCGGGGCGGGCGCCACCTGGGCGACAAGCCGTTCTTCCCGACCCACGCCGAGGGCGAGGCCGCGCCGCAGGTGCTGGAAGCCTTCGTGGCCCAGCACTACACCGACAATGCGTTGCCGCCAGTGCTGGTCTGTTCGCACGCGCTGCCCGACGCCGGCCTGATCGACCTGCTGGTGGAGCAGGCCGGCGGCCGTCCGTCGCGCGTGCTGACGCGGCCGCAGGGCGCGCGCCGCGCCTGGCTGGAACAGGCGGTCAAGAACGCCGAGATGGCGCTGGCGCGGGCCCTGACCGAATCCGGCGCCCGCGCCGCCCGCACCCTGGCGCTGGCCGAAACCCTGGACCTGGATACCGACGAGGCGGCGCTGGACGCGCTGCGCATCGAGTGCTTCGACATCAGCCATACCGCCGGCGAGGCCACCCAGGCTTCCTGCGTGGTGTTCGAGCACCATGACATGCAGCCGTCGCTGTACCGCCGCTACAACATCGCGGGCATCACCCCGGGCGACGACTACGCCGCCATGCGCCAGGTGCTGACGCGGCGCTTCGCCAAGGTGGCCGACGGCGAGGCGCAGATGCCCGGGCTGGTGCTGATCGACGGCGGCAAGGGCCAGGTCGAGGTGGCGCGCCAGGTGTTCGCCGAGCTGGGCCTGGACATCCAGGCGCTGGTGGGCGTGGCCAAGGGGGAAGGGCGCAAGGTCGGCCTGGAAACCCTGGTGTTCGCCGACGACCGTCCGCCGGTGGCGCTGGGCGGCGAGTCGGCGGCGCTGATGCTGATCGCCCAGGTGCGCGACGAGGCCCACCGTTTCGCGATCACCGGCATGCGCGCGCGGCGGGCCAAGACCCGCAACGTGTCGCGGCTTGAGGAAATCGAAGGCGTGGGCGCGCGCCGGCGGCAACGCCTGTTGGCCCGTTTCGGCGGGTTTTCGGGGGTGGCATCGGCCAGCATCGAGGATCTGGCGTCGGTGGATGGCATTTCGGACGAACTGGCCGAGCGGATCTATGAAGCCTTGCGCGGTTAGGGCTCCCAGGCCCCGTTTTTTCGGCCCGCCATGGGCCAACTGCCGGCCAGCCAACGCTTGCAAGGCAGTCAGTGCCATCTGCCTGATGTAGCATACGGACACTATGCCAATTAACGTACCCATTATCCTGACGTGGCTGCGCATCGCCATGATTCCGCTGGTGGTCGGGCTGTTTTACCTGCCCGAAAACTGGATGTCCGTGCCCGTGCGCGACACCTTTGCCGCCTGCGCGTTCATCATCGCCGCGCTGACCGACTGGTTCGACGGCTGGCTGGCCCGCCGCTGGAACCAGACGTCGGCGTTCGGGGCGTTCCTGGATCCCGTGGCCGACAAGCTGATGGTCTGCGCCGCCCTGATCGTGCTGCTGGACCTGAGCCGGGTGGACGCGTTCATTTCGCTGATCATCATCGGCCGCGAAATCACGATTTCGGCGCTGCGCGAATGGATGGCCAAGATCGGCGCCAGCGCCAGCGTGGCGGTGCACCGGTTGGGCAAGTTCAAGACCGCCGCGCAGATGGTGGCGATTCCGTGCCTGCTGTACAACCAGCCGATCTATGGCGTGTCCAGCAAGCTGCTGGGCGACGTACTGATCGTCGTGGCCGCGGTGCTGACGGTCTGGTCGATGCTGTATTACCTGCAGCGCGCCTGGCCCGCGATCCGCGAGAAAGCGCAGTGAAACACGGCGGCCCGGCTCGCGCCCGGGGCCGCCAGGACAGACCAAGAGCGATGCCGGCGGGGCTTGGACCGCGACCGGCACGGCCACGCGCCGCATTCGCCACAGGGACAACGCCGGCCCGGCCGGTCGTTGCTGGAGACAACCCGCGAACCGCCCCGGGGCGGCCGCCTTTCGCCGCTGCCCGCGGCCTTGCGCAATGACTACCGCTGCATCCAACCTGGCCTCGGACGCCGCCGTCCGCCGCCGCGACTGGCAGATCATCCTGCTGATCGGCGTGGCCCACGCCTCGTCGCACTTCTTCCAACTGGTCCTGCCGTCGCTGTACGTGTCGCTCGGCAACGAGTTCGGGCTGGACTTCGCCCGCCTCGGCCTCTTGGTGTCGACCTTCTATGTGGTGTCGGGCATCGGCCAGGCCTCGTCCGGCTTCGTGGTGGACCGAGTCGGCGCGCGGCCGGTGCTGTGGTTCGGCCTGGCCTGTTTCGTGCTGTCGGGGCTGCTGATCGGCTCGGCCACCGGCTACACCATGCTGATGGCGGCCGCCGTGGTCGGCGGCATCGGCAATTCGGTGTTCCACCCGGCCGACTACTCCATCATCAACCACCGCATCACCGCGCCGCGCCTGGGCCATGCCTTTTCCGCCCACGGCCTGACCGGCAACCTGGGCTGGGCCCTCACGCCCGTGTTCATGACCTCGATCACGCTGCTGGCCAACTGGCGCGTGGCGGCCTACAGCGCCGCCGCGCTGGTGGCCTTCGTGCTGTTGCTGACCGTGCTGGGCCGCAACCTGCTGGGCGGCGCCGAACCGGCCCAGGCCGACGATGCCAGGAATGGCGCGCGCGCCGCGCCCAAGCCGCAGGAAGGCGTGCTGACGACCCTGGCCACGCTGCTGTCCAAGCCGGCGCTGTGGGGCGCGTTCCTGTTCTTCGCCTGCACCTCCATTGCGCTGTCGTCGGTGCAGAACTACACCATTCCGCTGTTGGGCCAGCTGTACGACCTGTCCAAGGTCACGGCCAGCTCGGCGCTGTCGGGCTATATGGTGGCGTCGGCGGTGGGCATGGCGGCCGGTGGTTTCCTGGTGTCGGCCAATCCGCGCACCGAGCGCACCGTGATGGTGGCGCTGATCCTGGCGGGCCTGACGCTGGTGGTGCTGGCCTTGGGCCTGGTGCCCGCGGTGCTGGCCGCCCCGGTGGTGGGCTTGGCCGGCTTCTGCTCGGGTGTGGCCGCGCCGTCGCGCGACATGCTGATCCGCAAGGTGACGCCCAAGGGCTCCACCGGCTCGGTCTACGGTCTGGTGTATTCGGGCATGGACGTAGGGTCGGCGCTGGGGCCGCTGGCCTTCGGCCTGCTGCTGGACGCCGGGTTGCGCCAGGGACCGTGGATTGGCGCGGGCGTGGCGTTCACGGTGGCCGCCTTGCTGGCGCAGTGGATCGCGGTGCAGGCGCGCCGGGCGGATCCCGCCGGGGCGCCGGCGCCCGCACGTTCCTGATGCGCTGCCCGCGCTGAAATCTTCGCCGCATGAACAACGCCGCCCTCGGGCGGCGTTGTGTTTTCCGACGGGCGCGGGTCAGGCGCCGGCTTCGATGTGCGCCGCGATGGCCCGGCCGATGTCTTCGGTGCGGGCCTGGCCACCCAGGTCCGGCGTGCGCGGGCCGTCCTTCAGGCAGTGCTCGATGGCGGCCAGGATGGCGTCATGCGCCTCTTGGCTGCCCAGGAACTGCAGCATCAGTGCGCCGGACCAGATCATGGCGATCGGGTTGGCGATCCCCTTGCCGTAGATGTCCGGCGCCGAGCCATGCACCGGCTCGAACAGCGACGGGAACTTGCGTTCGGGGTTCAGGTTGGCCGACGGCGCGATGCCGATGGTGCCGGTGCACGCCGGGCCCAGGTCGGACAGGATATCGCCGAACAGGTTGGACGCCACCACCACGTCAAAGCGCTGCGGCTGCAGCACGAAGCGCGCGGCCAGGATGTCGATGTGCTGCTTGTCGGTCTTGACGTCGGGATACTGCTGGCCGACGGCGTCGGCGCGTTCGTCCCACCACGGCATGCTGATGGCGATGCCGTTGCTCTTGGTGGCGACCGTGAGCTGCTTGCGCTGGCGCCGGTTGGCCAGCTCGAAGGCGTAGCGCATGACGCGGTCGGTGCCGTGGCGGGTGAAGACCGATTCCTGGATCACGATTTCGCGGTCGGTGCCGGTGAACAGGCGGCCGCCCAGGTTGGTGTATTCGCCTTCGGTGTTCTCGCGCACGATGAAGAAGTCGATGTCGCCCGGGCGCTGGCCGGCCAGCGGGCACGGCACGCCCTCGAACAGGCGGACCGGGCGCAGGTTGATGTACTGGTCGAACTCGCGCCGGAATTTCAGCAGCGAGCCCCACAGCGACACGTGGTCCGGCACCGTGGCGGGCCAGCCGACCGCGCCGAAGTAGATGGCGTCGTAGCCCTGCAGCTGTTCCTTCCAGTCGGGCGGCATCATCTCGCCGTGCTGCGCGTAGTACTCGCAGTTGGCCCAGGGGAAGGTATCGATCTGCAGCGCCAGGCCGAAGCGGCGGGCGGCGGCTTCGACGGCGCGCAGGCCTTCGGGCAGGACTTCGTTGCCGATGCCGTCGCCGGCGATGGCCGCGATCTTGTGGACGTGGGACATGGATGGACCTGAAAAAAGAGGAAAAAAAGGGCCGGCCGCGGCGCTCAGGGGGCGGCGGCGGGAGGACGACAGCATGGTAGGCGGCCCTACAGTCCATCTACAATGGTCCATCGCGTGAAATGAATATGCACGAATCATGAATAATGACCTGCTGCCCGCCGACCTGCGCGTATTCAACGCCGTGGTGCGCGCCTCCAGTTTTTCCCGCGCCGCCGAAGACCTGGGCATGTCGGCCGCTTACGTCACCAAGCGCATCCGGCTGCTGGAGGCCAGCCTGGGCACGCCGCTGTTCCACCGCACCACGCGGCGGGTGGTGGTGAGCGAGGCTGGCGAGCGCGTCTACCACTGGGCCCAGCGCATTCTTGACGACGTCGAGCACCTGGTCGAAGAAGTCGGCGTCACGCGCCGCGAACCGCGCGGCCTGCTGCGCATCTGCAGCAGTTTCGGTTTCGGGCGGCGGGTGGTGGCGCCGGCGCTGTCGGCGTTCGTGTCGCGCCATCCCGCCGTGCAGGTGCGCTTCGAGGTGTTCGACCGCCTGGTCGACGTGGCGGCCGAAGGCTACGACCTGGACGTGCGGGTCGGCGACGACATCGCGCCGCACGTGATCGCGCGCAAGCTTGCCGCCAACCACCGGCTGCTGTGCGCCGCGCCGTCGTACCTGGCCGAACGCGGCGCGCCGCGCAAGCTGGACGACCTGGCCGCGCACGACTGCCTGGTGATCAAGGAACGCGACCATCCCTTCGGCGTCTGGCGCATGCGGCGTGGCGAGCGCGAGCACACCGTCAAGGTGCGCGGCCCGCTGTCGGCCAACAATGGCGAGATGGTGGTGCAGTGGGCGGTGGACGGGCGCGGCATCATCCTGCGCTCGGCCTGGGACGTGGGCCCGCTGATCGCCGCCGGCAAGCTGGTGCCGGTGCTGCCGCAGTACCGCCAGGAAGCCAATATCTGGGCGGTCTATCCGTCACGCCTGAATGCCTCGGCCAAGGTGCGGGTATGCGTGGACTTCCTGGAGGCGCACCTGCGCCAGCTGGACGCCAGCGTCTGACACGGTCGGGCGAGGCGCCGGGGATGGGGGCGACAGGTTGGCATGCCCGGCTTGCGTCAGGTCAATCCGCCATGGCGAGGCGCGGCGGGGCGTTGGCGCGCTTGACGCATCGCAAGCCGCCCGCCGGCCGGCTCCGATGTAATGACCTTGAGAACGACAAGGTTATTTCAACAGGAGAAAGCCATGAGAAAGAAGCACGCGATGCTCGCGGCGGGTGTCGTCATCGGACTGTGGGCGGGCCAGGCGTCGGGGGCACCGCGCGAAGAGCCGATCCAGCCCATCGCGGCGGCGGTGGTCAAGGACCCGGCCAAGGTGGAGCTGGGCAAGAAGCTGTTCTTCGACCCGCGCCTGTCGCGCTCGGGCGCGATCTCCTGTAATTCCTGCCACAACCTGGGCATGGGCGGTTCCGACAACCTGAAGGCGTCCATCGGCCACAAGTGGCAGCAGGGTTCGATCAACTCGCCCACGGTGCTCAATTCCAGCCTGAACATCGCCCAGTTCTGGGACGGCCGCGCCAAGGACCTGCGCGAACAGGCCGGCGGCCCGATCGCCAACCCCATGGAAATGGCCTCCACCCACGAACTGGCGGTGCAGGTGCTCAACTCCATTCCCGGCTACCGCGCCGAGTTCAAGCAGGTGTTCGGCAAGGACGGCATCACCATTGAGGAGGTGACGGGCGCGTTGGCGGCCTTCGAGGAAACGCTGGTGACGCCGAATTCGCGCTTCGACCAGTGGCTCAAGGGCGACGACAAGGCGCTGACCGTCCAGGAACTGGCCGGCTACACCCTGTTCAAGAACAGCGGCTGCGTGGCGTGCCACAACGGCGTGGCGGTGGGCGGCAACTCGTTCCAGAAGATGGGGCTGGTGGCGCCGTACCAGACCGACAACAAGGCCGAGGGCCGCGCCGCCGTCACCGGCAAGGACGCCGACCGCTTCAACTTCAAGGTGCCGACGCTGCGCAACGTGGCGCTGACCTATCCGTACTTCCATGACGGCGAGGCCGCCACCTTGACGCAGGCGGTGGACGTGATGGGCCGCCTGCAACTGGGCCGCACCTTCACGCCGGACGAGAACGCGCAGATCGTGGCGTTCCTGAAGACCCTGACGGGCGACCAGCCGGCGATCCAGTATCCGCTGCTGCCGCCGTCGGCGGACGACACGCCGCGGCCCGCGCCGTTCGTGAAGTAGGGCGGCGGGCGACGCCGCCGGGATGGGCGTCGCTTATAAAAAAACGTCCGCCTTCGGGCGGACGAGGCTTTTTTACTGGCGCACCGTGCGCACGTCGGCCGGCGGTGTGCTCTCGACGTTGCTGCGCCACGGATTGATGTCCAGCCCGCCGCGCCGCGTGTAGCGCGCATACACCGTCAACTGCTCGGGCGCGCAGGCCTGCATGATGTCGGTGAAGATGCGTTCCACGCAATGCTCGTGGAATTCGGCGTGCTGGCGAAACGAGATCACGTAGCGCAGCAGCGATTCGCGGTCGATGGGCTGGCCGCGGTAGCGGACCTGCACGCTGGCCCAGTCGGGCTGGCCGGTCACCGGGCAGTTGGACTTGAGCAGGCGCGAGCACAGGGTTTCGTCGACGGGATCGCCGGGGCGCGTGCGCAGCAGTTCGGGCGCCGGCTCGTAGGTGTCGATCTCGACATCCAGCTTATCTATATAGATACCGTCCAATTCGCCCATGCGCAGTTCGGCAAAGCGCTGCGGCAGGATGAAGTCCAGCCCCACCGTGGCGCCGGCGGCGGCGCTCAGGTCGCGCTCGAGCCGGCCGCGCAAGGCGGCCGAATTGACCAGGCGGGTCTGGTTGAACGAATTCAGATAGAGCTTGAACGACTTGGACTCGATGATGTTGGGGCTGTCAGCCGGCACCGAGAAGGTCGCCATGGCGACGCGCGGCTTGCCCTTGGCGTCCAGCCACGACAGTTCATAGGCGTTCCACAGGTCCACGCCCTTGAACGGCAGCGTACCCGCCGCCAGATCCAGCGCCTGGCGGTTGTGGCTGCGCGCGATGGGGAACAGCAGCGAGGGGTCGTATTGCGAGGCGTAGGCCACGCTCTGGCCCAGCGGGCCGTGAGACAGCGTCATGGAAAGGTCGTCGAAAAGCGTAGAGATGACCGCATTGTAGGCGCTTGCGAAAGGCCCATTTTTCGCATGATGAAACGCCGCTCCCGGCATGTGAAAGTTCGTGCTGCTCCGCAACGCAGCGGCATTTCACGGATGACAATGTCGTTCCATAATGCGAAATGAATCAAATAAAGTATTGATTTATATGGATAATATTTTTCCTCTTATATAAGAGAGGTGCTCACATTGCTCCGCAGCACAGGCATAGACTTTGTCCAACGATTCACGCAATGCAAACCAAAGTTTTTTTGCCTTTTCAGCCATAGACCAAGGAGCATGACCATGAGCAACCGCGAAACCGAAATCCGCAATCTGCAGAAAGACTGGGCCGAGAATGGCCGCTGGCAGGGCATCAAGCGCGACTACAGCGCCGAAGATGTCATCCGCCTGCGCGGCTCGATCAGCGTCGAACACTCGCTGGCCCGCCGCGGCGCGACCCGCCTGTGGGAACAACTGCATAGCGAGCCTTTCGTGAATTCGCTGGGCGCCCTGACCGGCAACCAGGCCATGCAGCAGGTCAAGGCCGGCCTGAAGGCCATCTACCTGTCGGGCTGGCAAGTGGCCGGCGACGCCAACCTGGCCGGCGAGATGTACCCCGACCAGTCGCTGTACCCCGCCAACTCGGTGCCGCAGGTCGTGCGCCGCATCAATAACTCGCTGACCCGCTGCGACCAGATCCAGTGGATGGAAGGCAAGAACCCGGGCGACGAGGGTTACATCGATTTCTTCGCGCCCATCGTGGCCGATGCCGAAGCCGGCTTCGGCGGCGTGCTCAACGCGTTCGAGCTGATGAAGGCCATGATCGAAGCCGGCGCCTCGGGCGTGCACTTCGAAGACCAACTGGCATCGGTGAAGAAATGCGGCCACATGGGCGGCAAGGTGCTGGTGCCCACCCGCGAAGCCGTGGCCAAGCTGGTGTCGGCGCGCCTGGCGGCCGACGTGATGGGCACGCCCACCGTGCTGCTGGCGCGCACTGACGCCGATGCGGCCGACCTGGTGACCAGCGACGTCGACGAAAACGATCGTCCGTTCATCACCGGCGAGCGCACCGTGGAAGGCTTCTACCGCACCAAGGCCGGCATCGACCAGGCGATTTCGCGCGGCTTGGCCTATGCGCCCTACGCCGACCTGATCTGGTGCGAAACGTCCACGCCCAACCTGGAATACGCCCGCAAGTTCGCCGACGCCGTCCATCGCCAATTCCCGGGCAAGCTGCTGGCGTACAACTGCTCGCCGTCGTTCAACTGGAAGAAGAACCTGGACGACGCCACCATCGCCAAGTTCCAGCGCGAGCTGGGTGCGATGGGCTACAAGTTCCAGTTCATCACGCTGGCCGGCTTCCATGCGCTGAACTACGGCATGTTCGAACTGGCTCACGGCTACGCCCGCCGCCAGATGAGCGCCTTCGTGGAATTGCAGCAGAAGGAATTCGCCGCCGCCGACCTGGGCTTCACTGCCGTGAAGCACCAGCGCGAAGTGGGCACCGGCTACTTCGACGCCGTCACGCAGACGATCGAAGGCGGCCAGTCGTCGACCACCGCGTTGACCGGCTCGACGGAAGAGGCCCAGTTCGAGCACGGCAAGGTGCAGAAGGTCGCCTGAGCCTGACGGAACCGAGTTTGCAGTTGCAGTTGTAGTGCTGTTGTAGGGTGGATTCAGGGTGCCTTCGGGCACCCTTTTTTTTCGGCCAGATAGGCGCCGGGCGCCTGTCCCAGCGTGCGGCGGAACGCGGAGGTGAAGGCGCTGGGGCTGGCGTAGCCCAGGTCCAGCGCGACCCGGGTCACGGCTTGCCCCTGGCTCAGGCGCGCGATCGCGGCCAGCAGGCAGACCTGCTGGCGCCAGGCGCCGAAGCTGACGCCGGTCTGGTCGCGAAACAAGCGGGTGAATGCGCGCCGGCTCATGCCGGCCTGTGCGGCCACCGCGTCCAGGCTGGCGGTGATGGACGGTTCGGCGAACAGTTGCCGGCAGGCGCGCGCCAGGCGCGGGTCGGCGGGCAGCGGCGCACTCAGCGGCAGCGGCGCCATCGCGGCGATTTCCTCGGCCAGCAAGGCCATCAGCTTGCCGGCGCGGCCGTCCAGGTCGTACAGCGCGGGCAGATCAATGGCGGCGTCCAGCAGTTGGCGCAGCAGGGGTGTCACCTCGACCACGCGGCACTGCTCGGGCAAGCCCAGCGCCTGTGCCGCGGCCTCTGACAGAAAGGTGTTCTGCATGGTGACCGCGCCGCTCATGGTCATTTCATGCGCCATGCCGGCGGGCACCCAGCAGGCGCGCTGCGGCGGCACCAGCCAGCGGCCCTGGGGCGTGGCCACGCTGATCGCGCCGCGCGCGGCAAAGGCGAATTGGCCGCGCCGGTGCGCATGCGCGGGAAACGTCAGGCCGGTGGGGTAGTCGCAGGCGGTCACGACCACGTCGCGGGCAATGTCCTCGTAGGGATCGATCAGGGTATTGCGCATGGCCCGAATTCTACAGGGATAGGCCTGCTATCGAAGGCGGGCCGGAGCCGGGCGTCCTACGATGCGCAGGACTTGAAACCCAGGGGCCCCGGCCCCGACATCGCTTGTGGAGGCTGGATGCCCAATACTTTTCACCGCGTGGGGCAGGGGCCTCACCCCGTCATTGTGCTGCACGGCTGGTTCGGCGACGCACGCGCGTTTGAGCCGATCGAGCCCTGGCTGTCGGGCGACGCCTTCAGCTACGTCTTCATGGACTATCGCGGCTATGGCGGCATGCGGGACGTAGCCGGCGCCTACTCCATCGACGAGATCGCCCAAGACACCCTGGCGCTGGCTGACGCGTTGGGATTCGACCGTTTCAGCCTGGTGGGGCATTCGATGGGCGGCATGGCGATCGAACGGGTAGCCGCGTGGGCGCCGGAGCGCGTGCGAGCGCTGGTGCCGGTGGCGGCGGTGCCTTGCGGCGGGGTGACGCCGGAGCCGGCGGCACGGGCCTTGTTGCAAGGCGCGGCGGCGGATCTGGCCAAGCGCCGCGCCATCATCGACCGCAGCACCGGAGGCCGCTTACCCGCGACCTGGGTGCAATGGAAGGCGGCGTATTCCGCTGCCCATTCCTCGGTCGAGGCGTTCGCTGCCTACCTGCCCGCGTGGACCGATACCGATTTCAGCCCCCTGATCGACGGACGGCATCCGGTTCTGGCACTGGTGGGCGAACACGATCCGGTGTTCAACGAGGCGCTGATGGCCGCGACCTATCTGCGCCGCTATGCGGGGGCCACGGTCGAGGTGCTGCGCAACGCGGGCCACTATCCGATGAATGAAACGCCGCTGGCGCTGGTGGCGGCCATCGAACGCTTTTTGCTCGCGGCGGCCTGACCGCGCCACGGTTGGCCGGCGCGCGGCGGCTAGGCTTGACGCGGGGCGTTACCGGCGCGCGCCGTCCAGCAGGGCCTGCACCAGGCGGTTGTCCTGGTCCGTCTGGCGGCAGACGAACGCGATCTGGCGATAGGGCGCGTCCTTGCCCAGCGGCAGCACGCGCACCGGATGCACATCCAGCAGGTTGGGCCCGGGTTCGGGCAGGATGCATACACCCAGCCCTTCGGACACCAGCGCGGTCAGCGCGGCCAGCGATTGCAGGTCGATGCGGCAGCGCGCGTGCGGCGCGTGCTTGGCGACATAACGCGCCGCCAGGCGGCCGCCGATGGTGGTCTTGTCGAAGCGGATCCATTCGTATTGCTGGAACAGATCAGCCAGCGTCTTTTCGCGCGACTGCGGCGGCGCGATCAGCACCAGCCGTTCACGAAACAACGGCGTCCATGACAGCCGGCTGGAGCCGCCGGTTTCCGGCTGGGCGATGATCGCGGCGTCGATCTCGCCGGTCTTGAGCTTTTCGACCAGCTCGGTGGCGCGGCCTCGCACCAGCCGCACGTCCAGTTGCGGATAGCGTTCGCGCAGCACGCGCAACAGCGGCGGCAACAACGTCACTTGCAGCGGCTCGATGGTGCCCAGGCGCACGCGGCCTTCGACCTGCGGCGTGCTGCGCCGGCGCAGTTCGTCCAGCCGCGACAGGGCGTCCTGCAACACGGCGTCGACCTCTGCGGCAAAGGCGTTGGGCCGCGCCTGCAGCGCCGACCTGTCGAATAGCGGCTGACCGAAGTATTCCTCGATCTGCTTCATCTGCAGGCTGACGGCGCTGGGGGACAGATTCATGTCGGCCGCGCCCGCGGCGAAGCTGCCGCCGCGCAGCACCGCATTGAGCGTACGGAAAGATTCGATCTTCATCAGAAATCCTCACGTAGTGTTTTAAGAATCCTCGCTTTATATCATCAGGCGCGGGGCCTAGCATTGCCTTCGACCATAACAACACGGCCGGTGGCAGACACGCGCAGCGTGCCCGCCGGACCGTGGATACGGAGACATGCAATGAAGACAATCCTTGGCGGCCTGGCGGCCGCTTGCCTGGCCGGGCTGATGGTCGCGGGCGCGTACGCGGCGGCGCCCGCCTTGCCCGCGACCATCACCATGGTGGTGCCGTTTCCGCCTGGCGGCAGCAACGACGTGTTCGCGCGGGTGCTGGCGGAAAAGCTGGGCGCTCGCGTGTCCGCCACGGTCATCGTAGAAAACCGCCCCGGCGCGGGCGGGGCCATCGGCGCCGAATACGTGGCCCGCGCGGCCAAGGACGGGTCGGTGCTGATGCTGTCGTCTTCCACGTTGACGACCAACGCGGCGGTGCAGACCAACCTGAAGTACGACGTGGCGCGCAGCTTCGCGCCGGTGGCCATGCTGGCCCGCAGCCCGATGGCGCTGGTGGTGGGCCAGGAGTCGCCCTATCAGTCCGTGGCGGATCTGCTGGCCGCCGGCCGCAAAGAGCCCGGCAAGCTGACCTACGGCAGCGCCGGGCTGGGCTCGGTCAACCAGATGGCCAGCGAGATCCTGGCGGGCGGCGAGAAGACCAGCTTTACGCACGTGCCCTACAAAGGCATGTCGCACGCGCTCAACGACCTGGCCGGCGGCCGGGTGGATTTCGTCATCGGCAGCTTCGCCTCGACCGCCGCCTTGCTGAAAGGCGGCAAGTTGCGCGTGCTGGCCGTGACGTCACCGGCGCGCTCGCCGTTCTATCCCGACCTGCCCACCATTGGCGAGGGCCAGCCAGGCTATGCGGTCGAATTGTGGTGGGGCGTGCTGGCCCCCGCGGGCACGCCCTGGCCGCTGATCGAACACCTGAACGCCGAGATCCGCGGCATCGTCAACGATCCGAAGATGCGCGCCATGTTCGCCGAAGAAAGCGCGGTGCCGGCCGAGCTGACCGTGGCGCAGTTTGCCGAGCTGGTACAGGCCGACGCCGCCCGCTGGAAGCAGGTGGCCGCCGACCGCAACATCACCGTGCAATGACCCGCAACCCCCGCCGTTTTTGAGAGTGCCCGCATGAGAAGCAAACTGTTTGTTCCGGGATCGCGTCCCGAGTTGTTCGCCAAGGCCCTGGGTGGCCCGGCCGACGCCTTGTCGTTCGACCTGGAGGACGCGGTAGCCGCTGAACGCAAGGAAGAGGCGCGTCGCCATCTGTTGGACCTGCTGGCCTCGCCTGCCGCTGTGGCGAGCGCCAAGACGCTGATCGTGCGCGTCAATGCGCTGGATTCCGGCTACTTCCACGCCGACGTGCAGGCGGTGGTGCGCCCGGCGTTGCGGCTGGTGAACCTGCCCAAGGCGGAATCCGTGGCCCAGGTGCGGGCTGCGGCCGACGCCATCGAGCAGGCGCGCCTGGCCAACGGCGTGGCACAACCCCTGGGCTTGCTGCTGAACATCGAATCGCCGCGCGCCCTGCGCGACGCGGCGGCGCTGGCGGCGGCGCATCCCAGCGTGGCCGGGCTGCAGTTGGGGCTGGGCGACCTGTTCGAGCCGGCCGGCATCGACCGTCGCGAGCCGGCGGCGGTGCAGCAGGCGATGTTCGCGTTGCGACTGGCGGCGGCCGAGGCAGGCGTGTTCGCCTACGACTCGGCGTTCGCCAACATCGAGGACGAGGCCGGGTTCCGCGCCGAGGCCGAGCTGGCGCGCCGGCTGGGTTTTCTGGGCAAGAGCTGCATCCATCCGCGCCAGGTGTCGCTGGCCAACGCCGCGTTCCGGCCAACGCAGGCCGAGATCGCCCATGCGCGGCGGGTGGTGCAGGCCGCCGGCGAGACAGGCAATCAGGGCGTGGCGGCGTTCGTGGTGGACGGCCGCATGATCGATGGTCCGTTCCTGCGCCGCGCCGAAACCGTCGTGCACCTGGCTGACCGTTTGGAGGCGCTATGAGCTCGGCCGCGACGCAGCAGGTGTCAGGCGGACCGCTGGCCGGTGTGCGGGTGCTGGACCTGAGCGCCTATATCGCGGGTCCCTACGGCTGCGCGCTGTTGGCCGACCAGGGCGCCGACGTGATCAAGGTAGAGCCGCCCACGGGCGACAACCTGCGCAAATATCCGTCGACGCTGGAGGCCGAGAGCCGCGCGTTCCTGGGCGTGAACCGGGGCAAGCGCGGGCTGGTGCTGGACCTGAAGCAGGACGCGGCGCGCGAGGTCCTGCGCACCTTGGTCGCGCGCGCCGACGTGCTGGTGCACAACTTTCGCCCCAGCGTACCGGCGCGTCTGGGCATCGCCTACGAACAATTGGCCGAGGTCAATCCGCGGCTGATCTATTGCGCGGTCAGCGGCTATGGCGAAAGCGGGCCGCTCAAGGACAAGGCGGGCTACGACCAGGTGCTGCAGACCATGACGGGCATGTGCGCGCTGCAAGGGCGTGCAGAAGGGCCGCCCGAAGTGCTGTACGGCTCGGTGGTGGACTACTACGCGTCGGCCATGGTGGCGGCGGGCGTGGCGTCCGCGCTGTACGAGCGCGAGCGCAGCGGGCGCGGCCAGTTCGTGGGCGTATCGCTGCTGCGCAGCGCGCTGGCGCTGCAATCGGCGCGACTGGTGTGGGCCGAGGGCGAGCCGCGCGAGGTCGGGCGCGATATGCGGTCGGGCGGCATCACCGGCATCCATCCCACGCGTGATGGCTATCTGTACATCTCGGCCAATACGCCGCATTTCTGGCAGGCGCTGTGCGCCAAGACCGGCCTGCACGCGCTGGCCGCCGATGCGCGCTACGACTCGGTGCGCAAGCGTGCAGCGCACCGCGACGAGATCGTGCCGCAGCTGCACCAGGCGCTACAGGCGCACACTGCGTTGGAGTGGGAGGCGCTGTTCGGCGAAGAAGTACCCTGCGCCGCGGCGCGCGGCGTGGAAGACATGTTCGATTTTCCCCAGGTGCAGGCCGAGGACATGATCTCGACCTTCGCGCATCCGGTGGTGGGCAGTTATCGCGGGTTCGCGCAGGCCATCAAGTACGGCCGCACCGCGCCGTCCACGCCTTGCGCCGCACCTGCATTTGGCCAGCACAGCGATGACGTGCTGGCGGAGGCCGGCATCGATGCGGCGCAGGCGGCAAGGCTGCGCGCCAGCGGGGCGCTGGGGTAGGCGCGTTTAGCGCCGCCCGTACCGTTGCTAGGCCGCGGCGTTCAGCGTCGCCAGGCACTCCTCCAGCGGCGGGATCAGGCGCGCCAGCGCGTCCACGGCCGCCGCGTCCACCCGGTCCAGCGGCGGAATCTCGGCCAGCACGCGCACGTTGCCGAAGCGTTCGATCGCCTCGCGGTTGCCCGCCGACAGCGGCCCGCTCATGACCACCCCCAGCACCGGGATGGCGCGGCGGCGCAGCGCTTCAAGGCTGAGCAATGTGTGATTGATGGTGCCCAGGCCGCTTCGCGCGGCCAGCACCACCGGCAGGCCCAGGCGCGCGATCAGGTCGATCATCATGTGGCTGTCGTCGATCGGCACATACAGGCCGCCGGCGCCTTCGATGATCAGCGGCGCTTCGGTGCGGGGCGGCACGATGGCGGTGGCGTCGACCACGGCGTCTTCCAGCGGGGCGGCGGCCCAGGGCGACAGCGGCGCCTGCAGCACATACGCGGGCAGGTGCAGGCGTTCGGGTGGCAACTGCGCCAGGCGGGCGACGGTGTCGGTGTCGCCCGGTTCTTCGGCCACGCCGGTCTGCACCGGCTTCCAGTAGTCGGCGTGCCAGGCGCGGGCCAGGATGGCCGAGACCAGCGTCTTGCCGATGCCGGTGTCGGTGCCGGTCACAAATACGCCGTTGGGGCGGGAGTCAGTCGTGTTTTTCCACATGCCGTAGGCCAGGTGATAGGTCACCGTGGCTCCTTGTTGGTCGAACTGCGCCAGCACGCGCCGCAGGGCGGCGGCGCCCAGCGGCGCGCGCCCGGGCGCGGGAATGGTGGCGCCGATGCCTTTGAGCGCTTTCAGGAAATGCAGGCCGTCAGGATGATGTTGTATCAGCCGTTCGCTGTGCACGCCACCGGCCAGATTGCCGTGGGCCGGACGGATGGCGCCGGCCGCCGGGTAGGGTGGGGTCGCCGCGGTCAGGCCGACGGCGCGGTGGGCCGTCCGCCATTCCATGAACGTGTCCGCGGCCAGCGTGGCCACCGCCAGGTGGCCGCCGGGCGCCAGCAGGTTGGCCAGTCGCCCCAGTCCGGCGTTCAGGTCCGAGAACCATTGCACCGCCAGGCTGGAGCAGATCAGGTCGTAGCCGCCCGGCAGGCCGTCGGGATGTTCGCCGTCCAGTATCTGATAGCGCGCGCTGCCGGGCAGCGCCTGGCCTTGCTGCGCCCGGGCCAGCATGGCGGGCGAGATGTCGGTGATGGTCCAGTCCGCCGGGCCCAGCCGGGCCGCCAGCGCCCGGGTCAACAGGCCGGTGCCGCAGCCGATTTCCAGAATGCGCGGTCGGGGCGGCAGCGGCAGCCGCAGGATGTCGTCGGCCAGGCGCTGGGCGGTGATGCGTTGGGCCGGGGCGTGGGCCTCGTACTGGTCCGCGGCGGCGCCGAAGCGGTCGCGGACCTGGGCATTGCGCGGCGCCTGCGTCATGCGGCGGGCGCCAGGTCGGCGACAAAGCCGCGGATCTGCTGCGCGCACCAGTCGGTGTCCGTGGCGGGCAGCAGGTGGCCGCCAGCGTCGCGCCAGCGGATGCCGGCGGCGTCGCTGAATGTCGCCTGCGTCATGGCGGCGGGCACGATGGGGTCCTGCGCGCCGGCCAGCGCCAACAGTGGCACGCGCAGGGCGGCCAGCGCGGTGCGCTGGTCTTCGTCGCGTAGCGCTTGCAGGTCGCGGGTCAGCGTGTCGACCTGGGCCATGCCGAATGCGGTGGCGTCGCCGCAACGCTGGCGGAAATCGCGCAGCACCGCTTCGGGCTGGGTCGCCAGCCGGTTCAGCATGCGATCCAGCATGCGCGGCGGCACACCCTCGGTGAAGTCCGGCGCCGCGGCAAAGCGGGCGAAGCCGTTGATGGACACCAGGCCCAGGCGGGCCGGCGCGGGACCGCGCAGCAGCCGCAGCACGCCCAGGGAATGGCCGATGGCCACCACCGGGCCGTCAGGTTGGGGCGTGCGGGCGGGGCCGAAGTAGCCGGCATCGAACGTGGCCTGGGGCCAGTCGTCCAGGGCGGCGGCCAGCGGCGCCCAGAACGCGGCGTCGAAGGCCCAGCCGTGTACGAACAGCAGGGTGGGACGGATAGCAGGTGCTTGCATGGAGAACGACAGGGGTCAGGCGAGGGCCGCGGTCAGGCCGGCGATCAGGCGGTCGAGGTCGGCATCGCGGTGCGCGGCGCTCAGGGCGATGCGCAGCCGGCTGGTGCCGGCCGGCACGGTGGGCGGGCGGATCGCCACGGCCAGCAGGCCGCGCCGCTCCAGGTCGGCCGCCAGCGCCAGGGCGCGGGAGGCATCGCCCACCATGGCTGGCACGATTTGGGTCGACGAAGCGCCCGTGTCCAGGCCCAGCTCGCGCAAGGCGACGCGCAGGCGCTCGCCCGAGGCCGCCAGGCGGCCGCGTTCGGCGTCCAGCGTGGGCACCAGGTCCAGCGCGGCGTCCATGGCGCCCAGCACCGCGGGCGGCAACGCCGTGGTGTAGATGAAACCCGAGCAGGCGTTGACCAGGTAATCGCACAGCGCACGTGAGCCGGCGATGTAGGCGCCAAAGCCGCCCAACGCCTTGCTGAAGGTGCCCATGGCCAGGTCGATGCGGCCGGGCGCCAGCCCCGCCAAGCCCATGCCGCCGGGCCCCAGGACGCCCGTGGCGTGAGCTTCGTCCAGGTAGACAAAAGCTTGGTAGCGGTCGGCCAGCGCCGCCAGGCGGGCCACATCGGCGCGATCGCCGTCCATGCTGAAGACGCTTTCGGTGACGATGAAGCGGACGGCGCCAGGCGTGCCCGGACCGGAGCGCGCGGCCAGCAGGGTGTCCAGATGGTCCAGGTCGTTGTGGCGAAAGCGGATCTGCTTGACGCCCGCCGCCTGGCAGCCGTGGTGCAGGCTGGCATGGTTGAGCTTGTCGGTATAGACCTGCACGTCGCCCTGGCTGGCTGCCGCGCGCAGCAGGGCGGGCAGCACGGCGGCGTTGGCCTGCCAGCCGGACGCCAGCAGTAGCGCGGCTTCTGTCCCCTTCAAGCGCGCCAGCTTGGCCTCGACCTGCTCGTGCAGGTCCAGGTTGCCGCAGACCAGGCGCGACGCCTGGGCGCTGGCGCCATGGCGGGCGGCCCATTCGCGCGAACGGTCGATCAGCAGCGGGTGCTTGGACAGCCCCAGGTAGTCGTTGCTGGAGAAATTGAGCGTCGGCGCGCCGTTGATCTCGATCCGCCCGGCCGGGGCCGTGGCGGCGGTGCGCAGCCGGCGGCGCACGTGGCGCGATTCGGCGAGCGCCAATTCGGAAGAAAACAGTGAATCCAGCTTAGACATGACGATTTCCCGCAGCGGCCGGCGTCGGGGGAGGACCCGAGCCAGGCCGTAGAATGCGAGCCATTGTAGTGGAGGTGAAACATGCAGACCCCCGACTGGGTGGCCCAGGGCCAGCCCCATATCTGGCTGCCCTATGCCCAGATGAAAACGGCGACCCCGCCCTTGCCGGTGGCGCGCAGCCGCGGCAGCCGGCTGGAACTGGCCGACGGCCGCGAGCTGATCGACGGCGTGGCGTCCTGGTGGACCGCCTGCCACGGTTACAACCATCCGCATATCGCCCAGGCCGTGCGCGCGCAGTTGGACGCCATGCCGCACGTGATGTTCGGCGGGCTGACCCACGAGCCGGCCCTGACCCTGGCGCGGCGCCTGGCGGGTTTGCTGGGCCCGGGGCTGGACCGGGTGTTCTATACGGATTCGGGCTCGGTCGCGGTGGAAGTCGCCATGAAGATGGCGGTGCAGTTCTGGCTGAACCAGGGCGAACGCGGCCGCAGCCGCTTCCTGGCGTTCCGTGGCGGCTACCACGGCGATACCTTTGGCACCATGGCGGTGTGCGATCCCGACGAGGGCATGCACAGCCTGTTTCGCGGCATGTTGGCCGAACACGACATCGTCGACCTGCCGCGCACCGACCAGGCCATGGCCGAGCTGGACGCCTTTCTGGAAACCCGCGGCCCGCAACTGGCCGGCATCCTGGTCGAACCGCTGGTGCAGGGCGCCGGCGGCATGCTGCTGCACGACCCTGAAGTGCTGCGGCGGCTGCGCCAATTGGCCGATCGCCATGGCCTGTTGCTGATCTTCGACGAGATCTTCACCGGGTTCGGTCGTACCGGCACGATGTTCGCGTTCGAGCAGGCCGGCGTGAAGCCCGACATCATCACGCTGTCCAAGGCCTTGACCGGCGGCACGCTGCCGTTGGCCGCCACGGTGGCCAGCAACCGGGTGTTTGACGGCTTCTGGTCCGACGACCCCTCGCATGCGCTGATGCACGGCCCCACCTTCATGGGCAACGCGCTGGCCTGCGCCGCCGCCAACGCGTCGCTGGACCTGTTCGAGAGCGAGCCACGGCTGGCGCAGGCGCAGGCGATCTCGGCGGCCCTGGCGACGGGCCTGGCGCCGTGCCGTGAACTGGACTGGGTGCGCGACGTGCGGGTGCTGGGCGCCATCGGCGTGGTCGAGCTGCACGCCATCGGCGATCGCGAGGCCCTGAAACGTCGCCTGGTCGACGCCGGGGTCTGGGTGCGCCCGTTCGGCAACGTGGTGTACCTGACGCCGGCCCTGACCATCGGGGCGGACGAGCTGGACACCCTGATGCGCGCGGTGGTGGCGGTGCTGCGCGCGCAACGGCCCTGATGGGCTGATGCTTGGGGCCGTCCCTCGGCGGCCCCACCTAGGCGGCCCCCTTGATCCATGTCAAGGCGCGTGGCCCTCGTGCGGCCTACCATCTGCGCATGCGAGCAAAATCGATCTTCGCCGTCCCGGCGACCCTGTCCGACGCCGAACGCCAGCAGCGCCGCCATGCGCTCGTGCGCCTGTCGCTGGCGTGGCTGGCGATGATGCAGGTGATGATGTTCGCGTGGCC
>JBEBOQ010000067.1:0-27204 GCA_040396375.1 Achromobacter xylosoxidans
TCCTGCTGCTGACCGTGCTGTCGGTCAAGCTGGTGGCCGACGAATACATCTACGAGGAAACGTCCCCCGCCATCGGCGTGCCGACCTGGTGGTATTCGATCTGGCTGCCGGTGATGGCCGCCGCCATCTCGCTGCGCACGCTGGGCACGCTGCGGCGGCTGTGGCGGGCGCCGCTGCCCAAGGCCGACGGGGGCCAGGCATGATCGCCGGCATCCTGTTCGCCGTCTTCATCGCGCTGATGCTGATCGGCGTGCCGGTCGGCGTGGCGCTGGGCATCGGCGGCACGGTGGCGATCGTGCTGTCCAACCTGGACACGCCCTGGTATGGGCTGTTGACCGTGCCGCAGAACTTCTACGCGGGTCTTGCCAAGTACCCGCTCTTGGCCATTCCCATGTTCGTGCTGGTCGGCTCCATCTTCGACCGCTCCGGCGTGGCCCGACGGCTGGTGGACTTCGCCATCGCCATCGTCGGCCGCGGCCCGGGCATGCTGCCGCTGGTGTCCATCGCCGTGGCCATGTTCCTGGGCGGCATTTCGGGCTCGGGCCCGGCCTGCGCCGCCGCCGTGGGCGCGGTCATGATCACGGCCATGTCGCGCGCCGGCTACCCGGGTTCGTTCTCGGCCGCCGTGGTGGCCGCGGGCGCCGCCACCGACATCCTGATTCCGCCATCGGTCGCCTTCATCATCTACTCGGTGCTGGTGCCTGAAGCCTCGGTGCCGGCGCTGTTCGCCGCCGGCATGGTGCCCGGCATCCTGGCCGGCCTGGCGCTGATCGTGCCGGCCGTGTGGCTGTCGCGCAAGCACAAGATGGGCATGCTGGAAGCGCACCTGCCGCGCCCGCCGTTCTGGCGCAGCCTGCGCGAGGCCTCGTGGGGCCTGGCCGCGCCGGTGCTGATCCTGGGCGGCATGCGCATGGGCTGGTTCACGCCTACCGAGGCCGCGGTCGTCGCCGTGTTCTACGGTCTGTTCGTGGGCATGTGCATCCACCGCACGATCAAGCTGCGCGACCTGTACACCATCCTGCGCGAAGCCGCCGAGCTGTCCGCCGTGATCATGCTGGTGGTGACGCTGGCCGGCATCTTCGCCTGGGCGCTGTCGACCCTGAGCGTGATCGACCCGATCACCCACGCCATCGTCAATTCCGGCTTGGGCGAATGGGGCGTGCTGGCGCTGCTGATCCTGCTACTGATGACGGTGGGCATGTTCCTGGACGGCATCTCGATCTTCCTGATTTTCGTGCCGCTGCTCATGCCGATCGCCAAGGTGTACGGCTGGGATCCAGTGTGGTTCGGCGTGATCCTGACGTTGAAGGTGGCGCTGGGCCAATTCACCCCGCCGCTGGCCGTGAACCTGATGGTGTCGTGCCGCATCGCGCGCGTGCCGATGGAATCCACGGTGCGCTGGGTGGTGTGGTTGCTGGGCGCGATGTTCCTGGTGCTGGTGGCGGTGTTGGTGTTTCCGCAACTGGCGCTGTGGCTGCCGCACAAACTGGGATATTGAGGGAGCCTGGCCGGGCCTGCGCCCGGGCTGGCATGGCATTCATGACAACAACAGACAAAACCGCAAAGAGAGGAGACGCAACATGAATTTCCGCAACCTGATCGGCGCCGCCCTGTGCGCCGCCGCCGTGGTCGGCGCACCGGCCGCGCAGGCGCAGAACTACAAGCCCGAATACAAGCTCTCCATCGTCGTCGGCACCACCTTCCCGTGGGGCCAGGGCGCCGAGATCTGGTCGAACCTGGTGCGCGAGCGCACCCAGGGCCGCATCAACATCAAGGTCTATCCCGGCACCTCGCTGGTGCAGGGCGACCAGACCCGCGAATTCACCGCCATCCGCCAGGGCGTGATCGACATGGCGGTGGGCTCCACCATCAACTGGTCGCCGCAGATCAAGCAGCTCAACCTGTTCTCGCTGCCCTTCCTGATGCCCGACTACGCCGCCATCGACGCGCTGGTACAGGGTGACGTGGGCCGCGAAATGTTCAAGCTGATCGAAAAAGCCGGCGTGGTGCCGCTGGCCTGGGGCGAGAACGGCTACCGCCAGGTCAGCAATTCCAAGCGCGAAATCAAGCGGCCCGAAGACATGAAGGGCATGAAGCTGCGCGTGGTGGGTTCGCCGCTGTACATCGACACGTTCACGGCGCTGGGCGCCAACCCCACGCAGATGAGCTGGGCTGATGCCCAGCCGGCGCTGGCCAGCGGCGCGGTCGACGGCCAGGAAAACCCCCTGTCCATCTACACCGGCTCCAAGCTCTACACCGTGGGCCAGAAATACCTGACGCTGTGGAACTACGTGGCCGACCCGCTGATCTTCGTGGTCAACCGCGAGGTCTGGAATTCGTGGTCGGAAAAGGACCGCGACATCGTGCGCCAGGCCGCGTTGGACGCCGGCAAGCAGCAGATCGTGATCGCTCGCAAGGGCGTCACCCCCGAAGACCCGTCCCTGCTCAAGGAAATCGAAGGCCACGGCGTGACCGTGACGTCGCTGAGCCAGGCCGACCACGACGCATTCGCCAAGATCACCCAGCCCGTCTACGACAAGTGGAAAAAGCAGATCGGCGAAGACCTGGTCAACCTGGCCGAGAAGTCGATCGCCAACCGCAAGAAATAAGCAGCAAGCCCCAGGGGAACGGCGGCGCAAGCCGCCAACCGAGGCAGGGACATTAGATCCCGCCCACCAAAAGACGGGCGCCGGCCACAAGCCGGCGCCCGTCACCTTTTGGAGATGGCTTATTGGTGCCGCCTGATTCGGGTAGCCGCCGCTGGGCCGCCCTCACCTCGTCCACGCGTTTTCAGGCCGTGCTACTCGGGATAGCGCACTTCCAGGATGTCCAGCTCTTCGATCCCGCCAGGGGTGCGCAGCACCACCGTGTCGCCTTCGCGGGCCTTGATGAGCGCGCGCGCCACCGGCGAGATCCAGCTGATCTTGCCGGCCAGGGGCTCGGCCTCGTCCACGCCCACAATGGTGACCGTGTGGTCTTCACCGGCCTTGTCGGAATACAGCACCGTGGCGCCGAAAAAGACCTGGTCGCGATTGGGCTGGATGGCCGGGTCCACGACCTCGGCGATGTCCAGCCGCTTGGTCAAAAAGCGCATGCGCCGGTCGATTTCGCGCAGGCGCTTCTTGCCATAGAGATAGTCGCCGTTTTCAGAACGGTCGCCGTTGGACGCCGCCCACGACACCACCTGTACCACCGAAGGACGCTCGACGTTCATCAAGTGCGTCAACTCGGCACGCAGGCGCTCGTAGCCTTCGGGCGTCATGTAGTTCTTGGTGCCCGCGGGCAAAGCCTGGGCCTGCGGCAGGTCGTCGTCGTCCTCGTTATCCGATTCTTTGACAAATGCTTTGTTCATGGCGGCTGCGCCTCGGCGCGCATTCAGTGCATTGAGTTCAAGGGCGGCACGGTCGCACCGTGCCAGGAGCCAGGCGGCATCGCGCCGCCCAAGTAGGGCCAGTAGCCCCTAGAACCAGTCGTGCCAGACCGGTTTGAGATCGGACGGCAAAGGCGGCAGGCGGCCCAGGTCCATCCGGCTTTCTTTCGGACTATGGAAGTCCGACCCGCGCGAGGCCAGGAAACCATAGCGACGCGCGACTTCCGCGTACTGGCGGGCTTCTTCGACCGTGTGACTGCCCGTGGTGACTTCGATGCCCAGGCCACCCAGTTGCAGGAATTCGTCGAACAGCGCGGCGAACTGCAAGGGCGTGTACTTGTAGCGGCCAGGGTGTGCGATGACGGCAGTGCCGCCCGCGCCGCGAATCCAGCCCACGGCTTCGGCCAGAGTGGCCCACTGCATGGGCACGTGGCCGGGGCGGTCGTCGCCCAGGTGCTTGGTGAAGACGGTTTGCACGTCGGGGCAGTAGCCGGCTTCAACCAAGTAGCGCGCAAAGTGCGTGCGGCTGATCAGTTCCGGGTTGCCGGCAAACGGCAGCGCGCCTTCGTAGGCGCCGGGCATGCCCATGTCGGCCAGGCGGTCGCCGATGCGTTTGGCGCGTTCGGCGCGGCCCGAGCGGGTCTGGCGCAGGCCTTCGACCAAGGCGGTATTGGTGGGATCGAAACGCAGGCCGACGATATGCACCGTCAGGCCGGCCCAAGTCACGGAAATCTCGACCCCCGTGGCGAAACGCATACCCAGTTCCTGCGCCATGGCTGCAGCTTCGGCCAAGCCGCCCACTTCGTCGTGGTCGGTCAGGGCCCAGACATCGACGCCGTTGGCGTGCGCACGCTGCGCCACGTCGCGCGGCGCAAGGGCGCCGTCCGAGACAGTGGAATGGCAATGCAGATCGATGTTCGGGACAGTGGGTTTCATGAGGCCTATTGTAGAGAAGCCCCGTCCCCGTGGATAGCGCGGCCGGGAAGCGGTGTCCCTAATAAGGTCAGGCCAACAGGAAGTCCGCCACCGGCGTCACCTGGCTATCGGCCATCAACGTCGGCGCATGCCCCACCCCAGCCACTTCCAGCACCTTCGCGCGCGGGTTGCGCTGGCGCATTTCGTCGGCCGTGGCGCGCGTCAGCAGGTCGGAATGCTCGCCACGCACGATCAGGATCGGGCAATCCACCGCGTCGTACGACCGCCACAGCACCTGTTCGCCGGCGGCCAGTTCGTCGGGCGTCATCGCCATCGGTTGGGCCAGCGCCAAGTCGTAGTGCTTGACCCACTGCCCGCCCTGCTCGGGATAGACAAAACGCGCCAGGTGTTCCCATTGCGCGTCCGTATGCGGGCCAAACGTTTCGGAATTGGCCCGCATGGTGGCCACGGCCTCGGCAAACGAGCCGAAGGCGCCCGGTTCGCCCACATACTGCCCGATGCGGGCCAGGGCACCGGTTTCCAGGCGCGGGCCAACGTCGTTGAGCACCAGCTTGTCCAAGCGGATGCCTTCCTGCGGCGGCAGCATGCCCGCATGCGGGCGCAGCGGCAGCATTGCCCGGGCGAACGCGGCCGCGCCGGCCAGACCCAGGCCGATCAGTCCGCCCATGGACGTTCCCACCCACGAGAGCGTTGCTGGCCGCAGGCGCGCCACCAGCGTCACCATGTCGGACACGTATTGCGGCACGGTATAGAACGCCGGATTGACCAGCCAATCCGACCGGCCACGGCCCACCACATCCGGACACACCACGCGATAGCGCTCGGCCAGCCGGCGGGCCAAAGTATCGAAATCACGGCCGCTGCGCGTCAGGCCGTGTACGCAGACCAACACCTGATCGTTGGCGGGATCGCCCCACTCCCAATACGCCATACGGTGCAAGCCAGCCGGGCTGGCGCAGGTGACGAATTCCAAACGGGGTTCCAGGCTTGCATCCAGCATCGAATCGCTCCAAGAGACCGACGCCTGCCCAAGTGGGTAGCGCCGCGCATGCTCGGTATCTTATCGGAAGCTGGGGTCCGCCCATGCGGGGTCCGCCCAAGCTGGGTACGCCCAAGCGGAGTACGCCCCTGGGGAGTCCACCCGCGCCCGGTGTGCCTACTTCACCGCCGCCAGCACCTGATCCGTCAGGTCCGCCACGCTCGCGCGCGTGTCCAGCGTCAGGACCGGGCAATGCAGCTCGCGGATCCACTGCTGATGCTGGTCCGGGGTGCGCGTACCTTGCACCCCCGTGTCATATCCCGACGCCCAGGCCAGGAAGGTGCGGCTTTTCTCCTGGATGGCGGGATCGCTTTCCAGCATCGCGCCGTAGCGCTCGGCCTCGCGCCGGCGCAACCGGGCCATGCGCTCGTCCGGCGGCAACAGCAAGAACACCGCCAGCGTGAACTCGGGGACCAGGCCCTCGCCCCAGTTGTAGACGGAGCCACCGCTCAGCACCCAGTCGTCATGGCCCTGCAACCGTTCGCGGATACGGCGCCAGCGTTCTTCTTTGGGGTATTTGTCGGTGAACGGCGGATCGGTGGGCAGCCAGTAGTAATCGTCCGCTTCCAGGTGCGGGATGCCCAAGCGCTCCCCCACGGCAGCCCCCAGCGTGGTGGCGCCGCAACCGGAGGCGCCGAACAGATGGATACGCGTGGCCATGGGGCGGTCTCCTTGAAACCAGGCTGAAACGAAAGCGACATGCCGGGGGGCAGTCCGCCGACAACAGGGTGCCAGTGTAGCGGCCGCCCGCCGCGCGATGCCGCCCACAGCCAACCCGCGCAGGGCTTGCCGCCGTGGCCTAGAATGACGCCGTTGCTCTCCCCCTGCCCCTGGAACTCATCGCGCCATGCCCGGCGGATACATGCTCAATGGCGACTACGTCGCCCCAGCCCTGACCTTCATCGCCAGCCTGTTTGGCGTGCTGGCGCTGGGCATCGTCATGGGAAAACTGGCCCGCCGCGGCACCCGCCTGCAATTGCTGCTGGCCTGGCTGCTGGTGGTCATCCTGCTGCCGCCCTGGATCCTGATGCTGACCGCCGACGGCGACATCTTCGGCGTCGTGCTGATCGGCCGCTACGCCCTGGCCATCCCCGCGCTGGGCGCGCTGTGGTGGTTGCGCCACAGCATCCGCGCGTTCAAAACCCTGCGGCCGGCGCTGCCGCCGCTGCCGCGCAAGCCCTGGTTGCTGGTGTTCCTGGCGCTGGCGCTGTTCGGTCTGTTGGACTACCTGTCGCGCCACCGCTACGACATTGCCTTCCGCCTGAACGACACCATCGCCTCCATGGTTTTTATCGGTGCCGCGGCATTGTTGCTGGCAGGATGCGTCTGGGCCTTGCGCAGCAGCATACGTTGGTTAAGATTGGCGGGTCCCGTTTCGGCGACCGCGAGTCCGCGGCGCTGACGGCCCGCTGAAATTACGATTGCCTATCGGCACGATTCAATCATTAAATTGGATTCCCGCCGCCGGTCCGGGCGAGAGTTATGCGCTTCGAGCATTGCCACATCAGTCATTCCCGAATTGATTTGGAGTCACTATGCAACAAAGCAGTCCGTCTACTCAGCTAAGCACTCAACACACCGAAAGCGCCCCGCCTGAGCCGCCCAAAGTCCTGCAGGACGTACTGGCGCGAGCGGACGTCCAGATCAACGGTTCGCGTCCCTGGGACATCCAGGTTCATGACAAACATATGTACGAGCGCGTCTTCGCCAGCTGGTCGCTGGGCCTGGGCGAGTCGTACATGGATGGCGAATGGGACTGCGAGCAGCTCGATGAGCTCTTCACCCGCCTGCTGCGCGCCGACATGGGTTCGGCGGCATTGGGCCTGGCCCGCGTCAAGCTCATTGCCGAACACCTGCGCCACAAGCTATTCAACCTGCAATCGAAAAGCCGCGCCTTCGAGGTCGGCGAACAGCACTACGACGCCGGCAACGATGTCTTCGAAGCCATGCTGGACAGCCGCATGATCTACTCGTGCGCCTTCTGGGAAAACGCCGAGACGCTGGAAGACGCGCAGGAAGCCAAGCTGGACATGATCTGCCGCAAGCTGCAGCTCAAACCCGGCGAAACGCTGCTGGACATCGGCTGCGGCTGGGGCGGCCTGGCAAAGTTCGCGGCCGAGCGCTACGGCGTCAAGGTCACGGGCGTGACCGTATCCAAGGAACAACTGGCGCTGGCCCAGGAACGGGTGCGCGGCCTGCCGGTGGAACTGCTGCTGCAAGACTATCGCGACCTGCAAGGCAGCTTCGACAAGGTCGTGTCGGTCGGCATGTTTGAACACGTCGGCCCCAAGAACTACGACACCTACTTCAGCAACGTGCAACGCCTGATGGCGCCCGGCGGCATCTTCCTGTTGCACACCATCGGCATCGCCTCGACCAGCCAAAGCACCGACCCCTGGATCGACCGCTACGTCTTCCCCAACGGCAAGCTGCCCTCCGCCCGCGAGATCGCCACTGCGGTCGAAGGCCGCTTCATCGTCGAAGACTGGCACAACTTCGGGGCTGACTACGACCGCACGCTGATGGCCTGGTGGGACCGCTTCCAGCGCGCGTGGCCGCAATTGCAGGAACGCTACGGCACGCGGTTTTATCGCATGTGGCAGTACTACCTGATGTGTTGCGCGGGCTTTTTCCGGTCGCGCGAAGGCCAGTTGTGGCAAGTCATCCTGACGCATCCGCAGCGCCAGGATATGTACCGGTCGCTGCGTTGAGTCAGTAGCCGTAGCGGCGCTTGAGAGGGTTGAACCGCTCAAGCGCCGAGCCGCCTCGCGGCAACCAGGATAGCGCCGCTGCAAAAGTCCCCGCTACGCCACCGCATCTTCCAGCATCATCTGGGCCGCCCGCTCCGCGATCATGATGGTCGGCGAATTGGTGTTGCCCGATGTGATGGTCGGCATGATGGATGCATCCGCCACACGCAGTCCTTGCAGGCCATGAACACGCAATCGCGCGTCAACCACCGCGCCCTCGTCCGCCTTGCGACCCATGGCGCAGGTGCCCACCGGATGGAAGATGGTGGTGCCGATCTTGCCCGCCGCCTCGCGCAATTCGGCATCCGATTGGTATGCGGGTCCCGGCAACCATTCTTCCGGCTGATAGCGCTGCAAGGCGGCCGCCGCGCTGATGCGCCGGACCAACCGGATCGAGTCGGCTGCCACTTTCAGGTCCTGGTCCTCGCGTAGATAGTTCGGTGTGATCACGGGCGGCAACGCGCCGTCCGGCCCCTGCGCGTGCACACTGCCGCGCGACACCGGCCGCAAATTGCACACGCTGGCCGTAAATGCATCGAACCCATGCAGCGGTTCACCAAAAGCCCCGAGCGACAGCGGCTGCACATGGAATTCCAGATTGGCGCGCGTCTGGCCGGGATCCGACTTGGCAAACGCCCCCAGTTGCGACGGCGCCATGCTCATGGGCCCGCTGCGGTTCAGCAGGTATTCCAGGCCAATGCCCGCCTTGCCCCACCAGCTTGACGCGATGCGATTCAGGGTCTTCACGCCCCGTACCTTCAGGATGACGCGCAACTGCAAATGGTCTTGCAGATTCTCGCCCACGCCGGGCAGCGCATGGCGCAGCGCAATGCCGCTTTCACGCAAGCGCGCCGGTTCTCCCACGCCGGACAACTCCAGCAACTGCGGCGTATTCACCGCGCCGGCCGCCAGCACCACTTCCCGTTCGGCGCGCACGCTGATGGATTGCCCATCGCGCCGCAGTTTGACGCCCGCGCAGCGCGTGCCCTCGAACAGCAACTGCTCGGCATGCGCCCCCGTCATCACGTGCAGATTGGGTCGCTTGCGCACCGGCCGTAGAAACGCCTTGGCGGTGTTCCAACGCCAACCGCGCCGCTGATTCACATCGAAATAGCCCACCCCGAAATTGTCGCCGCGGTTGAAATCCTGCACTCGGGGAATACCCTCTTGCTCGGCCGCGTCGGCAAAGGCGTCCAGGATGTCCCAGCGCAGGCGCTGCGCCTCCACTCGCCATTCACCGCCCGAACCATGGTTATCGTCGGCGCCACGGTAGTAGTCTTCGCTGCGCTTGAATACCGGCAGCACCTCGTCCCAGCGCCAGGCAGGATCGCCTGCTATGTCGGCCCACTCGTCGTAGTCCTGTCGTTGGCCCCGCATGTAGATCATGCCGTTGATCGACGAGCAGCCGCCCAGCACACGGCCGCGCGGATAGATCAGCGAACGCCCGCCCAGCCCAGGTTCCGCACCCGTGCGGTACATCCAGTCCGTGCGGGGGTTGCCGATGCAATACAGATAGCCGACCGGAATGTGGATCCAGTGGTAGTTGTCGCGTCCGCCCGCCTCCAGCAGCAGCACGCGCACCGCCGGGTCGCGGCTCAGGCGGTTGGCCAGCACGCAGCCGGCCGACCCCGCGCCCACGATGATGTAGTCGTATGTCTCCATTGCGCTTCTTCTTTTGAGTCTCAAGGGGCTGTGCCACTGTCGCGCAGCCGGCCGCCCCTGTCCAATGAATTGTTGAAAAGCGCTTTATAAGTCTCTTTAATAATGGGTATCGCCGCCGCTGGCCCCCATCGGCATCACCTTCCCCGGACCCGCCCCATGGACCTGAAGCACATCCGTACCTTCGCCGCCGTGGCCCGCGTCGGCAACCTGACGCGCGCGGCAGAACACCTGCACCTGACGCAGCCGGCGCTAAGCCTGCAACTCAAGAGCTTCCAGGAGGCGCTGGACCTGCCCCTGTTCACTCGCACCGCCCAGGGCCTGGCGCCCAACGCCGACGGCCGTGCGCTACTGCCATCGGCGCAGCGGGTGCTGGATGCGCTGGACGACTTCGAACGTGCCATCGGCGCGCTGCGCACGACCGTGCAGGGCGAATTGCGCCTGGGCACCATCCTGGACCCCGAATTCCTGCGGCTGGGCGCCACGCTGCAATACCTGGTGGAGCACTACCCCAAGATCCGCCCCACCCTGCGCCATGGCATGTCAGGGTCGGTCGGCCGCCAAGTGCGGGCAGGCGAGCTGGATGTCGGCTTTTTCCTGGGGCCGCAGGACGACCCGCGAGGCCAACCCGCGCTGCATGCCTTGCCGCTGGCCGCCTTCTCGTACTACGTCGTCGCACCCAAAGGCTGGGGGCCGCAGGTGGCAGGCCGCGGCTGGCGGGAGATCGCCGCACTGCCCTGGATCTGGACTCCGCCGGACTCCGTGCACCACCGCCTCTTGGCCGATAAATTCAGCGAGCTGGGCGTTACCCCCAACACCGTGGCCGAAGTCGATCAGGAAGCCTCGATGCTGGACCTGGTGAGGTCGGGCGTTGGCCTGACGCTGGCGCGGGACTCCATCGCGCTGCGCGAATCACAAGCGCATGGATTGGTGTTGGCGCCCGGACTGGCGATCCAGGCGGAACTGGCCTTCATCACGTTGGCGTCGCGGCGGGAAGATCCGCTAGTGGCGGCGGCGTTCGCGGCGGTGCAAGCGGCGTTTGCGTAGGGGCGAGCGGGACGCGGCACTGCGTCCCCTCGGGTATGCTCGCAACGACAACCGGCCTGCAACGGGCCACCCTTGACCAGGAGATTGCGCTATGCGCTGGCGGTTCCTCGCATCCAGCCTTGCCACGGTTATCGCCGTTGCCTTCGCCAACCCCGCCCCCGCCCTGGCGGCCGCGCCCGCCACGCAAGCGGAATGGAGCCAAGCCGTGCAGCGGCGCATCACCAGCCGCCTGGACTTCCCTCGCGAAGCCCAGGACATCAAGGGCCCCGTGCGCGTGTCACTGAAGATCACGGTGCGGCGCGATGGGTCCATCGACGACATCGAGGTGGCACGCTCGTCGGGCAACGATGCGGTCGACAAAGCCACCGTCGGCATGGTCTGGCGCGCGGGACCGCTACCCGCCTTTTCCGCGGACATGCCGGAAGCGAAAACGTCACTGATGCTACCGGTGCGTTTCCAACTCGAAGACAGCGACCCTCCTGCGCCTGTGCCGCGCCGCTATGTGGACCCGGCCACGGGTTTCGGCGCGACCGTGTCCGCGCCGTTGCAGATCACGGCCGCGCGCGCGCCGGGTAAGTACGACGCGTTGATCGAGATTTCAAACCCGGGCGGATTTCCGCCCGTGGCGCCGGGCGCCAAGGTCCTGTGCCTTGCAGGATTTACGGCCGCGCAACCCGGGGCTGCCAAGACCAAAGCCCCCCAAACCACGCAAGCCCTGGAAGCCCAAGCCGCGGCCGCCACGCGCCAGCAGCGCAAGCTACGCGGTGAAATCGAGCAGATCGACACCTTCGACCTGAACGGCGTGCGCGGCATTGAATACCTCGTCGCGCCGGGTACGGGTCCCGGCCACGAAGAGACACGGCAGTACATCGCCGAACTGAACCGCCCGGAAGGCCGTATCCGCCTGAGTTGCGCCACCACCCGCGACGCCATGCCCAATGCATTGGAGCCATTCCGCCAGATCCGCAATGGCTTGGGCGTGAACCGGCGTTGACAAGCCGCGCCGGCCGAGCGGCGCTTTGGCAATGCGCCCTGGCCCCGGCACGCCTGTCCCGTCTCAGTTTCAACGCCCATGCCAGTAGCGCCGCGCTACATCCCGCTGCGCCCACACATCCAACCCACCAACACGGGATTGCGCCATCACCGCGCCATCCCGGTCGCTACGCCAGAACACCGCCCCCGCCCGCTTCCAGCGCCATTCCACCGCCCGCGCCGGATGCCGGAAGCGGTTCAGGTAGCCGGTCTGCGCGATCACGTGCCCTGCCCGCGACGCCATCACCAGTTCCCGGCTCGACGATGAGGCAGAACCGTGGTGCGGCGCCATCACCACATCGGCGGGCAGCAATCCCCGCGCCACCAGTTCCCGTTCCTGCGCCACGCCGATATCGCCCGTCAACAGCAGCGCATGGCCGGCGCCCTCGACACGCAGCACACAGCTGTCGGCATTGCGGTCCTCGACCCGGCCACTGGTACCGGCCGCGGGGTGCAGGAACGTGAACGTGACGCCGTCGACTTGCCAGCTCACGCCGCGCGCGCACCCCAAGGCCTGGATTGGCGGCGCATACAGCGCCCCCGCACCGTCCGGCCATTGCCGCGCATCGCGCCGCAAAAACGCCGCCAGATCGAACGACGTGTAGCTGCGCGCCACCGGCACCGCTGCCAACACCGAGCGCGTGCCGCCCACATGGTCCGTATCCGCGTGCGACAGCACCAGCACATCCAACTGGCCAATGCCGCGCGCCTGCAAAAAAGGCGCAATCACCCGTTCACCCGCATCGCTGCCACTGAAACTGCGCGGCCCCGCATCGAACAGCAGCGCCTGACTGGCCGTTTCCACCAGGATCGCGCTGCCCTGCCCGATATCCATCGCGCTCATGCGCCAATACCCCGGCTCGGGCCGGTCCGGCCGCCAGCACAGCAGCGGCAACATGCACAGCCATCCCAACCGCCGCGCCGGCCACCCCGGCGCTTGCAACGCCCAGACCATGCCCGCCACTGCCAGCGCCAGCCAAGGCCATGGCGCCGCCGCCACCGAGAAGCTGGCCCAGCGCGCGTTGCCCACCCAGACCACCACCACCATCATCAGGTCAAACACGTAGAGACCCGCCTGACCCGCCAATGCGGCAACCGCCCCTAACCCCGGCGTCACCGACAACACCGCGCTCAACAGCGCCAACGGCGTGACCAGGAAGGTCACCGCGGGAATCGCCACCGCATTGGCCAGCGGCGACCCCAACGACACCTGGTGCACCAAAAACGCCAACAACGGCGTCAGCCCCAGCGTCACCACCAACTGCAGCCGCGTCGCCTGCGCAAACCCCGCCGTCCAACGCTTGAGCCATCCCGCGTCCGCGTCACGCGGCGCCTCTACAACGCGCAGCAAGATGGCGACGGCCCCGAACGACAGCCAGAATCCCACCGCCATCGGCGCCCACGGGTCCAACGCGACCACCGCGGTCGCTGCGCACGCCAGAATCCGCCCCGCCGACACCCGCAGCCGCGACGCCGCAGCGGCCAACACCACCGACAACATAAAGAACGTGCGCCGCGCCGGCACCCCCCACCCCGCGATCAGGCAATACACCAAGGCCACCCCCATCGCCGCCGCGCCACCGGCGATGCGCGCAGGGATGAACTCGGCCAGACCTGCCCCCCGCCAACGCGCCCGGCGCCAAACCGCCGCCAATAGCAGCCCCGCGATGCCTGCAATGGACGTGACGTGCATGCCGCTGATCGACACCAGATGCGTGATGCCGCTACGGTTGAAGATGCGCCAATCGTCGCGCGCCACGCCCGCCTGATCGCCGATTGCCAGCGCGATCAGCACCGGCGCATAGCGATGCTCGCCCAGCGCCTGGCGCAGGCCTTCCCGTACGTGATGGCGCGCCCGCTCGATAGCGATGCCGGGTGATGCCCAAGGCTTGTCGTCCAGCAACCGAGGCTGACCGCGCACGGTGCCGGTCGCCCGCAGGCCACGCGCGAACATCCGCGCCTCGCCGTCCTGCGCGTCGGGATTAAGCAGCCCGTTCGGCCGACGCAGCACCAGCGCCATGCGCCATATCTGGCCGGGCATCAGCAACGGCTGACCCGACTGCCCACCCGGAGGCGCCAACCACGACACGATGATGCGCGACGGAATACCAGGCCTTGCGGGCGCCACCTGCTCGCCGACGAAACGCTGCCCGCGCGCATCGCCATCCGGCAATTCCGCCACGCGCAACACCAGCCGGGCGACTTCGTTCTGGTGTTCGTCGGCGAGCGCGTCGTTCAGACGAAGTTGCGCTTGCACGGCGGCGTTGATGGCGCCCAGGCATAGGCCCAGCGTCAATGCAACGGCAAGCCCCATAGCGCGTCCCGACCAGCGCCGCCAAGCCGCCAGCGCCAGGGTGCAAGCCCCAGCCGCCGCCCCATAAGCAGCCACGTCGGGCAACGCGGGCAGGCATTGCACCGCCCCCGCCCCCGCCACGAAACCCAGGCAAAACAGCCGACCGTTGATGTCCGTCTCCTGAAACGAACCAGCTTAGGTCGTCTACCCGCCGCAGCATGCCGCCAGTGCCGCTTTTCATCCCTGCGGACCGGCCACAGGGATTCTCGCAATTGCGGCCACAACCAGACTGTGGGGCAGGCGCCAGGACGCAGCCGCTAAGCTGGTGCGTGACGAACGTGAGGCAGTGAGGCTTGGACGCAGGTACTTCGCCAAGATCACAACAGCTTACGCGGCCGCAATCACCTGCCCGATGACCTCGCCAAAGCCGATACGGTAGCCGCTTCCTTCACACCATCCACGGATCGATACCTCGTCGCCATCAAGCAGGAAGTGCCGCGCGCTACCGTCCGGCAAGGTCAGGCTCGCTTTGCCGTTCATCGTGATCTCCAACAGGCAACCGAGCGAGTCGGGCGTTGGGCCGCTGAGCGTTCCCGAGCCCATGAGGTCGCCCACGCGCACATTGCATCCCGACACGGTGTGATGAGCGAGCTGCTGGGCCATCGTCCAATACATGTTGCGGAAATTGGTCCGTGTGACCGGAAACGCGGCCTCCCCCCCCGTCGGCCGAATCGCTGCTTCCAACTCGATCGCGTAGGAACCGTCGCCGTCCTGCCGCAGGTAGTCCAGGGGTTCTGGCTGCTGCACCGGATGGGCGCAACGGAAGGGGGCGAGCGCATCCATGGTCACGACCCATGGCGAGATCGACGTGCAGAACGACTTGCTGTTGAACGGCCCGAGGGGGGCCGACTCCCACAGCTGAAAGTCGCGCGCGCTCCAGTCGTTGAGCAGCACCATGCCGAATAGATGATCGGACGCTTTCGCAATGGGAATCGGCTCGCTCATCGCGCTCGGCTTACCGACGATGAAGGCCATTTCGAGTTCGAAGTCGAGCTTGTCGGACGGGCCGAACAACGGCCTGAACTCGCCCGGCAGACGCCGCTGGCCGTTTGGCCTGCGCACCGGCGTGCCGCTAGCCACCACCGTGCAGGCGCGCCCGTTGTAACCGATGGGCAGTTCGAGCCAATTGGGCGGCAGGGCATCCTCCGGGGCGCGAAAGAGCTTTCCGCAGTTCTCGGCATGGTGGCGTGACGAGTAGAAATCCGTGTAGCCGGAGACCTCCAGAGGTATCTGCAGCAGGGCTTGTGCCATTGCCACCAGCGCGCGTTCGCGCAGCTCCGGGGCCGCGTGCGCATCGGCGTCCAGCGCCAGCCATTCAGTCAGGCGGTGGCGTACGTCGTCCCATGCGGTCCGGCCCAGCGAGATGAACGGATTCAGCGTGTCTGCCGAGAAAACCTCGCGCATGGCCTCGGGCAGCACACCGGCCTTGGCAAGCTCCTGAAGATCGACGATCTGGTCACCGATCGCAACGCCAACACGCGCGCGTCGATTCGCCGTCGAGAACACGCCATAGGGCAGATTCTGTAGCGGAAAATCTGTCAGGCCGTTATTGGCGGATGCGACCCAGCTTAGTCGGGGTGATGTCAAAGCCTGACTCCTGTCGGCATGATACGGGGAAGGTTTCACTGCGGCTCGCCCCGCGCCTGGGGCGCCGCCTCGCGGGCCAGCATGTCGGCGACGATCCGGCGGGCATGCACAAGCCCCGCGTCGGAGGCAATCATCACCAGCGGCCCATCCGGACTCGCGTCCATCGACGCCTGTTGCGCCTCGACCACCACTTTGTCCTCGCCGAACGTGATCGGAAGGCTGCGCATCAGCGACGCCTTGGTCTGCTCATGCTGGTCCGGCCCGGCAGTGCGCGCGCCCGACCAGAAGTAGTGGGTGGTGGTGGCAGTTTCCGGGGTTTGCAGGTTCAGACCCATGAACGCGATACCCCCGCTGCGATTGCCTTCGCGAGCCCCGGTTCCCGTGTCAACGGCGCCAGTATGGATGCGGACCACAGACGGCGCAATGAAATCGATCTCCATCCAGCGGTCGACCTTCGGCGTACCGAAGGTATGGGCAGCAAGGTAGGAAGGCGGCGGCACCGAATCCATCATCCACCGCGTGACGCGCACGCCATTGTCCAGCCGCGTGGTTTTCGTCTCGGCCTCGGAATGCGCTGCTGGCGTGCCCCCGATGGTGCGGGTATGGACGTAACCGACGTGCGTCAGGTCCATCAGGTTGTCGGTGATCAGTTGGTAGTTCGCGTTGATCAGGTAGCGATCCTTGACCCAGCCCCAGGCGGGGTCGCCGTGGATCGCGTGGCGCGTAATCCCGGCCGGGTCGGCCTTGGCAGGATCGCCAAGCCAGATCCAAACAATCTGATCCTGCTCCACGACGGGGTAGCTGGACACCTTGGCCGCCGACGGAATCCGGCCCTGACCGGGCACATTCACGCAGATGCCATGGCGATCGAAGGTCAGGCCATGGTAGCCACACTGCACCTGGTCGTCCACCACGCAGCCGTGCGACAGCGGTAGGGCCCGATGACAGCACCGGTCTTCCAGCGCGGCGACCGTGCCATCACGCAGCCGGTAAAAAACCACTGGCCGCTCGAGCAGCCTGCGTGGCAGCATCTCTGCGACCTTGATCTCATCGGCCCATGCTCCCATATACCAAGCATTCATCACAAACATAAATGTCTCCCAATTCAGTCTGAGCGAACCTGGCGCGCCAGATTCTATAAGTCGAGTACGAGGACCGGCGAACGAGAGCGCGAGCAGCACGGCATGAAGCATTCGTTGCCCGCGTGCTCGCGGTCGCTGAGGAAGGCGTCACGGTGGTCTGGTGTGCCGGACAGCACCCGGGTCAGGCAGGTGCCACATACGCCTTGCTCGCAAGAGCGCGGTACATCGACACCTGCGGCGGTCAATGCCTCCAAGGCCGACTGGTCCGATTCGACGCGAATTCGCAAGCCGGAACTGCCCAGTTCGATGTCGAAAGCCATATCGCCCGCGCGCACGTCGGGCGCCGCGCCAAAGTACTCTCGGTGCAAACGCGACGCCGGCCAGCCGTTGCGGTGCGCCGCCGCATAGGTTGCGTCGATCAACCCCGCCGGTCCACAGACGTAAAGGTGCGTGCCAGCCTCGGGCGATGACAGAAGATCGTCCAGCGACAGCCGCTGTTCCAGAGGCCCGTCGTCGGCATGGATCGCTACCGATGACGTCAGGTCGGCGCGCATCAGCCGTTCTCGGAATGTCACGGCGCCTGCCGAGCGCACGCAGTAGTGCAGTGCGAATTGCGCCGACATCTGCGTGAGATGCTCGGCCATCGCCAGCAACGGCGTGATGCCGATGCCACCTGCCAGCAGCACGCAGGAAGTGGCGGATGAGTCCAGGGGAAAATGATTGCGGGGCACCGAGACGTCCAGTTCGTCCCCTACCCTCACCTGGGCGTGCAAGGAGCGTGACCCTCCACGTGAATCAGGGGCGTCGAGTACGCCGATCACATAGCGGAGGCGTTCGTGCGGGCTGTTGCAGAGCGAATATTGCCGGGTCAGGCCGGACGGCGTCAGCACATCCACGTGCGCGCCGGCGGTGAACGGCGGCAGCATCGCCCCGGCCGGGTCGACCAGTTCGAACGCACGAACCGACGCCGTTTCCTGCCGGATATCGGAAATCCTGAGCTTCATTGCTGCTTCTGGATATTCATGCCGGCAAGCACCTTCGACCAGCGCACACGTTCAGCGTGAATGAACTCGCCAACTTCGGCTACCGACATCGGCTGGGGCTGCACCCCGACGCTGGCCATCTGCTCTATCACCGTCTTGTCGCTGACGACGTCATTGAGGTCACGGTTGATGCGCTCGATGACATCTGCGGGCGTTCCCCGGCGCGCCAGGAGTGCAAACCAACCGTTTACGTCCTGGCCCGGCAGTGTCTCCGCCAATGCCGGCACGCCCGGCGCCAGCGGCACCCGCGCCTTTGAGGTGACCGCGAGCGCCTTGACGCGTCCGCCCTTGAGCATGCCCTCCACGCCCGGAATACCGTCGAACAACAATTGCACGTCACCATTAAGCACTGCGGTCAGTGCCGTGCTGCTGCTGCTGAACGAGACGATATTCAAGTCCAGCCCAGTGCTGCGGCCAAAGGTCTCGGCCGCCAGGTGGGGCAGCGAGTACTGCCCGTTGACCCCGACGTTTATCGTGCCGCCCGCCTGTTTCGCCTTTGCGATGAACGACTGCAGCGAATCAGCCCCATGCTGTTTGTCGGCAACGATCACAAGCGGACCTATGCCCACCATTGCCACAGGCGAAAAATCAGTGTCGATGTCGTACCGCGCACTGGCATTGACCTCAGGCGTCACGACGATGGTCGCCGCCTGGGTCAGGATGAAGGTGTATCCATCCGCTGGCGCCTGGCTGACTGCGTTCATGCCGATGATGCCACTCGCGCCGGGTTTGTTTTCGACGACCACCTGGCTGCCCCACCGAGTACCGAGACGTTGGGCGAGCAGCCGGGCCATCACGTCGGGCGGACTACCGGCCGCGGCGGGCACGATCATGCGAACCGGACGTTGGGGCCAGTCCGCGGCCGCCGCCGACATCGCCGCGGCCGCCAACACAAAGGCAGTAATGAATCGAATATGTCTGATCATGTTGTCTCCTCAAAATCGATGCTGGACGCCCGCCACGACACCTGTCTGGCTTTCTCCCGGGGCCACGCCGTTGGGCGCTGCCAGGCCTACCGCGGAACCGTGGCGGTTCTTTGCGTAGCCGACGTTGGTGTATACGGAAGTGCGCTTGGAAAAGTTGTATATGGCCGACAAGGCAAACGTCGTCGCGTCCTTGTCGCTCCCCTTTTGGTCGTTCTGGTAGATCGCAGCAGCCAGGCTGAAGGCCGGTGTGAACTGCCAGTTCAGACCGGTCCAGTAGATATCGGCAATCGCGGTCGTGCCCCCGACGCGCGAGCGAAGGTTGCGCACGCCGGCGAAGACTTTGGCACGGTCCCAGGTATACGTGACGGCCACTACCGTGCGGCGGTCCGTATTGTCTTGCGTTGCCACGGAAGCCCCGTGGCGTTCGTCGTAGGCCAACATCACGCCGAGGGGCTCGCCGACATACTGGATAGAACCGCCCCATTCCTGGCCGACTTTCGGGTTGCCGGGTATCCCGCTGCCGTTGGGGATCGTCGAGTCATATCCAAAGCTGTATTGCGCGGACACGGCCACAGGGCCGGTCTCCTTGGTATACCGCACCGAGTTGTCGACACGGCCGCCCATCAGCGGATCCTGCCCGAAGATCGAGTACAGGTTGTAGACCATCGGATCGAATGGGATAGCCACGTCGAAGATGGCATTGCGATGCCTGCCGAGGGAGAGCGCCCCGTAAGACGTCTTGATTCCCATGTAGGCCAGGCGTCCGAACAGCCGTCCACCCTGTTGCAGCGAACCGTTGTCCATGTTGAGGCCCGATTCCAGCACGAAGAACGAGGAATAGCCGCCTCCCAGGTCTTCGGTGCCGCGCAAGCCCCAGCGCGAACCGGCCTGTCCGCCGCTGGTCATGCGGGTCGCGCTGTTCGAGCCGTCGGGCAGGTGGTTGATCACCTCTATGCCGTTATCGAGGATGCCGTAGATGTTGACGCTGGTCTGCGCATGCGCAGTGCCGGCAACTGCCAGGAATGACGCAAACGCGGCCTGGTCGAAACGGCGGCGAATGCCTTGTGGGGGCTGTTCATGTTGCAATGTCTCCTCCTTGTCGTCGAGATGCCTTCAAGGACATCCCTTTTTGTGTACGCGGGCGTGCCGACCTGACTGCGCAGGCTTGTGACGTCGCTCGCGGGTTCGCCTTCTGTACTGCGTACGCCACGGTCAGCCGTGGCCGGTCACCTTCCTGAGCAGCGCCTCCGGTTCAAGTGGCGGCCTCTGGGCACGCCATGCGACATGCTGGTCCGGGCGGATCAGCGCATAGCGAGCGTCATAAAGGGCTCGAAGGGACGGGTTGTTCAACCTCACGATCTTTAGCGGACATCCAAGCCCGGCAGCGGCAGTTTCCAGCGCGTCGACGCCTGCGTCGCCATCGGCGCCGTCGGCGAGCACCAGCAGCGTGAAGCCATTGCCAAAGGCGTCGTAAAGCGACGCGCCATTGCCGGTGCCTTGCGCCAGCCACGCATGCGGTGCTCGGCAGCCAGGACTGGCTGACGGCGCGAAGGCGCTCGGATGGCAGTCCGCCCCGGCTTCCGTCCCATAGTCGATCAGCGGCGACTCGGTGTAGCGATAGCCGAGCACCACCCCCAGCGAATCGAACTCCCGCGCCTTGGCCGTGCAGACCTTGGCGGCCACGGCCTCGCGCGCAGCGTCGCCCGCCGGGCCTTCGGCCTCGATGTCCGGAACGCAAAGCGTGGCGGTGCGGGTGGCATGGTTCAGCACGGCTTCGTCGATCACGCGCCGGTGCACAGGGCGCCGTTCGCGCTCATAGCTTTCCAGCAAGCCATCTTCCCCCCAGCCCTGCATGGTCGCGGCGAGCTTCCAGCCGAGGTCGACGGCATCGCCGATACCGAGGTTCATGCCATAACCGCCGTAAGGCGGATGCAGATGGCATGCATCGCCGGCCAGAAGCACGCGCCCATCGCGATAGCGCTCTGCCAGCAACTGGTGCGCTTCCCAATCATCGACCGACAGGATCTCCGGTGAAATGTCCAGGCCGGTGGCGCTGCGGATGAACTGCACGGGATCCTCGGTCTGTTTCGAGACCGCCCCGCCGATGTACCACCGGTCGCCCGTGTCAAGCGGACCCATCACCGCGGGCGACTCGGCATTGACGAGCCAGTACATCACCGCCTTGGGCAGGTTGTGCATCGCCTCCAGGCCAGGCGCCCGGAAGACGATCATCCGGTTGCGCGACAGTCCGCCCGAGCCCTCCATGCGAATCCCCAGCAAGCGCCGCACGGTGCTGCGGGCGCCATCGGCTCCGATCAAGTAGCGGGCGCGAACCGACGCGACACCGTCTGCCCCCTCGAGCACGGCAGTCACACTATCGGCGTCCTGCGTGAACCCTTCCAACCTCGTGTCGAACGACAGCATCACGCCAGGCTGCGCGAGCACGTGGTCCTTGAGCACCTCTTCGAGCTTGTATTGCGGAATCCACTGCGCATGCTCGGCGTAGAGCGGATTCTGGCCCGGCCGGCAGTAAAACGCGTTTTCGAAGGCGGCGATCGGCCGGCCGGTGAGTCGGGTCGCGAAACAGACGGTCGAGGGATAGTCGACGCCGAAGGGCGCCTTTGCCCGAAATGCGTCGATCAGCCCCCAGCGCCGCAAGTGCTCGCACGTCCGGACGTTGGTCGTTTTTGCCCGGGGCGCATTGCCCACCCGCGAATTGGCTTCGACGAGGCGCACTGTCACACCGCGCAGGCTGAGTTCGATCGCCGCGGCCAGCCCCACGGGCCCGGCGCCGACGATCAGGACATCGACGTCGCACCGCGCAACGCGTTCATCCTTCATTTGCATGTTGTCCATCCTATTGACTGGCGTCGCACGATGACGCGCCGTTGATTCGACCCGACTCAATCCTGCTGGCCGGCGGCGCCCGGATACGGCGGCGCCCAGCTCGCCAGCATGTCGATGCTGTTCGGATAGAAGCCGGCAGGCGTACTCTCGTTGAAGACGTCGCCGTCGGCGTAATGCTCGACGAGGTTGCCGGCGGGGTCGTGCCAGTAGTCGAACACCTGGCTGCCCAGCACGTGGCGGCCCACGCCCCAACGCGGCTTCCACCCCTGGCTGCCCAGCCAGTGGTGGCCCGCGCTGATCGCGTCGAATGACTCCACCTCGAACGAGGCGTGATGTGCCGTTCCCGCCAACGCGGCCGGCGCCTCGACAAAGCCAATGGCGTGGTGATCCACGTATTGATCGGCCTTGGACAGGCGGTAGAAGCCGGCCACCATACGCTTGCCGCCCTCATCCGTCAGGCCATCCGACAGACGCAGCCCAAGGTGCCGTGTGTACCAGGCGTCCGTGGCCATGAGGTCGTGTACATGCAGCAGGACGTGGCCGAGCCGGAAGACCGGCGCGGGGCCCCTGGGCGGGCGTCGGGTCGCGCCGAGCCGGGACTTCGCGGTCGGCGTGTTGGTCTGCGCCGTACAGGCGGGCGGCTGGACGCTAACCGCGGAGCTACCAGCCTCGCCAATCCAATGCACAAGGTGAATCGCAAAACCGTCGGGATCCCGGAGTCGCACACGCAGGCCCGCCGCGGGGCCATCGATCTTCTCGACCGCGCTTGCGCCGGGAATTGCGGCAGCACGCTCCAGCTCGTCGACCGATGCGACTTCAAAGGCAACGTAGGCCATTCCCGACTTGCCGCCATTGCCTGGCAACGCGACATGTACATAAGGCTGCGCGCCGCTCCCTTTCGAGTACAAGGCATCGTCGCTTTGTGACACCGGAACAAGGCCAAAGTCGGCAAGGAAGGCCGACGTCGTCGCGAGATCTTTCGCGTGATACGCAACGTGGGCGATGTCTTCAAGCTTGATCATGACGAGATGTCCCTGGGTAGGCGTCGGATCGGCGCTCATTGCGCAGATACGTCGTTTGCCACGGGATTGCGCAACACGCCGATGCGGTCGACCTCGACTTCGACCACGTCGCCCGCCTTCATCCACAGCGGCGGATTGCGCTTGGCGCCCACACCGCCGGGGGTGCCGGAGACGATCACGTCGCCTGTCTCCAGCGGCATGATCGTGGAGAGATACCCGATCAGTTGCGGAATGCTGAAGATCAGCAGGTCGGTCGTCGTGCGCTGGACTTCCTCGCCGTTCAGGCGCGTCGTCAGTGTCATCACCGTACCCGGCGGGATCTCATCGGCAGTGACCATCCACGGACCAAATCCGCCCGTGCGGTAGAAATTCTTACCCGGCGCCCACTGAGGGGTATGGACCTGCCAGTCGCGCACGGAGCCGTCGTTGTAGCAGGCATAGCCCGCAACGTGATCCCAGGCGTCCGCCTGCGCAATGCGCCGCCCCGGCTTGCCGATGATCACGGCAACTTCACCCTCGAAGTCGAATTTGTGTGACTCGGGGGGCGCCAGCAGCGGTGCGTTGTGCGCCTGCTGCGACTGGGCCACCCGCAGGAAGATGGTGGGATGGATGGTTTCCGTCTTCCCCGTCTCCGCCAGGTGGGCGTGATAGTTCAGGCCGACGCACAGGATTTTTCCCGGGTTGGGGATCGTCGGCAGGAATTCGACGTCTTTGAGGCGAAAGTCGGGCTGACTGGCCGTTGCAACGGCGGCGCGCAATGCCTCCATCGGCGCTCCCAGCAGCGATTTCAGGTCAGGATAGTGCTCGCCCAGGCGGGCGGAGAGGTCAATGATGCCGTCATCGGTGACGACGCCGTAAGCGGGCCGGTTACCGGCCAGGAAGGAAGCAAGGCGCATGATGGGAAATGTCTCAGGTGATTTGATTGTTGTTTCGTGGCAATTCGTCGCTTCACGGGACAGAAATTAGCCCGCCCCCCCGGCCGTCGGAAGATGGCAAAATTGCGAAGAAGATAGCTAATGGCTATCACTGCTCCCAGAGAAAGGGTTCCGATGAAGCTTCACAATCTCCGCGACTTCGTCGCCGTTGCCCAAACGGGCAGCCTCAGGGCGGCCGCACGCAAGCTGGACCTGGCGCAGCCGTCGCTGTCCAAGAGCATCCAGCAACTCGAAACGGAGCTGGGAGCGACGCTATTCGAGCGAAACGCGCGCGGTGCGGTGCTGACTCCGGCGGGCAAGGCGTTTCTGATTCGCGCGCAGGCAGCGCTCAATGAGTTGAAGCGAGGCCAGGGGGAAGTCCGGCAGATATCAAGCGGCACGAGCGGCAGTGTCAGCATGGCCGTCTCGGCGGCCGTGGCGCTTTCCGTCCTTCCCGACACGATTAAAGCGTTCAGCGAAAAATTTCCCGATGCCCCAATCCGGATCGTATCTGCGCAACCCGGCACGATGCTTCCTGAACTGCGCGCGGGCGCCCTCGATTTTTCCATTGGACCCCGCCCGTCGGTACCGCTCGGGGACGACTACATCGTCGAACTGCTGATGCACAGCAGACGTACCATCGTCTGCCGGCAGGGCCATCCACTGCGTAATGCGCACAGGCTGCGCGATCTCATCGAAGCGCGGTGGCTGGTGGCCAGCGCGACCGGAATGATGGCAACCGACCACGATCAGTTTTTCCAATCGCACGGCATTGACGTGCCTCCCCGCGTGGTGCAATGCGACTACGGTACGGCAACGTGGCCGCTGCTTGCCTCGAGCGACATGCTTGCTGTGCAGCCTCAGCAGTGGGTCGAAACCGCGCTGACGAAGGGAGTGCTTACGGAGATTCTCATCGAGGAAAAGCTGCCGCCCGTCGACATCGTTCTCGTGCGTCGACGAGGGCTGCCGCTGACGCCTGCGGCGGAGACGATGCTGTCATTGCTGCAACGGCACATCGCGTACTACGCCCGTGGGCTCGAATAGCATCAATGCAGGCGCGGGCAGCAACCGCACCACCCCCGCAACCATTTATCCATGCGGAATCCCCGCAAAACTCCGTGGATGGCTCTGGCCTTGGCCAAGGACCCGTCGCCAGGATTCCCCCCTTGACAATCCCCCCCGCCCCCTCCGAACATATCCCCATCCACCCGGGGAGCTTCGGCAAGAAGCTGAGAATCCGATAGCAGGGCCGGCGCTCAGACGCCAACCCAGCAGCGCGTAGACCCGTTGAACCTGATCCAGACAATACTGGCGTAGGGATGGTGCGGCCCCGCAAGCGCGCCTCGAATCACGGCGCCACGCCCTGCCGCCCTTCCTGCCCAGTCCTTCACTTCCGCAAGGACCCGCCGGCATGACGCAACCCGCTTTCTCCCTCTCCGCCTTGGCCCAGGCCTCGCAAGACCTCTACGCCGCCGTGCGCCGCGACGCGCCGCTGGTGCAATGCCTGACCAACTTCGTGTCCATGAACACGGCAGCCAACACGCTGCTGGCCATCGGCGCGTCGCCCGCGATGGTGCATGCCGTCGAGGAAGCCCCCGAATTCGCCCGCATCAGCGGCGCGGTGGTGATCAATATCGGCACCCTCTCGGCGCCGTGGCTGGACAGCATGCTGAAGACTGCCGCATCGGCCGCCGAAGCGGGCACGCCGTGGGTGCTGGACCCGGTGGCGCACCACGCCACGGCGTTCCGGCGCGACGCGGTGCAACGGCTGCTGGCCCTGCGGCCGGCGGTCATCCGTGGCAACGCGTCGGAGATCATCGCGCTGGCCGGCGGCCAGAGCGCCAGCAAGGGCGTGGACGCACGGGACCCCGTGCAGTTGGCCGAGCAAGCGGCGCGTGATCTGGCCCAAGCGCAACAGACCGTGGTCGCGGTGACGGGAGAAGTGGATTTCGTGACGGACGGCACACAAGAGATGCGCGTCACCGGCGGCTCGCCATTGATGCCGCAGGTCACCGCCACGGGTTGCGCGCTGACGGCCGTGGTCGGCGCGTTCGTCGCGGTATCGCAAGGCGATGCCTACACCGCGGCAGTGGCGGCGCTGTCCTGCTTCGGCATCGCCGGCCGCCGCGCCGGGGAACTGGCGGACGGCCCTGGCTCTTTCGCCTGGCGGTTCCTGGATGCCCTGGCTGCCCTGGAAACGGACAGCCTCACGCGGGAATCGCCGCTGCGCGGATAAGCCGCCCACATGACCGGCTGCCGATCATGCAGGCGCCGTGATCATCCCTACATCCGATACTGCAAACTCAGCATCGCATTACGCGGCGCACCGGGCATGTTCAAGTTCGGGCTGCTGCCATGCGCCGACACGATATAGCCGGCGTCAAACAGGTTGTACATATTGAGCTGCACCGAATACGGCCCCTGGCGCCACCATGCCGCCGCATCGGCCGTGACATAGCCCGGCAGCTTGACCGTATTGCCCGGGTTGGCGAAACGCCCGCCCACCAGGTTCAGGCCGGCGCCCACGCCAAAGCCATCGCCCAGGTCCTTGGTCACCCAGACGTTGCCGGCATGACGCGGCGTCAATGTCGCGCGCTTGCCTTCGACGTCCTTGCCGGCATCGCGGGCAACGGACTGCGTCACCCGGGCATCCAGGTAGGCGTAGCCCAGCATCGCACGCCAGCCGTTGGACAGGTCGCCCGACAGGGTCCATTCGGCGCCGTCGGTGCGCTGCGTGCCCACCGGCACCAGCGTGTTGGTCACGGGGTTGGTGACCTTGATGTCGGTGCGTTCCAGACGGAACACGGACACCGTGGTCGACAGCTTGCCATCCAGGAAGTCGTACTTGGCGCCGACTTCGTAGTTGGTGGTTTTTTCCGGCGCCAGGTCAACGTTGTTGGCGGCCAGCGCAAAGGCTTCGCCCGACGGCTGGTACGAGCGGCTCCACGACACGTAGTAGGACTGCACGGTGTCGGGCTGGAACACCAGGCCCAGGCGCGGACTCAGGTTGGAGTCGGTGCGTTGCAGGTTCTGGCCGCTGCGGCGGTCTTCGGTCTTCTGCTCGAAGCGGTCGTGGCGCACGCCGCCCAGCACCTTCCAGTATTCGCCCAGCGACACCATGTCCTGCACGTACAGGCCGAGGGTATTGAAGCGGCCCAGGCTGTCAGACCCGGGTGCGCCGGCGACCTGGCGCTGCAGCGTCGGCAGGCGCGGATCGAACAGGTTCACCGTGGCGACGTTGGCGGCCGAATAATTCACCAGGTCCTTGTTCTGCTGGCTGACTTCGACGCCGTACAGAATGTCGTGGCGCACCGAGCCCCATTGCACGCGCTGCATCAGCTCGGTCTGGTTGGTCCAGCCGTGTTCGTCGCGCAGCACGTTGCCGTGGGTCAGCGACACGGTTTGCGCGGCCTCGTTGACGGTGCCCGGCAGCGTGTTGTTGCGGTTCAGCGTGTAGTGGTAGTAGCGGGTGGCGTTGCGCAGCGACCAGTTGTCGTTGAAGCGGTGCGTCAGCGTGCCAGCATAGGATTGCACCCGGCTCTGGGTGTAGTCGGTGTCGCGCGCGTTCTCGGCGCCGTAGTAGGTGGACGGGTCCAC
>JBEBOQ010000068.1:0-27036 GCA_040396375.1 Achromobacter xylosoxidans
CAGCTTGGGGCAGTAAAATCACGGCTTCCGATCATCGAGGATAGTCGTGTCCGCTGCCGTCTTGAAGAACGATGTGTTCTTGCGCTCGCTCTTGCGCGAGCCCGTGCCCTACACCCCCATCTGGCTGATGCGCCAGGCGGGTCGCTACCTGCCCGAATACCGCCAGACGCGCGCCCGGGCCGGTTCCTTCATGGGGCTGGCTCAGAACCCGGACTACGCCTCGGAAGTCACGTTGCAGCCGCTGGAGCGTTTTGACCTGGACGCGGCGATCCTGTTTTCCGACATCCTGACCGTGCCGCATGCCATGGGCCTGGGCCTGGACTTCGCCGAAGGCGAGGGCCCGCGCTTCGCCCGCCCGGTACGCACCGAAGAAGACGTGGCGCGCCTGGCTGTGCCCGACATGGACAAGCTGCGCTATGTATTTGACGCCGTGTCCACCATTCGTCGCGACCTGGACGGCAAAGTGCCGCTGATCGGCTTTGCCGGCAGCCCCTGGACTATCGCCTGCTATATGGTCGAAGGCCAGGGCAGCGACGACTACCGTCTGATCAAGACCCTGCTGTATTCGCGTCCAGACCTGCTGCATCGCATTCTGGAGATCAACGCCGAGGCCACGCTGCAATACCTGAACGCACAGATCGCGGCGGGCGCGCAGGCCGTGATGCTGTTCGATAGCTGGGGCGGTGTGCTGGCCGACGGGCTGTTCCAACAGTTTTCGCTGGCCTACACCCGCAAGGTCGTGGCGGGCCTGACGCGCGAGCACGAAGGGCGTCGCGTGCCGTCCATCGTCTTCACCAAGGGCGGCGGCCAGTGGCTGGAAGCTATCGCGGCCTGCGGCTGTGACGCGGTGGGGCTGGATTGGACCGTGGACCTCGCGGCCGCGCGCCGCCGCACGGGCGATTCGGTCGCGTTCCAGGGCAACCTGGATCCCATGGCATTGTTCGGCGGGGCGCCGGCCATCCGCACCGAGGCGCGTCGGGTGCTGGACGCCTTCGGCCCGGTCGGCAAGGGTGGCCATGTGTTCAACCTGGGCCATGGCATTTCGCGGTTCACACCGCCGGAAGCGGTAGCTGAATTAGTCGACGAAGTCCACCAACACAGCCGTTCGCTCAGAGGGTAAGTGAGTGAACGCTTCGGCCCGCAGGGCCGAAGTTTGAGGCCCCTGGCGGACACTTGTGCACAGCAAGATTACGCTTGGGGAAAACCCTCTAGAAGCTTGTTTACAATCTTGGAAGTTTGCATAAGCTATTGTTTTTAATGGAATAAAATAGGTTTTCAACAGATTTGCAAGACTTGATGCAATCTTGCCTTATTCCAATTTCTAACGTTGCCCCAGCCTTTTCCCCAAAGTTATCCACAGGCGGGGGCTGGGGCCGCCAGCAGGGTTGGCGCGACAATGGCCTTGGGCCTGCGTAGCGGCCCGGCCTCGCCTTCTCCCGCCACCGATAATCCCGGCCACCCCGGGCCTGCCCAGTCAATGTTCCGTTTCGTACCCCATGTCTGAAGTCCCCGCGCTGGTCGAATCCGCGCCGGCCGAGCCGGTGGCGACCTGCTGGGTGCGCGTTGCGCTCGACGTGCCGCTGCCCGGCCCGTTCGACTATCGCCACCATGCCCCCATCACGGCGGGGTTGCGGGTGATCGTGCCGTTCGGCCGGCGCAAGCTGATCGGGGTGGTGGTGGACAACCCGGCCGAGCCATCCTACGAGCCTAAACAGATCAAGCCGGTCGAAGAGGTGCTGGAAGACCTGCCGCCGTTCGACGACGACTGGCTGCGCCTGGCGCGCTTTGCCGCCGATTACTATCAGCGGCCGCTGGGCGAGGTGATGTTGCCCACGCTGCCGCCGCCGCTGCGCAAGCCCACGGCATACCAGGGCAAGCGTTCGGCGGGCGGGCCGGTGGCGCGGCTGGACGCGCGCAAGCGCAAGACCGCGCGTGCCGCCGTGGCCGCCGACCAACCCCCTGAACTGAACGAGGCGCAGCAAACCGCAGTCGACACGATTGCGGGCCTGACGCGCTTCAAGCCGGTGCTGCTGTATGGCGTGACCGGCAGCGGCAAGACCGAGGTCTACCTGCGGGCCGCCGAGAAGGTGCTGGCTGCGGGCCGCCAGGTGCTGCTGATGGTGCCGGAAATCAACCTGACGCCGCAATTGGAGGGCGCACTGCGCGCCCGCCTGGAAAGCCTGGTGGGCCCGGATGGCCTGGCGGTGATGCACAGCGGACTGTCCGACGGCGAACGCCTGCAGGCATGGTCGCGGGCGCAGCGGGGCCAGGCGCGCATGCTGCTGGGCACGCGCATGTCGATCTTCGCGCCCATGAGCGAGCTGGGCCTGATCGTGGTGGACGAAGAGCATGACGCGTCCTACAAGCAGCAGGACGGCCTGCGCTATTCGGCGCGCGACCTGGCGGTGTGGCGGGCGCACGACCTGGATATCCCGGTCGTGCTGGGGTCGGCCACGCCCTCGCTTGAAACCTGGCAGCACGCCGAGCGCGGCCGCTATCTGCGGCTGGCCTTGCCGGCCCGGGCGCGGTCCACCACCTTGCCGTCGATGAAGCTGGTGGACACCCGCCGGCTGCAAATGAAGCACGGCATGTCGCCACAATTGCTCGAAGCCATTGGCGAGCGACTGGCGAACAAGGAACAGTCGCTGATCTTCCTGAACCGGCGCGGGTTCGCGCCGGTGCTGCATTGCCAGTCCTGCGGCTGGGTCAGCAATTGCCCGCGCTGCACCGCCTTCACGGTGCTGCACCGCGCCGCCGGCCGCGGCCACCGCCTGCAATGCCACCACTGCGGCTACCAGGCGCCGGTGCCGCATGCCTGCCCCGAATGCGGCGACCAGGACCTGGCGCCGATGGGGCGCGGCACGCAGCGGGTCGAGGAACACCTGGCCGAACTGTTCCCCGAGGCGCGCATCCTGCGCATCGACGCCGACAGCACCCGCAAGAAAGGCAGCGCCGAGGCGTTGTTCGCATCGGTGCATGCGGGCGAGGTCGACATCCTGGTCGGCACGCAGATGGTGTCCAAGGGCCACGACTTCGCGCGGCTCGGGCTGGTCGGCGTGCTCAACCCCGATTCGGCATTGTTCGCGCATGATTTCCGCGCGCCCGAACGCCTGTTCGCCCAGTTGATGCAGGTGGCGGGCCGCGCCGGCCGCCACCAGGGCAACGGCCAGGTCATCATCCAGACCGGCTATCCCGAGCAGCCGGTGTACCAGGCGCTGCTGCGCCACGACTACGCGGGCTTTGCGCGCCATGCGCTGCAAGAGCGCGAAAGCACCGGCCTGCCGCCGTTCGCCTACCAGGCCCTGCTGACGGCCGAGGCGCGCGAGCTGGCGGTGGCGCAGGCTTTCCTGCAACAGGCGCGCGCCCTGCCCGAAGGCGAGTGGGCCGCCGATTTTCCGGGGCTGGACGCGATCATGCTGTACGACCCGGTGCCGTTGCGCGTGGTGCGGGTGGCCAATATCGAGCGCGCCCAGCTGCTGGTGGAAAGCGCCAGCCGCCCGGCGTTGCAGGCCTTCCTGGCGTCGTGGTCGCACCACCTGCCGTACCTGGCCAACGAGGCCCGGGTGCGCTGGCAGCTGGAGGTCGACCCGCTGGAAATCTGACCCGCGCGCCGCGCCCGTCCGATTACTCTATGTCGTTCCCCTTTCCCCGAATCCCATGTCCGCACACGAACCCATCGGCCACGGCCTGAACCCCGCGCAGAAAGAGGCGGTGCTGTACCTGGACGGTCCCTGCCTGGTGCTGGCCGGCGCCGGCAGCGGCAAGACGCGCGTCATCACGCAGAAGATCGCCTACCTGCTGCGCGAATGCGGCTACATGGGCCGCAACGTGGTGGCGCTGACCTTCACCAACAAGGCCGCGCGCGAAATGGACGAGCGCGTCAGGACGCTGGTGGACCGCAAGCTGGGCAAGGGCCTGACCATCAGCACCTTCCACTCGCTGGGCGTGAAGCTCCTGCGCGAAGAGGCGCGCAACGCGGGTCTCAAGCCGACGTTCTCGATCCTCGACGCCGATGACGCCATGGCGATCATCCAGGAATTGCTGGCCACCACCGACAAGGGCCGCCTGCGCCACGTGCAGGGCATCATCTCGCTGTGGAAGAACGCGCTGATGGACCCGGACGACGCCGCGCGCGAAGCCATCACGCCGGGCGACGTCGAGGCCGCCAATGTCTACCGCAGCTACGCGGCCACGCTGGCCGCGTACCAGGCGGTGGATTTCGACGACCTGATCCGCATCCCCGCGCAGTTGCTGGCCAACAATGAAGAAGTGCGCACTCGCTGGCAGAACCGCGTGCGCTACCTGCTGGTGGATGAGTACCAGGACACCAACGTGTGCCAGTACCGCTTGGTGCAGTTGTTGACCGGCCCGCGCGCCATGTTCACCGCGGTGGGCGACGACGACCAGGCCATCTACGCCTGGCGCGGCGCCACCATCGAGAACCTGGCCAAGCTCACCACCGACTACCCGAATCTCAAGCTGATCAAGCTGGAGCAGAACTACCGGTCGGTCCAGCGCATTCTGGCGGCCGCCAACCAGGTGATCGAAAAGAACCCCAAGCTGTTCGACAAGAAGTTGTGGTCGGACCTGGGCGTGGGCGAGCCGATCCTGGTGTCGCCGATGGACGGCGAAGAGCAGGAAGCCGAATCCATCGCCATGAAGATCTCGGCCTCGCGCTTTGAGCGCCAGGCGCAGTGGAAGGACTTCGCCATCCTGTATCGCGGCAATCATCAGTCGCGCATCCTGGAGCAGGCGCTGCGCAACCTGAAGATTCCGTACACGATCTCGGGCGGGCAGAGCTTTTTCGACAAGGCCGAAGTGCGTGATGTGCTGGCCTACCTGCGCCTGTTGGCCAACGACGAAGACGATCCGGCCTTCATCCGCGCCGCCACCACGCCCAAGCGTGGCATCGGCCAGGCGACCTTGCAGACGCTGGGCCAGTATGCCGCCAGCCGCGAGCTGTCGATGCTGGCCGCGGTGGAAGAGACCGGCCTGGAAAGCCAGTTGGCCCCGCGCCAGCTGGAACCCCTGCGCACCTTTACCGAATTCATCCGCCGCATGCAGTGGCGCGCCGGTCGTGGCGCCGCATCCGGCAAGGACGCCGCGCCCGCCGAGCCGGCCGGCGTCATCCTGGACGACCTGGTGCAGGCCATTCAATACGAGCGTCACCTGTTCGAGTTGTTCGACGAGCGGCCCGCGCAGACGCGTTGGCAGAACGTGCTGGAACTGACCGGCTGGCTCAAGCGCAAGGCCGAAGAAGACAACATGTCGCTGTTCGACCTGGTGCAGCACGTGGCGCTGGTCACCATGCTGGAGCGCGGCGAGGAAGAAGAGCCGGACGCGGTCAAGATGTCGACGCTGCACGCGTCCAAGGGCCTGGAGTATCCGCACGTGTACCTGGCGGGTGTCGAAGAAGGCCTGTTGCCCCACCTGGGCAAGGACGACGAAGACGGCGACCCGGCGCGCGCGGCTGAAAACCTGGCCACGCGCATCCAGGAAGAGCGCCGTCTGATGTACGTGGGTATCACCCGGGCGCAGCGCAGCCTGAATCTCAGCTGGTGCAAGCGCCGGCGCCGGGCGCGCGAAGACGTGGTGCGCGAGCCGTCGCGCTTCATCGAGGAAATGGGGCTGGATGACCCGACCGTGCAGGAAGACGAGACCACCGCCGCCATGAATCCCAAAGAACGCATGGCCATGCTCAAGGCGTTGCTGAAAAAATAGCGCCGCAATAAATTACATGACGGAGGGCGGCTTCAAGGCTATACCTGCCGCTTTGCACCATGGCGCTACCGATGAAGGACGACGTGCGATATCAACCGGTGCCCGGCACGCCGGGCCTGGTGCTGGGCGTGGCGCGCCTCTCCGAATTTCAATTCGACCGGCACTACCACGTGGATTACCACATCGGCCTGGTGACCCAGGGCGTGCAGCGCCAGACTTTTCGCGGCCAGAGCATCCTGTTGGGGCCGGGCGCCGTCGCGTTGATGCCGCCAGGTGAGATCCATGACGGCACCGGTGTGGACGACTACGGCCAGTCCTACACCTTGAAGACCTTCCGCATGGCGCCTGACCTGATGCGCGGCTTCATGGCCGAGGTCTCGGGCGCGGCGCCGGACGAGCGTTTCCTGGGCACGCTGATCGAGGATGCGGCGCTGGCCAGCCGCTTCATGGCGCTGCATGCGTCGTGGATGGCGGGGGCGGCCGCCGGGCCGCTGGCGCACGAGTCCGCATCGCTGGCGTTGATGGGCGCGCTGTTCGCGCGCACCGGGGCGGTGGCGCAGCAGGACATCCGCGGGGGATTGTCGGCGACGCACACGCGCACGGTGCTGGACTACTGCCAGGCTCACTTGGGCGACAAGATCGGCCTGGAAGACCTGGCGCGGCTGTGCGGCCTGAGCCGCTACCAGTTCCTGCGCCGTTTCGCGCTGACGGTGGGCCTGACCCCGCATGCCTGGCTGACGCGACTGCGTCTGGAGCGGGCCTGCGCCACACTGGCCCGCGCACCCGCGTCGATCGCCCAGGTCGCGGCCGACGTGGGTTTTTACGACCAAAGCCATTTCAACCGCGCCTTTCGCACGGCCTACGGCGTGCCGCCGTCGGCCTTTCGGCGCGCGGCCTGATCCCGCTTATTGCAACTGCGCGCGCAGCGCCGCCAGGAAGTGGTCCACGTCTTGTTCGCGGGTGGCGAACGAGGTGACCAAGCGCACCACGCCCGGGCCCCAACGGTCGTGATAGAAGCGGAAGCCCTGCGCCAGGAGTCCCTCGATGGCCGCAGCCGGCAGGCGGCAGAACAGGATGTTGGCTTGCACCGGGCCTTGCGTTTCCACGCCTGGCAGACCGGCCATGCCCGCAGCCAGGCGGGCCGCCATGGCGTTGGCCTGGCGCGCGTTGCGCAGCCACAGGTCGTCGTCCAGATAGGCTTCCATCTGGGCTGACAGCAGGCGCATTTTCGAGAACAAATGGCCGCCGCGCTTGCGCCGGTAAGCCAGCTCGGTCGCCAGGCCGGGTTCGAACAGCACGATAGCTTCGGCGCCCAGCACGCCGTTCTTGGTGGCGCCGAACGACAACGCCGTGACGCCGGCCTTCCAGGTCATCTCGGCGGGCGTGCAACCCAGGCTGACCAGCGCGTTGGCAAAGCGCGCGCCATCCATGTGCAGCGGCAGGCCGGCGTCGCGGCAGATGTCCCCGATGGCGGCGATCTCGTCCAGCGCGTAGACGCTGCCGGTTTCCGTGGCCTGGGTGATGCTGACGCAGGCGGGCTGCATGGAATGCACGTCGCCGACCTTGCGGCGTGCTTCGACGGCGAGTTGCGCGGGGTCGATCTTGGCGGCCTCGCCATCCAGCAGCGTCAGGCGCGCGCCCGCGGTGTAGAACTGGGGGGCGCCGCATTCGTCGTTGGCAATATGGCTTTGCGCGTGGCACAGCACGCTGCCCCACGGCGGCGTCACCACCGACAGCGCCAGCGAGTTGGCCGCCGTGCCGGTAGGCACCAGCAGCACGTCGACTTCGCGCTCGAAAATCTCGGCCAGTTGCTGCGCAACGCGCAGGCTGCCGTCGTCGGCGCCATAGGGCTGGGCCTGTCCCTCATTGGCGCGCAGCAGCGCCTCCAGGACTTGCGGGCTGGCGCCGGCGATGTTGTCGCTGGAAAAACCCAGCTGCGGAAGGGATGGGGTAGGGGTGTCCAAGGCAAGGCTCTCTGGCGGATACGGCGGGATTGAACTATGCCGTAGCCTCCGCGGGCGGGCTTGTAGAAAATTGCGCGCGGCTTACACTGGGACCGACCCATACCGCCCCGCGCCGGGCTTGTCTTGAAGGAGCGCATCATGTGCCGTTGGCTGGCTTATACCGGTAGTCCCCTGCAAATGGAGAGCGTGCTGTTCAAGGCCAAGCACTCCTTGATCGACCAGAGCCTGCACGCGCGGATGAGCGTCACCACCACCAATGGCGATGGCTTCGGCCTGGGCTGGTACAGCCCGCCTCGGGGTGGTCAGTCGCAGGATGGCCGCCCCACGGATGGCCGCCCCACGGAGCCGCCGTTCCGCTACCGCAGCGTGCACCCGGCCTGGAATGACCGCAACCTGCGCGAGGCCGCCCGCGCCATCCACGCGCCGCTGTTCGTGGCCCACATCCGCGCGGCCACCGACACGCCGGCCCAGGAAACCAATTGCCATCCGTTCCGCCACGGCAACTGGCTGTTCGTGCACAACGGCGTCATCCGCGACTATCCGCTGCTGCGGCGCGACCTGATGCTGATGATCGCGCCCAGCTATTTCGGTTCGCTGGAAGGGTCCACCGATTCCGAGGTGATGTTCCTGTTGGCGCTGACCTTCGGCCTGGAAGAAGACGCGCTGCCGGCGCTGGCGCGCATGGTTGGCGCGGTGGAAGAGACCGGCCGGCGCCACGGGGTGGCGCAGCCCATCAACATGACGGTCTGCGCCCTGGACGGCGAACGCCTGATCGCCGTGCGCTATTCCAGCGAAGGTGAATCGCGCACGCTGTTCCACAACACCTGCCTGCACCACCTGCGCCAGCTGTATCCCGACGATCCGCAGATCGCGGCGCTGGACGACGACGCGTTCCTGCTGCTGTCCGAGCCGCTGACCGAGATGCCGGGCGCCTGGGAAGAGGTGCCCGAGGCCACCGCCATCATCGCCGCGCGTGGCCAGGTCGAGCACTACCCATTCGTGCCGGTGCCGCCGGGCGCCTGAACGCCGTAGCGCGCCGCCGGTGCGTTGCGCGACAGCAGGGGCCCCAGGACCTGGCGCGCGTCTTCCAGGCGCTGCCACAGTGACGGGTCGGCCAGCGCCGGGATGGTGACGAATTCGCCCTGGTCCAGGCCAGCCAGCGCGGCTTGCACCATGTCGTCGGCGCTCATCACGATGGCCGCCGGCAGTTCGCTGGCCGGCTTGCCCGCCAGGTCCCAGAACTCGGTGCCGGTGGCGCCGGGCAGCACCGCCTGGATGCGCACGCCCTTGTCCGCCAGTTCGTGGCGCAGCGATTGCGAGTATCCCAGTACATAGGCCTTGCTGGCGCCATAGACGCCATTGAGCATTTCGGGATGCAGCGCCACGACCGAGGCGATGTTGATCAGCGTGCCGCGGCCGCGCGCGACAAAGCCGGGCGCCACAGCCATGGTCAGGCGCGTCAGGGCGGTGATGTTCAGGTCGATCATGGCCTGCATCTGGACGGGGTCGGACTGCAGCAGCGGCGCGACAGAGCCGATGCCCGCGTTATTGACCAGCACGGTCAGCGAATCATCTTCACGCAGTTCCTGTTCCACACGCGCCAGGTCATCAGCGTTGGACAGATCGGCCGGCAGCACGCGCACGTCGCGGGCGGTGTCGGCGCGCAGGCGGGCGGCCAGTGCCTCCAACCGCTCGGCGTTGCGCGCCACCAGCGTCAGGTCGTGACCACGCTGGGCCAGGTGATGCGCATAACGCGCGCCAATGCCGGCCGAGGCGCCGGTGACCAGCGCGCGGCCGGGGGTGTTGTTCAAGAGGGTATTGCTCATTGCGGACTCCAAGGGGGAAGGCGGCTGGTGCCACCGGTACGCTTGAAGAGTAGAATTGGCGCGAAATATCCTCAATGACATAGAAACGTCTTTTTAAGACATCCGGCGAAACCGGACGGAACAGGGCCTGTGCAAGGCTCCCTCTCGTGTTGAAAGGCCCGGCAAATGAAAACCATCGCGATCCTGCTGCACCCCGGCTTCCAGGTCCTGAGCCTGGCGGCCAGCACCGTGTTCGAAACGGCCAATATGCACACCGGCACGGCGCAATACTGGGTGACGCTGGTGTCCGAACACGGCGGCCCGGTGCCAAGCTCGCAGGGCTTTTCGGTGGATTCCACCAAGCTGGGCCGACGCGCGTTCGACACCTTGATCGTGGCGGGCGACAACACTGGCGACGGCGGCTCCGAGGGCCTGTTGCGCGCCTTGCGCGCCGCCAGTACACGCGTGCGGCGTTGCGCGGCGATGTGTACCGGCGCCTTCATCCTGGCGCAGGCGGGTTTGCTGGAAGGCCGCCGCGTCACCACCCACTGGCACTTCGCGCGCCGCCTGCAGCGCGAGTACCCCGGGCTGCAGGTGGACGAAGACCGCATCTACATAGCCGATGGTCCCATCTGGACGTCCGCCGGCATGAGCGCCGGCGTTGATCTGGCGCTGGCGATGGTGGAGGCGGACCTGGGGGCGGACGTGGCCCGCATGGTGGCGCGCAAACTAGTGCTGACGCAGCGCCGCGCCGGCGGCCAGTCCCAGTATTCGGCATTGCTGGAGCTGGATGCCAAGTCCGACCGGGTGCAGACGGCGCTGGCCTATGCCAAGGCCAACCTCAAAGCGGAACTGTCGGTCGAGGAACTGGCCCGCGCCGCGCACCTGAGCCCGCGCCAGTTCAGCCGCGTATTCCGCCTGGAAACCGGCCAGTCGCCCGCCAAGGCGGTCGAGCACCTGCGGCTGGAGGCTGCGCAGGGCATGATGCAGTCCGGCCGCCACGCCGCCGAGGTCGTCGCGCGTGAAACCGGCTTTGGCGACCGCGACCGCATGCGCAAGGCCTTCCTGCGGGCATTTGGCCAGTCGCCGCAGGCGATGCAGCGGGTGATGCGAGCCTGACCTGCCCGCTAAAACGGGGTCATCAAGCACGCTTTTCCGATATGGGGGAGAATGCGTATCGCATGACTTTGCGACGTTCCTGGGCCGCGAAAGCACCCCGATTCCAATAAGGAAGTTGCATGACTGATGAAAAAACCCCGCAAGCCCCTGACGCATTGGCAGTGTTTGTAGACACGGGCACCGCCCCGGACTGCTTCGAATTGCACGAGCGCGGCATCGTCCGCCAGCAAGACGGCCAGCGCCACTACACCGCCTTCGCGGACATTTCCGACCTTTACCTGTCTGCCCCCGGCCCGCAAGCTGGCCCCGACGGCATCGACCGCTTCGCCTACCGCAGCCGTGCCGAGCCCGGCTGGACGCTGGTGCCCGGCGACATCGCCGAATTCCCCCGCTTCATGGACGCTTTCCGCTCGCGCCTGGTTGACCAGCGCCTGCCGGTGCTGGAAGCCAAGTTGGCCGACGGCGCGCAAGTTGCATTCCGTACGCTGGACAGCGGCGATTTCCCCGACCTGCAAACCCGCGAACTGGCCCTGTCCGCCGAAGGCCTGCACATCGACGGCGACACTTGGTCGTACGAGTCGCTCCAGCGCATCGACCTGGAAGACTGGACCGAAACCGTCAGCCTGCGCACCGACGACGGCGCCACGGTGTTCTCGTGCCCCGCAGCGCGCATTCTCAGTTCGGACCTGTTCGTGAACCTGGTCTACGACCGCTTGGGCGAAACGGCACAAGCCGCCCAGGCCTGACGGCCGGCGTAATGCCATAACAACAAGGGCCGCCTAAGCGGCCCTTGTGTCGTGTGGGGAGCCGTATCCGCCGCGGTTCAGTGGCCGGTATGCAGAGCAGGGTTGAGCGTGCCCCACGCGGCAGTGCGCACCAACGTCTCGACGGCACCCGTCTGCGAGTTGCGGCGAAACAGCAGCCCATGCTGGCCGGCCAGTTCCACGGCCTTCACTACCGCACCTTCAGGTGTCAGCACGCGCGTGCCGGCGGTGACGTAGCAACCGGCTTCGATGACGCAATCATCGCCTAGCGAGATGCCAATGCCCGAGTTGGCCCCAAGCAGGCAGCGCTTGCCGATGGAGACAACCTGCTTGCCGCCGCCCGACATGGTGCCCATGATGGACGCGCCACCGCCCACGTCGGTGCCGTCATCGACGATGACGCCCGCGCTGATGCGGCCTTCGACCATGGAGGCCCCCAGGGTGCCAGCATTGAAGTTGCAAAACCCTTCGTGCAGCACGGTGGTGCCGGCCGACAAGTGCGCACCCAAGCGCACCCGCGCGGTATCGGCAATGCGCACACCCGCCGGCACGACGTAGTCGGTCATGCGCGGAATCTTGTCGACGCCACGAATTTCCAGGATCTGCCCGGTGGCCCGCAACTGCCAGCGCAAAGCCTCGACCTGATCCACGGCGCAAGGCCCGACCGAGGTCCACGCGACGTTGGCGAGCACGTTAAAAATTCCATCCAGGTTGGCGCCGTGCGGCCGAATGAGCCGATGACTGAGCAGATGCAAGCGCAGATAGGCATCGTGCGCATCCGCAGGCGGCGCATCCAGCGAAGCGATAGCGGTGCGCACGGCAACGATGTCAACTTTACGACGCGTATCGCGGCCAAGGGACGTAGGCACATGTTCGCCAAGCGCAGCGCGAGCTTCTTCAGGCGTCAAATGTCTGGTGCCGCCAGCGGGTGAGTTGTCGGCCAGCGAGGGGCGCGGATACCAAGTATCAAGAACGGTACCGTCGGCGGCAATAGTGGCTAGGCCGTAGGCGATGGCGCTGGATTGTGTGGCTTGGGACATGGGGGGTTCTTGCGGAGTCTGTTGTGGTTCTTTTTGGGGGCTTCTTCTTGGGAATATTCTAGGACAGGTTTGTTGTGGGGGGCTTTTGGCGTCGGGTTGGTCTTCGTAGGTCGCCCGTCGTGGCGGTGGCTTGCGGAGTGGGCGCCCACGATTGCGGTCCGGCGCGCGGGCGCCGGACTTGCCTAGGCGGCCCCCCCCTTCCTCATCCTCGTCCGCCTTCGGCTCCCTACGGATTCCGTCGGGCGCATCGAGGTTGCCCGCTGCCACGAAGCCCTGCACGACGGGCTACGGTTTTCGATGTTCGTTGCGCTGCTAGACCTGTGGTCAGGGCATGAAACCTACAGGGTCGCCAAGCCGCGGCCGCGCGGGCGGCCACGTTTGGCATCGGTGTTGTTGACTGTGTTGCAGGTGCGCTTCGCGCTGGTGGGGACTGGGTTTCTAGTGGTCCGCAGTCAGGGGGGGAGAGGCGGTGATGGGCGGCGCGGCAGATAGTGGTTTGCGCATGGTGACTTTCTCGCGCGCCGCCCATCAGGCGCTGGAGAGTTTGTTGGAATCCACGGTATCCGCGCCGGTAGAAGACCGGTGTCACTCGGGGCGTCGATTCAACAGGTGAAAAAACCGTGCTCGATCTTCGCAAGCGCGATAGCGGCACCGGTGTACGCAAGACGACGCGTAAGTCTCGTAAGGCCGCCCGCGCGGCCGGCACGAGGCGGGCCCCGCACCCACCGCCAAACCCGCCCCTGATGGTGGCTAGCATGCCAAGCACACAGCTCGTCCCAACGTCCGCGATTAATGCACAGTAAGAGCGTGTGACGGGGCAGGCGGGGGGAGGGCGGGGCGTGTAGATGCGCCCGACGGAATCCGAAGGCAGCCGCCGGAGGCGGCAACGAGGATGAGGAAGGGGCAGTCCGGAGCGAAGGCTCCGGACCGCAATCGTAGCCCCGCTCTCCCCCCGCCTGCCCCGTCACGCGCGGCTTAAGAACCCACCCGCGCGCACCAAACCAAACCCAGCTTTTAAGCCAGATCCTTCAACAACAACTCCCAGAACTTCAACCGCTGCTCCAACGTAGAAACCAAGATGTACTCGTTCAACGTATGAGCACCATCCCCGTCCGCACCCAACCCATCAAGCGTAGGAATTCCCATGGCGGAGGTGAAGTTGGCGTCGCTGCCGCCGCCCGTCATCGGCGCGTCTTCCAGCAGGAAACCTGCGCGTTCCGCGTAGCCTTGCACCAGTGCCAGCAGTGCTGCCGCTTCGTCCGTCTTCACCATCGGCGGGCGGTTCAGTTCCACATTGATGTCCAGTTCCACGTCCGGGCCCACTGCGCACAGCTCGCGCATGCGGCGCAGCACGTCTTCCGCCGCGCCCATGTCCGGCACCCGGAAATCCACCACGCAGCGGCACAGCGCCGGCACCGTGTTTGTCACCGTGCCGCCTGCGATCGTGCCCACGCTGACCGTGATGCCGCGCTCGTAGTCCGTCATTGCTTCCAGCGCCAGCACCTGGTGTGCCATCTCGCGGATCGCGCTGCGGCCCTTCTCGTGCTGCATCCCGGCGTGGGCCGGGCGGCCCTTCACGTTCAGGTTCAGCATCCCCGTACCCTTGCGCGCCGTCACGCACTTGCCGCCGTTCGGGCGGGCCGGTTCGCATACCAGCGCGTACTTGGCGTTCGCCGCGAAGCGCTCGATGTGGACGCGCGACGCGTGGCTGCCGGTTTCTTCGTCAGGCACCACCAGGAAATCCACCGGCAATTGCGTGGCACCCGGGCGGGCCACGCCGGACAGCGCCGTCAGCGCCAGGTAGATGCCTGCCTTCATGTCGTAGCTGCCCGGGCCGTACAGGCGGTCGCCGTCGATGCGCACGGGGTTTTCCAGCAGCGTGCCCACCGGGTGCACCGTGTCCATGTGCGCCAGGATCAGGATGCCAGGGCGCGTGTCGCCGGGGGCGCGGTTGGTGGCGTACAGCAGCGGGCCGGTCGTGGGGCCCAGCGACGACAGCTCCACCGTCAGGCCGGCCGCGGCTGCGTAGTCGGCGATGATGCGGGCCATGGCGGCGATGCCGTCGGGGAAGTTCGAGGGCGATTCGCATTGCAGCCAGCTCTGGATGCCGGCGACGAGTTGTTCAGTGCGGGAAGTGGACATGGCGATTCTGCTAGCGGGAATGAAAGGGAACGTTCAAGCGACCTGCTGGCCGGCCAGGCGCGCCAGCTCGGCGTCGCTCGGCATGCCGCCCTCGAACCAAAGGCTGGCGCAGACCGCGGACATGGCGCGGCCGTCGTGGCCGATGCCGGGCACCACCTGCAGCGTCCAGTTGAACGGCACGCCGCGGCGCTCGGCTTCCTTGCGGCCGGCCTCGAAGTAGTTGTGGGCGCGGGCGAAGCGGTGCGGGCCTTGGCGCATGGCGGCCGGTTCCGACGGCAGGTTGGGGTCGTCGGTGGCGATGTCCTGGTCGCCGGCCAGGATGGTCATCGGATAGGCCAGCAGCTTGACCAGGTGGTCTTCGGTCAGGCCGACGCCGTCCATGCCTTCGGGGAACGGATAATCGAATGTCGGCAGGGTGTACCAGCCGGGGTTGCCCGCGGTCACCGCCTTGAACGGCGCGTGCGACTGGCTGCTCATCAGGCGGTGCACGAACTGGCCGCCGGCCGAGTGGCCGAACAGGTAGACGTTCTCGCCATCGGTGATCTCGGCCGCGATCATGTCGCGGATCACGTTGCCGACCAGCGCATAGGTCCAGCCGTCGATGTGGCGCGGGTTGCCGCCGGCCGAGAACACGCGGCCGTTGTTGTAGCTTTCCACGCCGGGCCAGATCTCGTTGGAGAAGGTCAGCGCCACGATCAGCAGCTTGTGCTTGTCGGCGGCTTCGACCCAGAAGTCGCGGTATTCGTCGCCGTTGCGCAGCACGCCGTGCTGCACGATCACCACCGGGCGGTCCGGCGTGTAGCCGTAGGGGCGGTAGGTCTGCAGCTTGAATGGGCGATCGGAATTGCGATCCTCGTCGATATAGGTGATGGCGTTGCGGCCGGCATGGCCCATTTCGATGGCGATGCGGTCCACGTTGGACATGTCAGAGGGTTTCATGGCGTTCAGGCGGTGGCTTCGTTCAGGTGGCAGGCCGACCAGTGGCCCGGCGATATTTCTTTCAGGGACGGCGCCTGCTCGCGGCAGCGCGGCATGGCGTGGGGACAGCGGGGGTTGAACGTGCAGCCTGGCGGCGGGTTCAGCGGCGACGGGATTTCTCCCTTGATCGGCGTGAACTTGCGGCCCCGGCGGGCGACGTCCGGCACCTCGGCCATCAATGCCTGAGTGTACGGGTGGTTGGCGCGCGCGAAAATCTCGGCCGATGTCGAGATTTCGACGATCTTGCCCAGATACATGATCGCGACGCGGTCCGAGATGTGCTTGACCACGCCCAGGTCGTGGCTGATGAACAGGTACGTGAAGCCGTGCTGCTCGCGCAGGTCCATGAACAGGTTGATCACCTGCGCCTGGATCGACACGTCCAGCGCGGCCACCGGTTCATCGCACACCAGGAACTTGGGCGCCACCATCAGCGCGCGGGCGATGCCGATGCGCTGGCGCTGGCCGCCCGAGATCTGGTGCGGGAAGCGGTCGCGGTATTCGGTGTCCAGGCCCACTTCCGTCAGCGCCTGGTCGATGCGCGCGGGAATCTCGGCGGATGGCGCCAGTTTGTGCACCTTGAGCGATTCGCCCAGGATCTGGCGCAGGCGTTGGCGCGGGTTGAGCGAGGCCTGCGGGTCCTGGAAGATCATCTGCACGCCCAGCGTGTAGGCGAGCTTGTCGGCGCCGCGCAGGCGGCGGGCGTCCTGGCCCTGGTACAGCAGGTCGCCTTCGGTCTGGCGGTGCAGGCCGGCCACGACGCGGCCCAGGGTGGACTTGCCACAGCCGGACTCACCGACCAGCCCGACGACTTCGCCGCGGCCGATGCGCAGGTCCACGCCGTTGACGGCGAACACGGTGCGGCGGTCGATGGGGCGTCCGGTCAGGGCCAGGATGCGTTGGGCCAGGTCGGGCCGTTGCTCGAAGCGCTTATGGACGTTCTTGAGCTCGATGACGGGGGTATCGGCTTGGCTCATGCTTGCTCGGCCTCGCGGGCGATCGGGACGTAACAGCGATAGCTGCGCGGACCTTCATTGGTGACGGTGGGGGCTTGTTCGGTGCAGCGCGTGACCGCACGGGCGCAGCGCGGCCGGAAGGCACAGCCCGACGGGCGGCCGGCCAGGCTGGGCGCCATGCCGTTGATCTGGTGCAGGCGCGCGCCCGGCGTGGTGGCGCCAGGCATCGAGTCCAGCAGGCCGCGGGTATAAGGATGGCGCGGCGCGTCCAGCACCTGTTCGACCGGGCCGCTCTCGACGATGCGGCCGGCGTACATGACCGCGACGCGGTCGGCCAGCTCGGCCACCACGCCCAGGTCGTGGGTGATCCAGATCAGCGCCGTGTTGTGCTCGCGGCAGATCTCCTGCATGCGATACAGGATCTGGCCCTGGATGGTGACGTCCAGCGCCGTGGTGGGCTCGTCGCAGATGATCAGGTCGGGCTTGTTGAGCATGGCGATCGCGATCGCCACGCGCTGGCGCATGCCGCCGGAGAATTCGTGCGGGTAGCTCTTCAGGCGCTTTTCCGGCGACGGAATGCCGACCATGGCCAGCGCCTCGCGGCAGCGCTCCAGCGCTTCGGCGCGCGGCACGTCCTCGTGCGTCAGGATGGCCTCCATCATCTGCTCGCCGATGCGCAGCACCGGATTGAGCGTCATCAGCGGGTCCTGGAAGATCATGGCGATGCGGTTGCCGCGCAACTGGCGCATCTGCTCTTCCGAGAGTTTGCGCAGGTCGTTGCCCTTGAACTTCACTTCGCCGTCGACCACTTCGCCCGGCGGGTCGATCAGACCCAGCAACGAGAAGCCGGTGACCGATTTGCCCGAACCCGATTCGCCGACCAGGCCCACGATTTCGCCGCGACGCACGGTCAGGTCAACGCCATCAACCGCCAGCCAGGCGCCAGCCTCGGTATGGAATGCGGTGCGCAAGCCGCGCACTTCAAGAAGGATGTCGCTCATGCTCGTCGGGGATCCAGGCTTTCGCGCAGGCGGTCGCCTACGATGTTGATGGAAAGAATCAGCAGCAACAGCGCGATGCCCGGGAACAGGCTGATCCAATAGTCACCCGATAGCAGGTACTGGAAGCCGTTGGAAATCAACAGGCCCAGTGACGGCTCGGTGATGGGCACGCCCACCCCCAGGAACGACAGCGTTGCTTCCAGCGCGATGGCGGTGGCGATCTGGATGGTGGCGAACACCATCACGGGGCCCAGGCAGTTGGGCAGCAGGTGGAACACCATGATGCGCCAGGCCGGAAAGCCCAGGTTGGCAGCGGCTTCGACGTATTCCTTGCGCCGTTCCTGCAGCGCGCGGCTGCGCATGATGCGGGCGTAGTGGCCCCACTGCACCAGCACCAGCGCCAGGATCACCTTGTCGACCCCGCGCCCCAGCACCACCAGCAGCACCAGCGCCACCAGGATGGTCGGGAAACCCAGGATGAAGTCGACGATGCGCATCAGCACGGTATCGACCAGGCCGCCCACATAGGCGGCCACCAGGCCGACGGCGCCGCCCACGGCGGTGGCCAGCACCACGGCGGACAGGCCCACCATCAGGCTGATGCGCAGGCCATACAGGATGGCGCTGAGCATGTCGCGGCCCTGGTCGTCGGTGCCGAGCCAGGCGATGCTGCCGTCCATCAGCGCCTGGCGCGGCGCCAGGCGGCCGTCCATCAGCGACAGGTTGGCCAGGTCATAGGGGTTCTGCGGCGCGAAGTAGGGCGCGAACACCACCAGCAGCACCAGGATGGCCAGCGCGATGACCGAGCCGCGCACGGTCGGGCGGGCCCGCAGTTTCTTCAGGATCGAGGCGCGCTTGGGCGTATCGGCCAGGGGCTGGACGGTACGGGTGCGGCCGGTATTGGGAGATTGAGCCATGGCGATTATTGAGCGGGGGTCACGAGCTGCACGCGCGGATCGAGCGCGGCGTACAGGATGTCCACAACCAGGTTGATGACCACGAAGATCAGGGTGACCAGCATCACGTACGCGACCACCACGGGCCGGTCGAGCTGGTAGACGCTGTCGATGAGCAGCTTGCCCATGCCGGGCCACGCGAACACGGTCTCGGTGATGGTGGAATAGGCGATCAGGCTGCCGAATTCCATGCCGATGACGGTGACCACCGGGATCAGGATGTTGCGCAGGATGTGGCGGCGCACGATGCGGCCGGGCTTGATGCCCTTGGCGCGCGCGAACTTCACGTAGTCCTGGCTGCGGGCCTCGACCACGCCCGAGGCGGTCAGGCGCAGCACCAGCGCGATGTTGGCCAGCGCCAGGTTGATGGCCGGCATGATCAGGTGCGACCAGCCGTCGGCCGTCAGGATCGACAGGCGCACGCCCAGCACCGTCACGGTGTCGCCGCGGCCGGTGGCGGGCAGCCAGCCGAGCCACACCGCGAACAGCAGGATCAGCATCATGCCCTGCCAGAAGTTGGGCAGCGAGAAGCCCAGCACCGACGAGGCCATGATGCCGCGGCCCAGGGGCTCATCGCGGTACAGGCCGGCCACCAGGCCCAGCGGAATGCCGATCACACAGGTCAGGCCGATGGCCACGATCACCAGTTCGAAGGTGGCGGGGATGCGCTGCACGATCAGCTCGATGGCCGGGATGCCGTGCACGAACGAGGTGCCCAGGTCGCCGTGCAGCGCGCGCCACAGGAACCCTGTGTATTGCTGCCACACGGGCAGGTCCAGGCCGAGGCGGGCGATCATCGCCTCGCGCGCCGCCTGGCTGGCTTCGGGGCTGACCAGCAGTTCGATCGGGTCGCCCACGGCATACACCGCGAAGAAGACCACGACCGAAACGGCCAGCAGCACGAACAGACTCTGTATCAGTCTGCGTAGGATGAACAAGGCCACGAGATTATTTCCTTGGTGGGCTCAGGGTTTGCGGGCGCCGCGTATCGACTTACTTGGCGGGCTTGGCCGACATGGCCAGGGTGTACTGGTCGGCGCGGCCTTCGTAGGTCAGACCCTTCTTGAACGCCCAGATGCTGCTTTCGAAATGCAGGGGAATGCTGGGCAGGTCGGCCAGGGCCAGGGTCAGGGATTCTTGCAGCAGCTTTTCGCGGGCCGCTTGGTCGACGGTGGTCAGGGCGCGCTTGAAGACGCGGTCGAATTCGGGGTTGTCGTAGCCGCCGTAGTTGCTGGTGCCCAGGCCCTGCTCCTTGTTGAAGGCGCTGACCCAGTACTGCAGGAACGACGAGGCTTCGCCGGTTTCCGACGACCAGCCGCCCATGGCGAAGCTGAACTCGCGCTTGGCGCGCTTGGGGAAGTAGACCGAGCGCGTCATGGCGTCCACCGTGGTCTTGATGCCCACGCGTGACAGGTACTGCGCCACGGCCTGCGAGATCTGCGCGTCGTTGATGTAGCGGTCGTTGGTGGACGAGATGGTCAGCTCGAAGCCGTCCGGGTAGCCGGCCTCGGCCAGCAGCTTCTTGGCGGCGGCCGGATCGTACTTCAGTTCTGGCGGCGGTTGCAGCGTGCCGAACATGCCATCGGGCAGGAACTGGTTGGCCGGCGTGGCGGCGCCGTCCATGATGCGGGCGGCGATGGCCTTGCGGTCGATCGCCATCGAGATGGCGCGGCGCACGCGCACGTCCTGCAGCGGGTTCTTGCCGTCGGCGGCGCGCACCATCGGGCTGGGGCTGCGCGCCACGTCGAACTGGAAGTACACCACCCGCACCGACGGCGTGATGACGTAGCCGAAGCCCGGCGTTTCCGAAATGCGTTTGACGTCGCGCGCGGCGGGATTTTCGATCAGGTCGAAATCGCCGGCCAGCAGGCCCGTCAGGCGCGGGCCGGCGGCGGGCACCGGCACCAGCTTCACGTTCGGCCAGGCGGGCTTGTCGCCCCAGTAGGTCTCGTTGCGCGCCAGTTCGATGGCGCTGCCCTTGACGTACGACTTCAGGACATAGGGGCCGGTGCCGATGGCGGACTTGCCGGTGTTGAAGTCGGCCACGGTCGGCCAGGGGCCGGTCACGCCGCACTGGTTCTTGGGGTCGAAGCGGATCGGGCCGTGCTGGACGATGCCGCTCCAGATCATGGCGTTGCGGGTCAGGTCGTTGGGCAGCAGCGGGTAGGACTGGTGGGTCTTGATGACCAGCACGTTGCCGTCGCGCACATCGATGGAAGCCAGCTTTTGCACCACGCTGGCGTATGAGCCGCCGATGGACTGCTCGTTATGCAGCGCGCGGCAGAGCGTGAAGATCACGTCTTCTGCGGTGAACGGCTGGCCGTTCGAGAACTTCACCCCGTCGCGCAGCGTGAATTCCCAGGTGGTGTCGTCCACCGGCTTCCAGGCAGTGGCCAGCCGTGGAATCAGGTTCATCTTGGCGTCCTGGCCCACCAGCGTCTCGAAGATGTGCGAGGTCATCGAGTCGTTCGGGGTGGCCTGGTGGTAGTGCGGGTCCATCGCGGTGGGTTCGGACGACAGCCCGATCCGCAGCGTCTGGGGGGCCGCCTGGGCCATGGCCACAGGCGCGCCGGCGGCCATGGCGGCCGCCAGCGTACAGGCGGATAACGCGCTGCGGATGAAAACGTTTGCGGACATTGCTTTCCCTTGGATTGCTTTTATGTATGGCGGCGCGCCGTCGAGGGCGCGCCGCTCGAAAAATCAGATGATGGGCTGGGCCAGCCGGACGACTGTGACGCCGGCCCGTAGATTGGCGGTGGACGGCATGATCAGCACGCAGTTGTCGTAGGGCGTGGTCACGGCCTCGCCTTCGGACCAGCCGATGACGGTGCCGGCGCGCGCCAGCGTTTCAAGCCCCTTCCAGGGTTCGGCGAAACGGAAGTCGGGGCTCTTGGCGGCCACGGCGTGGGTCACGCGCAGGGCACGCTGCGCGCTGGCCTGGGGGGCGATCCAGTCTTTAGGCAGATCGGCTTCGTCCACCGTGCCCGCCGCCAGCAGGAAACGCGCCATCTGGTCGACGGCGACGCCGCGTGCTTCGGGCGCGCCGTGGAAGCCGCATTCGATCAGCAGCGAACGGGTGCCGTTGTCGCCAGATTCGCCAAAGCGGCCGTAATCGCGCATGCGCACGCCGGCGGCGTGGCCGGCGTCGGCAATGATGGTGGCGGGGTTGCCCAGCGCCAGGGCCAGGTCGATGTTGCGCTGTTCCATGCCGGTCAGTTGCAGCGGCACGTCGGAATTGCTCATCGAGTGGAAGTCCAGCAGCCAGTCGGCCTGCGCCACCCAGGGCTGGATGGCGGCGGCGCGGCGGCGTTCCTGGCTGATGGGCTGGGCCAGCTTGTCGTCGCTCCAGACCCGGTTCATGTCTTCGTCGACGAAGCGCGCCGGCGCGTAGTTGGCCGGATCGAAGCGGTCGAACGCGGCCAGGTTGCAGAACGCCAGCGTCAGCGAACCACGGCGCGGGCGCAGGCCGGCGCCCAGCGCGTCCTTCAGGGCCCAGGCGCCGCACAGCTCGTTGCCGTGGACCAGGGCGCTGAGCATCACGCGCTTGCCCGGCACGCCGGAGTCGAAATGCCAGACGCCGGGGGTATCCGTGTTGCCCACGCGCTCGGCCGCCAGATCCGGACAGGCGAGCAAAAAGGGGCGCGGACGGGACGCGGTAGGGGACGAGGACATGGGAACTCCGATCAAGCGAGGGGGATTGTATAAGGGATGGCGCCCGAAGGCGGTCAGGTGGCGGTCAGGCGCTCGCGTTGCGCGGCCACGGCCGCGCCCTGTTCGCCCAGGTCCCAGAACAGGCCGGCCATCACCGCCGCGCCTTCGCGCGCCACGGAGGCGAGCAGGTGTTCGTCGGGGCCGTGCTGGCAACAGGCGGGATAGGAATGCGGCACCCAGATGGTGGGCAGCCCCAGCACTTCCGAGAAAGCGTCGTTGGGCACCGTGCCGCCCAGGTTGGGCAGCAGCGCCGGGGTCTTGCCGGTGGTGGCGGCCAGCGAGGCCACGGCCCAGCGCGCCCACGGATCGTCCGGGTCCAGCCGGGTGGCCGGCGTGCCGCGCCGCACGCGGACATTGACCTGCTGCAAGCCCCGCGCGTCCAGGTGCCGCCGCAGGATGCCCTCGGCCTGGCGCCAGTCGGTGCCGACCACGAAGCGCAGGTTGCAGGTGGCGCTGGCGCGTGGCGGGATCGCGCCCACCGGGTTGTCGGGGTTGCCGGTCTTGTAGGCCAGCACTTCCAGCGTGTTCCAGCCGAACAGGCGTTCGGCCAGCGACAGGCCGGGTTCGCCCCAGTCGGGGTCGATATCGGGGGCGTCTTCGTCCTGGCCGACCTGGATGTCCGCCAGCGCCTGGCGCACGGCGGGCGGGATGGCCGGGGGACGCAGGCCGTCGACCAGCAGGCGGCCGCGCGCGTCCACCAGACTGGCCAGTGCATGGGCCAGGATGATGCCGGGGTTGGGCAGCACGCCGCCCCAGTTGCCGGAATGATGGGCATGGCCGCGCAGGTCCACCACCAGGTCGAACAGCAGCGTGCCGCGCGAACCCAGGAACAGCGTCGGCAGGTCGGCCGCCAGCCGCGGGCCGTCGGATGCGATGAACACGTCGGCCGCCAGTGACTCGCGCCACAGGTCGCAGGCCTGGTGCAGGCCTGGCGAACCGACCTCTTCGCCGCATTCCACCAGCATGCGCAGGTTAAAGCCCAGGCGCCCGCCGCGTTCGGCCAGCACCTGTTCCAGCGCCGCCATGTTGATGCAGTACTGGCCCTTATTGTCAGCCGTGCCGCGGCCATACCAGCGGTCGCCTTCCACGGTCAGCCGCCAGGGGGCCAGGCCGTCGCGCCACTGCTCGTCGTAGCCGCGCACGACGTCGCCGTGGGCGTACATCAGCGCGGTGGGCAGGGCTGGGTCTTCCAGGCGTTCGGCCAGCAGGAACGGCGGGCCGCCGTCCACGGGGTTGTCTTTGACCTGGCAGGAAAAGCCCAGGCCCTGCAAGCGGGGGGCGACCGCCGAGCGCAGGTAGTCGTACAGCGCCTGGCGCTGGTCCGGGTTTTGGCTTTCAGTGCGGTAGGCGACCAGGTCGGTCAGGTCGCGTTGCAAGGCGCCGCTTTCGGCGTATGCGGCCGCGCGGCCGACGGCGGCGGCGCGGCTGGCGTTCGGGACTGCTGCTGACACGGACTTCCCCTTTTTTTGAGCGGACGCGCCCTGCGCGCCTGCCTGGATCGTTGCGCAAATTCTAGGATCTGGGAAGCTTTCTCTACAATTAGAATATTTATCGATAGCTTTGCATAAAAGGCAAAGCTCCATTCCGGCGCTTCACCACCTGAAAGGGTTGAACATGCACGGCATCGCTTTGCGCTACTTTGTCGAAGTCGCCCAGGCGGGCAGCCTGAGCGGCGCATCCGAGCGCCTGCATGTGGCCGTGTCGGCCATCAGCCGCCAGATCTCCAAGCTGGAAGAAGAGGCGGGGGCGCCACTGTTCGAGCGCGCCGCGCGCGGCATGGTGCTGAGCGAAGCCGGCCAGTTGCTGCTGGCGCACGCCCGCCGCACCTTGCTGGAATCCGAATCCGTCCTGCAGGAAATCGCCGCCATCAAGGGCATGGCGCGCAACGAAATCCGCATGGCCGCGGTCGAGGGCGTGGCCCGCATTTTCCTGCCGTCGTCGATGGCGCGCTTTCGCCGCGACCGGCCCGACGTGCGCTTCGACCTGCACGTGGGGGCGCCGTCCGACGTGGCCCGGCGGGTGGCCGAAGGCAGCGTCGAGCTGGGCATGACCTTCAATGTGGAACGGATCGCCGGCGTCAGCGTGCGTTATTCGCGCCGCGCCCCGGTGCATGCCGTGATGGCCGCTGGCCACCCCTTGGCGGGGCGGCAGAGCGTCAGCCTGCAGGACCTGGGCCGCTATCCGTTGGCGCTGACCGGCCCCGGTACCACCACCCGGCACCTGTTCGAGATGGGTTGCCTCCTGGAATCGGTGCAACTCGAACCCACGCTGACCTGCAACGATTCGTCGCCGCTGCACGGCTTCGTGTTCGGTTCCGACGCCGTCATGCTCAGTGGCTATATCTCGGTGGCCTGGAGCCTGAAGCGTGACGAACTGGTGGCGGTGCCGATCTCCAACGCCGAACTACAGTCGCGCACCTTGCAGATCCACGTCATGCAGGGGCGCGTGCTGCCGCCCAAGACCGAGGCCTTCATCGCGCTGCTGGCGCGCGAGCTGGACTTGCTGCTGGACGAGGGGCCGGGGGCCTGACCGCCCGCAGGGTCCCCAATGAAAAACGGCTGCCCCTCGGGGCAGCCGTTTGCGTTGCGCGAAGCCGGATTACTTGGCGTCGGGCTTGGCCGAGGTGGCCAGCGTGAACTGGTCGCGGCGGCCTTCGTAGGTGATGCCCTTGCGGAAGGCCCAGATGCTGCTTTCAAAGTGCAGCGGGATCAGCGGCACGTTGTCCAGGGCGATCTGGGTGGCGTCCTGCAGCAGCTTTTCGCGCTTGGGGGCGTCGACCGTCACGATGGCCTGCTTGTAGACCTTGTCGAAGTCGGCGTTGGAGAAGCCGCCGTAGTTGCTGGTGCCCAGGCTGTTGGGCGAATCGAGCGAGGCGACCCACAGCTGGAACAGCGCCGAGGCTTCACCCGTTTCCGCCGGCCAGCCGCCCATCGAGAAGCTGAACTCGCGCTTGGCGCGCTTGGGGAAGTAGATCGAAGCGGTCATGGCGTCGACGTTGGTCTTGATGCCGACGCGGGCCAGGTACTGGGCCACGGCTTGGGCGACCTGGCCGTCGTTGACGTAGCGGTCGTTGGTGGACGACAGCGTCAGCTCAAAGCCGTTCGGGTAGCCGGCTTCGGCCAGCAGCTTCTTGGCGCCTTCCGGGTCGTACTTGATTTCCGGGGCCTTGGGCAGCGCGCCGAACATGCCGTCGGGCATGTACTGGTAGGCCGGGGTGGCCATGCCGTCCATGATGCGGGCGGTGATGGTCTTGCGGTCGATGGCCATCGAAATCGCGCGGCGCACGCGCAGGTCCTGCAGCGGGTTCTTGCCGTCGGCGCTCTTGACGAACGGGCTCGGGTTGCGGCCCACGTCCGGCTGGAAGAACACCAGGCGGGTCGACGGGGTGGCCACGAAGCCGAACTTGGGATTGTCCTTCAGGCGCGGCAGGTCGCGCGCGGCGGGGTTTTCGATCATGTCGAAGTCGCCGGACAGCAGGCCGGTCAGGCGCGGGCCCGCGGCCGGCACCGGCACGAACTTCACTTCCTTCCAGTAGGGCTTCGGACCCCAGTAGTTCTCGTTGCGCACCAGCTCGATGCCGGTGCCCTTGACGTACGACTTCAGGGTGTACGGGCCGGTGCCGATGGCGTCCTTGCCGTTGTTGAAGTCGGCCACCGTGGGCCACGGGCCGGTCACGCCGCAACCCTTCTTCGGGTCGAAGGTCAGCTTGCCGTGCTCGACGATGCCGTTCCAGATGATCGGCAGCGAGCGCGCCATTTCGGCGGGCATCAGCGGGAAGGGGGCGCCGGTCTTGATGATGACGGTGTGGGCGTCCGGCGTCTGCACGTCGGTGATCAGCTTGGTCGTGTCCATGTAGGACTGCGACACGTTGGTCTCGTTGTTCAGCGTGCGGCAGATCGTGAACAGCACGTCTTCGGACGTGAACGGCTTGCCGTTGGAGAACTTGACGTCGTCGCGCAGCTTGAATTCCCAGGTCAGGTCGTCCAGGTTCTTCCAGGACGTGGCCAGCGCGGGCACCAGCTTCATGTCGGCACTGCGGCCTACCAGCGAACTGTAGACGTGCGCGGAGAACGCGTCGTTCTGCGTCATCTTGTGGTAGTGGGGGTCGGCCGAGGTGGGTTCGGCGGACAGGCCGATCTTCAGCGTCTGGGCCTGGGCAGCGGCCAAGGGAATGGCGGCGGCCACGAGGGCCAGGGTGGTGCGCAACTTCATGGTGACAACTCCGGATGGGGAACGAACCGGATCGTGCAGGCGGGGGGAACAGCGAGGGGGCCAACCGGAGAACAGAAACGTCGGCCGGGGGGGCTTGCGGTGTTTTTGGCGCCAGCACGACGGCAAGGGGCCGATTATCGGTAGGGGTTTCGCGCGCTGTCAATGCGCGCCGGGCCAACGCTAGGGTAAACGCCGAGAGGGCGAAAGCCGCCGCTGCGGCGCCCCAAACGCCAATCGCCCCGGTGTGAGGCGGTCCCGCTTCGGGACAGCTTCGCACTGGGGCGACAGGGATTCTTGCTACGGAATTGCGCGGCGGAGGGCGTCGCGGGGGCCCCACAAGCGGGGCCGGCGCGGCGCGATGGCGCCCGGTGAGGGAGAGGGCTTGAAGCCCCGGGCGCCGGGTCCGGAACAACGGGCGCCGCGTGGGCGGCGGGCGTTGCTTCGGCAGCGCGCCGGGCTGAATCGCGGGAGATCGGTCGCGACTCAGCTCAGCGCGGCTGGTCTTACCACTGCGAGCCGGAGAAGCGCGAGCTGGCGGCGCGGGCCTTGTTCATCGATTCGTTGACTTCGTCGATGAAGGCGAACGCGCCAGCGACGGCGGCGGCGATCACCTGGCCAGCCTTCTTCAGGTTGGTCAGCGGGTGGGAATTCGGTTGGTTCTCGAGGG
>JBEBOQ010000069.1:0-26376 GCA_040396375.1 Achromobacter xylosoxidans
CCGACATGCGCATGGACCGCTATCACCAGAAGGTGGTGCGCACCGGCCTGGGCACCTTGTTTCGCTACGGCAGCCGCTTTGGCTACGCGCCGCTGCGCGAAAGCCTGGTGCGCAAATTGGGCGACGTGGGCATCAGCGCCGCGCCCTCGCAACTGGTGCTGACGCACGGCGCCAACGAAGCCATGGACCTGGTCATCCGCTACTTCCTGCCGCCCGGCGCGGCGGCGCTGGTGGACAACCCGGGCTACTACCCGCTGTTCGGCAAGCTCAAGCTGGCGGGGGTGCGCATGCTGGGCGTGCCGCGCCTGTCGGACGGCCCCGATCTGGTGGCGCTGGAAGCCTTGTTGCAGCGCGAAAAGCCGCGCCTGTTTTTTACGCAGTCGCTGGCCCACAACCCCACGGGTTCCGACATTTCGCCGGCCAAGGCGTACAAGCTACTGCAGCTGTCCGAACGCTACAACCTGATCGTGGTGGAAAACGATCCGCTGGCGGACTTCAAACCGACGTCCGCCGTGCGTTTGTCGGCGCTGGACCAGCTGGAACGCACGCTGTACATCGGCAGCTTTTCCAAGTCGTTTTCGGCCGCGTTGCGAGTCGGCTTCATCGCTTGCGGTGCGGCGCTGGCCAGCGACCTGGCCGACCTGAAGGCGCTGGTGCACGTCAGCAGTTCGGAATACTGCGAACGCATGGTCGACGTGATGCTGCGCGACGGCCACTACGAGCGTCATCTGGTGCGGTTGCGTCAGCGCTTGCAGGCCGCCACCGGCGATGCGCTGCGCGTGCTGGACTCGCTGGGCGCCGAGGTGTTCGCGCGGCCCACCAGTTCGCTATACCTGTGGTCCGCCTTTCCGGGCGTGGACAATTCGCTGACGCTGGCCGAAGCCTTGATGCCCGAGAAGGTCATCATGGCGCCGGGCCGCGTGTTCAGCGTGGACCCGACGGCGGCCTCGCCCTGGTCGCGTTGCAATGTGGGCGCGGTGGCGTCGCCGCGCTTCCATGCCGCGCTGGCCGCCAGGCTGGGCCAGGGCGGCAAGCGCCGCGTTCAGCGGTAGGCGAAGGTGTCGAACAGGTCCTGCAACACCGCCTGAGCCTGCGCGCCCAGGCGCCAGGCAGGCGGGGCATCGGGGCTGGCCCGAGCGCTTTGCACCGCAAAACGCTTGACGCCGCGGCGCGCCAGATCGCGCGCCAACGCCAGCAGCCGGGCTTCGTCCAGCCAGTCCGGATGCCAGGTGATGCGGCATTCAAAATCCACGCCCGCGGTCAGCAGCTGCGTCAGGCAGGCGTGCGCGGGGCGCTGCGAGTCGCGCCGGCCGGTGATGTCGTCATAACCCTGCGCATCGGCCTTGATGTCCAGGCCCACCCAGTCCAGATAGCGCAGCACGTCGGCCAGGCGCAGCGGATAGATGCCTGCGGTATGCAGGCCGATGCGAAAGCCCATGCGGCGGGCCTCGCGGATCATCGACGGCAGGCGCGGTTCGCTTAACGGTTCGCCGCCTGAAAACACCACCGCGTCCAGCAGCCCCTGGCGCTGGTTCAGGAAGGCCCGCACGTCGTGCCAGTCGTAGCGCGCGGCGCGGATCTGCAATTCGGGGTTGTGGCAATAGTGGCAGCGCCAGGGGCAGCCGGCGATGAATACGACGGCGGCCAGCGTGCCGGGCCAGTCCACCGTGGAAAACGGCGTCAGGCCGCCCACGGCCGGGGAATGGCGCGGCAGCGGCTGGGCCACCGGCCGCGGCGGCGCGGCATGGGCCACGCGCACCGCGTTGGCGCGGGCGATCCTGCGGCCGCCGGGTGCGTCAGGCACGCTGTTCGACGAAGAAGCGGCGTTCATGGAATTCGCCTTGTTTGCCGGTGTTGAAGGAAGAAACGGGGCGGTGATAGCCCATCACGCGGGTCCAGACTTCGCAGCGTACGCGTTGGCTATCGTCCAGGCGCAGGGCCTGGGGGGTGGTGGTGTTGGCAGAGATCAGGGTTGGCATAGTGGTTCCTTGGGGGAAGGGCCGGACGGGGATCGTCCGGCGAACAATGCGGCGGTGCCGGGCGGCGACCGCCGGTAAAAAACCAGGCGGCGGAATGCATGGCCAAACGCGTGGCCGAATGTGTGGCTGGTGAGCGCGCGTCAGCCGCGTTCGCGTCACGCCGGCGCGCAGCACGCCGACTGTTTGGCCAGCAGTTCGGCATCGCACTTGGGGCAAAATTCATGGTGCCCCGCCAGATAGCCGTGGTTGGGGCAGATCGAGAACGTCGGCGTGACGGTGATGTAGGGCAGCCGGAAGTTCGACAGCGCGCGCCGCACCAGCGCCTTGCAGGCATCGGCCGACGACACCGCTTCGTTCATGTACAGGTGCAGCACCGTGCCGCCCGTGTACTTGCCTTGCAGCGCCTCTTGCAGCGATAGCGCCTCGAACGGATCGTCGGTATGGCCCACCGGCAACTGGCTGGAGTTGGTGTAGTAGGGCTGGGCGGCGGTGCCGGCCTGCAGGATGCCGGGCCAGCGCTTCTTGTCCTCGCGTGCAAAACGGTAGGTGGTGCCTTCGGCGGGCGTGGCTTCCAGGTTGTACAGGTGGCCGGTTTCTTCCTGGAACTGCGTCATGCGGTCACGCACCCGGTCCAGCAAGCGCATGGCCAGCGCGTGGCCGGCGGGCGTGGTGACGTCGTCGGTGTCGCCGGTGAAGTTGCGGATCATCTCGTTGATGCCGTTCACGCCCAGTGTGCTGAAGTGGTTGCGCAATGTGCCCAGGTAGCGCCGGGTGTAGGGGTACAGGCCCTGGTCGATGTAGCGCTGCACCACCTTGCGCTTGGTTTCCAGCACATCGCGGCCCAGGCCCAGCAGGTGGTCCAGCCGGGCCATCAGCGCGGCTTCGTCGCCCTGGCAGGTATGGCCCAGGCGTGCGCAGTTCACCGTTACCACGCCCACCGAGCCGGTCTGCTCGGCCGACCCGAACAGGCCATTGCCGCGCTTGAGCAGCTCGCGCAGGTCCAGCTGCAGCCGGCAGCACATGGACCGCACCATGTGCGGTTCCAGATCGGAATTCAGGAAGTTCTGGAAATACGGCAGGCCATAGCGCGCGGTCATTTCGAACAGGCGCGTGGTGTTGGGATGGTCCCAATCGAAATCGGGCGTGATGTTGTAGGTGGGGATGGGGAAGGTGAACACGCGCCCCTTGGCATCGCCGGCCATCATCACTTCGATGTAGGCGCGGTTGATCATGTCCATTTCGGCCTGCAGTTCGCCATAGGCAAACGGCATTTCTTCGCCGCCCACGTAGGGGATCTGCTCCTTCAGGTCGGCCGGGCAGGTCCAGTCGAAGGTCAGGTTGGTGAAGGGCGTCTGCGTGCCCCAGCGGCTGGGCACGTTCAGGTTGTAGATCAGTTCCTGCATGGCCTGCTTGACCTCGCCGTAGGTCATCGCGTCGCGGCGGATGAAGGGCGCCATGTAGGTGTCGAACGAGCTGAACGCTTGCGCGCCGGCCCATTCGTTTTGCAGCGTGCCCAGGAAGTTCACGATCTGGCCGATGGCGGCCGACATGTGGCGCGGCGGCGTGGCCTCGACTTTGCCGGGAATGCCGTTGAAGCCTTCGGTCAGCAGTTGGCGCAGGGACCAGCCCGCGCAATAGCCGCTGAGCATGTCCAGATCGTGGATGTGGATGTCGCCTTCGCGGTGGGCGCGGCCGGCTTCGGGGGTGAAGACGTTGGACAGCCAGTAGTTGGCCGTGACCTTGCCCGCCACGTTCAGGATCAGCCCGCCCAGGCTGTAGCCCTGGTTGGCGTTGGCATTCACGCGCCAGTCGCGCTGCTCCAGGTATTCCTCCATGGCGCTTTCCACGTCCACCAGGGTGTGGTGCAGCGAGCGCAGGCGGGCGTGCTGTTCGCGGTAGACGATGTAGGCGCGCGCGGTGCGCCAGTAACCGGCCCGCACCAGCGAGTCTTCCACCTGGTTCTGGATGGTCTCCACGCCGGGGCACACATTGCCGTCTGCGGCCAGCGCGTCGATCACCGCGCCGGTCAGCGCCCGGGCGATATCGTCGTCCAGCTCCGAGGAGCTGCGGCCGGCGGCGGCGATGGCCGCCGCAATCTTGGCGCGGTCGAATTCGACGACTCGGCCGTCGCGCTTGAGGATGTGTTGGAGTTGCATCGCTGACACCATATGTTGTGGGGTAGAAAAACTCTACCACCACATATGGTGCTGAATGCAGGGTTGCCGAGGCGTATGTCGGCCTGGCTTGATGCGGGTCAAACGGCGCCGGGCGGACCCGCGCCGGCGCAATCAGGCGGTTGGGTCCTAGAACCCGAAGCTGACGCCCGCGACGGAAATCACCACCGCCAGCGCCGCCGTGCCCATTGCCGGGCGCGGCGCCCACGACAGCATGCCGACCCAGAGCAGGGCGCCGGCCGACAGCCAGCCCAGCCACGCCACCACGCCCACGGTATTGCCCCACAGGCCCACGCAGGGCAGCAGCGCGAGCAGCAGCAGCAGGATGCCGGCGCCGCGCAGCACGCGGGTGTGGCCGGCCTTTGGGTCGCGGCCCCAGACCTGGTCGTAATGGCGCGGCATGGCCAGGCTCAGGCAGGCCATGCCGGAATAGGTCAATAGCAGCGCCATGGCGATGCCGAATGCGTCGTTCAGATTCATGCTGCGGCTTCCTGTTGCGCGCGGGTCTTGCGGGGCGGTGGCGCCGACAATGGCTTGTTGCGCAATCGTATCGCAGCCCAGCCGGCCAGCAGGCCCGTGACCACCGACGTCAGCTCGACGCCGGCGCTTTCCCAGTCGCCGCGCGCGATCTGCGCCACGGGATGGTCGCCCAGGGTCAGCAGCGACAGCGCCGGCAGCAGCAGGCACAGCGCCGAGAGCAACCCCAGCTGCCAGATCCAGGCGCGCCGTGGCGTGCACAGCCAGGCATGCGCCAACGTCAGCGCCCACACGATGAAGAACACCCGGATTTCCCAGCCGGCGCGCTGCGGCAGCGACACGGGCAGCAGGCGGTTGGCCCACAGGTAGCCGATGCAGGCGATGGCCAGCCCCGCCATCGCGGCCACGTTCAGGCCTTCAATCAGGCGGTAGACGCGGGCGGTGGCGGCGCCGAATTCGTTGCCCATCTTGGTGCGGCGCTTGACCATGAACAGCACCGCGCCCGTGCCCATCATGGCGGCGCCCGCCAAGCCGCATAGGAAGTACAGCCATTTCATCGCCAGGCCGCCGAACTTCACCATGTGCAGGTCGGACATCACCTGGCGCGTGAGCGGCGCAGCGCCGCCGTGCACGCCGCCTGGCTGGCGCATGCGCAGCACTTCGCCGGTGGCGCCGGAAAACTCCACCATGCCGGAGGTGCTGCTGATCGAGGTGCGCGCATCGGCGCTTTCGGTCCAGCCGTAGACGCCGATGCGCATCGCGCCGTCTTCGGGGTTGTTGATGACGATGGCGCGCGCGCTCTGGCCGATCATCTGCTCGGCGCGGGCCACGATCGGTTCCAGGGCCGGCACCGCCAGGGGCGTGCCGGTGGGCGTGGGCTTGTCTTCGCCCATCAGTTCAGCCAGGTACTGGCGCGATGCCTCCATGCCCGTGCCATACATCGCTGTCATCGGCGCAGGCATCAGCGACACGCTGGAGATCACGATGCCGGTGTAGACGATCATGAACTGGAACGGCAGCGTCAGCACGGCCGTCGCGTTGTGCGCGTCCAGCCACGAACGCTGGCCTTTCTTGACGCGGAAGGTGAAGAAGTCCTTGAAGATGCGCTTGTGAGTCACCACGCCCGAGACCATCGCCACCAGCATCGCCATGGCCGCGAAGGCCACGATCCACAAGCCTACCGGCTCGTCGTGCAGGTTGTAGTGGAAGTCCACGAAATGCGTGCCGCCCAGCGTGGCGCGGGCCGCGCCGTGGGAGTCTTCGGGCAGTTCTTCGCCCGTGTCCGGGTTGAGTTCGGCGTCGGCATATTGGCCGTTCTTGTCGAACCAGTAGGTCACCAGGCCGTTGTCGTGGAAGCGGTCGACGGGCCAGATTTCCCACATGCCGGCGCCTGGATGGTGACGCGTCATGTATTGCACCGCCAATTCCAGGCGGCGCTCGCGGTCTACCTTGGCGGGCGTCTGCTCGGCTGCATGGGCTTCGGCGGCGTGATGCTCGGGGGTCATCCAATGCGTGATGGCTTCGGAAAACACCGCCAGCGAGCCGGTCAGGAACACTGCAAACAGCAGCCAGGAAAACCACAGGCCGACCCAGGTGTGCAGCCAGGCCATGGATAAGCGGAAACCGGATTTCAGAGCGAGCCTCTTTATTGTCGACGCGGCCCCAGAGGGGCGCGGGCATTTTATTGAGAATAGTTCCGATTCTAGTCTAAATGGGGCCGGAATGGGCCTGGCGGGCGCGCGGGCAATACCGGCTTGCAGGCCCAAGGGGGGCTCACGCGAGGCTCGTGAGGGGCCCGGCGCTACCGCGTGGCGCGGTTCGGGGCGGCCCGAGGTCCGGTCGGGCCGACGAGTCCGGTTCAGTCCAGTTTGATATCGGCGCGGCGTCCCACGTCGCCGAAGGTGCGCAGTTCTTCTTCCATGCGGGCCTTGAAAGCCGGGCCGGGCAGGTACACCGGCTCCAACGCCAGATCGTTGATCGCGCGGCGCACCTGTGGGTCTTGCATGATGTCCGAGACCGCGCGGTTCAGCGTGTCCAGCACGGGGGCGGGCGTGCGGGCAGGCGCCACCAGACCGTACCAACCCACCATCGACACGCTGGGCAGGCTGCTTTCGATGAAGGTGGGCACGTCCGGCAATTGCGGCACGCGGTGTTCGCCGGTGACCGCCAGCGCGCGCACCTTGCCCGCCTTGACCTGCGGCGCGGCGGACGACACGGTGTCCACGCCCAGCGCGATTTCGCCGCCGATCAGCGCCGTGATGAACTGGGCGCTGCCCTTGTAGGGCACCGGCGTCATCTTGGCGCCGGCCGCTTCGGCGAACATCTCGCCCACCAGGTGCGGCGCCGAGCCCGGGCCGAAGGTGCCGTACATCAAGCCGCCGCTGGCGGTCTGGCGGCGGGCCAGTTCCGCGGCTTCCTGGGCGGTAGTGGCCGCCAGGCTGTTCTGCACCAGCAGCACGACGGGCGCCAGCGCCACGATGGCGATGTGTTCGAAGCTGCGTTGCGGATCGTAGGGCAGCGACGGTTTCAGGGCCGGCAAGACCGTATAGGTGGTGCTGCCTGACAGTAGCAGCGTATAGCCGTCGGGCTGGGCCCGCGCCACGGCGTCGGCGCCGATGACGGTCGAGGCGCCGGGGCGGTTTTCAACGATGACGGCCTGGCCCAGCTTGCCCGACAGCTTGTTGGCCAGCAGGCGGGCCACGGCGTCGGTCGCGCCGCCGGGCGTGAAGGGCACCACCAGCTTGATGGCCTGTTCCGGGTAGGCGGCGTGGGCGTCGGTGGCCCAGGTTGCGGTGAACAGGGTGGCGGCCAGCAGGGCGGCAGCGGACAGGCGGGACAGCGCGGAGGCGCGCGTAGGTGCGGTCATGGACGATCCGGTGATCATGGGAAATTCGGTCAGGCGGTAGGGGAGGCGGTGCCGTGGCGTAGCGCGGCGCCCTGGTCGCCCAGGTCCCAGAACAAGCCCGCCATGATCGCCAGGCCTTCGCGCGCCACGCTGCCCAGCAGATGTTCGTTGGGCGCGTGCTGCGCGCAGGCGGGATAGGAGTGCGGCACCCACAGCGTAGGCAGGCCCAACTGGTCGGCGAAGATGTCGTTGGGCAGCGAGCCGCCCAGGTTGGGCAGCAGCGCGGGGCGGCGGCCGGTGGTGCGTTCCAGCGACGCGGCGGCCCAGCGCACCCAGGGGTTGTCCGGCGACAGGCGGGTAGCGCCGGCCTGCATGCCCACGCGGATCTTCACGTCGGCAAAGCCGGCCTGGTCCAGGTGCGTGCGCACATGCGTTTCCAGCGCCTTCCAATCGGTGCCCACCACGAAGCGCAGCTGGCACCAGGCGATGGCCTCGGGCGGAATCGCGTTGACCGGCTTGGCCGGGTCGCCGGCGCCGAAGGTCAGCACGTCCAGGCTGTTCCAGCCAAAGACCTTTTCAGGGGCGGACAGGCCCGGTTCGCCCCAATACGCGTTGATTTCCGGGTCGTCCGCGCCGCCGCCTACCTCCAGGTCGGCCAGCGCCGCGGCCACGGCGGCGGGGATGGGGGGCGGACGCAAGCCTGCCACCTGGATCTGGCCCTTGGCATCCACCAGCGAGGCGATGGCGTGCGACAGCACGATGGCAGGGTTGGCCAAAAGGCCGCCCCAGTTGCCCGAGTGGTAGCCGCGTTCACGCGCCCGCAGCGACAGTTCGAAATTGACCGCGCCGCGCGAGCCCATGAACAGCGTGGGACGCGCGGCGTTCAGGCGTGGCCCGTCGCTGGCGATGAAAACGTCGGCCGCCAGCGTCTCGCGTTGCGCGTCGCAGAAGGCTGCCAGCCCGGGCGAGCCGGCTTCTTCGCCGGTCTCGATCAGCCAGGTAGTGTTGAAACCCAGCTTGCCGTCACGCGCCCGCAGCGTCTGGCGCAGGGCGGACAGGTTGATGCTGTGCTGGCCCTTGTTGTCGGCGGTGCCGCGGCCGTACCAGCGGTCGCCGTCGACCTGCAGGCGCCAGGGGTCGCGGCCCGCGTCCCACTTGGCCGCGTTGCCGCGCACCACATCGCCGTGGCCGTACATCAGCACGGTCGGCAGGGCGGGGTCTTCGATGCGCCGCGCCACCAGGATGGGCAGGTCCATGCCGGCTGGATTGGGATGCACCCGACAGGAAAAGCCCAGCGCCGTCAGCGCCGGGACCAGGTCGTCGTTCAGGTAGGCGTGCTGGCGTGGCCCCTGGTCAGGCACCTCGCTTTCGGTCTGGTAGGCGACGCGGCTGGCCAGTTCGGCCAGCAGGGAGCCGTCGTCGTAGGCGTTGGTGGCATGCAGGATGGCTTGTTCGCGGGTCACGGCGGTCTCGCAGTAGGCGGTGAAGGCACAAAGTTATTACGCTTGCTCGCGTGCCACAATTAGATATTTCGCATATGAGCATTGCCTTATAGGCAAGGCATTGGGCTTGTCCCGTGACGCAGTTCCATGAAAAGGCGCCTTGGCGGGGCCACGACGGGATTGCTTGATGGGGAGCGTGACGAGGTTGGCATGATTTCACTGGGTCTGAGATATTTCCTGGAGGTCGCGCGCTGCGGCTCCATCGCCGCTGCCGCGGCCTCGCAGCACGTGGCGGCGTCGGCCGTCAGCCGCCAGATTTCCAAGCTGGAAGACGAGCTGGGCGTTGCGCTGTTCGAACGCCAGGCGCGCGGCATGGCGCTTAGCGAAGCCGGCCGCCAACTGGCCGCCTACGCGAACGCCGCGGCGCTTGAAGCCGAACGCATCGCCACCGGCATCCGCCAGCGCAGCGCGGTGGGCGACGTCACCATCCGCGTGGCCTGCACCGAAGGCTTTGCCCACGGCTTCCTGCCCATGTGCATGGCCGACTTCAAGCGCAGCCGACCCGAGGCGCGCTTTCATTTGCGCGTCGAACACCCCGAAGAGGTCAACCGCCATGTGCTGGAAGGCTTGTCGCAACTGGCCTTGCGCTACACCGTCGCGCAGGACGACCGCCTGAAGACCGAGTTGCTGTGCCGCGCCCCGGTCTACGCCATCATGTGCCGGCGCCATCCGCTGGCTGCCCGCCGCAGTATCAGCATACGCGACCTGACCCACGTGCCGCTGTCGCTGGGCGACCCGGGCACGACGGTGCGCCAACTGTTCGATGCGGCCTGCGCCAATGCCGGTCTGCATATCGAACCGGCCTACGTGTCCAATCATTCGGCGGCGTTTCTGCCGATGCTGCCGGGCAGCCAGATCGTGGCCTTGTCCGGCTACTTGACGCTGATGGGGCAGATGGACAGCGCCGGGTTGGTGGCGGTGCCGTTCAGCAATCCCGAAATGCGCCAACGCAGTATTCAGGTGGTGACGTTGCAGGGGCGGACGTTGCCGACCTTGGCGCGGGAGTTTCTGGGGTTGTTGGCGGAGCGGGTGAATGCGGCGCCGCGGGCGCCGGATGGGGAACGCGGCGGGGCTGATTGAAAATTAGAATTTTCCAATGCACTTTTGGGGCCGGCGTGCGTAAGGTGGATGCGCCATTCAAAACTTAGGAAAATCAAGTGCATCCTGTCATTGCAAAGACTTTCGGCGGACTTTCCCGCCAGTACTACATCCGGCAATTCGTCTTTGGTCTGATCTTTCCCGTACTCGTGGTGTTTGCGCTGAGCCACGCCAGCAATCCCCATACTTTGGCGTTCGGCGCTTACGCACTTTTTGCTGTCAACACGCTGCTATATCCGTATTCTCGTTTCGTGTACGAGAGCATTGTGGGCTACATCCTGGGCCAGAACGTCTTTTACGTGAATGCCTTCTTAATGCTGTTTGTCAAAGTCATGACAATGACCTTGTGTTGGTCTCTCGCCATGCTTATTGCCCCCGTTGGTTTGCTCTACCTGTATTTTCATCACAGCCGAAGCGCCAAAGGCTAGTCTGCGGAAGGGGGCCGGCAGCCGTTGTCTTCAACGCCCGTTGAAGGGCTGGGAACAAGCGGATCAGACGCAGGCCGAATCCAAGGCAAAGAAGTCCACCGGAACATGCGCGGTCAGCCAGACGCCGTTGTCCGCCTGGAAAAACACATGTCCCGCTTGCCGCATCTTGTCGGCGGCGACCTTCAATACCACTGGTTTGCCGTAGCGCTGGCCCACCGAGATGGCCGTGCTGATGTCTTGCGACAGGTGCACATGATGCCGGCTTCCGGGAATCAGGCCCTGCTGCTGGATCGATTCAAGAAAGCGCGTGGCGGTGCCGTGATACAGGAATTCCGGCGGCGCTTTTTCGATGTGCTGGATGTCGACGCTGTCGCTGGTATGGCCTTGGACGGCGCGCAGGCGGGTGCCGTCCGGCGATATCGAAAAACGCTTTTTGTCGTTGTCGCGGACGACGGCTGCGATCAGGTCATGGTCCAGGTTGCGTCCGTGCCGCGCGGCTGCGGCGATGAGCTGATCGATGTTGGCCCAGCCCTCCTTGTCGAGCGCAAGGCCGATGGATTCGGGGGCATGGCGCAGGATGTAGCTGAGGAACTTGCTGGTGTCGATATTCTTTTTGTTATTCATTTTTTATTGTTATTTATGGTGTGCCGGCCACGAGCGTGGCGGATGGGCGAAAATTGTAGCCAACTTCGTTCAAACGACTCAAATTGAGAACGAAGCATCTCAATTTGAGTCTTCAGCCCGCTGACTGACGCCCACGCCACCCCGCCACCCGCAGCCGCATCCTTTCCAACGCCAGATAAACAATCGGCGTTGTATACAGCGTCAGGAACTGGCTGATCATCAGCCCGCCCACAATCGCCACGCCCAGTGGCCGGCGCAGTTCCGAGCCTTCGCCCATGCCCAGCACCAGCGGCAGCGCGCCTAACAGCCCGGCCAGGTTGGTCATGACGATGGGGCGCAGGCGCAGCATGGCGGCGCGGTGGATGGCCTGCTCCGGCGTCAGGCCTTCGCGGCGCTCCAGGCTGAGCGCGAAGTCGATCATCAGGATGGCGTTTTTCATCACCACCCCCACCAGTAGAAACAGCCCCAGCAACGCGATCAGGGTGAATTCGATGTTGGCCAGCCGCAGCGCCAGCAGGGCGCCGACGCCTGCGGAGGGCAGGGTGGACAGGATGGTCAGCGGGTGCAGCGGGCTTTCGTACAGGATGCCCAGCACCAGGTAGATGGCCACCAACACGCCCAGGATCAGCCAGGGCTGATCCTGCAGGCTCTTCTGGAAGCTGCGGGCGTCGCCGCCCAGGCGGGTCTGGATATGGGCGGGCACCATCAGCTTGGCCATGGCGGCGTCGATGGCGGCCAGGCCCTGCTGCAGCGAGACGCCTTCGGCCAGCGAGAAGCCGACGCCCACGGCGGCGAACAGGCCATCGTGGTAGACGCGGTCGTTGACCAGGCCATGGTCGTACGTGGCAAACGCGGTGAGCGGCACGCGCGTGCCGTCGGCCGCCACGACCTGGACGCGTTCCAGCACTTCGGGGTCTTCGGTGTAGCGCGGGTCCAGCTCCAGCACCACGCGGTACTGGTTCATGGGGTCGTACAGGGTGGCGACCTGGCGCTGGCTGAATGAATTGCTGAGGACGCTGCTGACGGTGTCCATGTCCACGCCCAGGCGCTGGGCGGCGCTGCGGTCGATGTTGATGACCACTTGCTGGGTGGCGGCGTCGCCGACGGCGTCAACGTCGCGCAGTTCGGGAATCTCCTGCATCGCCCGCGAAATGCGGCGCGACCATTGTCGCAGGGCGGGCACGTCGCTGGCCATGATGGCCAGTTCGTGGTCGCCGGAATTGCCGAAGCCCCCGGGCATGCGCAGGTCCTGGTCGACGTTCAGGAAGAACATGCCGCCGGGCACGGGCGGGGCGTTGGCACGCAGCCAGTTGATGACGTCGGCCGACGAAACGCCGCGCTCGGAGACGGGTTTCAGGCGGATCAGGAAAAGCGAATTGCTGATGCCCAGGCTGCCGCCGTTGTAGCCGATGACGTCCTGCACGGCCGGGTGCTGCAAGACCAATTGGCGGTAGACGTCGATTTTGGGTTGCATGACCTGGAACGAGAAGCCGTCGTCGCCGCGTACGAAGCCCACCAGTTGGCCGGTGTCCTGCTGCGGCAGGAAGCCTTTGGGCGCCTGGGCATACAGGTAGACGTTCAAGCCTACGACGGCGGCGAGCAGCAGCAGGGTCAGGCGGGCGTGGCCCAGGACGCGGGTCAGCGACACGCCATACCATTGGTGGATGCGGGCAAAGGCGGCGCGCAGGCGCGAGGGGCGCGCGGCCTCGTTCGCAGGCGGCGCCGGCCGCAGCCAGCGCGCGCACAGGCTGGGAATGATGGCCACCGATACCACCAGCGAAATCACGATGGCGGCGACCAGCGTAATGGAGAACTCGCGAAACAGCCGTTCCACCAGGCCGCCCATGAACAGGATCGAGACAAACACGACGGACAGCGCCAGCGTCATGGCGACCAGGGTGAAGCCCACTTCGCGCACGCCGCGCAGCGCGGCCTGGCGCGGGGCCAAGCCGCGTTCCAGGTGGCGGGTGATGTTTTCCAGCACGACGATGGCGTCGTCGACCACCAGGCCGGCGGCCACGATCAGCGCCATCAGCGACAGGTTGTTCAGCGAGAAGCCCCACAGGTACATGACGGCGAAGGTGGCGACGAGGCAGACGGGGATGGCCACGCTGGGGATGGCGGCGGCGCGGGCGCTGCCCAGGAACAGCCAGACCACCAGGATCACCAGGCCGACGGCCAGCGCCAGGGTGATGTGGGCTTCGCGCAGGGTGGCGTGGATGCCGGGTGAGCGGTCCAGCACCACGGTCAGGTCGACGTCGGCGGGCATCAGCGCGCGCAGGCCGGGCAGGGCCTGGTTGATGGCGGCAATGGTCTCGATGATGTTGGCGCCGGGCTGGCGGCTGATGGTCAGGACGACCGACGGGTTCTGGTTGTGAAAGCCGCTGCTGTAGCGGTTCTCGACGGAGTCGCTGATTTTGGCGACCTGCGACAGCCGGGTCACGGCGCCGTCCTCGTGCCGCACGATCAGGCCGTTGTAGTCGTTGGCGGTGCGCGGCTGGCCGGGCGTGCCGACTTCCCAGCGCTGGCCGGCCGAGTCCAGTTGGCCTTGCGGGCCCATGGGGGCGGCGTTGGCGATGGCCTGGCGCAGGTCGTCCAGGGCGATGCCGTAATGCGCCAGCGCGTTGGGGTTGACCTGCACGCGCACGGCGGGCAAGGAACTGCCGCCGAGCGTCACTTCGCCCACGCCGACCACCTGCGAGATTTTCTGGGCCAGCACGGTGGCGCCCAGGTCGTAGAGCTGGCCAGCGGGCCGGGTGGCCGAGCTGAGCGCCAGCGCCATGATGGGCGCCTGCGACGGGTTGATCTTGCGGTAGGTGGGGTTGCCGGGCATGCCGGACGGCAGTTCGGCGCGGGCGGCGTTGATGGCGGCCTGCACGTCGCGGGCGGCTTCGTTGATGTTGCGGTCCAGCGCGAACTGCAAGAGAACGCGGGTGGCGCCCTGGTTGCTGGACGAGCTCATGGCGCTGACGCCGGCGATGGCGCCCAGCGCGCGCTCCAGCGGCGCGGCGACGGTGCTGGCCATGCTTTCGGGGCTGGCGCCGGGCAGCTCGGCGCGCACTTCGATGGTGGGAAAGTCCACCTGCGGCAGCGGCGCCACGGGCAAGAGGCGCCAGGCCACGGCGCCCAGCAGGGTCAGGGCCACCGCCAGGAAAATGCAGGCGATGGGCCGGTGCAGCAACGCGCGGATCATGGCGCCGGCCGGTCCGCGGGGGCCGGGGCGCAGGCCGCGCGGCGTTTACCCAGGCGGTGAAAGAACAGGTAGACGGCGGGCGTGGTGAACAGCGTCAGCACCTGGCTGACCAACAGGCCGCCCACCATCACCCAGCCCAGCGGCTGGCGCAGCTCGGCGCCGGACCCGGTGGCCAGCATCAGCGGCAGGGCGCCAAACAGCGCGGCCAGCGTGGTCATCAGGATCGGGCGCAGGCGCAGCAGGGCGGCTTCGCGGATGGCGGCTTGCGGCGCCAGCCCGCGGGTGCGCTCGGCTTCCAGCGCGAAGTCCACCATCATGATGCCGTTCTTCTTGACCAGGCCGATCAGCAAGATGATGCCGATGACGGCGATCAGGTCCAGCGGCCGGCCGGTGATCAGTAGCGCCAGCAGCGCGCCTACGGTGGCGGACGGCAGGGTCGACAGGATGGTGATCGGGTGGATCGCGCTTTCATACAGCATGCCCAGCACCAGGTACATGGTGACCACGGCGGCCAGCATCAGCCACAAGGTGTTGGACAGCGAGGCCTGGAAGGCGTTTGCAGCGCCTTGCAGCCGCAGCTCGACGCTGGGCGGCATGGCGATGTCCTGGCGCGCGGCCTCGATGGCGGCGATGGCTTCGCCCAGCGAGCCGCCGGGCGGCAGGTTGAACGACAGGTTGACGGCCGGGAACTGCGACAGGTGGTTGATGGCCAGCGGCACGGCGCGTTCGCTGACGCTGGCCAGCGCCGACAACGGAATGGCCTGGCCGTCCTTGGTTTGCAGGTGGATGCGTTCCAGCGCGTCGGGGCTGGCGGCCAGGCGGCGGTCCACTTCCAGCACCACGCGGTACTGGTTGGATTGGGTGAACAGGGTGGCGACCTGGCGCTGGCCAAAGGCGCTGTAGAGCGCTTGCGCCACGTTGTCCATGGTCACACCCAGGCGCGCGGCGGCATCGCGCGACACGTCCAGGTAGGCCTGGCGGCCGTCGCCTTGCAGGTCGGACGAGATATCGGCCAGTTGCGGCGCGGCGGCCAGGCGTTGCGTCAGCGCGGCGCTCCAGCGGGCCAGCAGCGCGCTGTCGGGCGAGGTCAGGGTGAATTGGTACTGGCCGCGGCTGACGCGGTCTTCGATATTCAGTTCCTGCACCGGTTGCAGGAACAGGGAAATGCCCTGCACCTGACGGGCGCGGGCGTCCAGGCGGGTCATGATGTCGGCCAGGGGCGCGCTGCGCTCGCTCCAGGGTTTCAGGTTGACCAGCATGCGGCCGGTGTTAAGCGTGGCGTTCATGCCGTCGATGCCGATGAAGGACGACAGGCTGGCTACGTCAGGGTCGTCCAGCAGGCTTTGCGCCAGCGCCTGCTGGCGCCGCGACATGGCGTCGAACGAGGTGCTTTGCGCGGACTGGGTCACGCCTTGCAGCACGCCGCCGTCTTGCACCGGAAAGAAGCCCTTGGGCACGGCCAGATACAGCAACCCGGTCAGCACCACGGTGGCCAGCATCGCCAGCAGGGTCAGGCGCTGATGGCGCAGGGTGGCGTCCAGCCAGCCGGCATAGCGCGTTTGCAGGCGGTCCAGCAGGCCGGGCGGGCGCTCGGTGTGCGCCGGCAACAGGCGCGCGCACATCATGGGCGTCAGCGTCAGGGACACCGCCAGCGAGATCAGGATGGCCACCGCCAAGGTAATGGCGAACTCGCGGAACAGCCGCCCGACCACGTCTTCCATGAACAGCAGCGGGATCAGCACGGCGATCAGCGACAGCGTCAAGGACACCAGGGTGAAGCCGATCTGTCCGGCGCCCTTGAGCGCGGCCGACATCGGGCTGTGGCCCTGTTCGCGGTAGCGCGCGATGTTCTCGAGCATGACGATGGCGTCGTCCACCACGAAGCCGGCGCCGATGGTCAGCGCCATCAGGGTCAGGTTGTTGGTGGAAAACCCCGCCAGATGCATGAAACCAAACGTGCCGATCAGCGACAGTGGCACCGCCAGGCTGGGGATCAGCGTGGCCGGCAGGTTGCGCAGGAACAGGAAGGTGACCAGCACCACCAGCCCCACGGCAAAGGCCAGCTCCCACTGCACGCCGCGCACGGAGGCGCGGATGCTTTCGGTGCGGTCGGTCAGGATGCGCACCTGCACGGCGGCGGGCAGGCTGGCGGTCAATTGGGGCAGCAGGGCCTTGACCTGGTCAGCCACGGCGATGACGTTGGCGCCGGGCTGGCGCTGGATGTTGGCCAGCACGGCGGGCTGGCGGTCGACCCAGGCAGCCAGGTAGCGGTCTTCGGCGCCGTCTTCCACGGTGGCCACTTCGCCTAATCGAACCGGGGCGCCGTTGCGCCAGGCCACGATCAGGTCGCGGTATTCCTGGGCGCTTTGCAACTGGTCGTTGGCGTCCATGATGACCGAGCGCACCGGGCCGTCGAAGCTGCCCTTGGGCTGGTTGGAGTTGGCTTTGGCAATGGTGTCGCGCAGGTCGGACAGTTGCAGGCCGCGCGCGGCCAGCGCCATGGGGTTGGCCTGCACCCGCACGGCGGGGCGCTGGCCGCCGGCCAGGCTCACCATGCCCACGCCCGACAACTGCGCCAGGCGCTGAGTCATGCGGGTGTCGACCAGGTCATAGACGCGAGGCAGGGGCAGCGAATCCGACGTGACGGCCAGCGTCAGGATGGGCACGTCGGCGGGGTTGACCTTGCGGTACACGGGCGGAGTGGGCAGGTCGTTGGGCAGCAACGAACCGCTGGCGCTGATGGCCGCCTGCACTTCCTGTTCGGCCACGCCCAGCGATACGTCCAGCGAAAACTGCAGCGTGATCACCGAGATGCCGCTGCCGCTGGACGACGACATCTGCGAGAGGCCCGGGATCTGCCCGAAGCGGCGCTCCAGCGGCGCGGTGACGGCGCGGGCGGTGACGTCGGGGCTGGCGCCGGGGTATTGCGTGGTGACCTGGATGATGGGGTAGTCCACCTGCGGCAACGCCGCTACCGGCAGCAGGCGCCAGGCAAGAATGCCCGACAGCAGCAGCGCGATCATCAGGAACGAGGTGGCAACGGGGCGCAGGATGAAGGGGCGGGACAGGCTCATGGGCTAGTTCTGGGTATCCACGATCTGCACGCCGCGGCCGTCGTGCAGGCGGTCCACGCCCTCGACCACCACGCGCTCGGCGGGCGCCAGGCCCGACAGGACGGCGACGCGGCCCGCGTTGGCGCGGCCCAGTTTCAAGTCGCGGCGGGTGGACTTCAGGTCGTCGCTGATGACAAAGACAAAAGCGCCTTCGGCGCCGTACTGCACCGCCGCGGTGGGGATGGACAGCACGTCTTCCGGCTGCGCCAGCGCCAGGCGGATGTTGACGAACTGGTTCGGGAACAGCGATTCGTCGGCGTTCTCGAACAGGGCGCGCAGTTTGACGGTGCCGCTGGCCGCGTGGATGCGGTTGTCCAGCGCCTGCAGGGTGCCTTGCGCGATCAGGCGGCGGTCGTCGGCGTCCCAGGCCTGGACGCGCAGCGCGCTGCCTGCGGCCTGGGCCTGGGCCTGTGCCTGGCGCAGGAGGTCCAGCCGGGTTTCGGAAATGGCGAACAGCGCCGAGATCGGCCGCGTCTGCACCAGGGTGGTCAGGCCATCGGCATCGCTGGCGCGCACGTGGTTGCCGGCGTCGACCCGGCGCAGGCCGATGCGGCCGTCTTGCGGCGCGATGATGCGGGTCTGGTCGAGCAGGCGACGCGCGTCGGCCACGCGAGCGGCCAGGCGCTGGCGCTGCGCGGCGTAGCTGCGCACCTGGGCCTCGGCGGTGTCCAGTTGCTGGCCCGACACGGCGTCCTGGCGCGCCAGCTGCCGATACCGGGCCAGGTCGATCCGGGCGTTGCCCAGCAGCGCATCGGTGTGGGCCAGTTCGCCTTCGGCTGCGGCCAGCGCTGCCTGGTAAGGGCGCGGGTCGATCTCGGCCAGCAACTGGCCGCGCTGTACCGCCTGGCCCTCGGTGTAATGCAGTTGCTGCAATTGGCCGTCGACCTGGCTGCGCAGCACCACCTGCGCCAGCGGCGTGATGGTGCCCAGGGCGTGCAGGTCCAGCGCCAAGGCGCCGGCGCGCGCGGGGGCGACGCTGACGGCGACGGGCTGCTGGTCGTAGTTGGGGATGGCGGCGGCGCCGGGGCCCGACGCGGCGTAGCGCCACAGGCCCCAGGCGGCAAGCAGCGCCACGATCAGGACGGCGGCCAGCGCCAGGCGCTTACCGTGGCGGGGGGCGGAGCGTCCTGGCGGAGACTTGCGTGGGGAAACTTGGCCCGCGGGCAGGGGCAGGGACATCGGTACTGCCAGGATTCAGGGGTTGGGGACAGGTTGGATTCTATCTGAATAATAATTATTAGCGTTTTGGCATCAGCAAGCTGTCAGTTTTCAGACGGACAGGCGCGATTGGATGAATTCCAGCAAGGCGCGCACGCGGGCGGTGACCGAGTGACGGTGGGTATAGACGCCCAGTAATTGCAGCGGCGCGGGTTGCAGGTCCAGGCGCACTTCCCGCAAGCGGCCTGCCGCCAGGTCGTCCTGGCACGAGAGCGCCGCCAGGATGGCGAAGCCGATGCCTTGGCGCGCGCCGGCCAGCGCCAGCTCGCCGCTGTTGACCCGGTAGCGGCTGCGCACCGGCACCTTCACGATGCCGCCCGCGCCGTCGTCGAATTGCCAGGGCTGGCCTTTCAGTGCGCTCAGGGTGGTAATGCAGGGCAATGACTTCAGCTGGCGCACCTGACGGGGCGTGCCGGTCTTGGTGAGCAAGGCGGGCGCGGCGACCACGATGCTGGGCAGGGTTGCCAGTTCGCGGGTGATAAGCGCGCTGTCTTCCTGTTTGCCGCGATGGAAAATGATGGACAGGTCCACGTCTTCGCGCAGCGCGTCGATGCCCGTCAGGCGCGTGTCGCATTCCAGTTCGATACCGGGATGCCGATCGCAGAATTCGGCCAGGATCGGGGCGAGCAGCCGCGGCGCCTCGCCGGGCATGCACATTTTCAGCGGGCCGCGCAGTTCGCGCTGCACGGCGCCCAGTTCCTCTTCTGTCGAGGCTAGCGCGTCCAGCAATGGCTTGGCTCGCTGGTACAGCAACTGGCCGGCTTCGGTCATGCGCAGATGGCGTGTGCTGCGCTCCAGCAGGCGGGCGCCCAGCCTTTTTTCCAGCGTGGCGACGTGGCGGCTGACGTTGGACGAGGGCATCGACAAGAGGCGCGCCGCGCCCGCGAAACTCTGTTCGTCCACGACCGCCGCGTAGACACGCACGGCATTCAGATCCATCGCTTGGCGCATGATTATCCCGATTCAGGTAAGAAACGATCCTATTTTTGCATGCTAGTTCTCATAGTCGGTGCAATCTACGATGCCGTCCTGTCCTTCGCCGCGGGTTGGGGAAGGCGTCAAACGTAGGAGCATGTGAACGTGGATATTGGAATCGTGGGCGGCGGCATCGCCGGTTTGAGCGTGGCATTGGCCCTGCGCCAGCGGGGGTACCGGCCGCGGGTATACGAACGGGGCGCGGGACCCACGACGATGGGGGCGGGCGTGACGCTCTGGCCCAACGCCAGCCTGGTGCTGGATGAACTGGGCCTGTTGCAGGACATCGCCGCGGTGGGCGGCCGGCCCGTGGCGATGCGCCGGCTGGATCCATCAGGCAACGCGCTGGGGGGTATGGACATCACACAGCTGGATCGGCTGATGGGGTATCCCACCCACACGATCCTGCGCCGCGATCTGCTGGCGGTATTGCTGGACCATGCGGCGCAAGCGGGGATCGAGGTGGCTTATGGCCATCGCGCCGTGGCGATCGACCTGGACGACGCCGGCAAGGCCGTGGCCAGCTTCGACAATGGCGTGCGCATTCGTCCCGATCTGCTCATTGGCGCCGATGGCCGCATGGGCTCGGTTGCGCGCCAATTCGTGGCGGGCGACAACGCCCCGGTCTATCAGGGCTTTGTGAACTGGATCGGCGTGGCGTCCGGCGCGGGCGCGCTGGTCGACGACATCGCCATCCAGGACTATTGGGGCGTGGGCGAGCGTTTCGGCTGCGTCGCGGTTCGGCCGGACTTGGTCTACTGGGCTGCCGCCCAGGCGCGACCCTTGTCCGCGGCGGGGGCCGGCGCGGATGTGCGGGCCGAGGTCCAAAGCCGTTTTGGCGGCTGGGCAGGGCCGATCTCGCGGATCATCCAGGCCACGCCCGCGCACGCCTTGCGCTTGATTGCCGTGCACGACCTTGACCCGCTGGGCGTCTGGAGCCGGGCCAACGTGCTGCTGGTGGGCGATGCGGCGCATGCGCCGTTGCCGACCTCGGGCCAGGGGGCCTGCCAGGCGCTGGAAGACGCCTGGCATCTGGGGCGTTGCCTGGACGATGCGGGTACCGATTTGCAGCCCGCCTTGCAACGGTTCACCGAGATTCGTGGCCCCAAGACCGCGCAACTGACGCTGCAGGCCCGCGGGTTTGCGCAGGGCCTGTTCACCACCGACCCCGAGGCGTGCCGGATCCGCAATCAACAAGCCTTGACGGCCGACGCGGCGCAGCAGGTACGGGCCATGGCCGAAGGGTGGGGGCAGGGGCTGGAATCCGGCAGGTCGCGGCCGCAGGGATAAAATGCGGGTCGAATCATTTCAGTGGCGCCCCGCGCGCCGCGCCCATCGAACAGGTTTCAGCCATGTCAGAGAACACCCCCGAAGCGATCGCGCTTGAATTGGACACCGAGCGCGCCAAGCTGCGCCTGTGGCGCGAGGTGGAACCCGCCTACCAAAAGCAGTTCGAGGAGGTGCTGGCGCCGCTGGAGACCGTCGCCATCGAACTGAAGGCAAAGCTGGTGCTGTGCTTTGACCATGCCTGCAAGCAAAAGGAACTGACCAAGGCCGAGCGCGAATTGGCGTCCGAGCTGGTGCAGCAGTTGGGGCAAGAGACGCTGGCGGCCATTGTGCTGGACGGCACGCCGGCCGACTGCGACGTGGAGCGGCTCAAAACCGTGTACCGCAAGCACAGCGGGGCGGACTTCGATGCCGAGGTGGCGGACGAACTGGCGGAAATCCAGGCCCACGCGGTGACGCTGGCGCTGGCCGTGCCGGCGGAGCCCGATCCGGGCCCCGACCCGGTCGCGCAACTGGCTGCGGTCAAGCGGGAACTGGCGGCGGTCGAAGAGCACTTCGCGGCGCGCTTTCACTTTGATCCCGACCAAGACATCGACCCGGCCGAGCTGATGGAAGACCTGGCCGCCGAGATCGCCGATGCCGAGGAATACATCGGCGAGCTGGAGTTCGAGCTGTCGCAGTTCGTGGACATGCAGCAGGTCAAGGCCTGGTTGAAGGCCATGAAGAAACAGCTGGATGCGAACAAGCGGCGCGACGACCGCTCGTAACGGAAACGGGGCGCCTGCCGCTCAAGGCGCCCGCGGCGGCCCCACCGGCACGATGCGCATCATCGGCGCGGCCGCCTTGGCGTTGGCGTCAAAGCGCGGGCGGATCATCCAGGGTGCAAAGCGCCACACATACAGGCCGAACGCCAGCGCCCACGCCGCGGCCGACGCGTGCAGCAGCCCCAGCGCACCCGCGGTGGGCAACAGGGCGGCCAGGCGCAGCAGCGCCGCCAAGATCACCAGCGCGTAGCTCAGCACCATGCTGCGGTCGGTGCGCAGCGGCCGGCCCAGGTGGCCCAGCGCGGTGCGCGTGGCCATGCCCAGGATCAGCACCGAAAAGCCGGCCACGCCGATCACATGCGCAGGCCAGGCAGGCCGCACGATATAGCCGGCCAGCTGCGCCGCACCCACCAGCAGGCCGAGGCCCAGCCCCGCATAGCCCGCATACAGGATCCACAGCAGCGGCACGCGCCGGGCGGCCCAAGGCTTCCAGGCCCACCACTGCGCCAACGCGATCAGGCCGGTGGCGGCCAGCAGCAACGCGGTGGCGCGCGGCGCGCCGGCCACGAGGCACGCGATGGCCAGCACGCCCGTCGCCAGCTGCCAATGGCCGCTGCGGGTGTGCGGGGGAATCGCCAGGCCGGGGACGGCGCGCTTGGCAAAGAACGGGATCACCCGCCGCGCGATCAACAAGGTCAGCACCGCCATGCACAGCAGGCCGGCGTTGAAGCTGCGCATCAGCGCCAGATAGTCGCCGGCAAGGGCCGCGCGCAGGTACAACACGTGCGCGGCCGCCAGGCCCAGCAGTAACAGCGGCACGCCGTAGTTGCGCCGGTTGCGCGTGATCCACACGGCGCGGCCCAGCGCGGCGGCGGCGCACAGGAAGAACAGCAGGTCGGTGGCCGCGGCCGTGTAGAACGCCGCCGTGCCGGGCACCAGGTAGGCCGCGCGCGCCACGATCCAGATGCCGCACAGCAGCGCCAGCGGCAGGCCGCGCAAGGGATTCTTGCCCGTCCAGTTGGCGCCGGCCGTCAACAGAAAGCCCACCGCGATGGTGGCGACAAAGCCCCACAGCATTTCGTGCGCGTGCCAGGGCATGGCGGTCAACATGCCCGTCAGCCGGGCGGGCGCGAACACCCATAGCAGCACGGAAGCCAGCGCCCAGGAGCAGCCGGCCAGGTACAGCGGCCGAAAGCCCATTTCGGTGAAGGCGCGCCAAGTGGGCGCTGCGGGGCGCCGCGGGGCGGCGGGTTCTTCCAGGGTCAGCAGGGTGTTCATGGGGCTCCGCCCGTTGCGCCGCCTGAGCGGCAATAAACATGCATTTCAAATACATATTAATACCGCCGCATGCCGGCCGGCCAGCGCGCAGGTTTGATCCAGCGCAAAGGCGGCGGGATTCCCGCGGTGACTAGTCACATCGGCAGGGGGCATTTGGTCGGGTGGGCAATGGTGGGCGGCGGACCGCATGCCTACGCTGAGTGCAGTCGTATTCGAGTGCAAAACAAGCGAGAACCACCATGGCATCAACTCACCCCTCGGCCCACGCGCCCATGCGGGTCCTGGTATCCAGCACCTTCGCCTTCACCATCTGTTTCGCGGTGTGGATGATCTTTGCGGTGCTGGGCATTCCCATCAAGGCGCAACTGGGCCTGTCTGAAACCCAATTCGGCCTGCTGGCCGCCATGCCGGTGCTGACCGGCTCGCTGGTGCGCGTGCCGCTGGGCATCTGGACCGACCGTTATGGCGGCCGGCCGGTGTTCTTCGTGCTGATGCTGCTGGCGGTGGTGCCGATCTGGCTGCTGTCCTACGCCACCGAGTACTGGCAATTCCTGGTGCTGGCGCTGTTCGTGGGCCTGACCGGCGGCTCGTTCTCGGTCGGCACGCCCTACGTGGCGCGCTGGTTCCCGCGCAACAAGCAGGGCCTGGCCATGGGCGTGTTCGGCGCCGGCAATTCGGGCTCGGCCATCACCAAGTTCGTGGCGCCGGCGCTGATCGCCGCCGCCGGCGGCGCCTGGGTGATCGTGCCGCAGGTGTACGCGGTGGCGCTCCTGGTGACGGCGATCCTGTTCTGGCTGTTCTCGGCCTCGGATCCGTCGCACCGGGTGGCCGGCGGCGCCAGCCTGAAGGCGCAATTCGCGATGCTGAAGGACCCGCGCGTGTGGCGCTATTGCCAGTACTACTCGGTGGTGTTCGGCGGCTACGTGGCGCTGGCGCTGTGGATGACCAAGTACTACATCGGCGAATACGGCTTCGACATGAAGCTGGCGGCGCTGCTGGCGGCGTGCTTCTCCCTGCCGGGCGGCGTGCTGCGCGCGGTGGGCGGCTGGATCTCGGACCGCTACGGCGCCTACAAGACCACCTGGTGGGTGATGTGGGTGTGCTGGGTGGCGTTCTTCATCCTCAGCTATCCGCAGACCCACTTCACGGTCATGACCACCGGCGGCCCGCGCCAGTTCGACATCGCCCTGGGGCCGACCAGCTTCACCATCCTGCTGTTCATCGTCGGCATCGCCATGGCGATTGGCAAGGCCTCGGTCTTCAAGTTCATCTCGGATGAATTCGGCCAGAACATCGGCGCGGTCTCGGGCATCGTCGGCCTGGCCGGCGGCCTGGGCGGCTTCATCCTGCCGATCCTGTTCGGCGTGCTGCTGGACCTGACCGGCGTGCGTTCCAGCGCCTTCATGCTGCTGTACGGCACGGTCTGCGTCTCGCTCATCTTCATGCATTTCAGTTTCCGGCCCGAAAGCGCCGCCACCGCGCGGCGCCAAGCCGCCTGACCCCAACCGGAGAACACCTATGACTTCCCATGTCCTGGCGCGCTGGGAGCCGGAAAACCCCGGCTTCTGGAAACAGACCGGCGCCCGCATCGCCAACCGCAACCTGTGGATTTCCATTCCCGCGCTGATGCTGGCGTTCAGCATCTGGATGCTGTGGAGCGTGGTGGTGGTCAACCTCGACCGCGCCGGCTTCATGCTGTCCAAGAACCAGATGTTCTGGCTGACCGCGCTGCCGGCCCTGTCGGGCGCCACGCTGCGCATCTTCTATTCGTTCCTGGTGCCGGTGTTCGGCGGCCGCAAGTGGACCGCGATCTCGACCGCCTCGCTGCTGATCCCGGCGCTGGGCATGGGCTTCGCGCTGCGCGACCCGACCACCTCGTTCCCGACGCTGCTGATCCTGGCGCTGCTGTGCGGCCTGGGGGGCGGCAACTTCAGCTCCAGCATGGCCAACATCAGCTTCTTCTTTCCCAAGGACAAGAAAGGCCTGGCCACCGGCCTTAACGCCGGCATCGGCAACCTGGGCGTGTCGCTGGTGCAGTTCGTGGTGCCGGTGGTGATCTCGGTCGGCATGTTCGGTGCCATGGGGGGCGATCCGCAGACCGTGGCGGGCGACGCGCCTCGCAGCCTGTGGCTGCAGAACGCGGGCTTCATCTGGGTCATTCCCATCGCGCTGGCGTCGCTGGCTGCGTGGTTCGGCATGAACGACATCGCCGATGCGCGGGCGTCCTTCGCCGATCAGGCCGTGATCTTCAAGCGCAAGCACAACTGGCTGATGTGCTGGTTGTACGTGGGCACGTTCGGCTCGTTCATCGGTTTTTCGGCGGGCTTCGCCATGCTGACCAAGACCCTGTTTCCGCAGGTGGACCCCACCACGTACGCCTTCCTGGGGCCGCTGGTGGGCTCGCTGACGCGGCCCGTGGGCGGCTGGGTGTCCGACAAGCTGGGTGGCGCGCGGGTCACGCTGTTCACCTTTGCCGGGATGATCGCCGCGGTGCTGGGCGTGATGGCGTTCCTGCCGGTGAACGGGCAGGGCGGCGACTTCACCGGCTTCCTGGCCATGTTCATCGTGCTGTTCGCGCTGACCGGTCTGGGCAACGGATCCACCTTCCGCATGATTCCGGTCATTTTTCTGCGCGAACGCACCTTGGCGGCGCAAGGCAAGGGCGCCAAGGCGGAAAAGCAGGCGCTGACGGACGCGGCCCGCGAGTCGGCGGCGGTGCTGGGCTTTTCGGGTGCGATCGGCGCCTACGGCGGCTTTTTCATTCCGCGCAGTTTCGGCACGTCGCTGGAGATGACGGGCGGCGCCCAGGCGGCGCTTTATTGCTTCATCGGCTTTTACGCCACCTGCATGGTGATCACCTGGTGGTACTACGCGCGCCGCAATGCGCCGGTGCCGTGCTGACGGCGGGGCTGGGCCGGGGTGACTAGTCACTCTGCCGCGCCCGGCCTATGCCACTGGCGAATGGCCGCCCGCCGGGCCCGCGCCTACAGTGGTTTGGACGGCATCGATAGCAGTACGCGCAGGCAAAACCTGCGCTCTTGGAGAAAGATAATGAGTCATTTTCTGGACCGGTTGAAGTTCATGTCGCGGGTGAAATCCACCTTCGCGGACGGTCACGGCGAGCTGGTCAATGAAGACCGCAAGTGGGAAAACGCCTATCGCGCCCGCTGGCAGCACGACAAGGTGGTGCGCTCGACCCATGGCGTGAACTGCACGGGCTCGTGCTCGTGGAAGGTGTACGTCAAGAATGGCCTGATCACCTGGGAAACCCAGCAGACCGACTACCCGCGTACGCGGCCCGACCTGCCCAACCACGAACCGCGCGGCTGTCCCCGAGGCGCGTCCTACAGCTGGTACGTTTATTCCGCGCAGCGCGTGAAGTACCCGATGATGCGCGGCCGCCTGATGGAAATGTGGCGCG
>JBEBOQ010000070.1:0-25781 GCA_040396375.1 Achromobacter xylosoxidans
ACAAAGTCGACCGTCAGGTCATCAAGCACAAGGACAAGGTACGAAGTCACACGGCAGAGTCCGTGAAGCGGCAAGCGGCGAGCCTCTCGCCACCCCAGCAGTAACGCGCTTCATGACCCGCTCGCCGTGCGAGCCAAGCTAAACAGCGATTCTTGAATCCTGCCTAAGTCCCGGTGTCCCGCTAGACGCATAGTCCAGCCGGGGCATCGGCAAACTCCCCTCCTGTAGTGCCCCTCCCCTCTTTGTCCCCGATTCCCGGTTGCTCGCCGGCGAATTCGTGCTGCCTGTTTCATTGGCTTGCGCATGCCCGCGCACCGTTGCCTGGGAACGCCACGCACGCACAAGAATGCCCACAACCCGCCGCGATCGGTCTATGCTGTCGCTCTCGCCCCGGGGCCAGCGCCCCGGCAAGCGCCAGGTCCGGCAGCCCGAAGTCCGCCGAGCGGGTGTCTCCGACCGGCGTTTTTTTGCAGTGCGTCATATAACCCTATAATGGTCCGATGAATCATTTGTCGCGCATCCTTCCCGCCGGCAACGTCGTCCTCGATATGCTCGCTACGAGCAAGAAACGCGCGTTCGAACAGGCTGGCCTCCTCTTTGAAAACAACCACGGCTTGGCACGCGCGCTCGTGTTCGACAGCCTGTTTGCACGGGAACGCCTGGGCTCGACGGCACTGGGCCAGGGCGTTGCCGTGCCGCACGGCCGGGTCAAGGGCCTGGAGCAGGCGCTGGCCGCCTTCATCCGCCTGGCGCAGCCCATCACGTTCGACGCACCGGACGGCCAGCCCGTCTCGATGCTGCTCTGTCTGCTGGTGCCGGAAACCGCCACGCAACAACACCTGGACATCCTGGCCGAACTGGCGCAACTGATGTCCAACAAGGCCCTGCGCGAGGCCCTGGCCACCGAGCCGGATCCGGCCGTCGTGCACAAGATGCTCACCACCGGCCAACTCTGACCCTCGCGGAAACGCTGCCATGCTCACGGTGCAGGAACTCGTCGACGACAACGCCGACAAAATCCCCTTCAACTGGATTTCCGGCCAAGGGGCCGCGGACCGCGCGATTCCCGATGACGGCATGGCGGCCGCCGACCTGGTGGGCCACCTGAACCTGATCCACCCGTCGCGCATCCAGGTGTTCGGCCAGGAAGAACTGGCTTACTACACCCGCTTCGATCTGCGCCGTCGCATGCACCACATGGACGAGCTGCTGATTGGCGGCGTGCCCGCCATTTTGCTGGCTGACGGCCTGACGCCGCCGCAAGACCTGGTCGACCAATGCGACCAGCACCAGGTGCCGCTGCTGTCCACGCCGGTGGCCGCCGCGCAACTGATCGACCTGCTGCGCATCTACCTGGGCAAGAAGCTGGCGCCCACGACCACCGTGCACGGCGTGTTCCTGGACGTGCTGGGCCTGGGCGTGCTGATCACCGGCGAATCCGGCCTGGGCAAAAGCGAACTGGCGCTGGAACTGATTTCCCGCGGCCACGGCCTGGTGGCCGACGACGCGGTCGAATTCTCGCGCACCGCGCCCAACATGATCGAAGGCCACTGCCCGCAGCTGCTGCAGAACCTGCTGGAAGTGCGCGGCCTGGGCCTGCTGGATATCCGCACCATCTTCGGCGAGACCTCGGTGCGACGCAAGATGCGCCTGAAGCTGATCGTGCACCTGGTGCGTGCCACCGCGCAGGACAAGTTCGAACGCCTGCCGCTGCAGGACATCACCCAGGACATGCTGGGCCTGCCGGTGCGCAAGGTCATGCTGCAGGTGGCCGCGGGCCGCAATCTGGCGGTGCTGGTGGAAGCCGCGGTGCGCAACACGATACTGAAGCTGCGCGGCATCGACACCCTGGGCGAATTCATGGAACGCCAGGCCATGGCGATCCTGCAAAGCAGCAAATAACGCGCGTCGCCCCGCGGCACCGTGAGCCTGTACGAGAAACTCGCCAACGAGATCGCCAAGTCGATCCGCGACGGCGTGCTGCGCGTGGGCGACAAACTGCCCTCGGTACGCGACGCCTGTGCCAGCCGCGGCGTCAGCCCATCGACGGTATTCCAAGCCTACTACCTGCTTGAAGCGCGCGGCCTGATCCGCGCGCGCCCCCGCTCCGGCTACTACGTCAACACGCGCAGCGAAAGCCTGCCGCCAGAACCCGACACGTCCTGTCCCGACGGCGAATCGACCGAACTGGCGATCAGCGAGCGCATCTTCGACATCCTGGATTCGGTACGCAATCGCGACGTCACGCCGCTGGGTTCGGCCTTCCCGTCGCCGTTGCTGTTTCCGCTGCCGCGATTGGCGCAAGCCATGTCGGCGCACCTGAAACACCAGGATCCGCTGGCCACGATGGAAGACCTGTCGCCCGGCAATCCGGGCCTGCGCCGCCAGATCGCGCTGCGCTACCTGATCGCGGGCATCAACGTGCCCGCCAGCGACATCGTCATCACCAATGGTGCGCTGGAAGCGCTGAACCTCTGCCTGCAGGCCGTGGCCCAGCCTGGCGATACGGTGATTGTCGAAGCGCCGACGTTCTACGGCGCCCTGCAGGCGCTGGAACGCCAAGGCCTGAAAGCGCTGGAGGTGCCCACCCACCCGCGTACCGGCGTCGACCTGGGCGCGATGGAAGCCGCGATCAAGCGCCATGCGCCCAAGGCCTGCTGGCTGATGACGCAATTCCAGAACCCGCTGGGCAGCCTGATGCCCGAAGAAAAAAAGCGCCAGCTGGTCGAGCTGTTGGCGCGCCACGAAATTCCCTTGATCGAAGACGACGTCTACAGCGAGCTGTACTTTGGCGCGGTCCGCCCCGTGCCCGCCAAGGCCTTCGACAAGCAGGGCCTCGTGTTGCATTGCTCGTCGTTTTCGAAATGCCTGGCACCGGGCTACCGCATCGGCTGGGCGACCGCCGGCCGCTACACGCAACGCGTGCAGCGATTGAAGCTGTCGTCCACGCTATCGGCGTCCAGCCCGGCGCAAGGCGCCATCGCCGAATACCTGGAGCAAGGCGGCTACGACCGCCACCTGCGCCGGCTGCGCGAAACGCTGCAGGCGCAGCAAGACCTGATGGCGAACGCCATCGCCCGCGAGTTCCCCGCCGGGACACGCGTCACGCGTCCGCAGGGTGGCTTCTTTCTCTGGCTGGAAATGCCCGCGGCAGTGGATGCGCTGGCCTTGCACAAGCAGGCGCTGGCGCGCGGCATCAGCGTGGCGCCGGGCCCGATCTTCTCGGCCAGCGGCCAATTCGGCAATGCGCTGCGACTGAACTATGGCCATCTGTGGGACCCGGCCCAGGCCGAGGCCATCCGCGCTTTGGGCGAGATGGCGCGCGCGGCCTGCAGCCAGGCCGCGAAGCGGCGCTGATCAGTTGCGGGTCGAGGCGGCGCGCGCCCGCTTGACCTCAAGCGGCGTCACGCCCCCGGCTTCGTTGCCCCAGCTATTGCGAATGTAGGACACCAGCATCGCGACGTCGTTGTCGTTGAGCAGTTGGCCGAACGGCGGCATGCCGTGGGGTCGTGGATTGGCCGCGGTGGCCGGCGCAAAGCCGCCGTCCAGCACCATGCGGATGGCATTGACGGGCGACGGGGCGGTCACTGTCGGGTTGCCGGCCAACGCAGGCCACGCGCCCGGGCTGCCCTCGCCCACCGACTGGTGGCATTGCACGCACTGCTGGCGATAGATCTTGCCGCCCAGCTCCATGGCTGCCGGCGACACGGCGGCCGTGGCACGCTGGGTCGATGCCGGCGTATCCGGCAGCGACTTGAGATACACGCCCATCGCCAGCGCGTCGTCGCCGGTCAGGTGCTGCGTGCTGCCCAGCACCACCTCGGCCATCGGCCCACTGGCGCTGGAATGCGCCGCGATGCCGGTCTGAAGCAGGTCGGCGATATCTTGCGCCGACCAGCGCCCCAGGCCTGCGCGCGGGTCGTTGGTCAGGGGCGGCGCGTACCAGTCCAACCCAGGAATGACGCCGCCGGTCAGGCCGTCGGCCTGGCGGGTTGCGCCCAGGCTGTTGCGCGGAGCGTGGCAGGCGGCGCAGTGGCCCAGACCTTCGACAAGGTAGCGTCCGCGATTCCATTGGGCCGATTGGCCGGGATCGGGTTCTTGCACGCCTGGCTTGAAGTACAAGGCGCGCCAAGCCGCCAGCAGGACACGCTGGTCATACGGGAAATCGAGCTCGGGCGGTCGGCTCGGCTGGCTGACCGGCGTGATGGTGCGCAGGTATGCGAACAGCGCATCGGCGTCGGCGCGGCTCACGCGGGTGTACTCGGTGTACGGAAAGGCGGGATACAGCAGCGAGCCATCGCGCGACTTGCCGTTGTGCAAGGCCTGCCAGAAATCGTCGGCGCTCCAGGCGCCGATGCCGGTCTTTTCGTCAGGGGTGATGTTGGGGCCGTAGATCGTGCCGAACGGCGTGGGGATGGGCGTGCCACCTGCATAGGCCTTGCCGCCCCGCGCGGTATGACAGGCCATGCAGTTGCCCGCCAGCGCCAGATAGCGCCCGCGCTCGATCCGCTGCTGCGCCTCGGCCGGCGCCGCAGTTGGCCCGGTGCTGGCGTCGTCGCGCGTACCCAACCAATACATGCCGCCCGCCACGACCACGACCAGCACCAGCAGGAACCCCAGGATTTTCTTCATCAGTTTCATGGCCGGCCCCTATCGCTGCGCCTGGCTGCCGCACTCGGCGGGCAGGCTCAGCGAACCGGCTGGCTCGGGCCCATAGTTGTCGGCGACCGGTTGCGACGACAGCCACGCCGCCAGGGCGCCGATGTCTTCGGGCGTGAGCTTGTGGGCGATGTCGGCCATGCAGTCAGGCGCGGCGGCGCGGCGCAGGCTGTTCTTCCAGCTGCCGATCTGCGAGCCGATGTAGTCGCGCGGCAGGCCCAGCAGGCCCGGTATGGCGGGCAACAACCCACCCAGCGACGCACCATGACAGGACGCACAGGCCGGCAGGCCGCGGGCGGCGTCACCGGACAGGGCCAGCTTGCGCCCGGCTTCCAGCGTGGTGCTGGAAACGTCGGCTCGGACGGGTGGCGGATAAGGCGCGTGCTGCGCCGAGAAGTAGGCCGCCATCTCGTGCAGATAGGCGTCCGGCAGGCCCGCCAGCAAATGCGACATGGGCCGGTATTGGCGCCGATCGTCACGGAAATTCAGCAACTGGTGATAGAGATATTCCTGGGGCTTGCCCGCCAGGCGCGGGTAGTAGCCGTCGGCGCCGGCGCGGCCCTGCTCGCCGTGACAGGCCGTACAGGCCGCCACGCGGGCCGCCATGGTGCCGGGCTGCAAGGTCTGCGGCGTGTCCTGCGCCAACGCGGGCGCTGCCGAAAAGGCGACAAAGGCGGCGGCCAACAGACGGGATTTGGCCCAAAACCGCGGCAGTGAAACACTACGAAAGGAAATGAGGGCTAACATCTAGGACCAGTTAACACTATGTCGAATTCCAACCCCCCAAACGCATGGCGGCGGGGCGCGTAGGCGAATCTGTCGTGTGCGGGTGCCCAAGCTTACGCGAGGGCATGCTGACCGGTACAGGCGCAGATTCGCAGTTTACGGCCATATCAGATGCCAACCCGCCGGCATCGTCCTGGAAAAGCGTGCCACAATCATGTCCATGTTGAAAGTCGTCCTCGTCACCGGCATCTCAGGCTCAGGCAAGTCCGTCGCCCTGCGCATGCTTGAGGACGCCAGCTATACCTGCGTCGACAACCTGCCCGTGCGGTTCCTGACCGAATTCATCGCCAATGCCCGCGACGACGGCATGGAGCGCGTGGCGGTCGCCATCGACGTCCGTTCCCCCGGCGAACTGGCCGAACTGCCCGACGTGGTCACCGCGCTGCGCGCCATGGGCACCAGCCTGCGCGTGGTCTTCCTGGACGCGAGCACGGCGACGCTGGTGCAGCGCTATTCCGAGTCTCGCCGCCGCCACCCATTGACCGACCGGCTGCAGCGCGGCGGCACGGCCCCGACACTGACCGAATGCATCGCGCTGGAACGCGAACTGCTCGCGCCGCTGCGCGAACAGGAACACGTCATCGACACCTCGGACCTGACGCCCGGCCAGTTGCGCGTCTGGATCCGCGACCTGATCAAGGCCGACCGCGCGCCGCTGGTGCTGACCTTCGAGTCCTTCGCCTACAAGCGCGGCGTGCCGCGAGACGCCGACCTGGTGTTCGACGTGCGCTGCCTGCCCAACCCCTACTACGACCGCAACCTGCGCCCGCTGACCGGCCGCGACGAACCCGTCGCCACCTGGCTCGCCGGCTACGAGCAGGTGGGCCTGATGATCGACGACATCACCGGTTTCCTGAACCGCTGGCTGCCGCAGTACACGCAAGACACCCGCAATTACCTGACGGTGGCCATCGGCTGCACCGGCGGGCAGCACCGTTCGGTCTATGTGGTCGAACAGCTCGCCAAGCGCTTTGCCGACCACGATCCACTACTGGTGCGCCACCGCACCCAACTGCCCGACGAATCTGCATGATCCAGTCCCGTCCGCTCCATATCCTGATGATGCTGTTGCTGGCCATTGCCGTGGCCGGCTGCTCCTCCACCGGGGGACGCAAAAAGGGCGGCGGGTACTACAAGGACGACGGCCCGGACGCGAATCCGCCAGCCAACCTGGATCAGGTGCCGGACGCGGTGCCGCGCCTGGAACCCTACGCCAGCGGCGCCAACCGCCCGTATGTGGTGTTCGGCCAGCGCTACGTGCCCGACACCACCGGCCAGCCCTACAAGCGGCAAGGCATCGCGTCCTGGTACGGCAAGAAGTTCCACGGCAACTCGACCTCGATCGGCGAGGCCTACGACATGTACGCCATGACGGCCGCGCACACCACGCTGCCCATTCCCAGCTACGCGCGGGTCACCAGCCTGGTCAATGGCAAGACCATCATTGTGCGGGTCAACGACCGCGGGCCGTTCCATAGCGATCGCATCATGGACTTGTCCTACGTGGCCGCCTACAAGTTGGGCATCATCGGACCGGGCAGCGGCCAGGTAGTGGTGGAAAGCATCCAGCAAGATGAAATCCGCCGCTGGGCCTCGTCAGGCGCTCCGGCATCCGAACCCGCGTCGGCCATCGGCTCGACGCCGGTGATGGCGCCCGTGGCCGCCGCGCCGGTGGCGCTGGAACCCCAGCCCCTGGCGCAACAACCCGCGCCGACGCCGGGCAGCGCTCCAGTACGCCAGCCTGCGCCCGGCGGCATGGGCAGCATCTACCTGCAGGTGGGCGCGTTCAGCCAACCCGCCAACGCGCAATCGCTGGTCAGCCGCATCAATACGCAGTTGGGCGCCGAGGGTGCGCCGCCCGCCAGTGTGGAGCAATCCAACAACCTGTACCGGGTCAAGATCGGCCCCTACCCGGACCGCCAGAGCGCCATGAACGCCGTGCAGCGGGTGGCCGACCGCATCGGCATCACGCCCAGCATCGCCGCCCAATAAGCCGCCAGCGCGCGGCGCTACTTCGCGGGCGGCCAGTCGAAGGACGGCGGCTCGAACGGCAGTTCGACCTGCCCGTCACAGACTCGGCGCGCACGCGGATTGCGGCTCACGTAGCGGCTGCCCTCGTGTTCCAGCAGCGCCTGCTTGCGCGGCAAGCCGCCGCCAAAGCCGGTCAATGACGTATCGGCGCCGATCACGCGGTGGCACGGAATGATGATGATGATGGGGTTGCGCCCCACGGCCCCGCCGATGGCTTGGGGGCCCTTGGGCCGGCCCACCGTGCGCGCCAGTTCGCCGTAGCTGGCGAGCTTGCCGAAATCCAGGGCGCACAGGGCGCGCCAGACTTCGTGCTGGAACGGCGTACCCACCGGGTCCAACGCCACGTCGAAACCGTGGCGCTGGCCCGCGAACCACTCGTCCAGTTCATGCCGCGCCTGTTCCAGGATGGGATCGGCATCCAGGCGCGTCCAGCCGTCGGCCGACGGCAGCAGCGTCTGGTCGGTGAACCAGGCGCCGCGCAGGCCTGTGGCGCTGGCCACCAGACGCATCTCGCCCAAGGGCGTGGGGATGTCGCGATAGACGATGCGTTCCTCGGGGTCGCCGGGACGCTTGGGAGCGACTGCTTTGTAAACCATGTCTTACGAATTCTTGCGGGCCAGGGCCCGGTTGTACAGAACATCACGCGGCAGGCCGGTGACCTTGGCCGCCACCTTGGAAGCATCGCGCAGGGACAGCGTTTCGAGCAAGGCATCCAGCAGCGCGTCGGTGCGCGGATCGGCCTCGTCGTCGGCCTCCTGGCCGGGCCGGGCATGCGCGATCAACACGAATTCGCCCTGTTCGCGGTGCGCGTCTGCCGCCAGCCATGCGGCAGCTTCGCCCAGCGGGAAGGTGGCGATTTCCTCAAAGCGCTTGGTCAGCTCGCGCGCCACGGTCAATTGGCGGTCGGGTCCGCAGACCTCGAGCAGGTCAGCCACCGTGGCGGCCAGCCGGTGCGGCGACTCGAACATCACGACCGGCGCGGGCAGCGCACACCAACTGCGCAACCAGCGTTGGCGCGCCACGGCCTTGGACGGCGGGAAGCCGGCGAAGGCATAGGCGGGATTCTCGTCAGTGGTGACGCCGCTGCCCATCAGGGCGGTGATCACGGCGCTGGGGCCAGGTATCGGCACGACCGCGAAGCCGGCTTCGCGCACGGCACGCACGACGCGCGCGCCGGGGTCGCTGACGGCGGGCGCACCCGCGTCCGACACCAGCGCCACGCGTTGGCCCTGGGCCAGGCGTTCGCAGATCGCCTGGGCCGCTGCGGCTTCGTTGTGACGGTGGGCCGCCATGAGGGGCGTGGTGACGCCCCAGGCATCCAGCAGCGTGCGGCTGGCGCGCGTGTCTTCGGCCGCGATCACGTCGGCGCGCTGCAATGCGTGCCAGGCGCGCAGCCCCAGGTCGCCCAGATTGCCGATCGGTGTGGCCACCACATACAGCGTCTGCGCAGGCCAGTGCTGGCCGGTCACGCGTTCTGCGACGCGGGTCCAGGCATCGCCGGCCACTGGGGGTGAGACATTTTGATTCATTGCAGCCTACTTACGCGGAAAACCATGCCAGTGTAGCCGCCATCGCCCGCCCGCTTTCGGAGCCCCCATGACGGAAGACATCCTTGTCTTTGAACTGGCCCTGGCCGTACGCCGCCGCGCCGACAAGCGCCGCCGCCGCGCTGCCCGGCGCCCCTCGCCGGACCGCCCGCCCCCGCGGCGCTCACCCCGCCAACGCACCGGCGACGGCCACGAGGACACCGCGCTGCGCCTCCTGGAGGCCGGCGGCCTGGTGCTGCTGGCCCGCAACCTCACCTGCCGCGCCGGCGAAATCGACCTGGCCATGCGCGACGGCGACATCCTGGTGTTCGTCGAGGTTCGGTCACGCCAGGCGGACGCCTTCGGCGGCGCCGCCGCCAGCATCGACCGCGCCAAGCAGGCCCGGCTGGCGCGCGCCGCGGCCCATTGGCTGCCGGAACTGACACGGCGCCATTGGGCGGGGGCCACGCCCGCCGCCCGCTTCGACGCCGTGGTGTTCGACGGCGGCCAGGTCCAATGGCTGCGCGCGGCGTTCGCGCTGGATTGATTTACCTCGGCGCGTGAGATAATCGCGCCCATGGATATGACCTCTCGTATGACGTCGCATTTTCGCGACGCCATGGCTGCGTGCGAACAAAGTATGAACGTCCTGGCCGAACCGCTGGCAGTGGCGGTGGACGTGCTATTCGGCTCGCTGGCCAACAACGGCAAGATTCTGGCTTGCGGCAACGGTGGCTCGGCTGCCGATGCGCAGCATTTCATCGCCGAACTGGTGGGCCGCTTCGAACGCGAACGCCTGCCCCTGGCCGGCATCGCCCTGAACACCGACACCTCCATCCTGACCGCGGTGGGCAACGACTATGGCTTCGACGAAGTCTACGAACGCCAGGTCAATGCCTTCGGCCAGGCAGGCGACGTGCTGGTGGCCATTTCCACCAGCGGCAATTCGCCCAACGTGGTCCGCGCCATGGAAGCCGCGGCCAGCCGCGAGATGCACGTGCTTGCCCTGACTGGCAAGGGCGGCGGCGTCATGGGGGAACTCATTACGCCCATGGACGTCCATCTATGTGTTCCCAGCGATCGCACGATGCGCATCCAGGAAGTCCATATACTGCTGTTGCATGCGCTTTGCGACGGCATTGACGCTCTTCTGCTTGGAGACACCGAATGATTTCAGACGCCAGAACCGCCGCCCGCCCCCTGCTGCTCGCCGCGGCCCTGTCCGGCGCCGCGCTGTCGCTGTCGGCCTGCGCGCCCCTGATCGTGGGCGGCGCGGCCGCCACCACCGCGGTGGTGGTGACCGACCGGCGCACCTCGGGCATCCAGCTCGAAGACCAGAACATGGCCTTCAAGGCCCAGAAGCAGATCTCCGACAAGCTCGGCGACGCGGCGCGCGTCAACGCCATGGCGTACGGCGGCCACCTGCTGCTGACCGGAGACGTGCCCACCGAGGAAGCCAAGTCGCAGGCCACCGCCATCGCCCAGGGCGTCGAGAACGTCAAGCAGGTGGTCAACCAGCTCACCGTCGGTCCGATCGCGTCGTTCGGCGTGCGCTCGAACGACACCTGGCTGACGTCCAAGGCCAAGACCGCGCTGATCAACACCAAGTACGTGCCCTCCGGCACCATCGCCGTCACCACCGACCACAGCGTCGTCTACCTCATGGGCAAGGTGACGCAGGCCGAGGGCGACTACGCCGCCAACGCGGTGGCCGACCTCGGCGGCGTGGCAAAAGTGGTAAAACTGTTCGAGACCATCAGCCGCGAGGAAGCGATCCGCCTGTCCAGCAGCGGCAGCAAGTCGACCACCACGGAAACCAAGGCCCCCATCGAAAGCGGCGCGGGCGCTGCCGACAGCGGCAGCAGCGCGCCCAGCAGCGGTGGCAGTGCCGTAGAGGCGATGCCCATCAAATGAAAAAAGCCATCGTAGCCCTGGCCGTCCTGGTGGCGGTCGGCGTCGGCGCCTGGTTCACCCTGCGCCCCACGCAAACCGCGCCCGACGTGACCTTCACCACGCTGGAGGGCAAGACCTTCTCCATGCAGGACCTGCGCGGCAAGGTGGTCCTGGTGAAGTTCTGGGCCACCAGCTGTGTCACCTGTGTCAAGCAGATGCCGGAAACCATCTCGGCCTACAACGAGTACGCGGGCAAGGGCTACGAGGCCATCGCGGTCGCCATGGACTACGACCCGCCCAACTACGTGCTGAACTTCAGCGAAAGCCGCAAGCTGCCGTTCCCGGTGGCGCTGGACACCAAGGGCAACATCGCCCGCGCCTTTGGCGACATCCGCCTGACGCCCACGGCCTTCCTGATCGACAAACAGGGACGCATTATCAAGCGCTACCTGGGCGAGTACGACGTGGCCGAATTCCATGCCACCGTCGAGAAGGCACTGGCCGCGGGCTGAACCCCGGTCCGCTTGGCCGCCGCCATGAACCGCCCGCCTGCCGGGCGGTTTTCATTTGGCCGCGGGCGGCCCGCCGGCCTCGGCCACACCCCGGGCCGATCCCCGCCGCCCCCCCTGGCCCCACGTCCGAAGCCAGCGCCTGGCCCAAAAAGAAACCGCCCGCATGATGCGGGCGGTTTCGGCAGGGGAAGCGTCGCGATCAGAACGCCGGCACCACGGCGCCCTTGTATTTCTCGACGATGAACTTCTTCACCTCGGGCGAATGCAGCGCATTGACCAGCTTCTTGATTCCCGGCGCGTCCTTGTTGTCCGAGCGGGTCACCAGGATGTTGGCGTACGGCGAATCCGAGCCCTCGATGAACAGCGCGTCCTTGGTCGGCACCAGGCCGGCTTCGAGCGCGTAGTTGGTGTTGATCAGGGCCAGGTCGACGTCGTCCAGCGAGCGCGGCAGCATGGCGGCCTCGAGTTCGCGGAACTTCAGCTTCTTGGGGTTATCGGTCACGTCCGCGGCGGTCGCCAGGATGTTGGAGGGATCCTTCAGCTTGATGACGCCCTGCTTCTGCAGCAGCACCAGCGCGCGCCCGCCATTGGACGGATCGTTCGGGATGGCGACGGTGGCGCCGTCCTTCAGTTCGGCCAGGCTCTTGATCTTCTTGGAGTAACCGCCGAACGGCTCCACGTGCACCAGGGCGACCGGCACCAGCGTGGCCTTGCGGTCCTTGTTGAAGGTATCCAGGTACGGCTTGTGCTGGAAGAAGTTGGCATCGAGCTGCTTGTCGGCCAGTTGCAGGTTGGGCTGCACGTAGTCGTTGAACACCTTGATGTCGAGTTCCACGCCTTCCTTGGCCAGCTGCGGCTTGACCACTTCCAGGATCTCGGCATGCGGCACCTGGGTGGCGCCCACCACGATCTTTTCGGCATGGGCGGCGGTGGCTGCCACCAGCAGGGCCGACGCCACCAGGGCGGAACGGACGAAATTCAAACGCATGAGTTGCCTCTTTTATAGGTAGGAATTGGGGGCAAATGCCCAGCCGGTGTGGAGAATCCCCCTTTTGAGGGGCGCTCCGTTGCGAAAACGCCCCCAATTTACCCCAATGCCGGTTATTTGTCGGCCATATGAACATGGGTTTAAAGCATAAGGAACCTGTGGGGTCTACAATCCGTCGTATGCTTGCGCTACCGCGTTGCCGACGCGTTCCTGTGCAGGCATTTTTTACTGCGGGACCCCTATGCCCCTCGGGGGGCAACGCCTTCGCGCTGTCATCAGCGTGCAGGCTTCCAACCTCTAACTTTCATACTTCTACTCATTGCCCACATAGCTGCCATGACCGACACCCCTGACCCTGCTGCCGTCTCGTCTCCCGCTGTCAAAGCCGCCGTGCTCTCCGAAGCGCTGCCTTATATCCGACGATTCCACGGCAAAACCATCGTGGTCAAATACGGCGGCAACGCCATGACGGAAGAGCGCTTGCAGCGCAGCTTTGCGCACGACGTCGTGCTGCTCAAGCTGGTGGGTCTGAATCCGGTGGTGGTTCACGGCGGCGGTCCGCAGATCGATGACGCGCTGCGCCGCATCGGCAAGCAAGGCACCTTCATCCAGGGTATGCGCGTCACCGACGCCGAAACCATGGAAGTGGTCGAATGGGTGCTGGGCGGCCAGGTCCAACAAGACATCGTCATGATGATCAACGAGGTCGGCGGCAAGGCCGTGGGCCTGACCGGCAAGGACGGCGGACTTATCCAGGCCCAGAAGAAGCTGATGGCCAACAAGGACAACCCGTCCGAACCCATCGACATCGGCTTCGTCGGCGACATCACCATGGTCGAGCCGGCCGTGGTCAAGGCGCTGCAGGACGACCAGTTCATCCCCGTCATCTCCCCCATCGGCTATGGCGAAGACGGCACGGCCTACAACATCAACGCCGACGTCGTCGCCGGCAAGATGGCGGAAGTGCTGGGCGCCGAAAAACTGCTGATGCTGACCAACACCCCGGGCGTGCTGGACAAGGGCGGCAAGCTGCTGCGCAGCCTGTCGGCCCAGACCATCGACGAGCTGTTCGCCGACGGCACCATCTCGGGCGGCATGCTGCCCAAGATCTCGTCGGCGCTGGATGCCGCCAAGAACGGCGTCAACTCGGTGCACATCGTCGACGGCCGCGTGCCGCACTGCCTGCTGCTGGAAATCCTGACCGACCAAGGCGTTGGCACGATGATCAGCTCGCATTGATGCGGGCGCAGCGCACCCTGCTGCGGCCGGCGGTGCGCCAGCGCCGCTCACGCCGCACGGCCACAGGCGCCCCCGGGCGCCTGTGGTTGTTCGATCTGGACAACACGCTGCACGACACCTCTCACGCCATCTTCCCGCGCATCGACCATGGCATGACCATGGCGGTGGCGGAGGCGCTGAACGTCGATGTCGACACGGCGAACCAGGTGCGCAAGCAATACTGGAAACGCTATGGGGCCACCATGATCGGCATGGTGCGCAACCATGGCGTCGACCCCCATGCCTTCCTGCACCGCAGCCATGACTTCGACGTCAATCCGCTGGTGCGTGCCGAAAAAGCGCTGGCCTACAAGCTGCGCCAACTGCCCGGACGCAAGGTGCTGCTGACCAACGCGCCGCTGCACTACGCGCGTGCGGTGTTGCGGCGGCTGGGCATCCTGCGCCAATTCGATAGCCTGTGGGCCATCGAGCACATGCGGCTGCATGGCGAATTCCGCCCCAAGCCGTCGCCCGCGCTGCTGCGCTACGTGCTGGCGCGCGAAGGCGTGCCAGCGCGCCAAGCCGTGCTGGTGGAAGACACGCTGGCCAACCTGCGCGGCGCCCGTCAGGCGGGGTTGCGCACGGTGCACGTGTTCCACCCCGGCACCCCTTTCGGGCGTGGCCGTTCGCAGCGGCCGGCCTACGTCGACTTGCGGGTAAACTCCGTCAGTGATTTGCTGTTGCGCCGGCGTCCCTTGCGGGGATAGCAGCCCGCGCCTTCTCCTCATCCACCGTCAGCAGACCCGTCCATGGCGAGCAAACCCGGCGAGCGCAAGACCCAGATCCTGCAGACCCTGGCCGAGATGCTGGAGCAGCCGCACGCCTCGCGCATCACCACCGCCGCGCTGGCCGCTCGCCTGACCGTCTCCGAAGCCGCGCTGTACCGGCATTTCGCCAGCAAGGCGCAGATGTTCGAAGGGCTGATCGAATTCATCGAAACCAGCATCTTCACGCTGGTGAACCAGATCGCCATCGCGGAACCCTACGGCCTGTCGCAGGCCCACAAGACCGTGTCGATGCTGCTGACCTTCTCGGAACGCAACAAGGGCATGACCCGAGTGCTGACCGGCGACGCGCTGGTCACCGAAGACAACCGCCTGCAAGAACGCATCAACCATATCAACGATCGCATCGAAGCGTCGCTGAAGCAGTCGCTGCGCATCGCCGTCACCGATGGCGGCCTGCCCCCCGAAGCCAATGTGGCCGCCCATGCCAGCCTGCTCACGCACCTGGTGCTGGGCCGCTGGCTGCGCTACGCCCAAAGCGGCTGGCGCGTGGCGCCCACGCTGCACCTGGACGAGCAGCTGCGCTTGACCTTGGGCTGAGGCGCATTCGCGCCATAACACGAACGAATTAACCGCCAATGGCGCCCTGCCGCCGGGCAATTTGTTTGCAGTCACGCAACAATCTTGAGTTGCGACCTATCCGGGGCGACGAGCATAATGCGCGGGATGGGTTTTTTACAAGCGCCAATCTCCACTGGCTTGACCCATATCAATACGGGTTTTCCTCAATGCCGTCACGATCATTCTGTAGCGTCGGCACTTCGCTTTGATCACGCCTCAGGCCTGGTTGCGATGTGCCGTCAGTTTGACCTCAACCGGAGATGGATATGACTGCGCCAGCCGCTGTCCCTGCCTCGCAAGCCCCACAAAAAGCAAAAATCCCAATCGGACTCATCGCCGGTTTCATCGTGATGATCGGCGTGCTGATGTTGCCGTTGCCGGCCGACCTACCGGTCGCCGGCCACCGGATGCTGGCCATCCTGGCGTTCGCGGTGGTCGTCTGGATTACCGAAGCCGTGTCCTACGAAGCCAGCGCGATCATGATCACGACGCTGATGGCCTTCCTGCTGGGCACGGCTCCGACAATCAAAGACCCGCAAGTGGTCTATGGCACGTCGGCCGCGATCAGCATGGCGCTGACCGGCTTCTCCAATTCGGCGCTGGCGCTGGTGACCGGCGCCTTGTTCATTGCCGCCGCCATGACCTTCACCGGGCTGGACCGGCGCATCGCGCTCGTGACCCTGGCCAAGGTAGGCACCAGCACGCGCCGCATCCTGATCGGATGTATCGCGGTGACCATCGTGCTGAGCCTGGTGGTGCCCAGCGCCACTGCCCGCAGCGCGGCCGTGGTGCCCATCATGATGGGCGTGATCGCGGCCTTCGGCGTGGACAAGCGCTCCAACATCGCCGCCGGCATCATGATCATCGTGGCGCAGGCCACCAGCATCTGGAACGTCGGCATCCAGACCGCCGCCGCGCAGAACCTGCTGACGGTCGGCTTCATGGAAAAGATGCTGGGCCAGCGCGTGGCCTGGTCGGACTGGCTGATCGCCGGCGCCCCCTGGTCGCTGATCATGTCGGCCGTGCTGATCGTCATCGTGCTCAAGCTGCTGCCGCCGGAAAGCGACAGCATCGCGGGAGGCAAGGAAGCCGTCGAGAAGTCGCTGCTTGAGCTGGGCCCCATGACCGGCGCGCAAAAGCGCCTGATGGCCGTGTCGATCATGCTGCTGCTGTTCTGGTCGACCGAAGGCAAGCTGCACAAGTTCGACACCACCTCGACCACCTACTTCGGCCTGGTCCTGCTGTTGCTGCCGCGCTTTGGCGTGATGACCTGGAAAGACGTGCAATCGCGCATTCCATGGGGCACCGTGATCGTGTTCGGCGTCGGCATCAGCCTGGGCACCGCGCTGCTGACCACGCAGGCCGGCCAATGGCTGGGCAACCAGGTGGTGGCGCACACCGGCCTGGACCATCTCGGCCCGCTGGCCATCTTCGCGATCCTGTCGGCCTTCCTGATCATCATCCACCTGGGGTTCGCCAGCGCCACCGCGCTGACCTCGGCGATGCTGCCGATCCTGATCTCGGTGCTGGCCACGCTGCCGGGCGATTTCAGCCGCCTGGGCATGACCATGCTGCTGGGTTTCGTGGTGAGTTATGGCTTCATCCTGCCGATCAACGCGCCGCAGAACATGGTGTGCCTGGGCACCGAAACCTTCAATGCCAAGCAGTTCGCCAAGGTCGGCATCCTGGTCACCATCATCGGCTACGCGTTGATGATCGTGATGGGCATGACGTACTGGCGCTGGTTGGGCTGGCTGTAAGGAGGCCGCATTATGAAAATCTCTATCGCCCAAGCCAATGAATTCGGACGCCGTGCGCTGATGGCGCAAGGCGTACCCGAAGATATCGCGCGCGACGTGGCCGAGCACTTGGTGGAGTCCGACCGCGTCGGCTACACCAGCCACGGCCTGTCGATCCTGACGAACTACCGGCGCGTGCTGAGCGAAGGCCTGGCACAAGCCGACGGCCGCCCCGAATTGCTCAACGACCGCGGCGCCATGCTGGCCTACGACGGCCATAACGGACTGGGTCAGCACGTGGGCAAGGTGGCCATCGAGAAGGCCATCGAACGCACGCAGGAGCACGGCCAGTGCATCCTGACGCTGCGCCACAGCCATCACCTGGGCCGCATGGGCCACTACGGCGAGATGGTGGCGGCCAAGGGCCTGATCCTGCTGGCGTTCACCAACGTGATCAACCGCGCGCCCACCGTCGCGCCGTTCGGCGGCGCCCGCGCTTGCCTGACGACCAATCCGCTGTGCTTCGCCGGCCCGCTGCCGGGCGGCCGCCCGCCGTTCATCGTGGACATGGCGACAAGCTCGATCGCGGTGAACAAGGCCCGCGTCCTGGCCGCCAAGGGCGAACAGGCGCCGCCGGGATCGCTGATCGACGCGCAAGGCAATCCGACCACGGACCCGAACGCCCTGTTCTCGGACCCGCCGGGCGCCCTGTTGCCGTTCGGCGGCCACAAAGGTTACGCAATGGGGTTGGTTGCCGAACTGCTGGCCGGCGTGCTGTCAGGTGGCGGCACGATCCAACCAGAACATCCGCGCAACGGGGTGGCCACGAACAATATGTTCGCGCTGCTGCTGGACCCGCAGGTGGACTTCAATACGGACTGGCGCTCGATGGAAGTGGGCGCTTTCATCGACTACCTGCACGCCTGCCCGCCGCAACCCGGCGTGGAAGGTGTCCAATACCCGGGCGAATACGAAGCCCGCAACCGCGCCCTGAACGCGGATTCCCTGGAATTCGACTCCCGCATCTGGGACGGATTGAAGACGCTGGCTTCCGATCTGGGCGTGGCGGATGCGTTGCCGTAGGGTTTTTGTTTTGGTTTGATGCTTGTTTTGTGCAGGCGGCTCAGGGGTTCTTGAGCCGCCTGTTGCGTTGGTGGCTCGGGAGGGCGGGGCTTACGAAGGCAACGCCTTTAAGCCTTAACCGACCGATGCCGACTAATACTCATCATGATCCCGAATGCGATGCCCATGGTGAAGAGGGCTGTGCCGCCGTAGCTCATGAAAGGCAGGGGGACGCCGACCACGGGCAGGATGCCTGTCACCATGCCGACGTTCACGAACACGTAGATGAATAGCATCATCGTCAGCGCGCCGGAGAGTAATCGGCCAAACTGGGATGACGCGCGCGACGCGATCGTCAGGCCGCGGGCCATCATCAGGCCGTAGAGGACCAGGATCGCGATGCCGCCATACAGGCCGAATTCTTCGGCATAGACCGCGAAGATGAAGTCGGTCGTGCGTTCGGGGATGAAGTCCAGATGCGTCTGGGTGCCCTTCATGTAGCCCTTGCCGTAGACGCCGCCCGAACCCACCGCGATCATCGACTGAATCGTGTGGAAGCCCTTGCCCAGGGGGTCCGAGCTGGGGTTGAGCAGCGTGCAGACGCGGTGCTTCTGGTAGTCGTGCAGCACCACCCAATTGACGTCGGGTTCGCAGAGTTGGTCTTCGTAGTAGACCAGTGTGCCGATGGCGATGATGCCGGCCAGCATGACCGGGACCAGCAGCTTGAACGACAGGCCGGCGAAATAGATGACGAAAAAGCCGGCGCCGAACACCAGCAGCGCGGTGCCCAGGTCGGGTTGCAGCACGATCAGGCCGAACGGTGCGGCCAGCATGGCGGCGGCGGCCAGGAAGTCGCGGATGCGCACCGCGCCCTCGTGGCGCTGGAAGTACCAGGCCAGCATCATGGGCACGCCGATCTTCATCATTTCAGACGGCTGGATGCGAGTGACGCCCAGGTTGAGCCAGCGGGTCGCGCCCTTGCTGGTTTCACCGAAGAACTCCACGCCCAACAGCAGCACCACGCCGGTGACATAGAACGGCAGCGCCAGCTTCATCAGCCACTTGGGCGGGATCAGCGCCATGACCCACATGGCGAAGAACGCGATGATGAAGTTGCGCGACTGCTCGGCGAAACGCCAGTCAGTGCCGCCAACGGCCGAATGCATGACGGTCAGGCCGAGCGCGGCGAACATCATCAGGATGGCCAAGAGCGGCCAATCGAAAGCCGTGAAGACGCGCAACAGGATCAGGCCGAGACGCTTCATTATCGGCGCACCACGTCGGAGGTAATGGTTTCAACGGTGGCCAGCGGCGGGTTGCGGTCGGGCCGCACGATCTTGTCCTGCCGATCCTTGGCCAGCCAGTAATCGAACACCTTGCGCGCCACCGGAGCCGCCACGCTGGCGCCCCAGCCGGCGTTTTCGACGATCAGCGAGATGGCGATGCGCGGATGTTCGAGCGGCGCGAAGCCCATGAACAGCGCGTGGTCGCGCAGGCGTTCATCGATGGCGCTGGCACGGTAGTGGCCGCCGCGCAGACTGAACACCTGGGCAGTGCCGGTCTTGCCTGCAGCCTGGTATGGGGCGTTGGCGAAGGCGCGGCGGGCCGTGCCGGCGCGGACGACGTCGGCCATGGCGTTCTTGATGACGTCGACGTTGGCCTGCTTCAAGGGGATACGGTAGTCGGGCGCCGACTCGGTGGGCTTGGCCACGCCGGTGCGCGGGTCTCGTACTGCGTGCACCAGGTGCGGCCGGCGGAACAAGCCATTGTTGGCCAGGGTCGACGTGCCTTGGGCCAGCTGCAGCAAGGTGAAGGCGTTGTAGCCCTGGCCCACCGCCACGGAAATGGTTTCGCCGGCGTACCAGCGCTGGCGGTCCTTGTCTTTATAGGCGGACCGCTTCCAGTCGGTGGACGGCAGCACGCCGCGCTTCTCGCCTTCCAGGTCGATGCCGGTGATCTGGCCAAAACCGAACTGCTTGGTGAAGTCGTGCAGCGCGTTCACGCCGATCTCGGGGCCGAGCGAATAGAAATAAGTGTCGGACGACACCACGATCGCCTTGTGCATGTCCGTCATGCCGTAGGCTGCGCCGCCGGCGTTGCGGAATTTCTGGCCGCCGAACTCGTAGTAGCCGGGGTCCGAGATGCGGTCGGTGGCGCGGCGCTTGCCCAGTTCCAGCGCCGCCAGGCCGACGAAAGGCTTGTAGGTGGAACCGATCGGGTAGGTGCCGTACAGCGGGCGGTTGATCAGCGGATGGTCCGGCGACTCGTTCAGCATGCGCCAGTTGTCCACGTCGATGCCATCAACGAACAGGTTCGGGTCGAACGAGGGTTGCGACACGAAAGCCAGTACCTCGCCGGTGTCCGGATCGATCGCGACCAACGCGCCGCGCTGGCCTTCGAAGGCTTCCTCGGCCACCTTCTGCAGGCCCAGGTCAATGGACAGCATGATGTCCGAGCCGGGAACGGGGTCGATCCGGCGCAGCGTGCGCATGGGGCGCCCGCCCGCCGTGACTTCGACTTCTTCGAGGCCGGTGCGGCCGTGCAGGGCTTCTTCCCAGGTTTTCTCGATGCCCTTCTTGCCGATGACGTCGGTGCCGCGATAGTTGCCCAGGAGGCCGGCGCGTTCGAGTTCTTCGTTGTCGCCTTCGGCGATGCGGCCGATATAGCCCACCACGTGGGCGGCTGACACGCCTTGCGGGTACTCACGGACCCAGCGGGCGCGCAGTTCCACGCCCGGAAACTGGAAGGCGTGGGCCGCGAACCAGGCGGCCTCGGTTTCGTTCAGATTGTTGCGCAGCTGCAGGCTGGCGTAGCGGCTGGATTCCGCTGCGCGGCGCTTGAAGCGGCGCTGGTCGGCCGGGCTGATGTAGACGACCTGGGTCAGGCGTTCGAACAGCGCGGTCATGTTGCCGGCATGCGCCGGCACGACTTCCAGTGTGTAGGTGCGGTAGTTGCGGGCAAGGACTTCGCCGTTGCGGTCCAGGATCTCGCCGCGGCGCGGCGGGATTGGCACGACCGCGATGCGGTTGCGGTCGGCGCGCTCGGACAAGCCTTCGTAGCGGTCCACCTGCAGGTACCAGAACCGGCCCACCAGTACGCCGAAGCAGGCCAGCGCAAACACGCCGCCCACCCAGGCGCGCAGGCGGAAGCGCTGCTTTTGCTGCTGGCCGGTTTTCTTGAATTCGAACATGACGCGGCGCCGCCGTCAGGCGGAGGAAGACTCGGCGTCGTCGGCACCGCGCTGCGGCAAGTGCAGGACCCAACCCGCCAGCGGCCACAGGGCGGCGGTGATGGCGACGCTGACGCCCCAGTCCCAGCCCGGCCATTTGCCGGCCAGCCAGGCATGGATGATCTGCGTGACGAAGCGCGCGATCAGGAACACAGGCAGCATGTGCATGGCCTGGCTCCAGAGGTCGAAACGCTGCAGGCGCCGGTGCAGCACGACGGCGCCGTAGGCCACCAGGGTGTAGGACAACGCGTGTTCGCCAAGCAGACCGGCGTCGTGCACGTCCATCAGCAAGCCGAAGCAGAAGGCAGTGAACAGGCCGACGCGGCGCGGCTCGTGCACGCACCAGAAAGCGATGATCAGGATCAGGACATCGGGCGCGCCCTGCCACAGCCGCCATGGCAGCAGCGACACCAGCCAGACCAGCAGGATGGTGCCCCAGACGAAAACGCCGTGCGCCGGGCCGGAAAGGCGCTCGGGGTGCACATTGGTGGGCGTGCCCAGGCGACGCCTGGGTTGCCCTGATGATTGATTAGTCCGATCCACCGGAATCGACCTCCTGACGGTTGGACTCGGCACGTTCCACATCCACCTGCAGGACCAGGAAGTGGCGATAGCGCTCCGGGTGGGCCAGCGGCTCGCAGACGGCGCGGGCGAAGCCGGAAGCGGTGTCGCGCTCGACCGAGGTCACCTTGGCCACCGGCAGGCCGGCGGGAAACAGGCCGCCGACGCCGCTGGTGACGATGGTATCGCCTTCCTTGATGTCGGCATTGGCCGCGAGGTAACGGACCTCCATCTTGCCGGGAGAGTTCCCGCCAAAGGCGATCAGGCGCAGGCCGTTGCGCAGCAATTGCACCGGGATCGATACCTGTTCGTCGGTGACCAGGGCGGCCTCGGCCGTCATGGGCGTGACGCGCACGATCTGGCCGACCACGCCGCCTTCATCGATCACCGGCATGCCCGGCGCCAGGCCGGCCTTGCTGCCCTTGTTGAACACCAGCCGCTGGTTGAAGGCGTTGGTGGGTTCGTACAGCACTTCCACCACCACGGCCGACTGCGCCACGGTGTCGGTCACGCCGAGCAGACGGCGCAATTGGGCGTTTTCAGCGGCCAGCTGCGCCGCATGCGTGGCCACCTGGGCCAGTTCGATGCGCTGGCGTTGCAGGGCTTCGTTTTCGCTACGGATGAGATTGGCCGCGTTGACCCATTCGTTGACTTGCTGGACCAGGTCGCGCGGCGCCATGACGGCGCGCTGGAAGGGGTACAGCGCCACGGATACCGCTCGGCGTGCTGGTTCCAGCATGCGCCATTGCGAATCCATGATGATCAGGGCCAACGCCAGGGCGACCAGAACAACCAGCCGCACCTCCGCAGGTGGGCCGCGCCTGAATAGGGGGGGGGTCCCTTGTCGTTGCATGAATCTCAGCCCGGGCGCCCGCGCCCGCCGCCCCCGCAGCGGCCGGAGCCGTGGAAAAGCGGGGCTCCGGGCTGGCGGGCAGTATTAGTCGTTGATGAAGATCGCGCCCAGTTTCTCAAGGTGTTCCAGCGCTTCGCCGCAACCGCGCACGACGCAGGTCAGGGGATCGTCGGCGACCACCACCGGCAGGCCGGTTTCTTCTTGCAGCAGGCGGTCCAGGTCGCGCAACAGGGCGCCGCCGCCGGTCAGGGCGATGCCCTTGTCGGTGATGTCGGCGCCAAGTTCGGGCGGGGTTTGCTCAAGAGCGATCTTGACGGCGGAAACGATCTGGTTGAGCGGATCGGTCAGGGATTCAAGGATCTCGTTGGACGAAACCGTGAAGCTGCGCGGCACGCCTTCGGCCAGATTGCGGCCCTTGACCTCGATCTCGCGGACTTCGGAACCCGGGAATGCCGAGCCGATTTCCTTCTTGATGAGTTCGGCGGTGGGCTCGCCGATCAGCATGCCGTAGTTGCGGCGGATGTAGTTGACGATGGCCTCGTCGAACTTGTCGCCGCCGACGCGCACGGAGCCCTTGTAGACCATGCCGCCCAGCGAGATGACCGCCACCTCGGTGGTGCCGCCGCCGATGTCGACGACCATGGAGCCGCTGGCGTCGGAGACGGCCAGGCCGGCGCCGATGGCCGCGGCCATGGGTTCTTCGATCAGGAAGACGTGGGACGCGCCCGCGCCCAGGGCCGATTCGCGGATGGCGCGGCGTTCAACCTGGGTGGAGCCGCAGGGCACGCAGACGATGATGCGCGGGCTGGGCGCCAGCATGTTGCGGGGGTGCACCATGCGGATGAACTGCTTGAGCATCTGTTCGGTGACCGTGAAGTCGGCGATGACGCCGTCCTTCATGGGCCGGATGGCCTCTATGTTGCCGGGAACGCGGCCGAGCATCTGCTTGGCTTCGTGGCCGACGGCCTGGATGATCTTCTTGCCGTGAGGACCGCCTTCATGACGGATTGCGACCACGGACGGTTCATCGAGCACGATGCCCTTGCCGCGGACGTAGATCAGCGTATTGGCGGTACCGAGGTCGATCGCCATATCGCTGGAAAAATAACTGCGCAGGAATCCGAACATGGGAGCTCAGCTAAATTCTGGGGGGAATTGGGGTCATGCCGCGGGGCGTACGACCCGAGAAAGGTCGGGTCCGCCTGTCATCACGGCGATTAAACCGTGAATCATAACTTATAATTTCCCCGGAAATAGCGCATAAATGCAGGCTATTCAAGCTTTGTAACGGGTTTGGCATGTGCATACTGCCCAGTCCCGCCCCTCGGCCTTCGCTTCTCGATATTCGCAATCCCCATGGCGCTCAATGACACAGATGTGGCCCGCATTGCCAGGCTGGCCAGAATCGAACTGACCCCGGACCAGCGCGGCCACGCGCAAGCCGAGCTCAATGGCATCCTCCACCTGATCGAACGGCTGCAGGCCGTCGACACCCAAGGCGTCGAACCCCTGGCCCACCCGCTGTCCGCCCACGAGGACATCGTGCTGCGCCTGCGCCAGGACGCGGTCACCGAAACCGCTTCGGAGGCCCGCCGCGCCGAACTGCTGGCCAACGCCCCCGATGCCCAGGACGGCCTTTTCCTGGTCCCCAAGGTTCTCGACTAAGCCATGACCCAACCCGCCCTGCACACCCAATTCGAGGGGATCGCCGCCCTGCGCGCGGCCCTCGCCCAACGCCAGGTCAGCGCCGTCGAGCTGGCGCAAAGCTCGCTGGCGGCCGCCGACGCGGCCAGCGGCCTGAACGCCTTCTTACATATTGACGCCGAATTGACGCTGGCCCAGGCCCGCGCCGCCGACGCCGCGCTGGCCGCCGGCAACGCCGGCCCCCTGGCCGGCGTGCCCATCGCCCACAAGGACGCCTTCGTCACCCGCGGCTGGCGCACCACCGCCGGCAGCAAGATGCTGGAAGGCTACGTCAGCCCGTTCGACGCCACCGTGGTCGAGCGCCTGCAAGCCGCCGGCGCGGTGTCGCTGGGCAAGCTGAACTGCGACGAATTCGCCATGGGCTCGGGCAACGAAAACTCGGCCTACGGCGCCGTGAAGAACCCCTGGGATCTGACCGCCGTGCCCGGCGGCTCGTCGGGCGGCTCGGCCGCGGCCGTAGCCGCCCGCCTGGTGGCCGCCGCTACCGGCACCGATACGGGTGGCTCGGTCCGCCAACCCGCCGCCTTGTGCGGCGTGAGCGGCATCAAGCCCACTTACGGCACGGTTTCGCGCTACGGCATGGTCGCCTTCGGTTCCAGCCTGGATCAGGCCGGCCCGCTGGCCCCCAGCAGCCGCGACCTGCTCGAACTGCTGGACGTCATCAGCGGCTTTGATCCGCGCGACGCCACCAGCCTGGAAAAATGCGACGCCGCCGTCAACGAGCCGGGCCGCGTGCGCCGCGACTTCGATGCGGCGCAGGCCCGTTTCGACGCCGCCGGCAGCCAGCCCCTGAAGGGCCTGCGCATCGGTGTGCCCGAGGAATATTTCGGCGCCGGGCTGGCCCCGGACGTGGCCGCCGCGGTGGAAGCCGCCCTGGCCCAATTCGAAGCCCTGGGCGCCGTGCGCGTGCCGGTGTCGCTGCCGCGTACCGAATTGGCCATCCCCGCCTACTACGTCATCGCCCCCGCCGAAGCGTCCAGCAACCTGGCCCGCTACGACGGCGTGCGCTACGGCCACCGCGCCGCGCAGTATGGCGACCTGAACGAAATGATCAGCCGCTCGCGCGCCGAAGGCTTCGGCGACGAGGTCAAGCGCCGCATCCTGATCGGCACCTACGTGCTGTCGCACGGCTATTACGACGCCTACTACCTGCAGGCCCAGCGCCTGCGCCGCATGATCGCCCAGGACTTCCAGCGCGCCTTCGCCGGCCAGTGCGACGTCATCATGGGCCCGGTGACCCCCACGGTCGCCAAGAACATCGGCGACAACCGCGACGACCCCACCGCCGACTGGCTGGCCGACGTCTACACGCTGGGCGTCAGCCTGGCGGGCCTGCCGGCCATGTCGATCCCTTGCGGTTTCGGCACCGGCGCCGGCGCCAAGCGCCCCGTCGGCCTGCAGATCATCGGCAACTACTTCGACGAAGGCCGCCTCCTGGCCATCGCCGACCGCTACCAACAAGTCACGACGTGGCACAAGGCCACGCCGGCCCAGCAGGACGCCTAAGCATGAACTGGGAAATCGTCATCGGCCTGGAAACGCACACCCAGCTTTCCACCGACTCCAAGATTTTTTCGGGCAGCAGCACCCAATTCGGCGCCGCGCCCAACACCC
>JBEBOQ010000071.1:0-25303 GCA_040396375.1 Achromobacter xylosoxidans
AGAGCTTTTCTCCAACGTCCTTGATGAAATTGAGCAGACCCATAGTGTTTCCTTTATCTATGTTGCGGTGAGAGAAAGAGAAAGTGCGGTCAGGGCGCGCGGCCCGCGAACATCTTGCGTACGGCGCCGGCGATCAGCGTCAATACCGCACCGCCGACACCCCCCCCGACGACGCTGCCGGCAATTGAAGACAGATCCATGCCGCTATTGCCCGCCGCCATGGCGCCGGCTCCGGCGGTGAGCATCGGGGCCAGCCAGGACCCGCCGGCCAAGCCCCCGATCGCGCCGGCGATCGTATTGCCCAAAGGGCCCAGGTTGAACTGCTGGAGCATCTTGCCCAGGCCATTGCCCCCGGCGGCGCCGGCGACAAGCTGGATGATGAGGTTAATGATGACCGCGGTGTTCATGATGCCTCCTGTGCCCCGTAGGGCAATGTGCAACGCTAGAACAACAGCAAGACAACAGTACGACGACAACGCCAGCAACGCCGATTATGACCCCACCCATCGCCGTGAGACGAGGGGTTAACGTGTAACAGGTTGCTAGCCCCCGGTCAGACTACGCAAGAATGCAAGGAAGTTGCAGGGGGCTCGGCGCAGGGCGTGGCGATGGCGTGCTGCGGTATATGCGCTTTCGCCGTAGACCGCGCTAGTGCATTCGCACTATCCATTGCGGGGATCGCGGCTGCGGTCCAGCAAAAAGGGCTGCATTGCTGCAGCCCTTCACACGGATCCTTCGATCCGCCTACGCGGTCAGGGACGATCAGCCCCCGCCCACCGCGACCACGATCTCGATCTGGTCGCCGTCGGTCAGCGCGGTCTGGCCGTGCTGGCTCTTGGGCACGATTTCGCCGTTGCGCTCCACGGCGACGCGCTTGCCGGCGTAGCCCAGGGTTTCAAGCAGCTCGTTCACCGTGGTGTCCAGCGGGAACTCGCGGGCGTCTCCGTTCAGGGTGATGTGCATGGCGGTCTCCTTATCGTTTTGCGTAGGCATCGGTGGTCGCGATCAAACGCGCCAGCGTGCCGGGTTCGTCAAAGGCGTGGCCCGCGTCTGGCACGACATGGAACTCGGCCTCGGGCCACGCGCGGTGCAGGTCCCACGCAGTGCGCATCGGCGTGCAGCTGTCGTAGCGGCCTTGCACGATGGTGCCGGGAATATCGCGCAGCTTGTAGGCGCCGCGAATCAGCTGGCCTTCTTCCATGAAGCCCGCGTTCACGAAATAGTGGTTCTCGATACGCGCAAAGGCCAGCGCGGCGCGGTCGGCGGCGTGGCTTTGCTGGTGGCGCGGGCTGGGCAGCAGCGTGATCGTGCTGTCTTCCCACTTGCTCCAGGCCTTGGCCGCGCGCAACTGTTCGGCGGGGTCCGAGCCCGTCAGACGCTTGTGATAGGCCGTCACCAGGTCGCCGCGCTCGGCTTCGGGGATGGGCGCCAAGTAGTCTTCCCAGCGATCGGGGAACAGCCACGATGCGCCTTCTTGATAGAACCAGTCGATCTCGGCGCGGCGCAGCGCGAAGATGCCGCGCAGCACCAGTTCGCTGACGTGGTCCGGATGCGTCTCGGCGTAGGCCAGCGACAGCGTCGATCCCCAGGAACCCCCGAACACCAGCCACTTGTCGGCACCCATCACCTCGGCGCGCAGCCGTTCGATGTCGGCCACCAGGTGCCAGGTCGTGTTGTTGTCCAGGCTGGCGTGCGGCGTCGACCGGCCGCAACCGCGCTGATCGAACAGCAGCACGTTGTAGCGCTGCGGATCGAACAGTTGGCGATGCACCGGCGAGCAGCCGCTGCCAGGGCCGCCATGCAGGAAGACCGCCGGCTTGCCCTGCGGATTGCCGCAGAGTTCCCAGTAGACCTGGTGGCCGTCACCGGTATCCAGAAAGCCGTGGCGGTAGGGTTCAATCGACGGATAGAGCATCAGGCAACTCGCTTGAAGATCAGGTCCCAGACGCCGTGGCCCAGACGCAGGCCGCGTGTCTCGAATTTGGTCAGGGGGCGGTAATCGGGGCGCGGCGCATAGCCGTCCGCGGTGTTTTGCAGCTGCGGCTCGTTGCCCAGCACTTCCAGCATTTGCACCGCGTAGTCTTCCCAGTCCGTGGCGCAATGGATGTAGCCGCCGGGCGCGATACGGCTGGCCAGCAGCGAGATGAACGGCGGCTGGACCAGGCGGCGCTTGTGGTGGCGCTTTTTGGGCCAGGGATCGGGGAAATAGATGTGTACGCCGGCCAGCGAATCCGGCGCGATCATGTCGCGCACGACCTCGACGGCATCGTGCTGGATGATGCGCAGGTTCGGGATGCTGGAATCTTCAATGCGGCGCAGCAGCGAACCGACGCCGGCGTTGAACACTTCCACGCCCAGGAAATTGTCGCCAGGACGAGCCAGCGCGATCTTCTCGGTGGTCTCGCCCATGCCGAAGCCGATCTCCAGCACCGTCGGCGCCTGGCGGCCGAACGCGGTGGCGGGATCGAGGCGACGAGGCGCGTAGGGCAGGGACCACTGGCCCATCAGGCGCTCGAGCGCGGCCAACTGGCCCTGGGTGATGTGGCCACGGCGGTGCACGAAGCTGCGGATGTGCGTGGCGCCCGGGCTGTTCGGCGCATGCTCGGTACTGGCCAGTGCGGCCTGCGTTTCCGGGGAAAGGGGCGTGGCAGCGGCGTCGCCGGCGGGTGTTGCGGGGGTGTTCACAGGCGTGGTCGCGGAGTTGTTCGCGGGAGTGTCCGCGGGGTTATTCGTAGTCATGGGGGGAATTGTAGTGGCAGCCTAGTCCGACCGCCCTGTCGGAGGGGCATTAAAATAGGGACATATTTGTCGCAGACCCTCCCGGCTATAGTTCCCACCCCGGCTTCCTACTGGGCGAACGCCGCCCCGGTTTCCTGTCATGAACGTTGCCCGCATCGACCTCGTCACGCTTGCCCTGTTTGTTGCCGTGGCGCGCCAGGGCAGCATCTCGGCCGGCGCACGCCAGTCGCACCTGGCGGTGGGGGCGGCCAGCAAGCGGATTTCCGATCTGGAGGCCGCCCTGGGCACCCCGCTGCTGTATCGCAACGCCGCGGGGGTGGAGCTGACCGACGCCGGCCAGGCTTGCCTGGTCCACGCGTTGCGCGTGTTGCAGGAAGTGGAGCAGATGGCGGGCGCGCTGTCGGACTTCGCCCAAGGTGTGCGAGGACAGGTGCGCATTGCCGCCAATACCTCGTCGCTCACGCAGTTCCTGCCCGAAGACCTGGCCGCCTTCATGGATGGCCACCCGGCCGTGCGGATCGACCTGGAAGAGCAGAACAGCAGCGACATCGTCACTGCCGTGCTGGAGAATCGCGCCGATATCGGCGTATTCGCCGACCGCACCCCCGCCGACGGTTTGTCGACCTTTCCGTACCGCCTGGATGAACTGGTGCTGATCGTGCCGCAGCGCCATCCGCTGGCCGCAGAGCCGCAGGTGGCGTTTGCGGACACGCTGGCCTACGACTACGTGGGCCTGCCGCCGGCCACGTCGCTGGCCACCCGCTTGTCCGACGAAAGCGGCCGCCTGGGCCGGGCCATGCGCTTGCGCATCCAGGTGCGCAGCTTTGACGCAATCTGCCGCATGGTCTCGGCGACCCGTGGCGTGGGCATCCTGCCGCGCATCGCGGCCGAGCCGCATGCGCGCTCCATGCCGATCAAGCTGATCCCGCTGACCGACGAATGGGCGCGCCGCTGGCTGCTGCTGGGCGTGCGCGACGCGGACACTTTGACCGTGGCCGCCCGCCTGTTGCTGGCGCACCTGCGCGGTGATAGCTGAGCTTTTTCGCGTCTACGGGTTTGCCTGGGGTTTCTCGTTCCGGGAATGCCCCTTTCCCCGATTGTCCATTCCGCCCGGCGCCGCTTTGCGCGCACACTGCCGTCCATCAATATCGAGTGTCGCCAGGGAGGCGAAATGGCTGGGCAGATTCTTGCTGGCATCCGCGTGCTGGAGCTGGGTCAACTGATAGCAGGGCCGTTCGCCGCCAAGACCCTGGCGGATTTTGGCGCGCAGGTCATCAAGATCGAACCGCCCGGGCAGGGCGATCCGCTGCGCAAATGGCGCTTGCTGCACGAAGGCACGTCCGTGTGGTGGGAAGCGCAGTCGCGCAACAAGCAATCGGTGTGCGTGGACCTGCGCCAAGAGGAAGGCCAGGACATTGTGCGCCTGTTGGCCCAGCAGGCCGACGTGCTGATCGAGAACTTTCGCCCCGGCACCCTGGAAAAATGGGGCTTGTCGTGGGAGACCCTGCATGCGCTGAACCCGCGCCTGATCATGCTGCGCATCTCGGGTTACGGCCAGACCGGCCCCAAGGCGCGCGAGCCCGGCTTTGCCGCCATCGGCGAAGCCATGGCCGGGCTGCGCTACCTGAACGGCGAACCAGGCCGCGCGCCGGTGCGGGCGGGCCTGTCGCTGGGCGACACCATCGCCGGCCTGCATGGCGCGCTGGGCGTGATGATGGCGCTGTACCAGCGCGATGCCCGCGGCGGTGTGGGGCAGGTGATCGACACGGCGCTGTACGAAAGCCTGTTCAATCTCAGCGAAAGCCTGTTGCCCGAATACTCCGTGTTCGGCGCCGTGCGCGAGCCCGCCGGGGCATCGCTGCCCGGCATTGCGCCGTCCAACGCCTATCCATGCCAGGACGGCTATGTGCTCATCGCCGGCAACGGCGACGCCATCTATACCCGCTTGATGGCCCGTATCGGCCGCGACGACCTGGGCCAGGATCCGGCCTTGGCGCACAACGACGGCCGCGCCAAACGCGTGGCCGAGATCGATGCCGCCATCGGCGCCTGGACGCTGACCCGCAACATCGACGACGTGCTGGCCGCGATGCTGGAGGCGGGCGTGCCCGCCGGCCGCATCTATTCGGTCGCGGATATCGCCGCCGACCCGCACTACCGCGCCCGCAACGCCATCACCACCGTGGAATCCGCCGCCGGCGTGCAGGTGGACATGCCCGCCGTCTTCCCTTACCTGTCGGCCAACCCAGGCGCCGTGCGCGAGCGCGCGCCCACGTTGGGCGAGCACACCGACGCCGTGCTGGCGCAGGCGGGCTTGTCGGACGAACAACGCGACGCACTGCGCGCCAAGGGAGTGATTGCATGAACGCCGGCCCTACCCAGATCGAGATCAACGAAGTCGGCCCCCGCGACGGCCTGCAGATTGAAAAAGCCCTGGTCGCCACCGACGACAAGGTCGCCTTCGTGGATGCCTTGTCCGACTGCGGCTTTGCGCGCATCGAGGTCACCAGCTTCACGTCGCCCAAGGCCATCCCCGCGCTGGCCGACGCGTCCGAGGTGATGCGCCGCATCCGTCGCCGTACGGGCGTGATCTACACCGCGCTGGTGCCCAATATCCGCGGGCTGGAACGCGCGCTGGAAGCGGGCACTGACGAGATGAACCTGGTCATGTCGTGCAGCGAAACCCACAACCGCGCCAACCTGCGCATGACACGCGATCAGTCCTTTGCTGAACTGTCGCAGGTGTTGGCCGCTGCGGGCCGCAGCAGCACGCCGTGCAATGTGTCCTTGTCCACCGCCTTCGGCTGTCCGTTCGACGGCGACGTAGCGGCCGACCAGGTGCTGGACCTGGCCGCGCGCCTGGTCGACGCGGGCGCTACCGGCATCACCCTGTGCGACACCACCGGTATGGCGTTCCCGACGCAGGTGGCCGCCTTGTGTGAACAAGCCGCCGCGCGCCTGCCCGGCGTGGCGCTGACCGTGCACCTGCACAATACGCGCGGCATGGCGCTGGCCAATGCCATCGCCGCCTGGCAGGCCGGCATCACCCGCTTTGATGCGGCGGCCGGCGGCCTGGGCGGATGCCCGTATGCGCCCGGCGCCAGCGGCAACGTCAACACCGAAGAGCTGGTGCATATGTTTGCCTGCATGGGCGTGGACACCGGCGTGTCGCTGGAACCGTTGCTGGCCATCGTGCGCGGCTTGCCCGCGCTGGTGCAGCGAGACCTGTCCAACGCCCTGCTGCAAGCGGGGCCGCGCCTGGCGACCCACACGGCGCCAGCCTGGCTGGCCGAGAGATTTCCGCAGTAAGGCGGCCGCAGTAGCGCGGTCATGCCGTACCAGGCCGCGTTCGTCGCTTATCAGTACCGCAGTCAGATTCATCCGTTTTGACCACACCTATAAAAAACCAAGGAGACATCCCATGGCATTGCCCAGCCTGCCCACCATCCTGCGTGCCGGTATCACCGCCGCCCTGACCGTCGCCGCGGGCGCCGCCAGCGCACAAGCGGCCTTTCCCAACCGCCCCGTCACGCTGATCGTGTCCGCCGCACCCGGCGGCACCACCGACATCGCCGCCCGCCTGATCGCCCAACCCCTGGGCGCGGCGTTGGGGCAAAGCGTCGTGGTCGAGAACAAGCCGGGCGCCTCCGGCGGCATCGCCGCGCAGGCCGTGGCTCGCGCCAACCCCGACGGCTACACGCTGCTGCTGCAATATTCCGGTTTCCAGGTCATCACGCCCCACGTCACGCCCGCCGCCGGCTGGGATCCTATCAAGGACTTCGCGCCCGTCGCCAACGTGCTGTCGGCGCCGCAAGTGGTGGTGGTGCGCCCGGACCTGCCCATCAACTCGCTCAAGGAACTGGTGGCGTACGCCAAGGCCAACCCGGGCAAGCTGAACTATGCGTCGTCGGGCAACGGTTCGCTGCAACAGGTGGCCACCGAACTGCTGAACCAGATGGCCGGCACGCAGATCGCGCACATCCCCTATAAGGGCACCGGCCCCGCGCTGAACGACCTGCTGGGCGGCGCCGTGGACATGACCATCACCACGCCGCCGCCGCTGTTGGGCCAGATCGCCGCCGGCAAGCTGCGCGCGCTGGCCGTCACCGGCACCGCCCGTCTGCCGTCCCTGCCGGACGTGCCCACCGCCGCCGAGGCCGGCTATCCCGACCTGATCGTGTCGTCGTGGTTCGCCATGTACGCGCCCAAGGACACGCCCGCTCCCGTGGTGGATAAGATCGCCGGTGAAATCCAGAAGATCATGAAGACCGACGCCTTCCGCCAGAAGGCCGCGGAGCAGGGCGCGGAAGCCATCTTCATGGGGCCGAAGGAACTGGGCGCTTATACCCAGTCGGAGCTGGACCGTTGGGGCAAGGTGGTCAAGGCCGCCAACATCACGGCAAACTGAGGGCGGATAGCCGTCAAACCGGGGGGCGGGAAGCCGCCTCCCGGCCCAGAAAAAGCCGCGCTATAATTCCGGCCTCTGTCCAGGTTTGATACCCGGACACGACACCCGAGCGGGTGTAGTTCAATGGTAGAACGGCAGCTTCCCAAGCTTCATACGAGGGTTCGATTCCCTTCACCCGCTCCAGCTTTCCCTCTCATCGCCTTCTCCACAGTCCTTCTGCTGGGCCGCGCGATCGCCAAGTTTCATTGGCAAATCTCCCGATGATGGTTCTTTGACGGCGTCCCGCTGTTCATCTATTGCGACCGTGCGCGCTCGTTTTCAGAATCTTCCAATTCCTGCTCAGATGGGTGCCTTCCAGCATGGCCGGTTGAACCTCGAAAACGTAGCTTGGTTCGCTATTTTTTTGTCAAAAATAGCCAAATACTTACTTCAAGTACCCTATAGCCCATCCCCGCGCCAGAACGACAAGCATGCAAGACGATCTTTTCGGAGATGCGCTACCCGTGCCGCCGGCTAACGCCTCGCAGCATGTCGCGTCTCCTGACAATCCCGACCTTTCCGCCCTCCGGAGCATGGCCAGAGTGCTTCCCGCTCCTGCGGCGCAGGAATGGCGCGCGCTCGCGCGGCAGTTGCCGGCGCAGTTGCGCTTTGGCGTCTCCACCTGGTCATACCCCGGCTGGGAAGGGCTGGTCTGGGACGGCGAATACGATTCGAGCACGCTGTCCAGGCACGGCCTTGGCGCCTACCACCAGCATCCGCTTTTGCGCACGGTCTGCGTGGACCGCACGTTCTGGCAGCCGTTGACGGCGAGCCAGTACGCCGCTTATGCGGGGCAGGTCGATGAGGATTTCCGTTTCGTCGTCAAATGCCCCGCCAGCGTTACCGATGCCCAGGTGCGTGGCGAAGCAGGCAGGACGCGGCAGGCCAATCCGCTTTTCCTCGACCCGTCGGTGGCTGTCCAGGAATTCGTGCGCCCGGCGCTCGAAGGCCTGGGGGCCAAGCTCGGTGTGCTGGTGTTCCAACTGAGTCCGTTGCCTCTGGGCATGTTGAGCCGCTCGGCATCGCTGTTCGAGAAACTGGGGCGCATGCTGGCCGCCGTGCGGGAGGCATTGTCCGCGCATGATGCCGTGATCGTCGCCGTGGAAGTGCGCGACCCGGAACTGCTGGGTCAGGCGCTGGTCGACACGCTCAAGGCGCATGGGGCCACGTTCTGCCTGGGGCTGCATGGCAAGATGCCGCCGATCGACGCGCAACTGCCGATGCTGCGCGCGCTCTGGCCGGGGCCGCTGGTCTGCCGCTGGAACCTGAACCGCGTGTTCGGCGCATACGGTTATGCCGACGCGCAGAAGAAGCATGATCCGTTCAATGCCCTGCTCAGCGAGGATCTTCCCACGCGCGCGGCGCTGGCGCGCACGGTCCGCGGCATTACGGGCGCGGGCCAGCCGGCCTACGTGACGGTCAGCAACGACGCCGAGGGTTGCGCGCCGCTGTCCATCCAGCAACTGGCCCAGGCCATTGCGGGGTAGGTGGGGCTTCGCCCGGCTCGCCATGCCGGGCATCGAGCCTGCCGAGCACCCGTGCGGGGCGCGGTAAAATCCGCTCCCCATGCGCTACTCCGATTTCCACCAACGTCTCGCCGTCCTAGGCGCCCAGCCGGCTCATCGCGGCCGGGTCATGCGCGCCTGGCTGACCGGGCAGGCGTTCGACAGTGACACGTGGCGGCGCCGCTTCGACAATTACCTGCCGCTGGCGCTGCGTGACGCGCTGCCCGCCCTGGCGGCGGACCTGGACGGCCTTGCCTGCATTCACGCCGAGCACGCCGGCAACGACGGCTCGCGTCTGCTCCTTGCACTGGCCGATGGCCAGATGGTGGAAAGCGTGCTGCTGCCGCGTGACGGGCTCTGTGTTTCCACCCAGGTCGGCTGTGCGGTGGGCTGTCGTTTCTGCATGACGGGCAAGAGCGGCCTGATCCGCCAGGTCTCCAGCATGGAAATCCTGGCCCAGTTTGTGCTGGCGCGACGTCAGCGCGTGGTGAAGAAGGTCGTCTTCATGGGCATGGGCGAACCGGCGCACAACCTGGACAACGTGCTCGAAGCCATCGACCTGCTCGGCACGGATGGCAACATCGGCCACAAGAACCTGGTGTTCTCCACCGTGGGTGACCGGCGCGTGTTCGACGCCTTACCGCAGCAACGCGTCAAGCCCGCGCTGGCGCTGTCGCTGCATACGACCAATGCCGACCTGCGTCGGCACCTGCTGCCGCGCGCGCCGCACATTACGCCGGAAGAACTGGTCGAGCTGGGTGAAAAATATGCCCGCGATACGGGCTACCCGGTGCAGTACCAGTGGACGCTGCTCAAGGGCATCAACGACGGCGACGACGAGCTCGACGCGATTCCGCGTCTGCTCAAGGGCAAGTTCGGCGTGCTCAACGTCATTCCCTTCAATAGCCTGGAAGGGGACGACTACCAGCGTCCCGACACCGAACGCATCCGCGAGATCGTCCGCATTCTGCATCGCTGCGGCGTGTTGACCAAGATCCGGAACAGCGCGGGGCAGGACGTGGAGGGCGGCTGTGGGCAATTGCGTGCCCGGGCCGTGGGCGCGGAACAGGTGGTTGAATTGCGGCGCCGGCCGCGTGGGGCGATGGTGGAAGCCGCTTAACGGCCGATCAGCGCAGCCGTGGCTTCCATCTGCTTATGTTCGAAACCCGCTGCGATGTCATCCAGTTCGTTCGCACGCAGTCCAACGTCCTTGCCAAGAGCGACTTGCCGAGCCGTACCGATGCCTAGTTGGACTTGTTGACGGATCGGTGCGATGGTCGCCATCACAATGCTCCTGACGAGCTGCTGGACTTGCTACGCACGCGCTTGGGCAAGCGCTCGTCCATCAGCGTGAGTCCGATCTCGTCGTTCGGTGTGTCCAGCAGGTGCTCAAGCGCGTGGATCTCGCCGAAGACATGTAGGGCGAGGGTGAAGAAGTGGATGGGCACGCGGGCATCTCCTTTCTCCATGCGGCGCACCGTTGATAAGGATGCGCCCATGCGTTCGGCCAGCGAAGCCTGGGATATGTGGCGCCGCCTGCGGGCCAGCGAAATGTCGTTGCCGAGTCTCTGGAGGGCGCGTTCGACTGGCAATGGGAGGGGAGATTCCATTTAAAAGCTCCAGAGGGGATTTTAAAGGCATTTAAAGGTTCCCTAGAGAGTGATTATTTAGATCGACGGTTGTTGATGTGAAATATTTTTGCCGCCGTATTCCGCCCGAGATTCGACCTAACGGCTTTAGTCAGGTCGACGAGGCCCAAGGCGACAGAGACACGCAAACCCTCAAGCGAATCCTAGTCCGAAGCGCCTCAACCCGCAGCGGGCTTTCGACTGATTTTCGCAAAGCGATACAGCGCGTCGGTATCCAGTACCGTCAACCCACCGTAATGCGTCCGCAGCACCCCCTCGCGCGCCAGCATGGTCAAGGTGGCGTTGCAGCGCTGCCGTGACACCCCGCACAGCCCCGCGATCTCTTCCTGCGAAATCTTCAAGCGCCCGTTGAAGCCGGAATGCTGCTCGGCATCGCACTGCGCAGCAACCGCGCGCGCCACCGTCGTGTCCACATCCAGCAGTACGTTACCGGTGTAGCTGGCCATCAGCCAGTTCACCCGTTGCGCCAGGTGCATCATCAAGGCCTTGGTGAACTCGATGTTGTTGTTCCACAGGCGCTCGCAGGTATCGCGGGGCAGGATCACGATCTGGCTGGGGCGCAGGGCAACGACTTCGTATTCGAATTGTTCGCGGCGGATCATGGTGGCTTCGCCGAACCAGCTGCCAGTGCTGAAGCCGGCCAGCGACAGCGACCGGCCGTCCGGCCCGCGCGACGACCATTTCACCAGGCCGGCCACTACCCCATACCAGCCGGGCGAGCGCGAACCCGAGCGAAACAGGTATTCGCCAGTGGCGAGGGACACCGTGCGCAGCTCGGACCGGACCACGCTGCGCTCCAGCGCCGGCAGGCCCTTGTACCAGGGCACGACGTCCAGCATGGCGTCCACCGGGCACCGTGCGGGCCGGCGCTTGGCGCTTGACGGTTCATTGGCGTTGCCGGCTGGCGATCCACGCATCTTCATTCCCCCTTGTTTCAGCGGCGATACCGCTCAGGTAAACCCTAGGGCGCTCTGTCACCGCGATGACTGTTCGCATCAGGGACCCGCCCCAGAATACTTGAGGCCCACAGAGCCCAAAAACCATAAGAGGAGATAACTATGTTGTCAATGCAACGCCTGGTGTCCGGTGGCACACTCGCCTGCGCCGCCGCGGTCTCGCTCTTGAGCGCGTCTGCCGCGCAGGCCCAGTATTCCGATGATGTGATCCGGATCGGTTTCATCACGGACTTGTCCGGCGTGTATTCCGGCCCGGACGGCCCCGGCGGGGTGGAAGCCATCAAGATGGCCATCCAGGAGATGGGGGGCGAGATCAACGGCAAGAAGATCGAGCTGCTGGTGGCCGACCACCAGAACAAGGCGGACGTGGCGTCGGCCAAGGCGCGCGAATGGTTCGACCAGAAGGGCCTGGACATGCTGATTGGCGGCACCAATTCCAGCACCGCCCTAGCGATGTCCAAGGTGGCCGCGGACAAGAAGAAGCCGATCATCGTGGTGGGGGCGGGGGCGCCGGCGCTGACGAACGAGCAGTGCACGCCCTACACGCTGAACTATGCCTACGACACCGTCGCGCTGGCGCGCGGTACGGGGGCGGCGGTGGTGAAGGCGGGCGGCAAGACGTGGTACTTCCTGACGGCTGACTATGCCTTCGGCCACGCGCTGCAGGCCGATACCACGAAGGTTGTCGAGGCAGGCGGTGGCAAGGTGCTCGGGTCGGTCAAGCATCCGCTGTCGTCCGCCGATTTCTCGTCGTTCCTGTTGCAGGCGCAAAGCAGCAAGGCCGAGATCCTGGCACTGGCGAATGCCGGCGCGGACGCGACCAACGCGATCAAGGCGGCCAACGAGTTCGGCATTACCAAGAACATGCGGCTGGCCGGCCTGATCATGTTCATCAACGACATCCACGCCATGGGCCTGCCCGCGACGCAGGGCATGTACCTGACGGACAGCTGGTACTGGAACGCGTCGGAACAATCGCGCGCCTGGAGCAAGAAGTTCTTCGAGGTGCGCCGGGCCATGCCGTCGTCGTTGCAGGCGGCCGATTACTCGGCGGCGCTGCAGTATCTGCGTGCGGTGAAGGCGACCGGCACGGATGACGCCGACCGCGTGCTGGCGTACCTGCGCGAGAACAAGCTGAACGATATGTACATCAAGGACGGCGTGGTGCGTCCGGATGGCCGGGTGGTGCACGACATGTACCTGCTGCAGGTGAAGACGCCGGAACAGTCCAAGGAACCCTGGGACTACTTCGATGTGCTGCAAACCATTGACGGCAACGAAGCCTTTACCAAGAAGGCGGAAACGCGCTGCGAATTGTGGAAATGAACGGTCTGCCGCTAACCCTACGAGAATCTTCATGGCAAAACGCAAAGTCATCGTGACCATCGCCCCGACAGGGGGCATGGCATTCAAGAGCCAGAACCCGCATCTGCCGACCCAGCCGGCCGAAATCGCCGACGACGTGTATCGCTGCTATAACGCCGGCGCCAGCGTGGTGGCGCTGCACGCGCGCCGCCCGGACGACCAGGCCACGTGCGATGCCGGCATCTACCTGGACATGAACCAGCGCATACGCGACCGCTGCGACATTGTGCTGAACAACTCGACCGGTGGCGGCGTGCACGGCGATATGGTCCGGGAAAGCTACCCCGGCATGTGGGAAATCATCTGGGAAGAACGGCTCAAGGGCATGGATGCGGGCGCCGAGATGTGCACGCTGGACGCGACGACCTTGAACCTGGCGTTCGGCGATCACGAATACCTGATGAACACGCCGTTGACCAAGGCGCGTGAACTGGCAACGGGTATGAAGGCGCGTGGCATCAAACCCGAGTGGGAGGTGTTCAGCCCGACGCACATCCTGCAAGACGCGACGACGCTGATCAACGAAGGCCTGGACGAAGGGCCGCCGTTCGTGAACCTGGTGATGAATGTGCACCGGAATTTTCAGAACGCCATGCCGTTCTCGCCGCGCTATTTGCAGATGATGGTGGACATGCTGCCCAAGAACAGCGTGTTCTGCGTCAGCGGCATCGGGCCGTCGCAGCTGGAAGCCAATATCAGCGCGTTGCTGTTGGGCGGACATGCGCGGGTGGGCCTGGAAGACAACCTGTATTACCGCCACGGCGAATTGGCCACCAATGTCCAACTGGTCGAGCGCATCGTGCGCATCATCCGGGAAATGGATATGGAACCCGCTACGCCGGCAGAGGCGCGCGAGATCATGGGTTTGTCGCAGCGCAGCGGCGTGCGGCCGAAGTTCGCTTGCTGACATCTTTGATAGCACCGCGTTAGGCCGGCGCGATGTCTTGTCGCGCCGGTATCCATTCAATTACCGGCACACATCATGAGTGAATCCTTGAAGGGCAAGCGGGTCTTGGTCACGGCGGGGGCGCAGGGCATCGGCCTGGCGATCGCGAAAAAATTCCTGGAGTCCGGCGCGCAAGTGCATATCTGCGACGTGGACGAGTCGGCCGTGCGGGCGGCGGCAAGCTTGTCGCCGCGCTTGAGCGCCAGCGTGACGGACGTGTCGCGCGAAGGCGAAGTGCTGGCCCTGTTCGCTGACCTTTCAAAGCGCTGGGGCGCACTGGATGCGCTGGTGAACAATGCGGGCGTATCCGGCCCCACCAGCCGGCTGGAAGAGACCACACTGGATGCATGGCAGAAGACGCTGGACGTGAACCTGACCGGCACGTTCCTATGTTCGCGTAGCGCCGTGCCGTTGCTGCGCAAGGCGGGCGGGGGCGCCATCATCAATATTTCTTCGGTGGCGGGCCGCCTGGGCTTTTCACTGCGTACGCCCTATAGCGCCAGCAAGTTCGGGCTGGCGGGCTTGACCCAGACCTGGGCGATGGAACTGGGCCCGGACAATATCCGCGTCAATTCCGTGTTGCCGGGCGTCGTCGCGGGCGATCGGGTTGAACGCATCATCGCGGCCCGGGCCGAAGCGGGCGGGGTCAGCAATGACGAGATGCGTGCGCAACTGGTGGAAAAGGTGTCGCTGCGTCGCATGACGCAGCCGGAAGATGTGGCCAACCAGGTGGCGTTTCTGTGCTCGGACGAAGGGGCGATGGTCAGCGGCCAGAGCATTTCGGTGTGCGGCAATGTGGAGCATCTGGGGTGAGGCCGGCCAAAGTCCGGTCCGACGAACCGGGCTGCCTCTCGTAACCCCATAGAGGCTTGGAACCAGACAATGCACACCCACGAATAAAATCTGGCACAGGGCAGGGCGGCGTTGCGCGCCGCAGGGTTGCCGCCCCGTCGCCCGGCGTTACGCCATCTTCGCGTAGAGCCCGATCAAGTCGTCGAACGACGCGGCCACCGGCATGAACCAGCCGTCGTCGATGAAGCCGTCCACCAATACGTCGACCGCTTGGCCCCGGATGTCGAGATCGGCGTAGGCCCGGTACATCTCGCCGTCGGTGTACATGATTCGGCCTTGATGCTTGCCCTGGTTGATTTCGACATAGGTACAGAAGTCGCCGCCCAATCCCAGCACGGGGGCGAAGGGCAGGAAGGCGGGGTTGTGAAAGCCCATGGCGGGGGTCAGCAGCGCCAGGTCGAAGTCCGGGTCGCCGTTGCCGATGCCGAAAAAGGTATTCATGTCCGCCAGCGCGGGCGATACGCCGGCCCGGTGGGCCACGTCGAAATCGACGCCAAACGACAGGCCGTTGCTGCGGGCCAGAAAGGCCTTATAGCTGTCGGAAAAGCGCGTGTGCCAGGTTGTCTCATAGGCCTGGATCGCGGCGCTGTCGGCGCCAGGGAATGACTGCAGGATCTTGCCCGAACGTAGGAATTTCTCTAGCGGGTCCATGAGGCAGTCCTTTCGAGGTGTGCGCGGGGGAATCCGCCGGGCAGGGGGCGGCGGGAAGGCCGCCCCAGAATAACGCGCCTAGCGAGTCCCCAGTGTTTCACGATTTTTCACAAATCCCACACAAATGGCGGCGGAACCCGGGCGGGTTTGTTTCCTATGATCCCGTGGCGCGCCCGCGGAGCCTGCCGCGCAGCCCTGCCTCTCCAGTTTCCCTTGCCTGCATCACCTGCGGATGCGCCTGCCGCTTCCCGCCGCCGGCTTCCGGCCTGAAAGCCCTTCATGCTCAAATTCTTCGTTCGCGTCTTTATCGTTGTGCTGATCAGTCTCGGCCTGGCCTACCAATTGGTGGACAAGGGCCTGGGCACGCTGTTCAAGCCGGTGGTGGAGGATATTGCCTACCAGTCGCTGCGCGGTCAGGTCTACGAGCTGCACCAGCGCCTGGATGACGTGGCGCCCGCACAGCGCGAAACGGTACTGCGCGAGCAGGTGATGCAGCACTACGGCTTGACGTTGCGGCTGTTGCGCCAGGATCAGGTCCAGCTGACCGGCAGCGAGCGCGAGCAATTGGAAAGCCTGGGCTTTGTGATGCGGGACGAATACAACACGCACCTGCTGCCGTTGCCGGGCGAACCCGTGCAATGGCTGGAATTGCGCCTGCCGGGCGAAGGCCTGGTCGACACCGTGTTGACCTGGAGCCTATGGACGTTCCTGGCGGTGATCATGGGGGTGGGGTTGTTGGTCCTGTGGGGGCTGCCGATGTGGCGCGATATGGATGCGCTGCGCAATGCGGCGCAGCGCATGGGCCAGGGCGAGCTGGGCATGCGGGTGAACCTGTCGCGCATCACGGGCATCCGGCACGTGGGCGAAAGCTTCAACCACATGGCCGAGCGGATTGCCGCGCTGATCGAGAACCAGCGCAGCCTGACCAATGCGGTGTCGCACGAATTGCGCACGCCCTTGGCGCGGCTGTCGTTCGAGGTGGACCTGCTGGACCGCAGCGGCTTGCCGCCGCAGCATGGCCGCGTGCTGCGGGACATGCGCGCGGATATCTCCGAGCTGGAAAGCATGGTGGCCGAGTTGCTGGTGTATGCACGGCTGGAGCGGCCCACCGACGAGACGGTGAAGCAAGAGACAGTGGACACGCGTGACTGGCTGGGCGAGGCCCTGGCACAAGTGGCGCACCAGGCCGACGCGCGCAATGTCCGCTGCAGCGTCGCGGACGGCCATCCACCGCATGTGAACCTGAACCCCCGCTACATGAGCCGGGCGCTGCTGAATCTGGTGCAAAACGCGGTGCGCTACGCGCACGGCCGCATCGATATTGCGCTGACGCGTTGTCCGCAGGGCGGCTTCGAGCTGACCGTGGACGACGACGGTCCGGGTATTCCGGTGGCGGACCGAGACAGGGTCTTCGAGCCATTCATCCGCCTGGATGAAAGCCGTGATCGGGGTACGGGCGGGGCCGGGCTGGGGTTGGCCATCGTGCGGCGGGTGGCGGCGAGCCACCGGGGCTCGATCCAGGTGCTGGACAGCCCGCTGGGCGGTGCGCGCTTCGTGCTGCGCTGGGCGGCGGACCCAGCCCCGCAGCATTAGCCGTTACGGCGTCAGCGGCACTCGCCCCGGGCGTCCGCGTCCGTCACGATGCCGGCGGCGTCGACATAGAACTCGGAGATGCAGGTGTAGTAGCCGCTCTTGGTGGCCGTGCCCTGTCTTTCGACCATGATGGTGCTGCCGGGCGTGTAGCCAGGCGCTTGCTCGTAACGGGTGGTGGTGTAGTCGTGGCTATAGTCTTCGTAGTCCTTCCACATGTACTTTCTCTTGCCGACATCGCCCGTGACGCGCAGGGGCTCGCCATAAGCCTTGATGACTTTCTGGATCGGGTGACCCACCCAGGATTTGGCGTCGGCGAGTGCCTGGCTGTTATAGGCGGTCGTGACGCAGCCAGAGACACTGATCGAAAGAAGAGCCGCGGCGGCGAGTTTCAAGGTGCGTTCGGCCATGTTGTCTATCCAGGGAATGAGGCCGCAATAGTAAGTGGGCGCCAGGGCGCAATCAATAATTTGGCGGAGTTTCCGGTGTACTAGTACACCGGAAACGGGGAACTGGCGGGGGCGGTTTCCGGCAAAAAGGACGGACAATACGCGTCGGTCATCGGACGGGGCGTAGCCCAGGGCAAGCCGGGGGAATATGGCAGAGACAGTCAAGGACACCGAGCGGGCGCAGGCTACGGTGCGGCTCATGAGCGCGTTGCTGGTTACGCTTTATGCGCCGATGCTGGCGTGGGCCGGCCAATTGCCCCCCGAGCGCGCGATGATCATGGGGCTGCACGGGGTGGCGTTTCTTGCCGTGTCGCTAGTGCTGCGCTGGGCGATTATTCGCTGGCCGGGCAACTACCCGGCCCGGCGCGTGTTCGCGATGCTCAATGACTACTCGGCACTAGGTTTTCACCTGATCCTGGGAGGCAGGGTGCTCCTGCCCGTGTATGCGGTGGTGCTGTGGATGACGGTGGGATACGGCGTGCGCTATGGCTCGCGCTATCTGGCGGCGGCCACGGCCCTGGCGCTGCTGGACCTGGCGGTGGTCGCCTGGTTGACGCCGTATTGGCAGGCGCAGCCGTACCTGGCGGTGACGCTGTTCCTGACGACGCTGATCGTGCCCGCCTACACGCATTTCCTGCTGCGCAGCAATGAAAGGGCGTTTTCCCGCGAACGCGAGGCGACGCTGGCCAAGACGCGCTTTCTGGCGCAGGCCAGCCATGACCTGCGCCAGCCGATTCATTCGATTGCGCTGTTTGCCGATTGCCTGCGCGATGAACACCTGAATGGCCACCAGCGGCATCTGGTCGACAGCATCGACCGCTCGTTGCAGAGCGTGTCGCATCTGTTCCGCTCCATTCTGGATAGCTACACCTTGGATAGCGGCAAGCTGGATACCAAGCCTGAAGCGGTGCGCGTGCGCGACGTGCTGGACACGGTAGTGAGGGATTGCTGCGACGGGGCCTCGCTTGCGGCCGACGCGCCGATCCGTATCAAGGCGGGCGACGATCTGGTTCGAACCGATCCGCATCTGCTCAGCACCATCGTCCAGAACCTGGTGTCCAACGCCATCAAGTATGGCGAAGGGCGCGAGGTGCTGGTGGCGACGCGGCGTCGCGGGCGCGGGCTTTGCCTGCAGGTGCATGATCGCGGGCGCGGCATTCCGGACGCGTATCTGGGGATGGTGTTCGACGAGTTCTACCGGGTGCGGCAAAAGCGTGACAAGGACATCGAAGGGCTTGGACTGGGCTTGTCGATCGTCAAGCGGCTGTGCGCGTTGCTGGGGTTGCAGGTCAGCATCCGTTCGCGGCTGGGGCGCGGCACGACGGTGACGGTCGCGGGGTTCGAGAGGCTGGACAGCGCGCCGCCGTCGACGCCGCGCCGAACCGGGCAGGGGGCCAGTGTGTTGAATGGGTTGCGGGTGCTGCTGATCGAAGACGACGCGAACGTGCTGATGGCGACCGCCATGCTGCTGGAACGTTGGGGCTGCGTGGTCGAGCGGCACGCTTCGTTGCCGGTGTCGCCGCCCGATTGCGATGTCGTCATCAGCGACTACGACTTGAATGCCGACGTTACCGGCGCCGAGTGTATCGAGCAGGTTCGGCGACGGCTGGGAAGGCATGTGCCCGCGCTGCTGCTGACCGGCCACGACACCAAGGCGGTCCGCGAGGCCGTGGCCGATGTGACGCTGCCGATCCTGGCCAAGCCGATTCGCGCGGCGGAGCTGCGCTCGCTGTTGACGACGCTGGCGTTGGCGGCCGAACCCGGCCGCCGGGTGGGCGAACTCGAACCCGAACCCGCGCTGCGGCCCTGATCCCGTGTCTTTGCGACCCGGGTCAGGCCGGGGCGGACCGGGTGACCGCGGCCTTGGCGCCCAGCACCGCGGCTGATGCCCGCGACGGCACGTTCAAGGCGCGCAGCACGGCCGACACATGAATGCGGACGGTGAACGGCGAGATGAACAGGATGCGGGCGATTTCCTTGTTGGTCAGGCCCTCGACCAGCATGGCAAGCACGTCGCGTTGGCGCTGCGTCAGGCTGGCGATGGCGCTGGCCAGGTCGGTATCGCCGGACAGGTTGGGCCGGTTGTACCGGACCACGATGTCGCCCGCCCGGATCGCCTGGATGGCTTCGCCGATTTCCGCGGGCGACACGGACTTGCCGATGAAGCCGTCCGCGCCCGAGGCCATGACCGCGTCGATCTTCTGCTTGTCGTTGATGACCGAGACCACGATCAGCGAACTGCGCGGGCACATCTGCCGCACGTCCGAGATCCAGTCAAACGTGGTGCTCTCCGGAAACAGCAGGTCCAAGATAAGCGTATCCGGCGGCCCTTCCTGGCGGATCAGCCCGAAGACGTCTTCCAGGCGGTCGGCTTCTTGCACCGCCGCTTCGGGCGCGATGCGGCGGATGATCTCGCACATGCCCATCCGGAAGGTGGGGTGATCGTCGGAAATCAGAAAGCGTTCGGGCGAACCCGGTCCATGTCTCATTGCTTTTGTGACGCCCCAGCAAGCGCCCAGAATTGGAATTTTTCCGCATGTTATGCGCAGAGTCGGCGTTGTAGCGCGTGTGGCAGCGCCAGGTTGATAACTGTTACGTTTTGACGGCAGGGGCATCCGGGTCAACCCTGAGGTTTTCGGTCAGGTCGCCCGGCGGCCTGTGGCGCCTACCCCACGGGCTCGCTGAGATTGCATTTCTGGCTGCATGCCGAGCAAAAATGGTGTTTGATACAGGGGTTTTTCCTTTACCGAATCTCCCTCAGAACGAGAACGCCATGAGACATTTCCTGCCCGCCCTGGGCGCAGCCCTAGTTTTTTCCCTTGGCGCCCAAGCCGCCTCGGCCCAGCAGGCTCCCGCCGCCGCTGCCGCCGCCAAGCCGCCGGCGCGCGACCCGTTCTTCTGGCTGGGCGAGATCAACAAGGCCACGGCCGTCATCAATACCGACGAAGGGCTGCTGGACAAGTCCATGGCGCCCCGATTGGCGGCCGGCGTGGCCAAGGTGATCAACGACGGCAATCAGCCCGGCGCCAAGCGCCCGGCCAGCGTCATTACGTTTGAGCCGCTGCTGATCAAGGCCGCGGGCGAGGATGTGACGCTGCTGCACGCGGGCCGTTCCAGCCAGGACATGCATGCGACCTACCGCAGCGCGATCCTGCGCGACAAGCTGTTGGAGCTGGCGGACCAGTTGAACGCCACGTCGACCACGCTGGTGGAACTGGCAGCCAAGCACGCCGCCACCATCGTGCCTAACTACACCAACGGCGTGGCGGCGCAGCCGAACAGCTACGGCCACTATCTGCTGGGCCAGGCGGCCGGGCTGGCGCGTGATGCCCAGCGCATCCGCGAGGCCTATGTGCGCATCGACCGCTCGCCGATGGGCACCACGGTGCTGAACGGCACCAGCTGGCCGCTGGATCGCAAGCGCATGGCGCAGTACCTGGGTTTCGAGGCGCTGGTGGACAACGCCTATGACGCGTCGCAGATTTCGTCGATGGATCAGCCGGTGGAAGTGGCCTCCATCGTGACCAGCATCGCGCTGCGCACGGGCAATTTCGTGGAAGACGTGATGACGCAGTACGCGCAGTCGCGTCCGTGGATTCTGCTGGAAGAGGGCGGCGGCAACACCTATGTGTCCAGCGCCATGCCGCAAAAGCGCAATCCCGGTTTGCTCAACGACACGCGCAGCGACGCGTCGACGGCGGTGACGCTGGCGATGGGGCCGGTGATCCAGACGCACAACATCACGCCGGGCATGAGCGACCCCAAGGACGTGAAGCAGAATTCGGCGATGGTCGACAGCGGTATTTCGGCGCTCAAGCGTTGGGACCGTGTGCTCAAGGCAATGGTGATCAGCCCGGATCGCGCGCTGGAAGAACTGAATAGCGACTGGACCGCGTCGCAGGAGCTGGCGGACGTGCTGATGCGCAAGTACAAGCTGCCGTTCCGCGATGGCCACCATTTCGCGTCGGAAGTCGTGACCTACGCCAAGACCAACAACATCAAGCCGCTGGACTTCCCGTATGACCAGGCGCGCCGTATTTATGCGGAAGCAATGAAGGGATCGAAGTATCCGAACGAACTGCCGATGAGCGAAGCCGAGTTCCGCTCGACGCTGGACCCGGTGGCCATTGTGAAGAACCGTGCGACCAGCGGTGGCCCGCAGCCGGCCGAGATGGACCGCATGATCAAGGAAGCGCGCGAGCAACTGGCCTCGCAGGACAAGTGGATCAAGGAACGTCGCGGCCACATCGCGGATTCTCTGGCCAGCCTGGACAAGGCGTTTGATGCGCTGGTGGCGAGCGCGCCGAAAGAGTCGGGCAAGAGCCCACCGAAAGAGCAGGCCAAGTAAATCCCGGCGGCAAGGCTTGCGGGCCTTGCCGCAAGGCGCCTGCTATCGATGGCTGGCGCCTTGCCGGCTCAACGGCAACGCAGGTGGACGCCGTTGTGCCTCAACGGCACTCCATTGAATAGCCGCAGCGCAACTGGTCGGGGATATCCTGTCCTTGGGCAGCATCGCGCAGCTCGGCCGGTACGTGCCAGGCGATGAGCTGGGCGACGCCGTTGTTGCCGACGGGGCGGGCGTAGACCCAGAGCGTGTCGCCCTTCCAGGCAAACGCCATGGCGCTGACGCTGTAGTCCTTGGGCGCGCGCAGGTTGAGCACAAGCTTGTTCTCGGCCATATCCATGACCACTACCGTGTTGTCCGCGCCGCTCACGGCGAGCAGGCGGCCGTGCGCGCTGCGGGCCGCGCTGGACGTGTAGTAGACGGCCGGCGTTTCCAGGTCGAAGCGGATCTGGCCGGTGGTGAGATCGATGGCGCGCAGACGGCGTCCGGCGGGGGTTTCGGCGATGGCCAGGGCCCAGTTGCCATGGTGGCTGCCAAAGAAGAGCTTGTCCGTTGCGGTCTTGATGCTGGCGGCCACGCGGGCGTTGGCCGGGTCGATGCCATAGCCGTCGCGGTCGGACGCCCAGAACAGGCCGTCGCCGAACTGGATGGCCTGGCTGTAGACCCAGGGCAGGGCGTGTTCGAGCGTGTCGCTGGCTTCGCGGCGCAATGATCCGTCCCAGTGGCGTTGGCTCCAACGGCCTTGGGGCGTCATGCTGAACAAGGTGTCGCCCACGCGCAGGGCGACGCCACCATGCGCGGGCAGGGTCCAGTCGTCGATGCGGCGATCCGGCATCGAGGCGTCCAGGGGGAAGACGGTGGCTTGGCGCTGGCCGGGCCGCCAGGTCAGCAATTGGGGCGCGCCGTTTTCGCGCATGCCTTGCCCCCACACCTGGCCGTCGGGGGCGATCTTCAGGGCGCGGGCGATGCCGAAACCCGCGGGGCCGCTTTCGCGGTCGACGGCGTTCACCGTTGTGTCGCTGCCTGTGCCGGCGCGTGCCACGTAGCGGTGCGTGGCGCTGCCTGACGCGAGCAGGCTGCCGTCGGGCAGCGCCAGCAGGCGCCAATGGTCGTTGTCGTAGCGGCGCACGTCGGATTCGTCGGCCGGCAAGCTGATGCCGCTCAGTGTGGTCGCGGGCAGTGAGGCGCCTGCGATGGCCGGGGCGGGAGCGGACTGGGCGGCGCCTCGGCCGCGCGCGTAGGCGTCGAAGTAGGCCTGCATGACGCGGTCGGCGTCGGCCTGGGGCAGCGCTTGCAGGCGTTGCGTCAGGCTGGCGACGTAGCGATCCAGCGCGGGGTCGGTGTGCGCTTCCGTCTTGGCGTTGCGTTCGATGTGCGGGTCGGGAAAGCAGGCCACGCCGACCATGCAGCTGGTCATGCGGAAATGCCGGGTGACAGTGGTGGTGGCGCCGCCATACCAGACCAACGTCAGCGGCGCGCGGCCAGCCAAGGCGGACACATCCATGACGGTGCCGTAGTCGACCTGGGTGCGGCTGGATTTTTCGCGTTGGCGCTCGAACGACCAGCGCGCCACCGGTTGCGAGAAAAACGGCAGGGACTTGATGGCGTCGTCGGCATAGTCCGGCTGGCGCGCGATGGCTTGGCGGAAGGCGTCGCGCTCGCCGGCGGTGATGGCGCCCGCCGCCAACGCCTTGTCCAGCACCGGGTGGGCGCCGCTGCTGGCTTGGTTGTCCAGCGCCTGCTTCACGTCAGGCAGGTGGCCGGCCGCAATCTGCGCCCAGTAGAACTCCATGGACGACAGCGGGGCGCTGTCGTCGCGCGGTTGGAAGCCGCCCAGGCTGGGGTCGGACAGGCCTTTCTCGATGTCGGCCTGGACTGCCGCGTACGGCTGCGGAATCAGGTAGTAGCGGCCGTGGACGTAGGTGGCGCCCGGCGCGGGCTGCATCAGGATGGGAGTGGATTGCGCGGCGACGCCGGCGGACGCAAGCAGCGCCACGCCGGCCAGGCCAGTCTTCATCCAGCGAAGCGCGCGATAGGCGCCGGGGCATGCCATGAGAGGTTCCGTCGGTAGGAGAGCTGCGGCAGAGAATACCGCAGCCCGGAACCGGCGGGTTCAGAACCCGATGCGCGGCACGTGTACCCGGCCTTCCATCAGCACGCGGGCGCTGCGGCTCATGATGGCGCGGGTGACGGTCCATTCGCCGTCGACCAATTGGGCCTCGGCGCCCACGCGCAGGGTGCCCGACGGATGGCCGAAGCAGACTTGATCGCGTTGGCCGCCACCGGCGGCCAGGTTGACCAGCGTGCCCGGCACGGCGGCGGCGGTGGCGATGGCGACCGACGCGGTGCCCATCATGGCGTGGTGCAGCTTGCCCATGGATAGGGCGCGCACCAGCACGTCAATGTCGCCGACGCCGATCTGCTTGCCGCTGGACGCCGTGTAGGCCTTGGGGCCGGCGACGAAGGCGACCTTGGGCGTGTGCTGGCGGGCGGCGGCTTCTTCCAGCGTCTTGATCAGGCCCATGCGCAGCGCGCCGTGGGCGCGGATGGTCTCGAAGCGCGCCAGCGCGGCGGCGTCGCCGTTGATGTCGTCCTGCAGCTCGGTGCCGGTGTAGCCCAGCGCCTCGGCGTCCAGGAAGATGGTGGGGATGCCGGAGTTGATCATGGTGGCCTTGAAGGTGCCGATGCCGGGCACTTCCAGGTCGTCCACCAGCTTGCCGGTGGGGAACATCGAGCCGCCGTCGCCTTCCTCGGCCGGGTCCATGAATTCCAGGCGCAGCTCGGCGGCGGGGAAGGTCACGCCGTCCAGTTCGAAGTCGCCGGTTTCCTGCACGGCGCCATCGGTGATGGGCACGTGGGCGATGATGGTCTTCTGGATGTTGGCCTGCCAGATGCGCACCACGGCGATGCCGTTGTGCGGCACGCGGGCGGGGTCGATCAGGCCGTTGGTGATGGCAAAGGGGCCGACCGCGGCGGACAGGTTGCCGCAGTTGCCGCTCCAGTCGACGAACGGCTGGTCAATCGAGACCTGGCCGAACAGGTAGTCCACGTCGTGCTCCGGGCGGGTGCTCTTGCCGACGATGACGGTCTTGCTGGTGCTGGACGTGGCCGCACCCATGCCGTCGATCTGCTTGCCGTAGGGGTCCGGGCTACCGATGACGCGCATCAGCAGCGCATCGCGGGCCGGGCCCGGCACGCGGGCGGATTCGGGCAGGTCGTCCAGCTTGAAGAACACGCCTTTGCTGGTGCCGCCGCGCATGTAGGTGGCGGGGATCTTGATCTGGGGTGCGTGGGCCATGGGGGCTGTCCTGATGTCTCGAAAGGGGGCGGCGGGCGCGCGGGGCGCCCGCCTGGATGGTGAGGGGTAGGCGCTCAGCTTGCCTGCTTGGCGGAGCCGGCCGATTCGGCCTCCAGGAAATCCTGGGCAAAGCGCTGCAACACGCCGCCGGCTTCGTAGATGGAGACTTCTTCCGCGGTATCCAGGCGGCACGTCATGGGTACCTGCAGCGTTTCGCCGTTGCGCCGGTGCACGACCAGCGTCAGGTCGGCTCGCGGTTTGCGTTGGCCGATTACGTCGTAGCTTTCGGTGCCGTCCAGGCCCAGCGTCTTGCGATTCACGCCCGGCTTGAATTCCAGCGGCAGCACGCCCATGCCGATCAGGTTGGTGCGGTGGATGCGTTCGAAGCCTTCGGCGGCGATGGCCTCGACGCCGGCCAGGCGCACGCCCTTGGCCGCCCAGTCGCGCGACGAGCCTTGGCCGTAGTCGGCGCCGGCCACGATGATCAGCGGCTGCTTGCGGTCCATGTAGG
>JBEBOQ010000072.1:0-24929 GCA_040396375.1 Achromobacter xylosoxidans
GCAGCAGCTTGACCTGCTGGTACAGCGGCAGGTCGCCGATTTCGTCCAGGAACAGCGTGCCGCCGCTGGCTTGCTCGAAATAGCCCTTGTGCGCGCCCACCGCGCCGGTGAATGCGCCCTTGGCGTGGCCGAAGAAATGCGCCTCGAACAGGCCTTCGGGAATGGCGCCGCAATTGACCGCGACAAACGGCCCATCGGACCAGGCCGCATGGTCGTGCAGCAGGCGGGCGACGCGCTCCTTGCCGACCCCAGTCTCGCCATGGATCAGCACGTTGCTGCGGCAGTCGGCGAACATGTCGGCTTCGGCCAGCAGCGCCCGCATGGGTTCCGAAACCGCAATCAGCGGCTGCTCGCGCCGCGGCGCCGACCGGCTGAACTGGTCCAGCGTGCCCAGCAGCTCGAACAGCAGCTTGCGCAGGTCGGTGGTGGTGAAGGCCAGCGGCAGCGTGTAGGAATATTCGGGCGGGTAGTAACGCGGATCGCGGCCGCGGGCCTCGGCGGCCACCCAGATGACCGGCATGGCCTGCACCGACAGCCAGTCGTAGCCGCTGAAGCGGTTGTCGCCCATGACCGATACGGACACCAGGGCCACGGCCGGGCGGGACGGGTCGCGCGGCGGCGGGAAGGCCGTGCCGGCATCCGCCCGCACCAGCGACACGTCCATGCCGGCCAGGCAGCGCTCGGCGCGGCTGGCGATGTCGGACGTGCCTTCCCAGACGTACACGTCGAACTCTTCGCGCGAGAATTTCTGGGTCATGGCGACCACCGGGCCGGCCAGGCGTGGAAGGAAATCAAAGGCTTCATCATCATCAATACACCAGACGGGGCTTGCCGCAGTCCACGGAAAGCAGCGATACATCGGTTTGGCCAACGCTCAGGCCAAGCATGTCCAGCAATTGCTGCAGCAGGGTCGACAGCATGCCCAGCAGCGGCTGCAGCAGCGCCACCACGATCGAAAGCACGCCGCCGATCTGGTTGCCGCCGCTAAGCGCCAGCGACGCCACGGCATTGACGCGGCATTGGCGGATAGCGTCCGGCACGATCGCCAGCGAGCAGGTCAGATCGCTCAGCGGCGCCAGCAGCAGCGAATTCAGGATATTGCCGACCAATTGCAGCGTGCCGCCCAGCACGCCGGTCAGGCCGCCGGTGGACAGGCGCTGGCTCAGTTGGGTCAGCGCGGTGTTGGACCACTGCATGTTGTTGACCACCTGCGAAATCGAATTGCCCGCGTTGTTGCCGCCGCCCCCCACCAGGTCGGTGGCCAGGGCCGTGCGTTGGTCAGACGTGAGCGGCGTGCCGGTGCCGATCAGGTCGCCCAGAATGCCGCCGATCACCGCGTCGGCCAGGTTCGAGGCCAGCGCGCCCAGATTGATGGACGTGGCGTTGACCGTGGCCGTGGAATTGGGCGACGGCGGCTCCGTCAGCGTCACCGACACCGGCGCGGTCGAATTGAAGATCGGCAACGTGACCTTGGCGGTCAGCGGCAGAATGCCCAACACGTTCAGGACCTGGTAGCGCTGAATAGCCGCGAACGAACTGGGCTGGCAGCTGTTGGTGATGGACAGGAAATTAGCCTGCACGTTGTCGACGGCGGACGACATGCCCGGGAACTTCCCCAGGCAGATGTTGGCCACCGACGAGGTCACGTCGATGGTGGCCTGCGATTCGGTAAGCGGCGCCTGGCACAGCTTGGACACCGTGCCGGTCGATTGCGCCACGTCGATGATCACAGGCAGGTCCACCTTGGTGCCCAGCGCGCTGGCCAGCAGCGGACCCAGCAGCGGAATATTGCTGGTGTTGGCGCGCAGGTACACGCGGATGCCGGCGCTGGTGGCCTGCGCACCCACCCCGCCCACGCCGATGGTGGGCGGTTCGACGATGCGCACTTGCGACTGCACGCCCAGCAACGGCACGTTCAGGCCCAGGTTGACCAGGTTCTGGCCGTTGGCGATGACCAGCGCGGTCTCCAGTACGTTCAGTGCGTTGATGTTGGCCTGCAGCGCCGAGTTGACGTCGCCGCCCACCACGTTCAGGTCCAGTACGCCGCCGTCGCCGAACAGCTTGACCGGCAGGTTCACCGGCATCACGTTCAACACGACGTTGATGGCGTTGCTGAGCAGCCCCAGGCTGGCGCCGGCGGTATTGCCGGCCTTGTTCATGACCGTCAACGTGGCCTGCAACAACTGGCCCACCGTCAGGTTGTTGAGCGCAGCCAGTTGCGACGGCGTGCCCACGCCGGTCGCCACCGATATCGGCAGGCCCAAGGCCTCGAGCAGTCCCGACGGCGTGATGTTGACGGTGGCCAGGCCGGCCGCGTCCAGGATGTCCAGTTGGGCGGGCGAAGCGCCCACGGTGGACAGCAGTTGCGACAGCAGGCCGCCCTTTTGCAGGCGCAGCAGGCGCGATCCCACGGTAAACACCGCCACCGGCTGGGTGCTGGCCGCCACCGATACCACCTGGACCTGCGTGCCGCCCACCGTGCCGCCGGAAAAACTGGGGAACAGGCTGGTCAGGTTCTTGTTGATGGTGATCCGTAGCGCATTCGGCACTTGCCCGCTGGCGGGGTCAAAGACATACATGCCGGTCGGATCGGCGCGGGTGTTGTCCCACACCTTGCACTCCACCGTCACGTCGGCCGCGGAAAACGTGTCCAGGATGTTGGGCACGTTGGCCAGCACAGCGGTCTGTCCAGCCGTCTGGGCGCGCGTGCAGTCCGCGGGCGCGCCCATGCCCAGCACCTGCACTGCCGACAACGCGGCCAGGTCCGAGGCCTTCTGCATTTCCCGCTTCATGTAGAACGCATAGCCCAGTTGGGCCACGCCCAACAGCACCAGGCCGACGATGACCGCGAACACGATGGCCACCGTCATGCTGCCACGCTGCCGCAGGCGGAACGCAGGACAAGAAGAAGGGGCTGGCATGATCGCGACTCCGTGACGGAATGACGCTAATTGGTGTTGTTGGTCTGCACGCGCTTGGTGAACCACTCGGGGATCGGCCGGGTGAAGCTGTCCACGTAGCGGTTCCAGGCAGCGGTCGAAACCGCGCCCAGCACCGGCAGCGGTGCGCCCGCGCGGCGGCCGTCGGCCTGGGCGGCCAACAGGCCGCGCGTGATGTCGCCAAAGGCTTCGGGCGCCTCGGCGGCCTGCGGGGCGGCCTGGGGCGCCGGCTGCGGCATCGGCGTCTGCACCTGCTGCACCACGGGGCGCGCCGGCATCTGTGCGGCCGGCGCCGCCGCCGGCGACACGGCGGGCACGGGCGTGGCCTGGGCCACGCCGCCGCCAGTCATGGACCCGGTCAGGGGCGCGTTCGATTGCGCCTGGCTGGCCCAGGGCGCGACCGCTGCCAGGACCAGCACCAGGGAGAACGGAGCGAAAGTAACGGTTCGAGACATGGCAAGATTCCTAAAAGCGGGTTAGCGCATGATGGGCCCGTTGCCCAGTCTGTCCATCAAGGGGCTCATGACAGGCATCACGATGCCTTCGCCACGGGACACCCGGGTAGCTTGCGTCTCGGCGGCGGGCGCGGTGGCGACCGGCGCGGCCACCTGGCTGCGAATCTCGGACGCCAGGCGCAGCACCTGGCCGCGCGCTTCGTCGCTGAGCTGCGCGCGGTCCATCACGTTCTTGGCCCGGGCCGGCTCGTTTTCCACCAGCAGCAGCAGGGCCAGGTTGGCCAGCACTTTGCCGCTATCGGGCGCCAGTTCGGCGGCCTGCCCCAAGGGCACGCGGGCGCCGGCCGGATCGCCTGCCCGCAAGCGCGCATACCCCAGGTCACCCAGGATCCGCGGGTCCATCGGCGACAGCTTGGCGGCGCGCGCGAAATCGTCGGCAGCCTGTTCGAACTGCCCGCGCGAACCGGCGATCAAGCCCAGCCCGTGCCAACCGTCGGCGGCCTGGGCGGTGCCGATCAGCGCGCGGTAGGCCTGTTCGCTCGATGCGGTCTGCCCGGTCTGGCGCAGGGCCTCGGCACGCAACACCGCAATGCGCGGGTCATTGCCGAACTTCTGCTGGAACGCGTCGATATAGGCCAGCGAGGCAAAGTAGCGCTCCTGGCGCTGCGACTCGGCGATCATGGACAACATCATCTCGGGTTCCGCTGGCTTGCGGCGGTTCTCGGCCTCATCCTCGCGCTGGCGCATCAACGCCTGCTCCTGCTGTTGTTGCTGGATCAACTGCCAGGCGGTCTCCGCGTTGTTGCTCTGGCACCCGGCCAAGCCCCCGGCGCCGAGGACAATGGCCGCCGCCAAGGTCCAACGCCATGCACGTCCCGCGCTTTGCATACCGCCCGCCATCACATGCCCCCCATGCGCGACAACCCGCGCAATACCGCGACAAACCCCGCCCCGCCCGTCACGATCAACAGCGCCGGCAACAAGGTCACGATCATGACCGCCGTCATCTTGACGGTGGTCTTGCCTACCTTTTCCTTCAACTCCAGCCGCCGCTTGTCGCGCAGGCGCTCGCCGAAGCGGTTCAACGGCTCCTGCACCGCGCCGCCGTGCTGGTCCACTTGCGCGATCAGACGACAGATGGCGGACAGGTCGTCGTTGTCAAAGCCGCCCGCCAGACGCGCCAGCGATTGCTCGCGCGTGCGGCCGCGCACATACAGTTCAGACGCCAGCCGCAGCTCGTACGCCAGCACCGGCAGCACCTGGTCGAATTCCTTGATGAGCACCTGCAGGCTCTGGTCGATCGACAGGCCCACGCCCTGCAGCAACCGCAAGAGATCGATCAGCAGCGGCAGCTCGTTGGCGGCCTGCTTGCGACGGCGCGACAGGCGGCGACGCACAAACCACTTGGGCAGCATGTAGCCGATGGCAAAGCCGAAGAACGCGGCGACGAACAGGCCCAGCGACGAATCGCTGACCTTGCGGCCCAGGTCCAGCGCCACGGCCGCCGCCGGCAGCAGCAGCGCCAGCGTAAAGCGCGCAACGATGAAACGCAGCCGGGCCGTGGCCGGGCTTTCGTAGCCGGCCATGTCCACCAGCTTGCGGTCTTCTCCGGCCAACAGGGCCTCGGCGAAACGGCCTTCGCTCAGGCGTTTGCCAAAAGAGTCGGCCGCGCGCGTAGCGGCGGCCAGGCGGCCCTGCCCGCCCTCGCCCGTCATCTCGGCAGCGGGCTTGGCGCGCCCCTCGCGGGTCGCCAGCGCCTGGTCCACCACCTGGCGGCTGCGGTCCTGCCCTCGCAGGCGTCGCGTCATGCTCAGGCCCAGGATCAGCATGGCGGCGGCCACCAGCATCAGCGCCACCGCCAACACCGTCGAGACACTCCAGGATTGAAAGGCTTGCATCCGCGGCGTCCTTAAATGGCCTTGGCCATGCGATACAGGATGTAGGAGCCCGCCAACTGCAGGCCTACCGCGGTCATCAGCATCTTGAATCCCAAGGGGTCGATCCACAGCCCCATGAACAGGTCGTTGTTGGCCACCATGATGAAGCCGGCGATGCCCAGCGGCAGCAGCGCCAGGATCCAGGCCGACAGCCGGATCTCGGCCGAGCTGGCCGACAGTTCGGCGCGCGCCTGGCCGATATCGCGCATGAACGCCGCCATGCGTTCGAGCACCTGGTCGCTGCGGCCGCCAAAGCGCAGCGCCACCGAGACCACCGCCGCCACCATGTAGAGCTCCTTCATGTCGTACTGGCGCGAAACCTGCACCAGCGCGGCGTCCAGTTCCTTGGCCGAGCGGCTCAGCGCGGCCGCGGTCTCGACCACTTCGCGCAGCGGCTCGTCGGTGCTGGCCGCCGCGGTCTGGAAGGCCGCCGCCATGCTGTTGCCGATGGTGACCAGGCGCACGATGTTGTCCAGGAAAGCCGGCAGTTGCGACACCCGCCGGCGTTGGCGCCGGTCGGCGCGCAGCCATAGCAGGAAATAGGCGAACACCGCCAGCAGCACCAGCGTCACCAGCCCGGACAGCCAGCCCAGCAACGTCCAGGCCAGCAGCGCGCCGGCCAGGATCGGCAGCGCCAGCCTGGCGTAGAAGGCCGGGCTCTGGCGCACGCCGCCCTGCAGCAGCAGCATGTCCCAGCGCGAAAAGCCGCTGCGCAGGGCGCGCGAACCCTGCGCGAAAGGCATCTTGTCGCTCACCGGCGCGCCGCGGCTGCGCCGCAACTGGTCTTCCAGGAACGCGGAACTGGCGGCCCGCCGCTGGCCGCTGTTGGCGTGGCGCCACAGCAGCACCGCCGCCAAGGCCAGCACCAGCGCCAGACCCGCGACCACCCCGGCTTGCAGCATCAGCGTCTCCTGCTCCAGAAGCCGCCGCCGTCGGGTTCGGGCGGCGCGTTGTCGACAGGCCGCTGTTCATTGCGCAGCCTGGCCAGCTTGGGGGTGTGCGGATGGATGCCGAGCCAGTTCCAGCGGTCCTTCTCCTCGCCCTCGGGCGTGGCGAAGGCTTCGTGGCGGTACAGTTCCTGGGTCGAGATCACGTTGTCGCCCATGCCGGTGACCTCGGTCACCGACAGCACCCGGCGCTTGCCGTTGGACAGGCGGCCGATCTGCACGATGAAGTCGAGCGCGCTGGCGATCTGGCGCCGCAGGCTGTCCTCGCTGCCCTGGAAGCCGGCGAAGCCCGCCAGCATCTCGATCCGGTACAGGCATTCGCGCGGCGAGTTGGCGTGGATCGTGGCCATGGAGCCTTCGTGGCCGGTGTTCATGGCCTGCAGCATGTCCATGACCTCGGCGCCGCGCACTTCGCCCACCACCACGCGGTCCGGGCGCATCCGCAGGCTGTTGCGGATCAGTTCGCGGATGCTGACCGCGCCGCTGCCGTCAAAGCCGCCCTGACGCGATTCCAGCCGCACCACGTGCGGGTGGTTCAGCGACAGTTCCGCCGTGTCCTCCACCGTCACTACGCGTTCGGTTTCGGGGATGAAGAACGCCAGCGCGTTCAGCAGCGACGTCTTGCCCGAGCTGGTGCCGCCGGACACCAGGATGTTGCAGCGGTTCTTCACCGCTTCGTGCAGCAGGCGGTAGATTTCCTCGTCGAAGGTGCCCAGCGTCAGCAAATCCGCCGGCTTGAGCGGATCCTGGCGGAATTTGCGGATCGAGACCATGGGGCCGTCCACGGCTAAGGGCTCGATCACCACGTTCAGGCGGCCGCCGTCCGGCAGGCGCGCGTCCACCATGGGACTGGACTCATCCAACCGGCGGCCCATGGGCGCCAGGATGCGACGCACGATGCGCATCACATGCTGGTTGTCAGTGAAACGCAGCGTCTCGCGCGCCAGCACGCCGCGACGCGATACGAACACATTGTCGTAGCCGTTGATCAGGATGTCTTCGACCGCAGGGTCGGCCAGCAGGTCCTCCAGTGGCCCCAGCCCGGCCAGCTCCTTGGTCAGGGCTTCGGCAATCTGCCGCATTTCACCTTCGTTGATCGGCACCCGGCGCAAGCGCACGAAGCTCGCCACCTCGATATCCACAAACTCCTGGATGGCCGAGCGCGCCCACCGGCCGAACTCCGCCCCCAGCTCTTCGATGCGGGAAAGCAGGTGCTCGTAAGCCGCCGTCTTTACTTCCTGGAAACGGTTGGACGACGTGAAGCCCTTGTCGCCATCGCCGCCGAACTCTATGGTCGCTGTCATGATCATGTAGATTTCCGCCGCCGTCCGTTACTCGACCACCATGCGGCGGTGCACGCCAGGCAGCCACGTGGCCAGCCAGCTTGCCCGGCCGCCCGGTGTGTTTTCTTCCGCACTCAGCTTCTCAGCCAGCGCCTGGACCGCACGGACGTAGACGTCGCGCTCGGCTTCCTCGTGCAGCAAATGCCCTTGGTTGGTACACACCATCAGCGCCAGCGTGCGGTCCGGCAGCGTGCCGACCAGCTCCAGCTGGAAGCGTTCGGCGATCTGCTGCGCCGTCATGCCGTAGCGTTCGTCGTAGCGGTTCACGATCAGGCCCAGGCTGCGGCGGTCCACGTGCAGCTGTTCCAACTCCTGCAGCAGGCCAGCCAGCGACACCAGCGCGCCCACGCTCTGGTCGGTCACGATCCAATTCTGCTGCGAAGCGCGTGCCAGCCCCGCGACGAATTCAGGGTTGGAAAAGCCGCCCGAGTCGGCCACGACCACGCCAAAATGCTGGCGCATGCGCTCAAACACCAGCAGCGAATCAGACTGCGACACATCGCGCATCTGGCCCAGGTCGCGCGGCAGCGCCAGCACGCTCAAGCCGTTGGCGGTATGCGCCATGGCCGAACCCAACAACGTGGAATCGAGCCGGCGCAGATTGCGCGCGGCTTCGGCGAAATCGAAATCACTGCCGATGTTCAGGTACAGCTGGCAATCGCCGACCGGCCAGCCCAGGTCCATCAGGGCCACGCGGCTGCTCAGGGGCAGGTTGCTGCCCGCATCGGCGGCCGGCTTGGCGGCCTTGGCGCCCGACGCCGTCGCGCGCACGCCGTGCATGTGCTTCAGGCGGTCCTGCACCATGCCCGCCAGATGCACAGCCAAGGTGCTGGTGCCCACCCCCGGACGCGCGCCCAGCAGCAGTACGCTGCGGCGCGATCCGTCCATGCGGCCCCCGCCGACCGGAACGTCCAGCAGGCGCTGCACCACATCCTTGACCTCCTGCGGCGCCACGGTGGGATCGACGAAATCGCTGACGCCGGCCCGCAAGGCCGCAATGGCGCCCTCGGGCTGACTCAACAAGCCCACGGCCACGCGCGGAATCGTCGGCGCGATGCGGGCCAGCAAGCGCGCCAGTTCGGCGGACTTGAACAGCTTGCCCGGCTCGTCCTCGCTCAGGGTGAAATCCAGGAACACCACCTGCGGTTCGATCTCGGTCAAGCGGCGCCCCAGCTCTTCGACGCCCGGGACTTCCTGGGTCAACATGCCCATGTCACCCAGCGCCTGCCCCAACTGCGCGGCAACGCCATCGCCTTTTGAACAAAACAGAAACCGGTTGCCGTTCTGCAGGCCAACCCACTCTCTGGCATGTGTCTTCATATTGCTCACCGTGAAAAGCCCGGCATTTGCTGCCCGCCGCCCATGGGACCCATGAGGTAGTAGCCCCAAGCATTGAACGCGGTGTCCGTCGCGTCCTGCTTGGCCCCTGGCAACGGCAATGTCACGCCGCGCGCAATGGGCCGCACCAGACGCGGCGTTACCACGATGACCAGCTCGGTATCTTCCTGGGTGTAATCCACGCTGCGGAAGAACGATCCGATGATGGGCAGGTCGCCCAGCATCGGCACTTTATTGACCAGCGCCTTGGTCTGACGCGACACCAGGCCGCTGATGACAAAGCTTTCACCGTCGCCCAATTCAACCGTGGTGTCCGCGCGCCGCGTGCGCAACGCCGGAATCAGCGTGCTGGAGTTGCCGTTGGAGATCGCGATGGCGTTGCTGTAGTCCAGCTCGCTGGCTTCGGGCGCCACCTTCAGCGCGATCCGGTCGCGCGACAGCACGGTCGGCGTCACCGTCAGGCCGATGCCGAAGGGCTTGAACGTCACCGTCGTCGTGCCCAGGCCGCCGGCCTCCGGGATCGGCAATTCACCGCCTGCCAGGAAGCTGGCGCTCTGGCCGGTCAAGGCGACCAGCGTCGGTTCGGCCAACACGCGCGCCATGCCGTTGTTCTGCAAGAGGCGCAAGCGTGCGCTGAAATCGTTTGAGTCATAGAACAGCGAAAAGCCCGACGCCAGCGCCGCGGTCTTGCTGAAACCCAACGGCGCGGGCAGATTGTCGGGCGTGATGGAATTGGTGCCGCCCCAGGGGCCACTGCGGCCGGCAAAGCTGATGCCTGCCTGTTTCATGACCGAGCGCGACACCTCGACCACTTTGACCTCCACCTGCACCACGCCGCCCGTGCCCGCGGTGGACACGTCGACCACATTCTTGTCGCCCACGGCGGCCGCCGCCGCGGCCACCGAGGCCTGGTGCGACACCGACGAGTCGGCCTGGCCGGACACCACCGCCCGGTCACCGGCGATATCGACATTGGCCCCGCCTGCGACCCCCCGCCCCGCCAGCACCTGCTGGACAGTGCCCGCCACCCGTACGGTCCAGAGCTGCGGAGCCGAATTGGCGCCGGTCCAGATCTGCAACGTGGTGGTTCCCGCCTTCCTGCCATACAGCAGCACCGAAGCCTGGCGCTTGCCCGAGGCGGGCAGCACTTTCACATCGGCCACGTCGGGGTCGCCAATGGCGATGCGGGCGGGCGCGCCATCCAGCATGAGCGTTTGCTGGCCTTTGACGGCCACCGCGATATCGCGGGCAGGCGTATTCAAGCCGGCGGCGGCGGGCATGGCGTTTTGCGCCAGGCTTATGGCGCCGTAGGTCATCGCCGCTGCGGCCGACAGGACGCAGATCAAAGTGGTGCGCTGGGTTCTCTTCATTGTGCCGGATCTAGTTGACAGGTCGGGTCCAGCTGCGGGCGGCACCTAGCCACGCGCAGCCGCGTTTCAATAGCGCACGCGCTCGGATTTATCTCCTCGCAGTATCTCCACCGTGCGGCCACCGCCGCCGCCGGCCGCACGGACCGGCGCGGGCTTGGCGGCGGGCGTCGTGCCTTCCAGTTGCGCCAGGCTTTCCCCGGCGTAGGCACGGTTCGGGCCCGTCAGCAGCTGCGCGCGTTGTTCGGGTGTCAGATCGGGGCGCGGCGGCAGCACCGCACTGCGCTGCGCGAAGAGTTGGGTGTCGGGCTTGGACTCGTCGCCCACCGGCCGCAGGGCCAGTTGCAGGCGGCCGGCGCGGCTGGCCAGCATCAGTTCGCTGACCTGTTCAACCGGCACCGCCAGTACGGCGGTCTTGGCAGGCTGTCCCGGCGGCCCGGGCATCGCGGATTTTTCTTCGGGGCCGTCCACCGAGGCGGCGCCGTAGGCCAGCACGCGGACCTGCGATTGCAGCAGCCGGGCTTGGCCGCCCTGGATCTCGACGCCCTTCTCCACCATGAAGAACACGTCCACCAGGTCTCCCGGCGCAATGCGGTTGCCGCCGCCCACGACTTCATCCACCGCGATCGCCACGGCGCGTTCGCCCGGTTTGAGCTGGCGGCCCAGGCCTTGCGCCAGCATGCTGGGCAGCACCGGATCACCCGCCGCGATATCGACCCGCGCATAGGCCCCTTCCAGCGGCGTGCGCGCGCTGTAGCTGCCCGACAGCGCGACCTGCCATTCGTCCACCTTGAGCATCTTGTCGCCGTCGATCCGCGTGCCGGCCGGGATTGCCATGCTTGCCACCACCACCGGATAGCGCTTGGCCGGCGCTTCGGACGGCGCGGGAGCAGGCGCCGCCACCGGGCCGGCCGCCACGGGCGTCGGAGCCGGCGGCTCGGAAGCCAGGCGCCATGCCACGAACGCCAGCACCAGGCCCGCCGCCAACAACACGCCCGCAATGATTTTGCTCAGACTGCTCATGGTGTCCCTTGGGAAATTTGCACGATGGCTTTCGACGACAACCGGGTGGGGATCCAGTTCTTGTTTGTCCCGGGCAACATGGCGATGAAGGCCTGGAAGGTCGACAGCACCGGCCACGCCTGCACGTTGAACGTCATGGCGACGGTGGTGCATTGCGCCGCCTGGCCGCCCGAGCCGCTCCAGGCGCAGGGCGCGCTGGTGGTGGCGCACGCCACCGTCGACCCGGTGCCGAACACGCTCATGGCCGCCGAGCACGCCGCGCCGGGCACGTCGGACTGGCCGGCAAACCGGGCATAGACCGCCGCCCTGGCGCCTTCCGAGGCGGCGGACGCCAATTGCTGCTGCATCCAGAACAAGACGCCATAGCCGACCACGGCGCAGACGAACATCAGCAGCATCGTCACCATCAGCGAGAACTCAAGCGTGGCGATGCCCTGCTGGCCGGTCTTGCGGCCGCGGGTGTCATCGGGGGCGGTGCGCGCCACCATGTCAGTTGCTCCCGTCCAGGGAATTGCCCAAGTGGACCGTGGCGCGGGCGGTCAGCACGCTGGAGGGCGGCATCAGGGCTTGCGCCAGGAACGGGAAATTGGGAATCAGGGGATTGGCGCCGTACGGATAGCTGACCGTCACTTCGATCTGGTCGGCGGTTAGCGGCAAGCCGCTGCAGGTGCCGCCACCGGTGCTGCTCAGCGTGCCCGACGCGCCGCATACCGCCACCGCTATCGCGGCCGAAGACATGGTGGTGATCCAGCCGGACCGGTCCAGCGCGATGTCGCGTCCGGCGTTGGCGCGGACAGTCAGCGAAGTCGCGCCTGGCTGCCATTGCAATACCTTGCGGGCGCCGTCCTGCGCGGCCAGGGTCACGGAATGCTGTGCGGTGAAGACCAGGGCGTACGTCAGGATCGCGTAGAACACCAGGAAAAACACCACGAATACCAGTCCGAATTCAAGGGAATAAACACCACGCTGAGCGCGGCGGCGCCCAGGTACGTGCCGTACGGAATCTGGCGAGCCCGAAGCGGCAGCGCCCAGCTTCGAGAAATGAACAGGTAGAGCAGCGCATGCAGCCCGGCCAAGAGGCTGGCGAACACCAGTGTCAGGACCAGCGGCGCAAAGCCCGTCAGCAACCCCAGCACGGCGATCGCCTTGACGTCGCCCGCGCCCATCAGGCGTTTGGTCCACAGCGGGAAAAACGGCAATGCCAGCGCAAATCCGGCCAGCGCCATGGGCCAGCCGGCCCAGCGCGGCGGATAGCCCCAAGCCGGCGCGAGCCAAGCGGCCAGCAGCCACAGCGCCTGCCCCGCAAATCCCGCAACGATGAGCGTGTTGGGTACGCGGCGATAGCGCAGATCGGTGTAGACCAGCACCAGATTCCAGCATGCGAACAACAGCCACCACAGCACTTCCCCTGGATACAAGGCAGGACCTTCTGACGGTTTCGGTTTGAACTACCGGGTGCCCGCTCAGTGGGACACCGTCTCCTTCATTCGACTGGCTGGCAATACGTATTTGTGTGTCTTACGCAGGAGCCAATGCGCCCAACGCCGTCAATCCGCAACCGCCCTAAGCCGTCGCGCGGGTAGTGTTGTTTACATCAGCTCCCCTCCAAGCAGGAGGGAGGCCCGGCCGTCGAAGACCGCCTGGCCGCAGCCAGGCACGCCAAGGCGGCCGGGGCCTTCGGTCTCACTTGGACGCGTTGGCGAGCTTGGCCTGAAGCGACGTGAACAGGCCGCTCAGCGCGCCCGTGAATGTCGCCAAAGCCGCCACCAGCGCCACCGCGATGGTGCCTGCGATCAGCCCGTATTCCAGGGCGGTGATACCTTCTTCGTCGTTCCAGAACTGCGCAAGTTTCGCTTTCATATCGAGCTCCTAAGGTCTCGCTTGATAATTGAGCCATGCCGCAAGGGACGGCGTTGGCCCCCTAAACCCGGTGCAACCGACGCGTTGGCGTGTTCCGCACCCGCGCGTCTCCGGGGAACTAGCCCGGTCCCAACGTGGAACCGGGCGTTCTACCCGGATCCACCGCAGGGACCGATTCAATGATCGAATCGATACGTTGCGCCAGCCGCGCGCGAAAACGGCGCGAGGCGCGCTGCAAATGCCAGCGCATGACCAGCAGCATGACAACCGACAGCGCGAACGCGATATACGGCAACATCAACCCGCCAATCTGCATGCTGGAGAAATCCCGCGGGGTGGTGCAGACAACGGTGCCGGCCGCCGCGCCCGTGTAATGCATGCCGCACACCGCAATCGCCATCAAAACGGCCGCTGCGGCGCGCTGAAACTCATTCTGTGTATTGAAAGCCAGCCACAAAGCGGCTGACGCGGCAATTACCGCTATCAATACCGATAAAACAACCAACGGCAAATTCCACATAAATACTGCGGGCATGCGCATGGCGCTGATGCCTACATAATGCATGGCTGCAACGCCCAAGCCCGCGGCCAAGCCGCCTACCAGACAGCGCATAAAGGTGAAGCGGTCGCGGCCCACATACCAGAAAGCCCAACCGGAAAAACCAGCGGCCACGAGGAAACTGAGCGCGGTCAATCCGACCTGGTAACCCACGCTGAACGGCAATTCCTGTGCCTGCATGCCAATGAAATGCATGCTCCAGATACCGACGCCGCCCATGGCCAATGCGCCGATGATGATGTAACCGATGCGGATCTCGCCGTCCTGCATTTCGGTGCGTATGCCCACCGCGGCCAGCAGGGCCACGTAGGAGCCGAGCGCCGCGATCAGGAATGACAGCGCGACCAGTCCGCCATGGAAAGACAGCGGCACGATATCGCCCGGGTTCATGAGCGGCCCCTCTGAAGCAGCCGCTTAAACCGGCTTTGGGCCGGTCTGCGTTCGACGCATGTCTTGCGGTCATCCTGGTCCATCAATGGACTCCCGATAGCCTGTAAAACCCGATGTGTTTTGAAACGTTTATATAGTCTTATCTATTAACAATTAATACACATCAGGGTTTATACCAGTATTCGCAACACTGCGACAGCTTACTTGTAACGAATACTCGGAAATTCGAAGGGTTCATTTTTTTCAGTACCGGTAAACCCTGAAATTTCGGATGCCGGGATTGCCTTCTATTTCACTATGTTGTTATATCCACGTTTCCATCCAGTCACAATGAAATAATTTGTCATTGCCTTGGCGCGCTGGCAACATACCGCCTGAGTGGCGCGCAACCGTCTTTACTTATATAGCGTCCCCGTATATTCAAAGACTTATTCAGGGCATTTATCGAATGCTGTTTTAACGGCGCCTGCGGCAAATGAGAGACAACAAGGCATGAGACGTACGCTTCCCGCAAGTCCGCTTTACCTCGCCCTTATCTGCACGCTCGCCGCCATCGGCACGGCACGGGCCGACGGCCCGCTGCGAGGCAACCCCGTCGACGCCATGCCGCAGATCGAACGGCCGCCCAACGCCACGCAGCCCCCGCCCGTCGTCCAGACTGCCACGCCCGAACAGTTGGCGTTGCAGGCGCGCCTGGCGCAGCGCATCGTCCCGCAGCATTTCGACGTCACCGGCGTGCATGAAATGCCGTTCGATGACGTATCCGCCCTGCTCTCGCCCCTATCTGGCAAGGAAATCAGCCTGGGCGAACTGGTGCAGCAGGTGGACAAGATCACGCAGCTTTACCGCGACCGCGGCTATCCGCTGTCGTTCGCGCTGGTGCAGAACCAGACCTTTGCCAACGGCCTGGTCGTCGTGACCGTGGTGGAAGGCTTTATTGGCACGGTGCGCATCGAAGGCGACATTGGCAATGCACAGGACCGCCTGGAATCGCTGGCCGAACCGCTGAAGGAAGAAAAGCCCCTGAAGCAGGCCACGCTGGAACGGGTGCTGAACCTGATGCGCACGGTGCCGGGCGTGAAGTTCACGCCATCGCTGGACCTGCCCCGGCGCGCCGACGGCGCCACGGAGCTGCTGTTGACGGCCACCCGCCAGCCGGTCAGCCTGACCGGCGGCGTGGCAGATCTGGGTACCGGCATGCAGCCCCTGGTGAATGCCGCCACCAACAGCCTTACGCCGCTGGGCGAACAGGTCAAGCTGACGGCGTCGATACCGTTCAATACCGACGACGTGAAGTACATATCCGGCGAGATCCGCGTACCGATCGGTAATGACGGCCTGGCGGTCAAGGTGGACGGCTACCACTACGACGCCCGGCCCAAGGACGACGCCATTGATTTCCTGGGCTTCCAGCGCCGCGTGAAAAATGACCGCATCGGCGTCGGCGTGAGCTATCCCTTCCTGCTGAACAACACCCGGTCGCTGACCGGCACGCTGGGGGTCTACGCGGCCAATTCCAAGGACCGTTACGACGCCAAGAACTCCGACCTCTGGCTGCAGCAAGACGCGCAGGTGCGCGCCGCCAACCTTGAAATGCGCTATATCCAGGTGTCGGCGTCCCAGACCACCGACGTGACCTTGGCGGCCGCCAAGGGGTTCAACGCCGCCGGCGCCAAGAAAGAGATCAACACCAACTACGGCTACACGGCCGTGCCGATCCTGGACCTGGACTTCACCCGCTACAACCTGAATGCAAAGCAGACCTTCGCCTTGCCGGCGCAGTTCGGGCTGACCCTGTCGGGCGCCGCGCAGTACTCGAGCAATATATTGCCGTCGTCCGAACAGGTGTCGTTCGGCAGCTGGCGTTATGCGATGGGCTATCCGCAAGGCGAGCAAAGCGGTGACAAGGGGGTGGGGGTTTCCGCCGAGGTGAATCGCCGTTTCGGCATCGGCTGGGAATACCTTTCCAATGTGCAGCCGTATGCGCTGATCGACTTTGCCCGTACCTACTACAACAACAAGGGGCTGCAACAGTTGAATCAGCGGCACCTGTCGTCAGTGGCGTTGGGGCTGCGCTTTACCGACGACAAGTACTACCTGTTTGATTTCAACGTCGCCAAGCCGATTGGCTCGGCCACGGTGAACAACGACCGCGACGTGCGTTTCAACGCCAACTACTCCTTGTATTACGACGCGTTCTGAATCCCTGCTGAAATGGCGCCGCCAACGCGCCGTGTAGTGCGCGCCTGCTCCGACAGGCGCTTTTTTTTGCCTGTTCCATACACGGCGTTACGTAACGTGGGCCGTAACGTAACGGGTGTTTTACGGTCAGACGTAACATTCGCAGGCTCCGCGTGATCGTAAAAATGGGGGATTCCAAATATTGGTACAAACCCTTTGATCAACACCCAACCAATTGATTTAATTGATATTTTTTAATAAGGAAAATCAAGAAAAAGCAAACTGGCACGCCGTTGAAAAAATATTGGCACGGTTTATGCATGTAGAGACGTATCGGGCAGTTTCGACGCCTGACATATCCCCCACAGGAGCTCGCCATGAATGCCAAGATTGAAACGCAACGCGTACAACGTATTCTGACTTCCACCGTCCTGGCGGCTGCTCTGATGAGCTCGCTGGCTGCCTGCGGCGGCGGAGGCGGAGGCCACAAGAACGGCGCTTCCGCCGGTTTGCCGGGCACCGATATTCCGACCAATCCCGGCGGCCCCGGTAATCCAGGTAACCCGGGCAATCCGGGAAATCCGGGTAACCCTGGCGATCCTGGAACGCCGGTCAATCCCGTGACCACCGGTTTGCTGCAAACGACTTTGGGTAACACCGGCGCGGCAGTCGACAATACCCTGCCCCTGAACCTGGGCACCACCCTGGGCGGCGTGGGCAAGGCGCTGGACCCCACCATCAAACCGGTTGTCGATACGGTTGTCGGCCTGACGCAGCAAGTCGGCGCCACCACCGGCCTGGGCCAACCCGTCGACGGCACTGTCAAACAAGTCGGCGGCCTGGTTGAAGGCCTGGGCACCACGGTCAAGGGCACCGGCCTGCCCGGCGGACTGAGCGCCGGCGTCGGCGGCCTGGTCGAAGGCTTGGGCAAGACGGTCGCCAGCACCGGCGGCCTGCTCAACGCCGATCCCAAGAATCCGCAGCCGCTGACCACCATCCTGGGCAATGCCACCAATGCGGTGGGCGCCCTGACCGGCGGCCTGTCCGGCCAAGGCGGCCTGCTCAACCCCGTGACGCAACTGGTGGGCGGCGTAACCGGTGGCGTACTCGGCGGCCCCTCCAAGCCTCTCCTGGAACCGGCCCTGGGCAACGTCGGCAAGACGGTCGACAACGTGCTGCCGCTGGGCCTGCAGCCCACGCTGGCCGGCCTGGGCGCGGCGCTTGACCCGACGGCGAGCCCCTTGGCGGGCACCGTGGTGGGCCTGACGCAACAAGTCGGCGCCACCACCAAGCTGGGCGCACCGGTCGCCGGGCTGCTCAATACCCTGGGCGGCACGGTCAGCAACCTGGGCAACCAACTGCCTGGCGGCAACGTGGCCGGCCTGAATGGCGTGCTGCAAGGCCTGGGCGGCGCCGTCAGCAGCGCCGGGGGCCTGTTGAATGCCACCCCCGGCAATACCAACCCGCTCGGCGCCACGCTGGCCAACGCCACCGGCGCCGTCGCCTCCCTGACCAGCGGTCTGGGCCTGGGCGGCGTGACGGGCGGCAATAACGGCGGCCTGCTCAGCCCCATCACCGGCATCCTGGGTGGCGTGACGGGCGGTGCTGCGGGCGGCAACGGCGGCTTGCTGGCCCCGGTGACCGGTCTGCTCTCCGGCGTGACCGGCAACCTGGGCGGCGCCACTGGCGGCGCGGCCAACGGCGGCTTGCTGGGCGGTTTGTTGGGCGGTGTGACCGGCGGCGGCACGGCTGGCGGCACCGCGGGCGCCAACGGCGGCCTGTTGGGCGGCCTGCTCGGCGGCGTGACGGGTGCGACCGGCGGCGGTACGACGGGCGGCACCGCGGGCGCCAATGGCGGCTTGCTGGGTGGATTGCTGGGCGGCCTGACCGGTGGCGCCACCGTCACCGCAGGTGCGGGTGCGGGCGCCGGCGCAGGTGCGGGTGCGGGTGCCGGTGCGGGTGCAGGCGGCTCGGGTACTGCCAACAACGGCGGCCTCTTGGGCGGATTGCTGGGTGGCGTGACTGCCGGTGTCAGCGGCGGCACCACCGCCAACGGCTCGGCCAACGGTGGTCTGCTGGGCGGCCTGCTCGGCGGTCTGTCGGCCAAGAAGTAATCAACCAGATCCGTGAGGGAGCGAACCATGCTGCAAACAGAATCCATCGTTCACCACGAACATGTGACCGTAATGCCTGAATCTCGCAATAACGATCTGCGGCCCGGAATGCTTGACGACATCGCCCTGATGCTGGGCCGGCAGTTCGCCGTGTACAACGCGGCGTGCCAGTCGGCCCTGGCGGAGAAACTGGGTATCCCCCTGGCGGATCTGAAAGCGCTGGAACTGGTGATGGAGTTCGATGCCTTGCCCACGGGCCAACTGGCCCAACTGATGGGCATCAGCTCCGGCGGCGCCACCGCCTTGATCAACCGCCTGGAAGCGGCCGGTTATGTGCAGCGGGGCCGCCACCCGCTGGACCGTCGGATGATCGTGATCCGGCCGGTGGAAGAGCAGTGCCAGCAACTGGCCCAGGAACGCCATTGGGTGGCCGAAGCGGTGGTGCTGATGGCGCGCCGCTACGATGCCCACGAACTGGAGGTGGTGCATGCCTTCCTGGCGCAATGCGTACGCGCCCTGCGGCACGACACCCTGGTTTGGCTGGAAACCCGCAGCACGCACGACTGAGCTGACCTGACCGCGCCAGCGCACCGCGCCCCGATCCGCCAGGATCCGGGCGCGGTTTTCTTGGGGTCGCGCAATCAGTGCGCGGCGAACAGGTCCACGACGCTCTGGGGCGCCTGTTCGCCGAAGAACCGCTGATGGTTGCGGGCCGTCCGCTCCGCGACCGCCGCGCTGCGGGGGAACAAGGCCCGCTCGTACTCGGCCAGCGCAGCCTCGATATCGTCGGGGTGGGCGCACAGCGCCGTGCCCAGTTCGGCGCCATCGAACAAGGCCAGGTTGGCGCCTTCGCCGGCAAAGGGCGACATCAAGTGCGCCGCGTCGCCCACCAGGGTGACGCCCGGCGTGCGGACCCATCGGTGATGAATCGGCAACGCATGCAGCGGCCTGACAATGAGCTCGCTGTCCCCATCGGTGATCAGGGCTCGCAATGCGGGAGCCCAGCCCTCGAACTCCTGTGCGATGCGATCCAGCGCGGCGTGTTTGCGGGTGAAATCGATCCCGTCGAACCAGGCCTGGGGCCGGCTCAACGCCACATAGGCCTGCAAGGCGCCGTTCGCGTAGCGGTGCGCCAGAATGCCTTTGCCAGGTTCGACGGCCATCAGGGTGCCGCTGCCGATCGCTTGCGCGCAGGCCGCGTGGCGCGTGTCGCCGTCGAACAGATGGGTTTCGATGAAAGTCGTGCCGACATAGGCGGGGGTGGCGGCGGACAGCAGCGGGCGGATGCGCGACCAGGCCCCGTCAGCGCCGATCAAGAGATCGACCGTCACCACCGCGCCGTTGGCGAAGGCGATCTGGTGCTGTCCATCGCCCACGGCACTGACGTGCGTGAGCTTGTGGCCCCAGCGGATCGCCTCGCCGGGCAACGCGTCGATCAGCAACCGGCGCAGTTCGCCTCGGGCGACTTCGGGCCGGGTTGGGTGAGTGGCGGGGTCCGTGCCGGGCCGGTCGAACAGGATGTTTCCCTGCCAGTCGACCACGCGTTTGGCGTCCTCGCCGGGCAGCGCCAGGGCCAGGAATTGATCATGCAGGCCTGCGGTTTTGAGCGCGGCCTGGCCGTTGTAGTCGTGGATATCCAGCAACCCGCCTTGTGCGCGGGCGTCGGGCGAGCTTTCCGCCTCGTACAGCGTGGCGCGTACGCCGTGCAGGCGCAGCACGCGGGCGAGCGTCAAGCCGCCCAGGCCGGCGCCGATAATGGCGATGCGGGAATTCGAAAGAGGTTTTGCTGCGTTGAGCGGTCTGTTCATGGCGCGTTCCAGTGGTACGGGCAAGGCGCGCGCAGAGCGCGCTTGCTCGTGACGGTCCGACGGATGTCGGGGAATCGCTGGCCGACCTGACGCAAGGGCTGGGTGGCGTGTGCGCGACCTTCTGATGGCGCTGGGCCAACAATGCGGAAGGTCGTTTTTCGCGGTGTTCGAAGCGCTAGTATCGCATGAACCCGCGGGACGGCGGCGCCCCCGCCGCTCGCGGGGAGCGGGCGGCGGGGGCGCACCGGGATCCGGATCAGGCCGCCGCGGCGGGTCCGAACTGCAAGCGCGGCACGGCCTCGAGCAAGCGGCGGGTCATGTCCTGGCGGGGCGCATGCAACACCGCGTCGGCCTCGCCCAGTTCGATGATGCGGCCGCCTTCCATGACCGCGATGCGGTCGGCCAGGTATTCGACCACGCCGAAATTGTGCGTGATGAACAGGTAGGCGATACCCAGCTCGTCCTGCAATTCGCGCAGCAAATCCAGGATCTGCGCCTGCACCGACACGTCGAGCGCCGACGTGGGCTCGTCGCAGATCAGCACCTTGGGTTCCACCGCCAGGGCCCGCGCGATGGCAATGCGCTGGCGTTGGCCGCCCGAAAATTCGTGCGGATAGCGCGTCAGCGTATTGACCGGAAGGCCCACGCGTTCGACCAGCCTGGCGGCATGGGCGGCGCGTTCCTGGGCGGTCATGCCGCGGCGCAGGGATTCCAGGCCTTCATCCAGGATGTCGCCCACCCGCATGCGCGGATCGAGCGAGGCGTAGGGGTCCTGGAATACGATCTGGATGTCCTGGCGCAGGCGCTGCAGCCGACGACGGTCGGCCGTCAGCAGGTCCTGCCCCTGCAACATCGCGCGCCCGGAGATGCGCGCGCCGTCGATCAGGCGCAGCAGCGCCTTGCCGGTGGTGGTCTTGCCGCAGCCCGACTCGCCCAGCAGGGCCAGGGTTTCGCCGGCGCGCAGGGTAAAGGTGACGCCGTCGACAGCCTTGACCCACGAGGCGATGCGCCGCAAAGGCCCCTTGCGCACCGGGTAGTGAACCAACAGGTCCTGCACATCCAGCACCACGCCGGGGTCGCGCAACCGGCGACGGGCGGCGGATGCGCCGCCATCCGCCGCCTGTGCGGCGCGGCCCGGTTCGCTTAACGGCACGCCGCGCTTTTCAAAAGTGGGGATGGCGTCGAACAACTGGCGCGCGTAGGGATGCTTGGGTGCGCGGAAGAATTCCTCGGCGCTGGCGCTTTCGACGATTTCGCCGCCGCGCATCAGCGCCACGTGATGGGCCACGTTCTTGACCACCGCCAGGTCGTGGGTGATGAGCAGCACCGCCATGCCCATTTCCTGCTGGATGTCGGCCAACAGGTCCAGCACCTGCGCCTGCACGGTCACGTCCAGCGCGGTGGTGGGCTCGTCCGCAATCAACAACAGCGGCTCGGCCGCCAGCGCGATCGCAATCATGACGCGCTGCTTTTGGCCGCCGGAGAACTGGAACGGATAGTCGTCCACGCGCCGCTCCGGTTCGGGGATGCCGACCCGCCGCAGCCAGTCGATGGCCCGCGCGCGGGCAGCGGCGCCGCGCAGCGGCGTGTGGGCCAGCAGCGTTTCGATGATCTGGTCGCCCACCCGCATGACGGGATTGAGGCTGGTGGAGGGTTCCTGGAAGATGATGCCGATGCGTCCGCCGCGCACGCCGCGCATGGCGCTTTCCGGCAGGCGGTTCAAGTCTTCGCCGTCCAGTTCGATCTGGCCGCCGACAATGCGGCCGGCGTCGGGCAACAGGCGCAGCAATGCCAGCGCGGTCATGCTCTTGCCGCAGCCGGATTCGCCGACCAGGGCAAAAGTCTCGCGCTGCGAAATAGCCAGTTGCAAGCGCTTGACCGCATGCGTCATGCCGCTTTCGCCGGCAATATCCACATCCAGGCCCTGCACGGCCAGCAAAGGAGTGTCCTGCGTCATGGGGCATCTCCCGGTTTGGATTGGCGGGCGTCGGCGGCCAGCACGGCGCCCGAGCGTCGGCCGAACAGGCCCATGCCGGGCAAGCGACCCGGCTTGTAGCGGCGGGTGCGCGGATCGAAGGCGTCGCGCACGGCGTCGGCGAACAGGTTGGCGGCCAGCACCAACGTCAGCATGAAGAGGAAGGCGGTCAGGAGATTCCACCAGATCATCGGATCGCGCGACATTTCGAGCCGCGCGCCGTCGATCATCGAACCGAACGAATTCATGCTGGGGTCCACGCCGATGCCCAGGTACGACAGCACAGCCTCGTACAGCACCAGGCCCGAAAATTCGAGCACCACCGTGATCAGCACAAGGTGAGCGACGTTGGGCAGCAGGTGGCGGGTCATGATGCGCCAGTGCGACACACCGAAGGCCCGCGCCGCCTGCACGTATTCCAGCTCGCGCAGCTTGAGGGTTTCAGCGCGCAGCAGGCGGCACAGGCCGGCCCAGCCGGTGAAGCCCAGGATCATGCACAGCAGGAACAGGCGCAGGTCGGCACGCGCGGCCGAGGTGTCGAAGAGGTCGGCGTGGTTGTCGATGTAGACCTGCATCATCAACGCGCAGGCGGCCACCAGCAGCACCCCGGGGATGGAGGTGATGGTGGTGTAGAGATATTGGATGGCGTCGTCGACCTTGCCTTTGAAGTAGCCGGCCGCGATGCCGAACACGATGGCCGGCGGTAGCATCGCCAGGGTGGTGAGGCTGCCGATGATCAACGCGGTGCGGATGCTTTTCAAGGCCTGCCACAGCACGTCGTTGCCGATGCGATCCGTGCCCAGCGCGTGGTAGCCGCTGGACAGGCCCGCCAGCGCGCCTGCCGTCAGGCACAGCAACGTGAATGTGATGACCATGGCGCGCCAGGGCACGTCCGAGTGCCCGCCCAGCACCGCCTGCGCCGCAGTCGCTGCGCCCGAGCGCCTGGCCAGGCCGACGAACAGCAGGGCCGTGCCGGCCAGCGCTACCGCCAGCCCCGCAGCCAGGCCCAGGCCCAAGCGCTGATAGAGATCGCCGGCATAGTCGCGGTCGAGGTCGGCCAAGTGCGCGCCGGCAGCCCGCAGGCGCGGAAAATCGCGCACGGGCTTGTCGTCGACCAGCAGGGTTTCCTTGGTGAACTGACGCACCGCCAAGGGGCTGGAATAGGTTTTTTCGGGCCGTGTCAGGACCGAACTGCCCAACAGGCCGTCCAGCGCCGACTTGACGGCGGGCGCATAGACGCGCGGCGCATCCGCGGCCACGCCGGGCGCGGGCGGCAGCAATGGCCGGTAATGGACGGAATCAAGCAGGCCGACGATGGCGAACGCCGCCAGCACCACGGCGGAACACATGGCCGGGGTGTCGCGCGCCACGCGCGCCCAGGTGGAACGCAGGTTCGGGCTGCGCCGCACCCGCCAAGCGTAGGTCAGCGCGCCCAGCACCATGAGCCACAGCGCAATGTCGGTCCAGAGGAATACGAACTTGGGCATGGCGGCTACTCGAATCGGACGCGGGGGTCAGCCAGCGTGTAGGAAATGTCGGCCAGGATCAGCCCGACGATGTACAGCGACGCCCCCAGGAACACCATGGCGCGCACGATGGAGAAGTCCTGCGCGTTGATGGCGTCGATGGTGTAGCTGCCCAGGCCCGGGATGCCGAAGAAGGACTCGGCGATCAGGCTGCCCATGAACAGCAGCGGCAAGGCGGCCACGGTGCTGGTCAGGATGGGCAGCATGGCGTTGCGCAGCACGTGGCGGAACAGCACCACGCGTTCGGCCAGCCCCTTGGCGCGGGCGGTGCGCACGTAGTCCTTGCCGATTTCTTCCAGGAACAGGGTGCGGTAAAAGCGCGCTTCGGGCCCCAGCCGCGACACGATCGCCACCAGCACCGGCAGCGCCAGGAACTTGACCATGTCCAGGCCGCCCTCGAAGCCCGAGAACGGCACCAGCCGCAGCAGCTTGGCGAACATCCACTGCCCGGCGATGATATAGAACAGGCTGGAGATCGACAGCAGGATGACGCACACCACCACGCCCCAGAAGTCCAGCCGGGTGGCGCGGAAGTACACCAGCGTCAGTGAAAACACGATGCTGGCGAACAGCCCCAGGAAGAAGGTCGGCACCGCCAGCGCCAGGCTCGGCCCCATGCGCGTCTGGATCTCGCGGCCGATGTCGCGGCCGCCGTCGGAGGCGCCGAAGTCCATCGCCAGCAGCGGCACCGAGCGCTGGTAGAACACGGTATCGGTCAGTTGCGCCGAACCCTTGGCCTGGGCGTTGTAGAACAGCGGCTTGTCGTAGCCGTGCTCGACCTTCCATTTCTCGACCGCGTCCTGGCTGACGCGCTGGCCGCCGATGGCCAGGCGCGCCATGTCGTCGGGCGTGTTGACCGCGAAGAACAGGATGAAGGTGAAGAGGTTCACGCCGATCAGGATCAGCACGCCATACAGCAGCCGGCGGATGATGTAGCCGATCATGATTGATGCTCCTTGCGTTGCGCCTGGACGAAAGCGGTCTGCCGTTCACGCCGCTTGAGCGCCACGTAGGACGGCCAGATGACCAGTGCGATCAACAGCGCGAACAGGCCCACCGGCCACCAGATGGGGGAATTCCATTCGTCGATCTTGCTTTGCCGCAGGGCGGGGTCGATCTTCATGTACTGCAGCGTGTTGCGCACCATCTGGGTGGGCTTGGCGTTGC
>JBEBOQ010000073.1:0-24850 GCA_040396375.1 Achromobacter xylosoxidans
TGATGGCGCGCAGCACGTCCAGCGCCACGATGTTGCTGGTGCCTTCCCAGATCGACCCCAGGTGCGCGTCGCGCACCAGGCGCGGCTCGGTCCATTCCTCGATATAGCCGCAGCCGCCGCGCACTTCCATGGCGTCGCCGGTGACCTTGCGCGCGTCGCGGCAGGCGCGGAACTTGATGAGCGGAGTCAGGATGCGGGCCAGCGCTGGATCGCCGCCGCCCTGGTCGGCGTCGGCCAGGGCGCGCGCCGTCTGGAACATGACGCTGCGCGCCTGCTCGGCCCAGACCGTCATCTTGACCAGTTGGCGCTGCATCAGCGGCATGTCGATCAGGCGCTTGCCGAAGGCGCGGCGGTGCTGCGAGAAGTAGACCGCCTCGGTGACCGCCCGGCGCATCAGGCCCGCGGCGCGCATGCCGTTGGACAGGCGCGAGTTGTTGATCATGTCGGCCATGTGCTTGAAGCCCTTGCCGCGCTCGCCCACCAGCCAGGCCGTGGCGCCTTCCAGCCGGATCTCGCCGCTGGCCATGGAGCGGGTCCCCAGCTTGTCCTTCAGGCGCAGGATGCGGTAGTGGTTGCGTGACCCATCGGCCAGGTCACGCGGCAACAGGAACAGCGACACGCCCTTCAGGCCCGGTTCGGGCTCGCTGCGCGCCAACACCATGGCAAAGCCGGCGTCGGGGTTGGAGCAGAACCATTTATCGCCGTGGACGCGCCAGGTGCCGTCGTCCTGGCGTTCGGCGGTGACTTCCGTGGCGCTGACGTCGGACCCGGCGCCTTGCTCGGTCATGAACATGGCGCCCTGGCGCAACGTATCGAAATCCTGGCTGGTGACCTGCGGCAGCACGCGTTCGACCAGTGCGGGGTCGCCGAACTTGCGCAGCGTGCGCGCCAGCGAATCGGTCATGCTGACTGGGCAGCACAGGCCGAATTCCGCCTGCACGAAAAGGTGGCTGAGCGCGTACTTGGCGGCGGCCGGCATGGGCTCGGGCCAGCCCAGCACACCGCCCCGGTGCGACAGGGCCGCCAGGCCGAATTCGCTGTAGGCCAGGCGTTCCAGCTCGACATAGGCCGGGTGCTTGTCCACTCGCGACTCGTCGGCGCCCGCGCGGCTGCGCACCGACAGCGTCGGCGGATGCTTGTCCGCGGTGGCCGCCAGTTCATCCATCCGGCCCCCGGCCAGTTCGCCCAGCCGATCCAGGTGCGGCAGCAGGTGCGCGTGCAGGGCGGCGGGCAGGTAGCGCTGGGCCAGCGGCGCCGCGTAGGGGTCGGCGCGGAACAGGTTCAGTCCGCGCGCGTCCGGAACGGGCGTGGCCATGGCGGGGGTGGCAACGGGCTGGGTGGGAGTATCCATGGCGGCATCCTGCTCAATAGGGGTTGTTGGCATGGTGCGACGATGGATTAATCTATACAAATACCGTTTTGGTGTAGAACGATCCAAAAAAAATATGGATCTTGGGCAAGGCGCCGATGGCTGCCACCCGGGAGGAGACCGATGGACCTGGACCCGCGCCTGTTGCGCTACTTCATCGCCGTGGCCGAAGAACGCCATTTCAGCCGCGCGGCCGCGCGCCTGCACATTTCGCAGCCCCCGCTCAGCTACGCCATCCGCCAGCTGGAAGACAACGTCGGCGCGCGCCTGCTCGCGCGCACCAGCCGGCATGTGGAACTGACCGATGCCGGCCAGGTGCTGTACCGCGAGGCGCTGACCTTGCTGCGCCAGGCCGAAGAGGTCCGCACCCTGGTGCAGCGGGTGGACGCCGGCCTGCGCGGGCGGCTGCGCATTGGTTTCGTGGGGTCGATGCTGTATCGCGGCTTGCCGGCGCTGTTGGCGTCGATGCGGGCGGAACTGCCGGATGTGGAGCACGTGCTGACCGAACTGAATTCGCACGACCAGATCGAGGCCGTGCGCCGCGGCGAGCAGGATCTGGGCTTCATCCACGCCAACCCGGTGCCGGTCGAGGTGCAGGCGCGCGACCTGCTGGCCGAGCCCTTTGTGGTGTGCCTGCCCCAGGCGCATCCGTTGGCGGATCGGCCAACGCTACGGCTGGCGGAGCTGGCGGCGGATGACTTTGTCTTTTTCGCCCGCGCGGCCTCGCCCAGCTACTACGAAACCGTGCTGTCCATGTGTGTGTCGGCCGGCTTCATGCCGGTGATCCGCCACGAGGTGCGCCACTGGCTTAGCGTCGCGTCGCTGGTGTCGCAGGGACTGGGTGTATCGATCGTGCCGGCCTGCCTGTCGCGCAGCGGGCTGGCGGGCACGCGCTTTATTGGCTTTGAGCACGAGGCGCGTTCGGTCAGCCAGGTGATCTGGCCGGCGGCGGCGCGTTCGCCGCTGCAGGAAAAGGCCGTGGCCTTGGTGGCCCGGCAGTTTCCGTAGCGGGCGTGTCGGTCCTAGCGGAACACCACCGTCTTGTTGCGGTTCAGCAGGATGCGGTGTTCGACGTGGCTGCGCACGGCGCGCGACAGCACCAGCGATTCGATGTCGCTGCCGACCTGGGTCAGGTCCTGCGCCGTCATGGTGTGGTCCACGCGCTCGATGTCCTGGTCGATGATCGGGCCTTCGTCCAGGTCCGAGGTCACGTAGTGGGCGGTGGCGCCGATGATCTTGACGCCGCGGGCATGCGCCTGGTGGTAGGGGCGCGCGCCCTTGAAGCTGGGCAGGAAGCTGTGGTGGATGTTGATGGCGCGGCCGTTCAGCGCGCGGCACATGTCGGCCGACAGGATCTGCATGTAGCGCGCCAGCACCACCAGGTCGATCTCGTAGCGGTCCACCAGCGCCAGCACCTGGCGTTCCTGTTCGGCCTTGGTGTCGGGCGTGACGGGCAGGTGGTGGAACGGGATGCCATAGGACGCGGCCAGGCTGGCGTAGTCGTTGTGGTTCGAGACGATGGCGGCCACTTCGGCATGCAGCTGGCCGCTGTGCACGCGGAACAGCAGGTCGTTCAGGCAGTGGCCCTGCTTGCTGACCATGATCAGCAGGCGTTCCTTGCGGCGGGCGTCGTGCAGCTTCAGCTCCATGCCGTACTCCGCCGACATCGCGTCCAGCCGCGCGCGCAGGTCGCTGGCCGACACGCCGGCGGGTAGGTCGAAGTGCACCCGCAGGAAGAAGCGGCCGGTTTCCTCGTCGCCGAACTGCTGCGAATCCAGGATGTTGCAGCCCAATTCGAACAACAGGCCGCTGACGCGGTAGACGATGCCCGTGCGGTCGGGGCAGGACAGGGTCAGGATGTAGTCGTTGTGCTGCATGGTTCAGGAGACAGGAGAAAAGGGAAATTTCAGACGGGCCAGGGTCTCTTCGGCCAGGGCCAGGCTGGAGGTCAGCCCCGGGGATTCTATGCCGAACAGGTTCACCAGCCCGGGCACGCCGTGCGCGGCCGGGCCGGCGATGACGAAGTCGGCGGCGGGTTCGTGCGGGCCGGAGATCTTGGGGCGGATGCCGGTGTAGCCGGGCGCCAGCGCGTCGTCGGGCAGGGCCGGCCAATAGCTGCGGACGGCGGCGTAGAACACTTCGGCGCGGGCCGGATCCAGCGTGTAGTCCTCGGTGCCGACCCATTCGGTGTCGGGGCCGAACTTGGCCTGGCCGCCCATGTCGAGCGTCAGGTGCACGCCCAGGCCGGCGTGTTGCGGCACGGGGTAGATCAGGCGCGAGAACGGCGCGCGGCCGGACAGCGTGAAATAGCTGCCCTTGCACAGGTAATCGGTGGGGATGCTGGCGGCCGGCACGCCTTCGATGCGGCGCGCCAGCGCCGGCGCCTGCAGGCCGGCCGAATTGATCAGCACGTTGCAGCTCAGGCTCATGGCGTCATCGCCGCCGAACTGCAGGTCGAAGCCGCCTTCGGGGCGCACCCGGCCGGACACCAGCGGGGTGTGGAACACGCACTGGGCGCCGGCGTTCTCGGCATCGCCCTGGTAGGCCAGCATCAACGCGTGGCTGTCGACGATGCCGGTGGACGGCGACACCAGCGCCGCCGTGCAGCGCAGCGCCGGTTCCAGCCGCATGGCGTCTTCGCCGGAAATGAACTGCAGATCGTCCACGCCGTTGGCGCGGGCGCGCTGCGCGATGCCTTCGAGCTGCGCGGCCTGCTCGGTGCTGGTGGCCACGATCAGCTTGCCCAGCCGCTTGTGCGGAATGCCGCGTTCGGCGCAATAGGCGTACAGCAGGTGCTTGCCGCGCACGCACAGGCGGGCCTTGAGGCTGCCCGCGGGGTAATAGATGCCGGCGTGGATCACTTCGGAATTGCGCGAGCTGGTGCCGGTGCCGATGGCCTCGGTGGCCTCGGCCACCAGCACCTCGCGGCCCGACTGGGCCAGGGCGCGGGCGATGGCCAGGCCGACCACGCCCGCGCCGATGACGACGCAATCGATGTCGGCGCTCATGACTTCCTGCCCTCTGCACGGGCGCCGGCGGGCGTCAGGTCGAAACCGCCGGCGTGGAAGACCAGCGGCGGCTCGCCGCTATGTCCGCAACGTTCGACTTCTCCCACCATGATGACGTGATCTCCCTCGACATAGCGGCTGCGGTTGTGGCATTCGAACCAGGCGGCGCAATGGCCGTCCAGCATCGGCGTGCCGCCGGGCGCGTGGTGCACGGTCAGGCCGGCATAGCGGTCCGGCGTCTTGCCGGTGGCGAAGCGCCGCGCCAGCGCGATCTGGTCGGCGCTCAATACATTGACCACGTAGCGCTGGCACTGCTCGAAGGCGGCCAGCGACGAGGAATTGCGCGACAGGCTCCACAGCACCAGCGGCGGATTCAGGGACACCGAGTTGAACGAGCTGACCGTCAGGCCGATGGGGGCGCCATCGAGGTCGGCGGTGGTCACGACCGTGACGCCGGTGGCGTAGCGGCCGAGTGCGGTGCGGAAGAAGGCTGCGTCGAAATCAGGGGAGGAGGCTGGCATGCAATTGATAGATGGGGCGGGCGCCGCGGGAGCGGCGCCCGGCGGCGTCAGGGCGACAGGCGTTCGATCTTCCAGCCCTGGCCGTCGGCGACGTAGCGCAGGCGGTCGTGCAGGCGCGAGGGCCGGCCTTGCCAGAATTCGAAGGCGGTGGGCTTCAGGCGGTAGCCGCCCCAGTGCGGCGGGCGCGGCGGCTGTTCGCCGTAGCGCTCGCGGAATTCCTGTTCGCGGGCTTCCAGCTCTGCGCGGGTGATGGGCTGGCTCTGGCGCGAGGCCCAGGCGCCGATGCGCGAACCGGCGGGCCGGCTGTGATAGTAGGCGTCCGATTCGTCGGCCGGCACCTTTTCGACCACACCCTCGATCCGGACCTGGCGCTCCAGCGGCTGCCAGAAGAACAGCAGACTGGCGCGCGGCTCGGCCTGCAGGTCCAGGCCCTTGCGGGATTCGTAGTTGGTGAAGAACGTGAACCCGCGCTCGTCAAAGCCCTTGATCAGGACGATGCGCGCGCTGGGCTGGCCGCTGGCGTCCACCGTGGCCAGGGTCATGGCGTTGGGTTCGGGGACCTTGGCGGCCAGGGCCTCGTCGAACCAGCGGGTGAATTGCTCGAACGGGGATGCCGAGGCCTGGCCTTCGAGCAACACGTTCTTGTCGTAGCTTTGACGCAGATCTGAGACGGACATGGGGCGTAGAGTTCAGCGTTGATAACAAGGAGTTTATACCGCCTGGGAGGCGGCACCCCTATTGACCCCGCTCAGGTCCCAGGCAAGATTCCCGGGCGCGCGCCTCAGGCGCTTTCCGGCAGCGTCTGTCCGTCCTGTTCCAGCCGGCGCGCGATGGCGTCCAGGCGGGCGTCGCGGATGCCGGCCGCGCGCAGCGCCTGGGCGGTCTGCACCACGTATTCGGTGCAGGGGCCGTAGCGTCCGGCGGCGCGGCGCACGATGGCCAGCAGTTCGGCCTCGGGCAGGGCGCGGATGTAGGCCGGATTGGCGCGGTTCATGACAAATACCAGCGCTTTGACGGGGCCCGCCTCGGTGCTGCAGTTGAGCCAGCGGGGCAGATAGGCCCCGGTGGACATCTCGCGGTCCCACAGGGCCGGGAAATAGGTCGGCACCTGGTTGCCGGCCAGGCGGTAGACCACGCCGCGGCACGAGCCACCGCGGTCCAGGCCAAACACCAGCCCGGGGCATTCGGGCGTGCCGCGGTTGACGCGCGACCACAGGCACAGCGCCCGGTGGTGGCCATGCAGGGTGGCCAGCCGGCGTTCTTCGAAAGCGAAGTCAGGGCGCCAGATCAGTGACCCGTACCCATATACCCAGACGTCCTCGCCGGTCTGCCAATGCTGCAGCGCGGCGGCAAGCGAGGCTTGCCGCTCTTCGGGCGTCCACAGGCGAAAGGGCAGGCTGGCGCCGGCAATGCCGGCGGCGGAAGGAGAAGACTGCGTGTTCACGACTACGGTTTCCGGTCAGACTCGAGCGGGGGGTTGCGATTGGCCCAGCCCCCGGCCATCAGGGCCACGGAATAGGCCCAGAACAGCGGGGCGACGCCGATAACCGCACCCAGCGCGCCGAAGGTCAGCGGCAAGGAAACCTGTGAACCGTTGATCAGCGCCATCCGCAGGCCTACGGCTTCGGCGGCGCGGCCCGGCGGCGAATGCTGGTGCAGCAGTGAAAGCATACTCGGTTGGCAGCACCCCAGCGCAAGCCCCAGGATGAACGACAGCACGATCAGGATGCTAACGTCGGTGAACAGCGGGTAAAGCATGAAGTCGATGGCAGCGGTGGCCATGGCCACCCGCACCAGTGTCCAGGAGCGAACGCGGCGCTGGATCAGCGGCAATACCAGGCGGATGATGAACGTTGCCGCCGCGAAGGACGCAAGAATAATGCCGATGGTGGTGGCGGACAGGCCGATCGCGATGCCGAAAATGGGCACCACGAACAAATGGGTGTCCCAGGCGCCGGACAGAATCGTGTTGACCATCAGGATGCGGCGTAGCGCCGGCACCGCCAGCAGTTCGGTCACGCGGCGGCGCTGGGCCTCTTTGGCGCCGGCCAGCAGCGAATCGACCGCTTTTAATTGGTGACGCAAGGTGTACAGCCCCGCGGCCGACAGCAGCGGGCCCAGCGTCAACAGGCCGAAGGCCAGCCGGGTGCCCAGGTGGTCGATCGCCAGGCCGGCGATCAGCGGGCCCGAAAAGCCCGATCCGGCCAGGGCCAGCGACATATACGAGAAATTGCGCAGGCGCTGCGTGGGCTCGGCGTGGCCCAGCAGGTCTTGCGTGGCCACTTGGTGCAGCATGAAGCCGATGCCGATGCTACAGGACGCGATCAACAGCGCGAACTGGGTCTGCGACACGAACGGCAGCGCGGTGCCGATCACCACCAGCGTGGTGCCGATGACCAGCGGGCGCACGATGCCGACCCGGTCGACCCAGCGGCCGGCGCGTACCGAAAACAGCATCGGCAGCACCGCGAACACGGCGATCAGCGTGCCGACCTTGAAGGTGGACAGGCCCATCTGCAGCGCCGTCAGGGATACGGTGATCCGTCCCCCTGTAAGCGCCACATGGTTCAGCATGGCCAGCACGCACAATAGCGCCGCCCCGGAAAACTCCGGGGCGGCGTGGTGTGAAGAGGGGGAAGGGGGCGAAGTAGGCACGGATACGACTTAACTGCTTTCATTCTGTGCCTATCGTCGCGCTATGTCGAGCCGCGGTTTTTTTGCACTGCGTCATTCCAGCTGTAAGTTTGGTGACACGATAGGCGCCATCTATGGCCCAAGTCGGATGGGGTTGGGGCAAGATGGCGACACGTTCGCCGCATGGTCGCGGCCACCGGTTGCATGTATGCGCTGCAACAGATGTATCGTTCACACAACGGAACAATCAATCGAACCAGGGGCCCAACCCTGGCCCGCTTTACGGTTTTTCACCCTTTTGCGACATATTGGGCATCCTTTTGGCGCAGGCCGCCGTTTAGGATGTGCGGGCAGTCTGGGCAAGCGCCGCCGGCCCGATCCATATTTAGTTATCCGAGTGGCGGGCCATGCACCCGCCGCCTCATTCGAACTGGTTCAATGAAAAAGCCTCGCAGCAAAGTCCAGCGCTACGTCCTCATCGCCGTTGTCCTCCTGATCATCGCCTACGGCGTGAAAGCCGCCTTTTTCTCGGCCCCGCCGCCACCCACCTTCGCCGTGGCCGACGTCACCCGCGGCAATCTTGAAGACAGCGTGTTGGCCAGCGGCACGATGGACGCCATCGAACGCGTGAGCGTCGGCGCGCAGGCCACCGGCCAGCTCAAGTCCCTGAAGGTGGCCCTGGGCGACCGCGTCAAAAAGGGACAGCTGGTTGCCGAGATCGACGACCTGACCCAGCAGAACGAGTTGCGCAATGCCGAGGCCGCGCTGCAGACGCGCCGGGCCGAGCGCGCCGCCAAGGTTGCCACCCTGAAGCAGGCTGAACTGGCCTTTCGCCGCCAGCGCCAGATGCTGGCGGCCGACGCCAGTTCGCGCGAAGCCTACGAAACCGCCGAGGCCACGCTGGGCGTGACGCGCGCCGACATCAGTTCCTTGGATGCGCAGATCGTCCAGGCCGAGATCCAGGTGGACACGGCCAAGGTCAACCTGGGCTACACCCGCATCGTCTCGCCGATCGACGGCATCGTGGTCGCGGTGGTCACCAAGGAAGGCCAGACGGTCAACTCGTTCCAGAGCGCGCCCACCATCATCAAGGTCGCCCAGGTGGCCACCATGACCATCAAGGCGCAGATTTCCGAAGCCGACGTCACCCGGGTCAAGCCCGGCCTGCCGGTGTACTTCACCATCCTGGGCGAGCCCGACCAGCGTTACCACGCAACCCTGCGCGCCATCGAACCGGCGCCCGAATCGATCCAGAAAGACGACGCCACCGCGTCGCTGACCTCGTCCGGCTCCAGCTCCACCAGCGCGGCGGTGTACTACAACGGCCTGTTCGACGTGCCCAACCCGGACGAGAAGCTGCGCATTTCCATGACGGCGCAGGTTTCCATCGTGCTGGGCGAGGCGCGCGACGCCGTGGTGGTGCCGGCCTCGGCCCTGGGCAAGCGCGGCGAGGACGGGCGCTACGAGGTGCGGGTGGTCGGCAAGGACAACCAGACCGAGACCCGCAAGGTCAAGATCGGCATGAACAACAACGTGCAGGCGCAGGTGCTGGAAGGCCTGGAGGTGGGCGAGCGCGTGGTGTCGGCCGACGCCGCGCCGGTGGCCGCCGCGGCGGGACGCTGATATGGCCGAACCGTTGATTTCGCTGTCCGGCGTCCGGCGCGAATTCCCCGCTGGCGAGCAGACCATCGCCGTTCTCAAGGACATCAACCTGACCATCGAGGCCGGGGAAATGGTGGCCATCGTCGGCGCGTCCGGTTCGGGCAAGTCGACCCTGATGAACATCCTGGGCTGCCTGGACCGCGCCACCAGCGGCGACTACCGCGTCAGCGGCCGCAGCACTGGCGAGCTGGACCCGGACGAACTGGCCGAATTGCGCCGCGAGCATTTCGGCTTCATCTTCCAGCGCTATCACCTGCTGTCCGACCTGACGGCGCAGGGCAACGTCGAGGTGCCGGCCGTCTACGCCGGCAAGCGCCGCGAGGCCCGGCTGGAACGCGCCGCCGACCTGCTCGAGCGCCTGGGGCTGGGCGAACGCACCGGCCACCGCCCGGGCCAACTGTCCGGCGGCCAGCAGCAGCGCGTGAGCATCGCCCGCGCGCTGATGAATGGCGGCGACATCATCCTGGCCGACGAGCCGACCGGCGCGCTGGACACGCACACCGGCCAGGAAGTGCTGCGCATCCTGGAGGAACTGAACGCCGCCGGCCACACCATCATCCTGGTCACCCACGACATGAACGTGGCGCGGCACGCGCAGCGCATCATCGAGATCAGCGACGGCGAGATCGTCTCGGACCGGCGCAACCCCGACGCGCCGCGCATCGAGGTCGTGCGCGAGGAGGCGGCGCCGCTGCCGCCGCGGCCGGCCTGGCAGGCCTACCTGGACCGCTGCGGCGAGGCGTTGCGCATGGCGCTGCTGGCCATGAACGCGCACCGCCTGCGCACCTCGCTGACCATGCTGGGCATCATCATCGGCATCGCCGCCGTGGTGTCGGTGGTGGCGCTGGGCGAGGGCTCGCGCCAGAAGATCCTGGAAGACATCAGCGAGATCGGCACCAATACCGTCGAAGTGTTTCCCGGCAAGGACTTCGGCGACGAAAAGGCCCTGACCATCCGCACCCTGGTGCCGGCCGATGCCGAGGCCCTGTCACGCGAGTCCTACGTGGACAGCGTCACGCCCGAGGTTTCCACCAGCAACACGCTGCGCTATCGCAACGTGGCGGTGAATGGCTCGATCCAGGGCGTGGGCGAGCAGTACTTCCGGGTGCGCGCGGTCAAGCTGGCGCAGGGCAAGTTCTTCGATGCCACCAGCGTGGCGCGGCGCGCCCAGGAAGTGGTGATCGACGAGAGCACCCGCAAGACCCTGTTCGGTTCGCACACCGACCCGATCGGTCAGGTGGTGTTCCTGGGGGCGATGCCGGCGCGGGTGATCGGCGTCACCAAGAAGAACGACACGGTGTTCGGCAACAACGAAACCTTGAACGTGTGGATTCCCTACACCACGGCGCTGTCGCGCGTGCTGGGGCAGCAGCACCTCAAAAGCATCACCGTGCGCGTCAACGACGCCGCGCCGCCGGCGGCGGCCGAGCAGGCCATCACCAAGGTGCTGCTGCGGCGCCACGTGGTGAAGGATTTCTTCGTGTTCAACACCGACGCGATCCGCAAGACCATCGAGCGCACCACGGCCACCATGACGCTGCTGGTATCGCTGATCGCGCTGATCTCGCTGATGGTGGGCGGCATCGGCGTCATGAACATCATGCTGGTGTCGGTGACCGAGCGTACCCGCGAGATCGGCGTGCGCATGGCGGTGGGCGCGCGGCGCAGCGACATCATGCAGCAGTTCCTGATCGAGGCGGTGCTGGTGTGCCTGATCGGCGGGGCGGTGGGCATTGCGCTGTCGCTGGGTCTGGGCGTGCTGGTGGCCAAGGCCACGGGCGGCTCTTTCCGCATGATCTATTCGACGACGTCGATGGTGGCGGCCTTTACCTGCTCGACGCTGATCGGCGTGCTGTTCGGCTATTTACCGGCGCGCAACGCGGCGCGCCTGGATCCCGTCGAGGCTTTGGCCCGGGAATGAGGACGATGAAAGCTGTTTCCCTGATCTACAAACCCGCCGCGCTGGCCTTGGCGCTGGCCCTGGCTGGCTGCGGCGGCCTGCTCAAGACCGACTACCAGGCGCCTGAGACGCGCGCCCCGGCGGCCTGGACGTACGCGTCCGGCGCGGCGGCGCCGATGGCGCCGGCCACGGCGTTGGCCGACGGCGGCGCGTGGTGGCGTAATTTCAATGACCCGGTGCTGAACGGCCTGGTGGAGGGCGCGCTGGCGCGCAACAACGATCTGGCTGCGGCCGCGATCCGGGTGCGCCGCGCGCAGTACCAGGCGGGGCTGGCGGAAGACCAGCTGATTCCGCAGCTGACGGGCACGGCGAGCGTGGTGCGGTCGCGCAATTATTACGGCGACCGTGCGATTACGCGCACGAACGGCACGGAGCTGTCGATCGGTTACGAGGTGGACCTGTGGGGCAAGCTGTCGCGCCAGCGCGATGCGGCCGACTGGGAGGCTTTGGCCAGCGAGCAGGACCGGCAGAGTTCGGCGCTATCGCTGGTGGGGACGACGGCAACGCTGTACTGGCAGACGGCGTTTATCAATCAACGTATCGCGAGCAGTCTGGAGAGCATTGCGTACGCACGCAAGACGCAGGATCTGGTGCGGGCGCAGTATGCGGCGGGCGGCGCGTCGGCGCTGGAGATGGCGGAAGCCGAGCAGACGGTGGCGAGCCAGCAGGCGTCGCATGCGTTGCTGGTGCAGCAACATGTGGAATATGTGAATGCGCTGACGATTCTGTTTGACGGCCCGCCGGACCGCACGATGGCGGATCCGCCGCGGCTGCCGCAATATCCGCTGCCGGAGGCGCGCGCGGGGGTGCCGGCGGAGCTGCTGGGGCGGCGGCCGGATTTGCGGGCGGCGGAGCTGCGGCTGCGCGAGGCGCTGTCGAATGTGGATGCGGCGCGGGCGAGTTTCTATCCGACGTTGACGCTGACGGGGGCGTTGGGGACGAGCAGTTCGACGCTGTCGAATATTCTGCAAAATCCGGTGGGGGCGCTGACAACGGCGTTGACGTTGCCATTCTTGCAGTGGAATCGGCTGGGGTTGAATCTGAAGATTTCGCGGACTGAATTCGATGAGCGGGTGGTGACGTTCAGGCAGTCGCTGTATCAGGCGATGGCGGATGTTGAAAATGCGTTGTCGAATCGGACGCAGTTGCGGGTGCAGGGGGAGCAGCTGGAGTTGTCGTTGAGGGCGGCTCGGGAGGCTGAGCGGTTGTATGAAGTTCGGTATCGGGCGGGGGCTGTGTCGCTTAGGTTCTGGTTGGATGCGCAGGAGAAGCGGCGAGTCGCTGAGATTGCTCGGGATGAGAATGTGTTGAATCGGTTGGTGAATCAGGTGAAGGTTTATCAGGCGTTGGGGGGGGATGATTTGGGTTCTGTTACGAATGTGGAGTAGGTTGATTACTTTTGTGATTTTTGTTTGGTGTTGATTTGATGTTTTGCTGGCGGGGCGTATCTCTTCGTAGGTCGCCCGTCGTGCAGGGCTTCGTGGCAGCGGGCGCCCACGATTGCGGTCCGGCGCGCGGGCGCCGGACTGCCCCGTCCTCATCCTCGTCCGCCTTCGGCTCCCTACGGATTCCGTCGGGCGCATCGAGGTTGCCCGCTGCCACGAAGCCCTGCACGACGGGCTACGGTTTTCGATGTTCGTTGCGTTGCTAGACCTGTGGTCAGGGCATGAGATCTGCAGGGCCGCCAAGCCGCGGCCGCGCGGGCGGCCACGTTTGGCATTTGTGTTGTGGATTGTGTGGCGGGGGCGCTTCGCGCGGGTGGGGATGGGGGTTCTTGAGGTTTCCACGTCTTGGGGGTGGGACGGTGATGGGCGGCGCCCATCCGGGCGCTCAAGAGGTTTTTGGAATCTACGGCATCTGCGCCGCTGGAGCGCCGGGCGCAATGGCTGAATCGTGGCTTCGGGAGTTGGCGCGCCGGCCCATATAAAATATGGGCCATGAACACCCAAGATCCTGTCGACCTCGACCGCCGCTTCTCCAGCTTGTCCCGCCTGTACGGCCCTGATGCGCCCAAGCGCTTTCAAGACGCGCATATTGCTGTCGCGGGCTTAGGCGGTGTTGGATCCTGGACGGTGGAAGCGCTTGCCCGTTGCGGCATTGGGGCGCTCACGCTTATCGATCTGGACCATATTGCGGAGTCCAACGTCAATCGGCAGATTCATGCGCTGACTGATACCGTGGGGCAGTCCAAAGTGGACGCCATGGCCGAGCGGGTGTTGGGGATCAATCCTGCTTGCCGGTTGACGCGGGTGGATGACTTTGTGTCGCCTGAGAATGTGGGCGAGGTGTTGCCTGGGCCTTATACCGTCATCATTGACTGTACGGATCAGGCGGCGGCCAAGATTGCGATGATCTTGCATGCGCGGGCCTTGGGTGTGCCCATGCTGCTGTGTGGCGGGGCGGGGGGCAAGACGGATCCCCTGGCGTTGCGGGCGGGGGATTTGTCGGCGGCGGTCAATGATGCGTTGTTGTCCAAGCTGCGCAATAAGTTGCGGCGCGAGCATGGGTTTCCTCGGGCGTCGGATAAGAACGGCAAGGCCTTGAAGCGGGTGCCCAAGATGGGTGTTCACGCCTTGTGGTTTGATCAGCCGGCGATCTTGCCGGATGAGTGGACCCGGGCTGCCGAAGCCGAAGACGACATGGGCGTGTCCGCGCAGGCGGTGGCGCCGCAGGGCTTGTCTTGTGCGGGGTATGGGTCTGTCGTGACCGTGACGGCCGCCATGGGGATGGCGGCGGCCAATGAGGCGTTGCGGTTGGCGCTGGGCTGATTCTCGGCGCCGGCGGGGCGCCGTTTCGGGCGCTACAGCGCCACGAACACCATTCCATCTTCGATTCTGACCGGGTAGGTCGCTATGTTGTCGCGTAGCGGCGAACATAGCGCGCGGCCGTCTCTGACGTCGAAGCGGCCCTGGTGCAGCGGGCATTCGATTTCGTGGCCGGTCAAAAAGCCGTCGCACAGGCGGGCGTTGCCGTGGGTACAGAGGTTGGCGGTGGCGTAGACGTTGCCTTCGATGCCGTACAGGGCGATTTCCTGGTCGCCGGCCTGGACGGCGATGACGTCCTCTTCGGGTACGTCGGCCAGGGGGATGGCCTTGATCCATTGCGTTGTCATGTCGTGTTTTCCAGGTCAGATCGGGTAGATCAGCGAGTTTGGAATCAGCTCGCTGTCGAAGATGCACAGGCGCGATTCGAATTTCAGGCCGTCGGGGGTTTGGCGAATGACGTCCAGGTAGCGGCCTACGTTGAATACCGTCGTCAGCTGGTTGGGCTTGGTGCGAAATACGGCGTAGTTGGCTTCGGATTCGATGCGGTCGCCGGCAACCGACAGGACCCGGGGCGCGCCGACCACGTGGCGTTGGTAGTAGGGGTCGTGGAAGATCGTGTCGGTGGCGCCGTAGATGCGATCGCGCAGCATGCCGCGGCTTTCAAAGGACATCGTCGCCAGGGGGTAGCCGCGTTCGTGGTTTTCTCGGGGCAGCACTTTGTAGGTGCAGTCTTCCAGGAAGAAGTCGGGCCACTTGTCCCATTGTTCGGCGTCCAGCGCGGCGGCGTAGTCGGTGTAGAGCCGGGTCAGCGCGTAGTACAGCGGAAATTCCAGCATCGTCAGGCCTCCGATTCCATCACGCGGCGCCAGTAGGCGTACATGCCGCGGATCAGGGTTTCCGTCACCATATGGTCGGTGTTTTCGGCGGTCTTGCCGCCCAGTTCGGCCACGCTGCGGTGCCAGGGCTTTTGCTGGAAGCCGGATTGCGAGAATTCGATCACTTCGCCGTCGTCGGCCGAGACGAAGCCGGCCGGGCCGAACAGGTTGGCTTGGCGCAGGCGGCGCTGGGTCATTTCGGGGGTGTCGTCGGCAAAACCGAAGTGGGTCCAGACAAAATCGAAGGCGTCGTGGCCCACCGGTTGAATGTGGCGGGTGGATAGCGAGTTGACCTGCTGCTGGATGATGACGCTGGGGAACAGGGTCATCAGTACCGCCGTCGGGCCGTTCCACCACGGCTCGGGCACGATGTCCAGGAAGCGGTCGTCGTTCAGCGACATCTGTTCCTTGAAGCTGGATACGCCGCTGGTGACGCTGCCTTTGCCGCCCTGGCCGCGGGTCGAGATCATGGCGGCGTGGCGCAGATGCGGGTCCATCTTCAATTCCGAGCGGTTGTCGGCGCGCCATAGACCGAAAGTGACGAACCAGGTGTGCAACAGGCCGGGGTGGTAGGGGTCTTTGATGTTCTCCTGCATCAGCTTCCAGTTGCCAGGGATGCGTTGGCGGCTGTAGCCGTGCACCACCAGTTGGCGGCCGTCGAAGACGCGGTCGAAGTAGTGCAGGATGTCTGTGCCCAGGTAGTCTTCCAGGGGCTCCACCGCGTGGTCGAACGAGGCGAAGACGACGCCATTGCGGCAGGCTACCGCCAGTTTGGTCAGGCCGTGTTCTTCGGGATTGAAGTCCGGCGGCATGCCGCCGTTGACGCGGCCGTCCTGCTTGACGCCACGGCGGAAGGGCACGCCGATCAGGTTGCCCTGCAAGTCGTAATTCCACTGGTGGTAGGGACAGACGAATTCGCTGCGGTTACCGGAGCGCTCGCGGCAGAACTGCACGCCGCGGTGGGCGCAGACGTTTTCCACCACCCGCACCTGGCCTTCGTTGTCGCGCAATAGGATGACGGAGCGTTCGCCGACCGCGGTGCGCTTGAAGTCGCCGGGGTTGGGGATTTCCGCTTCCAGGCCGACGTAGCTCCAGTGGCCGCGGTAGAAAAAGCGGTCCAGCTCTTTTTGGTGCAGCGCGGCGTCGGTGTAGACGCTGAAGGGAATGCGGTGAGTGCCGTCGGTGGGCCAGGGGGGGACGAAGGCGACAGGGTGTTCGGCGGCAGTGCCGGCGGGCTGGGCGGCCTGGGTGGCCTGGCAGCCGGCCGGCTCGGGCGAGGGCCCCACGCCGTCAATCAGCGGCGCATTCATGGGCGATCTCCCGGGGGACCGCCCTGGCTACAGGACAAGCAAATACAGGACGCGGCAAGGCGTTGCGGCCAGGGGCGCATGGTTGTCTCCTTCATCTGTGGCCGCGGGGCGGCCGGGCAGGGGCCGCGCGGCATGGGCGCGGCGTTTGTTGCATCTTCGGCCAGGGCATGAAATAAATAAATAGAATCTGGATGATGACAACAATCACCAAAATCAATATTGGTGGAGACAAGCGCATGAACCTGCAAGACATGGACCTGAACCTGCTGGTCGTCTTCAACGAGTTGTGCAAGCACGGCCGCGTGTCGGCGGTGGCGCGCAACCTGGGCATCTCGCAGCCCGGGGTCAGCAACGCGCTGGGCCGGCTGCGCAAGCTGTTGGGCGACGAGTTATTTCTGCGGACCTCGCGCGGCATGGTGCCCACGTCCTACGCCGAAGCGCTGGCGCAGCCCATTGCCGATGCGCTGGGCGCGTTGCACGGCACATTGAACGCGCGGGCCTTGTTCGACCCGGCGCAGAGCGAGCGGGCCTTTGTCATCGGCGTCAACGATGTGGGCGAAACCTACTTTCTGCCGCGGCTGATGCGGGCGCTGGACGCCGCGGCGCCGGGCGTCACCATCCGCACTGTGCGCACGACGTCGATCGACGTGAAGGACGAAATGGAGCGCGGCCGGATCGACCTGGCGATGGGCTTTCTGCCGGGTTTAAAGCAAGGCTTCTTTCAGCGGCGGTTGTTTCGCCAGCCCTATGTGTGCATCTTCCGGCAGGACCATCCGCTGGCGCGCGGCGGGGTGTCGGCCAAGCAGTTCCGCGCGGCCGAGCATGTGGCCATCGTGTCCGAAGGCACCGGCCACGGCGTGGTGGACCAGGTCATCGAGCGCGCCGGCATCCGCCGCCGCTTGCGGCTGACGGTGCCGCACTTCATGGCGGTGGGGCCGGTGCTGCAGGCCACCGACATGATCGCGGTGGTGCCGAGGCGCTTCGCCGATTGCGCCTGCAAGCCCTTCGGCCTGGCCACCGCGCCCTGTCCGGTGAAGATCCCCGAGTCCGTCATCAACGTGTTCTGGCACGCCCGCAACCACCGCGAGCCGGCCAACCAGTGGTTGCGGCAGGTGGTGGTGGAGCAGTTCGCGGACTAGGGCTGCGTGACGCGCGGCCCTGTGTTCCCGAGCGGCGATTAGACGAGGACGGCGCGTACAGCGCGCGCGTGCCCGTCCGGCGTTCAGAACTGCATCTGTGCCGACAGCGCAACGCTGCGAGGGCTGCCAAGGTAGTAGCTGTTGAGCCAATAGCTGCGGTCGGCCACGTTGTTGACGTTCAGGCGCAGCGTCACCGGCCGGCCGGTGACCTTGGTCGCGTAGCGCAGGCCTAGGTCGAAAGTGGTGTACGACGGCAGGCGGCTGGAGTTGGTGTCCGTGGCCCACTGCTTGCCGACGTAGTAGACCCCGCCCGTCAGGCTCAGGCCTGGCACGAAGGGCAGCGCGTACTCGGAATACAGCTTGGCCGTCAGCTTGGGCACGTTGATCGGCGCGTTGCCGTCGTTGGCACTGCCTTCGACGCGCGCGGTCAGCATCGTCACGCCGCCCATCACGGTCCAGGCATCCGTCACCTTGCCCACCGCCGAGACTTCGGCGCCGCGATGGCGCTGGGTGCCGTCTTGTACGTAGACGTTGGCGTTGTTGGAGTACTCGTAGGCCTTTTCGATATCGAACAGTGCGCTGCTCACCAGCACGCCGCCCAACTCGGCCTTCACGCCCAGTTCGCGTTGCTTGCTGCGCATGGGCGACAGCACTTGCCCGCGGTTGACGGCCTCGTCCGGGGCGACGCCGCCTTGTTCCAGGCCCTCGATGTAGGTGGCGTAGGTCGTCAGCCACGGGGTCGGCGCGAAGATCAACGACGCGTTGGGCGAATTGCGGCCGCGATCGTAGTCCGGTTGGCCGGCGTTGCCATCCTGGTCACGCTCCATGGCCTTGATCGTGCTGCGGTTCACGCCCACCAGTGCGGACCATTGCTCGTTCAAGCGGATCAGGTCGCCGATCATGAAGTTGTCGTTGCGGATGCGGCTGGCGTAGTACGTCCTGGCCGACGCGTCGGACGGCCATTGCGGCTCCGGCACGTGCGTGGGCGAGTCCAGGCCGTAGGGGCCGACGTAGCCGGTATGGGGGAAATAGGTGGTTTGCCATTGCCTGTCCATGTAGCCGTAATAGCCCATGGTGACTTTGTGGCCGATCGGTCCGGTGTCGAACGAGATGTCCGCCAGCGCCTGCCAGGCTTCGGACTCGGTGCTGGTCGGGCCGACCTTCTGCCGCAATTGCGTGTATTGGGTCGAGGAGACCAGCGCGTTCATGGCGTGGTATTGCACGGGACGGTCCTGGTATTCGCGCAGATGGGCGACGCGCAGGGTCAGGTGATCGCTGGCCTCGTAGGTCATGCGAGCCATCCATTTGCGGCTTTCGGTCTCGTCGCGGATCCACGGCTGGCTCCAGTCCTTGCCCGCATTCGGGGCCTTGGGTCGGGCAATGCCGTCGGGCACAAACCAGTACGCGGTGGGCGAGCGCATCTTGTAGTCGCTATAGGACGCGCCCAGCTCGATCTTGAAGCGATCGGTCACGTTGAAATCCAGCGCCAGGCTTGCCAGGGTGCGGTCGATCTTCTGGTCGTCCACGGCGGTGTCGCCATTCTGGCGGACCAGGTTGACGCGGTAGCCGACCTTGCCGTTGTCGTCGAACGGGCCGCCGAAGTCACCATGCACGTAGGCCTGGCTGCCGCCATAGGTGCCCAGGGTGATGCTGTTCAGGCGGTCCGTGGTGGGGCGCTTGTTGACGTAATTCACCATGCCGCCGGGCGACGCTGCCCCGAACAGGAAGCCGGACAGGCCGCTGAGCACTTCGACCCGTTCCTTGTCTTCCAGCGAGGCGGCAAAGCCGTACGAGTGGCGCAGGCCGTCTTCCGCACGGTCATAGCTGTTGAAGCCGCGGATCTTGACCATCGGCGCCCAGCCGCTCAACTGCGGAGTCTGCGTCAGCGTCGATGGGTTGATCTTGTAGACGTCGTCGGGCGATTGGGCCTGTACGTTCTGCAGCAGCTCGCGGGTCACGACGCTGAACGAGTAGGGGGCGTTGCGCAGCTCCATGCCGCCCAGCGCGCCGGCGGCGGAGACGCTGGACGCCCGGTAGCCATCGCTGGCCAGGCCTTCCTGCTGCAAGGCGGCGGTGGCGTTGCCTCGTACCGTGATGTTGGGCAGCGTGACCGCGTCGGCGTCCTGCGTGGGGCGCGCAGTGTAGGCGTTGCCGCTGCGCATCGGCTGCAGGCCGGTGCCGGCCAGGATCGCATTCAGTCCGGACCAAGGCGATTGCCGCCCGCGTACGCCGGGGCTCTGCCGTCCGGCGGTCAGCGAGGCCTCGATGGACACCTGGATACCGGCTTGCACCGCAAATTCGGTCAGCACCCGGCTCAGGTCACCGGGCGGGATGTCGTAGTCGCGTTCCGTGGCGGCGGCGGGGGGGTGCTGCGCCTGCGCCAGCACAGCGCCTGGCAAGGCCAAGCCGATGAGCGCGGCGGCGATGGCTGTGACGGCGGGAAGACGAACGGCGGTGCGACGGCTTCGGGCGGCGCGGGAAGGGAATGGCGTATGCATGGGACGACCTGGGCTGGAAGTGAAAACGAGTGGCTTCACCCCGCATGCCAATCGAGACCGCCAAAAGGGGAACCCGGGCGCAAACAATCTGGCGCCAGCCGCTTCAGCGCGGCTCCAGCACGGTCCACCAGGGCATGGGGCTGCGCACGCGCACGCGCACGGGCAGCGTTGCTGCCAGCGTGACCAGCACCTGGTTCGTATCGGCCGTCGAGTAGGTGCCCACGATGCGCAGGTCGGCAATCGCGGGATCGCAGCCGAGGTAGCCGGGGCGATAGCGCGACAGTTCCGTCGCGAAGTCGCCCAGGCGCATGTTTTCGGCGACGATCAGCCCATCGGCCCAGGACCGGCGGGCCAGGGCCGCGGGTTGGGCGGGCTCGGCGCCCCGCCGGGTGATGCGCGTCTGTTCACCCGCATGCAGGATGCCGCCGGTGGCGCCTGCCGCCGTCGGTTCGATCCGCACCGCACCCTCGAACACGGCCGCCACGCTGGCGTCGTCCTCTTGGTAGACGCTGTAGCGCGTACCCAGGGCCCGCAGGCGCGCCTGGGCCGTGTCGACCACGAAGGGGCGCGCGGGCGCCTGGGTGTCGGACGCGGTGGTGATCAGGATCTCGCCCGCCACCAGCTGGATGCGGCGCAGGTCCGGCCCATAGTCCACGTTGATCGCGCTGTCGGTGTTGAGCCAGATACTGCCGCCGTCGGCCAGGCGGACCTCGCGGCGCTCGCCCAGGCCGGTATGGTGGGCCGCGGCCCACTGGCGCCACGGCACGGCCTGCGACGCGCCCCAGCCGCCGATGCCGACGCCGCACAGCAGCGTCAGCATCTTCAGGGCCTGGCGGCGGCGGGCCTGGCTGGCGGCGGCCGCGTCCAGCAGCCGGTGCGCCATGGGCTTGTTGCCGCCGGGCAGGTTCAGGAATTTGCCGCTGATCGCCTCGACCTGGCGCCAGGCCAGTTGGTGGGCCGGATCAGCGTCGTGCCACTGGCGCCAACGCTGGTGTTCGGTCGCGTCGACGGCCGGCGCGCCCAGTACGGCGAACCATTCGGCGGCTTCCTGCAATACCTGGAAGCTGGGGGCCGGGTTGGCTGCGGTCATGGCGCGGCGGGATCGGGGGCCTGGCCGGCGGTCAGGCAGTGCAGCATCGCCTGCGCCATGTATTTCTTGACCATGCGTTCGGACACCTCCAGCCGGGCCGCGATCTCCAGGTAGGTATAGCCTTCCAGGTGCGCCAGCAGAAAGGCCGCGCGGGCCTTGGGGTTGAGCTGGTTGAGCAGCGCGTCCAGCTCGCACAGCGCTTCGAGCAGCAGCGCGCCTTCCTCGGGCGATGGGGCCAGCGTATCGGCCACGGTGGCCAGGGTGTCGCGGTAGGCCCGTTCCAGGTCCTGGCGCCGCCAGTGGTTCACCACCAGCCCGTGGGCGATGGTGGTCAGGTAGGCGCGCGGTTCGCGGATGGGTTCGAGCGTGCGCAGTACCCGCAGGAAGGTGTCCTGCGCCAGGTCGGCGGCGTCGAAGGCGTTGCCCAGCCGCCGGCGCAGCCATTCCTGCAGCCAGCCGTGGTGGTCGCTATACAGGGCTTCAACGTTGGGGGATGCCGCGCAAGGGGAAGGGAACACGATGGGACGCTGCCGACGTCGAATAATAGATAAGAATGAGTATCAATTATTCTTCAGGCCTGCCGGTTTGGCAATCGGCGCTGTCCCGCGCCCGGCGGCGTCAGGTTTCGCGCAGGGTCACGTCAAACCAGCCGCGCAGGGCGTTGGACAGCCGGATTTCGTCCGCCGCGTGCAGATCGGCCAGGGTCAGGACGCGTTCGGTCACGTTGCCCGTATCCAACAGTTCGGCCCGCTGCACGCCTGGCAGGCAGCCGCTGTCTTCAGGCGGGGTGTACCAGTCGCCGTCCAGCCGCAGATAGACGTTGCTGCGGCTGCCTTCGCACAGCTCGCCGCGTTCGTTCAGGTAGACCAGGTCGAATATGTGCGGATGCGCGGGCAGCCATTCGATGGTCTTGGTGTACCAGGGGCGGTAAGTGGTCTTGTAGCGCAGCAGCGGTTCGGACGAGCGCAGGGCCTCGGGGGCCAGCATGATTTCCTGCACGGCCGGCAGGGGCGGCAGCACCGCGGTCTGGATATGGCGGCTGCCGTCGCGCGCGACCAGCAGGCGCAGGCGGTGCGCACCGGGTGTGACCAGGCTGAGCGCGGCGATCATGATGTCGCTTTCCACCGTGCGCCCGCCCCAGACGTAGCCCAGCGCCTTGCAGGACTGCTCCAGCCGGTGCAGGTGGCGCGCCAACAGCGGCACGCGGCGCTCGGCATCGACCAGGATGGTCTCGATCAGTTCGGGTTGCATGGGGGCTCCTGGGAAACGGCGGACAGCGGCGGGCGAAGCCGCGCTCTATCCTACTCTGCCGGCGCGCCTTGCGCATTTATGCGCGCAATATGCGGGCCTTCCAATGGCATTCCTGCCATTCCTCGGCTGGGTCCGAATCGTGCACGATGCCACCGCCCACGCAGTAGACGCCGTGGCCGGAGGTATCCAGCACCAGCGTGCGGATCGCCACGTTCAGCGAAAAATCGCCGTCCGGCGCCAGCCAGCCGATGCTGCCGCAATACAGGCCGCGCGGCGCGGTTTCCATCTGGCGGATGCGGCGCATGGCGGCCACCTTGGGCGCGCCGGTGATGGAGCCGCAAGGGAACAGCGCGTGCAGCACGTCTTGCAGCGTGGCGCCGGGGGCCTTGGCCGACACGGTCGACGTCATGGTCCAGACGGTGGGATAGCGTTCCAGCGAAAACAGGGCATCGACCTTGACCGAGCCCGGCTCGGCCAGGCGGCCCAGGTCGTTGCGCAGCAGGTCGACGATCATCAGGTTTTCGGCGCGATTCTTGTCGCTGGCCAAGAGCGCCTGGCCCAGGCGTTCGTCTTCGGCCGGGTCCGCGTGGCGCGGCGCTGTGCCTTTCATGGGGCGGGTGGTCAGTTGGGCGCCGTGCCGGGCCACGAACAGCTCGGGCGAGAACGACAGCACCGTGCGCGCGCCGTCCTGGATGAACGCGGCGTGCGCCACGGGATTGCGCGCGGCGATGCGGCGGTACAGCGTGGCGGCGTCGCCCTGGTATTGCAGGTCCAGTGGCTGGGTGTAATTGACCTGGTACAGCTCGCCGTCGCCGATCAGGCCGCGGATGGCGTCGATCTGGCGCACGTAGTCGGCTTCGGTCATGCGGGGCGCCGGGATGCTGATGGCGGCCGGCGGCTGGCCGGCATCGGGTGCGTCCCAGGGCGTTTCGTCGATCTTGCGCTCGAACACCAGCGCGGTCAGGCGCGGCACGCCGTCATCGCGCGGCGGCGTCCAGGGGCCGGCGGGCGCGGGCTGGGTGGTTTCGGGCAGCAGCCATTCGCCCAGTTCGTAATCCAGCAGCAGGGCGACCCACCGCCCGCGTTGGCGCGCCGCGTCGATGGCGGCCAGCGCGGGGCCGACCTCGGCCGCCGCGCGTGCTTCGATGCGGGCGTGAAAGCCGTCCAGCCGCAGGGCGCGGCCGGCCAGCCGGTCTTCAAAACGACAATGCATGACGCTCTTTATTGTTTTGCCAGGAATTCCGCCAGGACACGTCCGGTATGGGACTGGTTGCTCTGCGCCATGACGTGTTCCGGCGACCCCTCGCCCACCAGCTTGCCGCCGCCCGTGCCGCCTTCGGGGCCCAGGTCCAGCAGCCAGTCGGCTTCGGCGATGACATCGAGATTATGCTCGATGACCACCACCGTATTGCCGGCTTCGACCAGCCGGTGCAGCACGTGGATCAGCTTTTCCACGTCGGCCATCGACAGGCCCACCGTGGGCTCGTCCAGCACGTAGAGCGTGTGCGGGATGCGCGAGGCGCGGCCGGTCTTGATCAGGCCGTCGGTCAGGCGCGCCTTGGATAGCTCGGTCACCAGCTTGATGCGCTGGGCCTCGCCGCCGGACAGCGTGGGCGAAGGCTGGCCCAGGGTCAGGTAGCCCAGGCCGACGTCCTGCATCAGTTGCAGGGGGCGGTGGATCTTGGGATGGGCGGCAAAGTAGCCGATGGCGTCGTCGACTTCCATCGACAGTAGCTCGCCGGCGTTCTTTTCGCGCATCTGCACGCTGAGCGTGTCGTTGTTGAAGCGCGCGCCGTTGCAGGCGTCGCACGGCACCTTCACGTCGGGCAGGAAGTTCATTTCGATGGTGCGCATGCCCTGGCCTTCGCAGATCGGGCAGCGGCCGTCGCCGGTGTTGAACGAGAAGCGCGCCGCCGTCCAGCCGCGCATGCGGGCTTCGCGGGTGTCGGCGAACTGTTTGCGCACGTCGTCCCAGAAGCCGATGTAGGTCGCCGGGCAGGAACGCGGCGTCTTGCCGATGGGCGTCTGGTCGACTTCCAGCACGCGGTCGATTGCTTCCCAACCCTTGATGTTTTCGCAGCCGGCCCAACCGGGCGCCTTGCCCTGCGAGACGGCCTGCATCAGGTTGTCCAGCAGCACTTCGCGCGCCAGGGTCGATTTGCCCGACCCGGACACGCCCGTGACCACGCTCAGGCGGCCCACCGGAATCTTGGCATCGACGCTGCGCAGGTTGTGCAGCCGCGCGCCCTGGATTTCGATCATGGGGGTGTCGGCTTCCACCGGACGGCGGCCTTGCAGCGGATGCTGCAGCGGCTTGGCCAAGTAGCGGCCGGTGACGGACTCCGGGGCGTCCATCAGGTCCTGGGCGGTGCCCTGGGCCACCACGCGGCCGCCGCGCACGCCAGCGCCGGGGCCGATGTCGATAATGTGCGAGGCGCGGCGGATGGTGTCGTCGTCGTGCTCGACCACCACCAGCGTGTTGCCGTTGTCTTCCAGGCGCGTCAGCGCGTCAAGCAGGATGCGGTTGTCGCGCGGGTGCAGGCCGATGGTGGGTTCGTCCAGCACGTAGCAAACGCCTTGCAGGTTGGAGCCGAGCTGCGCGGCCAGCCGGATGCGCTGCGCTTCGCCACCTGACAGCGTGGGCGCGGCGCGGTCCAGCGCCAGGTAGTTCAGGCCCACTTCCTGCATGAAGTTCAGGCGGCCGCGGATTTCGGTCAGGATGTCGCGGGCGATCTCGCCTTCGCGGCCGCGCGCCACCAGGCCGGTGA
>JBEBOQ010000074.1:0-24690 GCA_040396375.1 Achromobacter xylosoxidans
TGGCCGCCGGCGCCTTCACCGGCTGGCTGGTGGTGTACCTGGGCGCGCCGCTGTATGTGGGCGTGCTGGCGGCCGCGCTGGCAGGCGCCGTGTTCGGCCTGCTGCACGCCGTGCTGACGGTGCCGCTGGGCCTGTCCCAGCACGTCTCCGGGCTGGGCGTGACGCTGTTGGCCACCAGCCTGAGCTACTTCGCCTACCGAGTCACTTTTCCAAGCGTGAACACGCCGCCGACCATCACGCCGTTCGCCGAAATGAAGTTCCTGAACGGCATTCCGCTGATCGGCCCGGTGCTGGCCGGCCAAACACCGATGACGCTGCTGGCGCTGGCCGCGGTGCCGCTCCTGGCCTGGGTGCTGAACCGCACGCCGGTAGGCCTGGCGATCCGCATGGTGGGCGAGAACCCCGCCGCCGCCGAAGGTCAGGGCCTGTCCGTCACGCGGCTGCGCATGGGCGCCATCGTGGCCGGCTCGGCGCTGATGGGCGTGGCCGGCAGCTTCCTGACGCTGGCGGCGTTCAACGCCTTCTTCTTCAACATGGTCAACGGCCGCGGCTGGGTCTGCGTGGCGCTGGTGGTGTTCGCCTCGTGGCGGCCCGGCAAGGCGCTGCTGGGCGCGTTGATCTTCGCTTTCTTCGACGCGCTGCAACTGCGGCTGCAGCAGGGCGGGGCGGCGCTGCCGGGCCTGCCCGAGCTGCCCTATCAGGTCTACCTGATGCTGCCCTATATTCTGTCCATCCTGGCCCTGGTGGTGATGGCGCGCCGCGCCGCCTACCCGCAGGCCCTGATGAAGCCCTACCGCAAGGGCGAACGGTAATCCATAAGGTGTGACTATGCTCGATCTCATCATCCAGAACTGCACGCTGCCCGACGGCCGCGAGCACATCGACATCGGCGTGGCCCAGGGCCGCATCGCCGCGCTCGAACCCGGCCTGAAAGCACAGGCCGGCCAGACGATCGACGCCGCCGGCCAACTGGTCGCGCCGCCCTTCGTGGACGCGCACTTCCACATGGACTCCACCTTGTCCTTCGGCCTGCCGCGCGTGAACCAGTCGGGCACGCTGCTCGAAGGCATTGCGCTGTGGGGCGAACTCAAGCCGCTGTTGACGCAGGAAGCGCTGGTCGAGCGCGCGCTGGCCTATTGCGACTGGGCCGTGGCCCGCGGCCTGTTGGCCATTCGTTCGCACGTGGACGTGTGCGATCCGCGCCTGTTGGCCGTGGAAGCGCTGCTGCACGTGCGCGAGAAGGTCAAACCCTATCTAGACCTGCAACTGGTGGCCTTCCCGCAGGACGGCGTGCTGCGCGCGCCAGGTGCGCTGGACAACCTGAAGCGGGCGCTGGACATGGGCGTGGACGTCGTGGGCGGTATTCCCCACTTCGAACGCACCATGCAGGACGGCGCGGAATCCGTGCGCATCCTGTGCGAACTGGCCGCCGAGCGTGGCCTGCGCGTAGACATGCACTGCGATGAAAGCGACGACCCGCTGTCGCGCCACATCGAAACGCTGGCCTATCACACGCAGCGCCTGGGCTTGCATGGCCGCGTCACGGGTTCGCACCTGACGTCCATGCACTCGATGGATAACTACTACGTGTCCAAGCTGATCCCGCTGATGCGCGAAGCCGGCGTATCGGCGATTGCGAATCCGCTGATCAACATCACGCTGCAAGGCCGCCACGATACCTATCCCAAGCGCCGCGGCATGACGCGCGTGCCCGAGCTGCTGGCCGCCGGCGTGCCGGTGGCCTTCGGCCACGACTGCGTGATGGACCCCTGGTACAGCCTGGGTTCGGGCGACATGCTGGAAGTGGCGCACATGGGCCTGCACGTGGCGCAGATGACCGGCCAGGACGCCATGCGCGCCTGTTTCCAGGCCGTCACGGCCACGCCGGCGAAGATCCTGGGCCTGGACGAGACCGGGCTGGAAGTGGGCAAGCGCGCCGATCTGGTGCTGCTGCAGGCGCGCGACCCGGTCGAAGCGCTGCGCCTGCGCGCCACGCGCCTGATGGTGCTGCGCGCCGGGGAGGTGGTGGCGACGACGCCGCCGGCCACCGCCACGCTCAACCTGCCCGGCCGTCCGGGTCAGGTCAGCTTCCAGACGCCGGCCCGCTGACTCGCCCGGCGGGATCAGGCTTCCGACATCGGCCCGCCGACGTAACCCGGCCGCCTGGCGGCCGTGACGATGATCTCCACCAGCAGGTCGGGCGAGGCCAGCTTGGCCTCGCAGGTCGCGCGCGTCGGCAGCGCATTGGCCGGCGCCCACTCGGCCCACACCGCGTTCATGCCGGCGAAATCGCGCTCGATGTCCTTGAGCCAGATCTGCACCGACAGCAGCCGCGTCTTGTCGGATTCGGCCCGCGCCAGATAGCCGTCGATCTTGGCCAGCGCATCGCGCGTCTGCTCGGTGATGCCGCCGGCGGCCGACGAGGTCACGCCCGCCACGTACACCGTATCGCCGTGGATCACGATGCGGCTCAGGCGCTGGTTGGAATCCTTGCGCACGATATCAGTCATGGATGCTGCTCCTTTGGGGTGAAGGCCGGCGCCTGCCCGGCGCCAGCAAAACGATCAATGGCAAACGGCGCGATCGGCATATCCGTCGCGCCGGTAGTGATCAGGTCGGCCATGATGCGGCCAACGATGGGGCCCAGCTCGAAGCCGTGCGCCGAAAAACCGAAGGCATGGAAGGCGCTCTCGTGGCGGCGACTGCGGCCGATCACGGGGATCTCGTCGGGCATGGCCGCTTCGATGCCGGCCCAGCCGCGATTGACCACTGCGCCGCGCATGTGCGGAAACAGGTCGCAGACGGTACGCGCGCCCTCAGCCAGCGAACGGAAATCCAATTCGGTCCATTCGGCATCGCGATCAACCCAGGCGCGACGGCCGCCGCCGATCAGCACCGTGCCGTTGGCGCGCTGCTTGAATGATAGCGGGCGGCCCGTACCCAGCACCACCGCATCCAGGAAGTGGTCCATGCGCAGCGTCACCAGCATCATCGGGCTGATGGCCACCAGCGGCACGGGTTCTCCCCAATCCGCCGCGACACGGTCGGCCCAGGCGCCCGCGCAGTTCAGTATCTGCGGCGCCGTGTAGGCGCCGGCATCTGTTTCCACCCGCCATTGCCCGCCATCATGGGTGGTGCGATGCACCCGGACGCCTTCCAGGAACCGCGCGCCCAGGCTGGCGGCCTTGCGACGAAACGCCAGCGTGGTGCGATAAGGGTCGGCGGCCGCGTCCTCGCGCGCAATCAGGCCGCCGTGCACCGTTGCCGCCAGCGCCGGGATCATCGCCAGCAGGTCTTCGCGGGCAATCCACTGTTCATGGGTGTAGCCGTGCGCCTGCATGGTGGCCAGGCGCTCGCGCAACGTCGCAGCATCGGCCTCGTTCTCGGCCACGCGTACTTGGCCGTGCTGTTCAAAGCCGCAGTCGTCATCGACCAGCTCGCCGATGCGATACCAAAGTTCGCGCGAGGCCAGCGCCAACGGCACCTCGGCCAGATGCCGCGCCAGCGTACGCACGCCGCCCGCGTTGACGCCCGACGCATGGCGGCCGACGTAGTTCTTTTCGATCACCAGCGCCGGCACGCCCAAGCGCGCCAGGTGCAGCGCCGCCGAACTGCCGTGCAGGCCGCCGCCGATGATGATGACCGCGGCCGACTTTGATGCGTCCGTCATGTCGGCATCCTATTTTTTCAGGCGCACCACCGCCTGGCGGGAATCATCGGTCTGCGGCAGCGACGCAAGCTCGCCCAGGGTCAGCGGCTTGGTCGGAAAACGCAGCCGGTAATAGCCCACTTCCTCAACCGGCACGCCGCGTTCCTCGGCGATGATTTCCGATACGGTCAGCCCGCAGAAACGCCCCTGGCAAGGGCCCATGCCGCAGCGCAGGAAGGCCTTCATCTGGTTCGGGCCACTACAGCCCAGCTTGACGGTATCGCGCACCTGCGCCGCCGTGACTTCCTCGCAGCGGCAGACGATGGTGTCGCCGGTGGGGCGGCGGAATGTCTCGGGTGCCTTGTACAGCACGTCGAAGAACTCGCGGCCCCGCACGGCCCGCGCCAGCGCGGCACGGGGCTGGGCAGCTTCGCCATCGCGCCGAGCGGCGTCGATGCGGCCCAGCAGATGCGCCGCCTGCAGCGCCGCCAGCCGGCCACGTTGTTCCGCTGCCAACGCACCCGCGATGCCGGCGCCGTCGCCTGCCATACCCACGCCGTCCACCGACGTCAGGCCCCAGCCGTCCACGTCGGGTTCCCAGCAGTCCAGCGCGCCGTTCCAGCGGTGTTCGATACCCACCGCACGCGACAGGTTGACGTTGGGTACCACGCCCTGATGCAGCATCAACTGCTGCGCCGGCAGCGTCTTGGTGACGCCGCCCGCGGTGTAGCGCACGCTTTCCAGCTTGCCGTCGCCCAGGGCTTCCAGCGCCGTCACGCCCTTGATGATGGGCACCGCGGCCTTGACCGCGCGCAACAGGGATACGCCTTTGCCCAGGTAGGGCGAGCGCAGAAAGTCCCAGACCTTGGGCAAGGCCTGGCGCAGACGCCCGGGCGGCGTGGTCTCGAGCAGCGCGTCGATCTTCACGCCTGCGTTCAGGTACTGCCACGCCACCAGGTACAGCAGCGGGCCGCAGCCGGCCAGCACCGTGCGGTCAGCGGGCACCATGCCGGCGGACTTCAGCAGGATCTGCGCCGCGCCCGCGGTAATGACGCCCGGCAGGGTCCAACCCGGAATCGGAAAGGGTCGTTCCTGCGCGCCGGTGGCCAGCAGTAGCCGGCGTGCGTGCAGGATGCGCGCTTCGCCGGCCACCGAATACGCCACCTCGAAGCCCCGTTCGGGTTGCGGCGCCGTGTGTTCGGCCACGGCCCAGACCGTCGCGCCTGGCACGTAACGCGCCCCCGACTGGCGGAACGGGTCCACCAGCGAAGCGCCATGCCAATAGTCGGGGCCCAGGATGCCGCGGTCGGTGACTGGCGTGGTGGTGATGGCGCGGTAGATCTGCCCGCCCGGCGCCGGCTGTTCATCCAGCAGCACGGTATCCACCCCCAGGCGCGCCGCCGTCGTGGCCGCTGCCAAACCGGCAGGGCCCGCGCCCACCACCAGCAAATCGCATTGCGTCGTGTCGATCATGCCTGCACCTTGCGCGCGCCCAACTGGCGCTCGATCTTCATGCCTTCGCGCACGGCCGTCATGCAGCCCTGCTGGTTCGCCTGGCCGTCGATGGTGACCAGGCAGTCGTAGCACACGCCCATCATGCAGTAGGGCCCGCGGGGCACTTCGTTGACCGCCGTGTCGCGGCAGGCCTGCACGCCGCCCGCGAACAGCGCCGCCGCCACGCTGTCGCCCTGGCGGCACTGCAGCTCGGCCCCGTTGACCGTTACGCGCACCGGCGCGCCCTGCGCCTGGCGCTGCGCCTCGTCAAGCCTCTTGAACATGGAACCTCCGGGTCGAGAAGGGCGCCATGTCGTCGGCCAGCTGGCCGGCGGCGATCATGGGCGCCAGTTTGAGCGCGTGCGCGGCCGCCAGGGTGACGCCGCTGTGACAGGTGGCGACGAAGGCGCCGGGGCACGTCTCGGATTGTTGATAGATGGGGAAACCGTCCTTGGACATCACGCGCAGCGCGGCCCAGCTGCGCACCACGCGCACCTCGCGCAAGGCGGGCAGCGTGCGCACGGCGCGGTCGGCCAGCGTGCCCAGGATCGGCAAGCCCACCTGGTTGTCCACATAGCCGGCCTCTTCCTGCGAATCGCCGATCAGCCAGGTGCCTTCGTCGGTCTGGCGCAAGGTGGACAGCGGCGTTTCCAGCAAGCGGCGGGTGCGTTCCAGCACCACGATCTGGCCGCGCTGCGGCCGCACCGGCACGGTCAGGCCGACCTGTTCGCCCAGTGCCTTGTTGGACAGGCCGCCCGCCAGCACCACCTTGCGTGCGCGCACCACACCGGCCGGCGTGGCAATCTCGAACACGCCGTCGCGCTGGCGGATTTGCTGCGCCGGACGGCGCGGCAAGTAATCCACAGCCCGCTGTGCAAAACTCATGTGCAGCGCGCGCAGCAGCTTGAGCGGATTGGCGATGCCGTCGACCGGCGTCCATGTCGCGCCGCGCACCTCGGGGCCGATACCGGGCACCATGTCCGCCACCTCGGCGCGGTCCAGCATTTTCCAGTCGTATTGCGCCATGCCGGGCTGGGCCAGCAACGTCTTCATGAAGGTCGCGCGCGCCTCCATTTCCTCGTCGCTCAACAGCGCATGCAGACCGCCGCGCTGCTCCAGGTGCACGTCCACGCCGGTCTCTTCGCGCAGCAAGCCGGCCAGTTCCGGCCAGGCCGAAGCCGACGCCATGGTCCAGACGCCGTAGCGCGGCAGGCCCATGCCTTTGCTTTGCACCCACACCAGCCCGAAGTTGCCGCGCGAGGCGCGGTAGGCGACGTCGCCTTCGTCCAGCACGGCGACGTGGTCCAGTTCACGCCGCAGCCCGTAGGCCACGGCGGAGCCCACCAGGCCGCCTCCGATCACCGCGGCATCGTAGATACCCCGATGCACGGGCGCGCGCGGCGCCAGTTCTTTCTCGTCCGTCATTAGCGTCCCTTTCCTACAAACAGCTTTTCCAGGCCGACCAGGCGGTCCAGGATGAAGATGGCGATGATGGTCACATAGATCAGCACGGCCGACACCGCCGTCACCAGCGGGTCGATGGTGTCCTCGATGTGCAGGAAGATGCGCACCGGCAGCGTGGTGGTGGAGGGCGAGGCGATGAAGATCGACATGGTCAGCTCGTCGAAGCTGGTGATGAAGGCGATCACCCAGCCGCTGACCACGCCCGGCAGCAGCAGCGGCAGCACCACCCGCCGGAACGCGGTCCAGTGGGAGGCGCCCAGCGACTGCGCCGCGCGCTCCAGCGCCGGATCGATGCCGGTGGCCGAGGCCAGCACCAGCCGCAGCGCGTAGGGCATCACCAGGATCACGTGCGCCACCACCAGTCCCACGTAGGTGCCGGCCAGGTCCACCGTGGTGAAGAATTTCAGGAAGGCCAGGCCCAGCACCACGTGCGGAATCATCAGCGGCGACAGGAAGAACGCCACCAGCGCCTCGCGGCCGCGGAAGCGGTTGCGCGCCAGCGCCAGCGCGCTGGGCACCGCCAGCGCGATCGCCAGCGTCGCCGACAGCGTGCCCAGCCCCAGGCTGAACCAGAACGCCTCGATGAAGCGCGGGTTGTCCAGGATGGCGCGGAACCAGCGCAGCGACAGCCCCCCGCTGGGCAGCGAGATGAAGCCCTCCGAGGTGAACGCCACCGCGCACACCATCACGATCGGCGCCAGGATGAACAGGATGAAGAGGGTGTGGAACAGCAGGCCGATGGGGCCGTTGCGAAAGTTCATGTCAGGCCCCCGACGGATTGAAGACCGCGCCATAGCGGCGCTCGATCAGCCGGTTGGCCGACAGCAGCACCACCACGGTCGCCACCAGCAGCACCACCGCCAGCGCCGCGCCCAGCGGCCAGTTGAGCGTGTTGAGGAACTCGTCGTAGGCGGCGGTGGCCACGTTCTTCAGGCGCCGGCCGCCGATGATGGCCGGCGTGGCGAAGGAACTGGCGGCCATCGCGAACACCATGATCGAACCCGACAGGATGCCCGGCATGACCTGCGGCACGATCACGCGACGGATCACGGTGAACTGGCTGGCGCCCAGCGACAGCGCGGCGGCCTCGGTCGACGGATTGATCCGCTGCAACGACGCCCACACCGCGATCACCATGAACGGCACCAGCACATGCGTCAGCGCGATGCCCACGCCCAGGTTGCTGTACATCAGGTCGATCGGCGTGGACACCAGGCCGATGCCCATCAGCGCCTTGTTGATGAGACCGGTGGACCCGAACAGCAGCGCCCAGCCCAGCGTGCGCACCACCACCGAGATCAGCAGCGGCCCCAGCACCACCATCAGGAACAGGCCCTTCCACGGATTGGCCATGCGCGACAGCACGTAGGCCTCGGCCGTGCCGAGCACCAGGCACGCCAGCGTCACCAGCGCCGCCACGCCGAAGGTGCGGGCATAGATCTCGTAGTAATAGCCGTCGCTGAAAATCTCGATGTAGTTCTTCCAGGTGAAGGTGGCCTGCATGCCGCCGTAGAACTGGAAGTCGAAGAAGCTGATCAGCAGCACCAGCGCCATCGGCACCACCAGGAAGGTGGCGTACACCGCCAGCGCCGGCGCGCTCAGCAGCCAGGGGTTGGCGCGCGCGCTCATTTTGCCGGCTCCTGGCCGGCCACCGCGCACATGTCCTGCGCGCGCCAGCGCAGGTGCACGGTCTCGCCCTCGGCGGGCACCGGCACGCCATCGTTCTGGCGGATCACCATGACTTCGCCCACCGAGGTCTCGACCTGGCACAGCCAGTGGTTGCCCTGGAACACGCGCGTCTTCATGCGGCCGGGCAGGGCACAGGCGCCGGCCTCGGCAAACAGGATTTTTTCCGGCCGCACGATCACCGCACCCTGCGGCACGGGCTGCCCGTCCATGGCGATGTGGGCCTCGCCGATGCGCGCCCGCACCTCGCCGTCATAAGACTGCGGCGAGGGCGTGAATACATTGGCCTTGCCCAGGAAGCCGCCGACGAAGCGGTTCGACGGCCCTTCATACGCGGCGAACGGCTCGGCCACCTGCTCGACCCGGCCCTGGTTCATCACCACGATGCGGTCGGACAGCGCCAGCGCTTCGGACTGGTCGTGCGTCACCAGGATGGTGGTGGTGCCGACGGTGCGCTGGATGCTGCGTAGTTCCAGCTGCATTTCCTCGCGCAGCTTGGCGTCCAGGTTCGACAGCGGCTCGTCCAGCAGCAGCACGCTGGGGCGGATCACCAGCGCGCGCGCCAGCGCCACGCGCTGCTGCTGGCCGCCCGACATGCGCGCCGGGTGGCGGTCGGCCAGATGCGACAGGCCCACCAGCTTGAGCGCCTCGGCCACCCGCGCCTGCCGCTCGTCCTTGCCGACCCGCTGCATCTCCAGGCCGAACGACACGTTCTCGGCCGCCGTCATGTGCGGGAACAGCGCGTAGTTCTGGAACACCATGCCCAGCCCGCGCTTGTTCGCGGGCGTCCTGCTGACGTCCTTGCCGTCCAGCACGATGCTGCCGCCGCTGGGCTCGACGAACCCGGCGATCATCTGCAGCGTGGTGGTCTTGCCGCAGCCGGACGGCCCCAGCAGCGAGATGAATTCGCCACGTTCGACCGACAGGCTCAGGTCCTCGACCGCCGTCAGGTCGCCGTAGCGCTTGGACAGGCGGTTCAATACGAGATAACTCATGGATGCTCCCGCTGGCGGCGCGCCCGCGCCGCCGTTGCGTGCTGGTGTACGAAACCTCAGCGCTCGATTTCACGCGTCCAGCGCTTGTTCCAGTCGTCCCGGTTCTGGTTGACGGTGTCCCAGTCGATCACGATCAGGTCGGTGGCGCGCTTGCCGATCGGCAGCGGCACGCGCGGATCGTCGGCCACCTTGGCCTGCTTGTTGACGGGGCCGTAGCCGTAGGCGCTGGCCAGCTGCTCCTGCACCTTGGGACTGACCAGGTAATTGACGAAGGCCTGCGCCAGCGGATTGGCATTGGCCTTGGCCACCGGGCACACCGACGACAGCAGCGCGTAGGCGCCTTCCTGCGGATAGACGAAGCCCACCGGGAAGCCGGTGTCGGCGAAGGCCTTGACGCGGCCGCTGCCCCACACGGCGATGGTGGCCTGGCCGCTGGAGAACAGCTCGGTCATCTTGCCCGGCGACGGTTCGTACACCAGCACGTTGGGGCCGACCTCGTCCTTGAAGGTCTTGAAGCCGGCGTCGATCTTCTTCTCGCCGCCGCCGCCCTCGCGGGCGTATTCCACCAGCGTGTGCAGGCCGTAGGTGTTGTTCAGCGGCGGCACCACCAGCTGCTTCTTGTACTTGGGATCCTTCAGGTCCTTCCACGAGGTGGGCGCGGCCCACTTGCGCTCGTCGAAGACCTTCTTGTTGTACATGATGCCGGTGGCGACGATGCCGATCGCCACGGCCTTGTCGTCCTTGTAGCGCGCGGTGCCGTAGATGTCATCCGCCGGCAGGCCCTGGATCGGGGCGCAAAAGCCCAGCGCAATCGCCTGGTACATGGGGCCGTCATCGATGATGGCCACGTCGATCTGCTGGTTGCTTTTCTGCGCCTGCAAGCGCGCCACCGTATTGGTGGAATTGCCAGCCACGTAATCCAGCTCTACGCCGTGCTGCTTGGCGAAGGGCGGGAAAATGTCTTGCCGCATGATGTCTTCGAACGAACCGCCGTAGCCAGCCACGACCAATTTTTGCTGCGCCTGCGCATTCGCGCCCACACCGGCGGCCACCGTCGCCGCCGCGAGCACTGCGAGTACCTTGCCCATGAGAACCCCCGTTTATTGGAAGAGAACTGCAAGAACTGCCTGATGCCGCCTGACCGGGAGGAGGACGCGCCACTGCAAAAAAAGAACCGCCCCGCTTGCCCCGCGACCTCATGTCGGTCGTACAATTTGTCCGTACATGAATGTCCGGACAAATAATGGATCGGACGAGACAACCTTGTCAATCGGTTATTGTCCGTACAAACCCCGATAGAACAAGCTAGAACGAGAAAGGAGCCTCCATGACCCGATCCTCCGAACGCGTGGCCGCGCAAGGCGGCGCGCGCGAAGCGCGCGGCCAGGCCGCAGCGCCGGACGGCGATGCCGGCGGCCCGCGCTACAAGACCATCTACCAGCAGCTGGCCCGCGACATCGGCGCCGGCCGCTATCCCGTCATGACGCTCTTGCCGACCGAACACGAGCTGTGCGACCAGTTCGGCGCCAGCCGCCACACCATCCGCGAAGCCATCCGCATGCTGACCGTGGCCGGCATGGTGTCGCGCCGCCCAGGCGTGGGTACCCGCGTGGAAACCGCCAGCGCCAGCACGCGCTTCACGCAGCGCATTTCGCAATTCCCCGATTTGCTGCAGTACGCGCGCAACGCCGCGCTGCTGGTGCAGGACGTGCGCACCGTGAAGCTGACCCGGCGCCTGGCCGAAACGCTGGGCAGCGAAGCCGGGCAGTCGTGGCTGCACATCAATTCGATCAAGACGCTGGGCGACCAGGACACGCCCGTGGCCTGCACGCTGATCTACGCCGATCCGGCCCATTCCGACCTGCGCGCCGATATCCAGCCGCGCATTTCGCTGCTGCGCCTGATCGAAGACAACTTCGGCAACCGCATTCACGAAGTGAACCAGGAGTTCTCGGCCACGCCCATTGCAGCGGGCATCGCCAAGCAACTCCAGGTCGAACCCAAGACGGCGGGCTTTGTCATCACCCGCCGCTACTACGGCAGCGGCGGGGTCCTGCTGCTGGCCACCATCACCACGTTCCCGCACGACAAGATGAAGTACTCGATGTCGCTCAACGTGGCGTAGCAGGCGCCTCAAAGCCGTAGTCTGCACGCGCCGCCTGAGCGCTGATCTTGCCGTCGGCCAGGTCGCGTTCGATGCGGGCGCGGCTGCGCTCCCCCGGCGCGCCGTAGCCACCCGCACCCGGGGTTTCGATGCGCACGCTGTCGCCCGGCGCCAGCGCGATGTTGGCGGTCTTGGAGAACAGCTCCTCTTGCCCCGGCGTGCCGAAATTGCGGATCAACCGCGCGCGACGCCCATCGCTGCCACCGTCGACACCCGCGGCCACGCCCACCGTATGGCTGTCCGAGCGCGCCGAAAACACAATGCCAGGCCCCACCGCGCGGATCTGCTTGGCGATGCCCATCCCGCCGCGCGTGCGGCCCGCGCCGCCCGAATCCTGGATCATCGCGTACTCGTCCATCAGCAACGGGTACTCGTTCTCCAGCGCTTCCACCGGCAGGTTGGACGTATTGGTCATGTGCACGTGCACCGCATCCATGCCGTCGGCGTCATAGCGCGCACCCGCGCCGCCGCCCAACGTTTCCAGGTAGACGAAGTGGCCCGCGCGCTCGCGCCAACGGCCTGAGAACACGATGGCGGGGCAGCAGTCGTTGCTGGACGCCATGGTCTTTTCCGGCGGCAGCAGACCGCGGAACGCGCCGAAGATGGCGCCCGCCACTTTCTGCGCGGTGATCGACCGCGCGCCCACCGCCGCTGGATGCTCGGGGTTGGTGATCGTGCCCACCGGCGCGGATACGCTGATGGGGTCGAACAGCCCCGCGTTGGGCGCCAGGTCCGGGTCCAGCAGCGCCTTCACGGCGTAATACACGCAAGCCCGCAAGGCGTTGAACGGCAGGTTCATCGCGCCGCGCGCCTGCTTGCCAGAGCCTTCGAAATCGAAATGCAGTCCGTCCCGGCTGACGGTCAGCGTCACCTGGATCGGCACCGGATCGCCGCCCATGCCGTCGTCGTCCAGATCGCTGCGAAAGGTATAGCTGCCCAGCGCCAGTTCCTGGATGCGATTGAGCAGGCGGCGACGCGTATAGGTGATGACGTCGTCAACCGAACGCAGCACCGCTTCCAGGCCCATCTGGCGGATCAGGCCCTGCACGGCGGCCGCGCCGCGGCGGTTGGTGGCCATCTGCACCCGCAGATCCAACACCCGCTCTTCAGGGTCGCGGGTGTTGGCGCAGATCAGGCGCAGCATGTCCTCGTCCACCTCGCCGGCGCGCGCAATGCGGCAGGCAGGGATGCGGATGCCTTCTTCGAAGATCGATTTCAGGCCGCCCGCGATGGACCCAGGCACCGCGCCGCCTACATCCGAGTGGTGGGCGATATTCGCGGCGAAGAACCGCAGCGTGCCGTCCCAGAACACCGGCGTGACGATGTTGATGTCGGGCAGGTGGCTGCCATCCGCCAGATAGGGGTCGTTGCAGATGAACACATCGCCGTCGCGAATCTCGGCAACGGAAAAGGTGCGCAGGATCGCGCCCATGGCGCCGTCCAGCGACCCCAGGTGCAGCGGTATCTGCGTGCCCTGGGCCACCAGCCGGCCAGCGGCGTCGAACAGCGCCACCGAGCAATCCTTGCGTTCCTTGATGTTGGTCGAGAACGACGCCCGCACCAAGGTGTTGTTCATGTCTTCGGTAATGGACAGCAGGCGGTTGCAGAACACCTCCATGCCGACGGGGTCGGCCAGCGCCGCGCCCAGTGCTTCTTTGGCTTCATGCATCGGAGCCTCCTTGCAGACGAATGATCAGGTTGCCGTATGCGTCGACCACAACGTGCTGGCCGGCGCCAACCACCGTGGTCGAGCTCATTTCTTCCAGCAGGGCAGGGCCACGGAAGGGCACGCCCGTGGGGACGCGATCGCGGTCGTACACGGGGGTGTCCAACCAGCCGTGGCGGGCGCCGAAATAGGCGCGGCGTTCGCCAATGCGGGCGTCTTGCAGCGTGCCGCCGATGTGGCGCGGCGCCAGGGGCGCCTTCACCACTTGGCCCACCGCCTGCATGCGGCAGTTGATGATTTGCACCTTGCGGTCGTCGACGATGTAGCCGTATTCGCGTTCATGCGCCTCGGCGAAGCGGCGCGCGAATTCCGCATAGCCGCCGGCGCCCGTGTCATCCAGGCTGACCTGCACTTCGAAGTTCTGGCCTTCGTAGCGCGCGTCGATGGCGCTGCGAGTCAGGCGCAGGGCCGGCTCCACGCGCTCGTCGTCCAGCCAGCGTTCGGCCTGGTCGCGTAGCGATTCGAAGATTGCCGACACGCCGGGCCAGGCCGCTTCGCTGGCCAGCGAAATCTCGCTGCGCACGAAGTCAAACGAGATATCGCTCAAGAGAATGCCGCGCGCGCACATGGTGCCCGGCTCCTGCGGCACGATCACTGTTGGAATGCCGCATTCCTCCGCCACTTCCACCGCGTGCAGGGGACCTGCTCCGCCGTAGGCGTACAGCGCGAACTGCGACAGGTCATAGCCGCGCTCGGTGGATACGGCGCGGATGGCGCGGCTCATGTTGGCCGCCGCGATCCGCAGGATGCCTTCTGCCGCGGCTTCCCTGTCCAGCCCCAAGGGCTTGGCCACCCGGGCATCAATCACCTGGCGCGCGGCCTCGGCGTGCACCGGCATGCGGCCGTTCAACAGCGCGACCGGGTTCAGGCGCTGCAACGCGATTTCGGCATCGGTGATCGTCGGCTCGGTGCCGCCGCGGCCATAACCCACCGGCCCCGGCACCGCGCCCGCGCTGTGCGGCCCGACTTTCAGTGCGCCTGCGTCGTCCAGCCACGCGATGCTGCCGCCGCCCGCGCCGATCACGTGGATATCCACCATCGGGGTCTTCACCGGATAGCCCGCCACCTGGCGATGCGAGGTGAACAGCGGCCGGCCATCGCAGATCAGCGACACGTCGGTGCTGGTGCCGCCGACGTCGAACGTCACCAGGTTCAGGCTGCCGATGGCGCGGCCCACCGCGGCCGCGCCCACCACGCCGGCGGCCGGCCCCGACAGGCAGGTGCGCACCGGATACTGGCGCACCGTGGCGATCGACATCAGGCCGCCATTGGAATGGATGGTGTGCGGCTCGTGGCCGATATCCAGCTCGCGCACGCGCTGCAGGAAGCGTTCCAGGTAGCGCGCCATCTTCGGCCCCACAGCGGCGTTCAGCACCGTGGTCGACAGGCGCTCGTATTCGCGGAATTCCGGCAGCACGTCCGACGACAGGCTGATATACGCATCGGGCATCTCCTCGGCCACGATGCGCGCGGCCTGTTGCTCGTGCGCCGGGTTGCGGTAGGCATGCAGAAAGCAGATGGTCACCGCGTCGATGCCGGCGGCGGCAAAGCGCCGCGCTGCCACCCGCACCGCGTCCCCATCCAGCGGTGTCAGCACCTCGCCTTGCGCGTTGACGCGCTCGGCCACTTCGGCGCGGAACTCGCGCGGCACCGCCACCGGCGGCTTGCCGACGCTGTAGTCGTACAGGTGCGGCCGCGTCTGCCGGCCGATCTCCAGCACGTCGCGAAACCCCTGCGTGGTGATCAGGCCGACGCGCGCGCCCTTGCGCTCGATGATGAGGTTGGTCGCCACCGTGGTGCCATGGCCCACGTGCGACACCTGCGACGGCGCCACGCCGTGACTGGCCAGCATCTGCCCGATGCCGGTGGCGATGGCTTCCGATGGGTCCGACGGCGTCGACGGCACCTTGTGAAAATGCACGATGCCTTGATCTTCGTCGATCATCGTGAAGTCGGTAAACGTGCCTCCGACGTCTATCCCTATGCGATACATGCTTGTGCTTCCCTGAAAGAAAAGAAGGGCGCGGCCGCGCTCAGTCCAGCTTGATGCCGGCCTGCTTGACCACGCCGCACCATTTGTCGATTTCGCTCTTGATCATGGCGCCGAAGGCCGGCCCGGCCACGTCCGAGACCTGCGCGCCCTGTTGTTCCAGATAGGTCTTCATGGCGGGCGCGTGCAGCGTCTGCGCCAGCGCATCGGTCAACTTGACGCGCAACGGCTCGGGCAGTTTGGCCGGGGCCAGCATGCCGAACCACACCATCGCTTCGTAACCGGGATAGCCGGACTCGGCCACCGTCGGCACGTCGGGCAGCATCGGCGAGCGTTGCGGCGACGTCACCGCCAGCGCCTTGATCTTGCCGTCCTTGATGTACGGATAGGACGTCATCACCACGTCCATCATCATGTTGATCTGGCCGCCCACCAGGTCGATCAACGCCGGGCCCGAACCGCGGTAGGGCACGTGCACCATCGACACGCCGGCCGTGCTCTTGAACAGCTCGGCGGCCAGGTGGTTGGAGGTGCCCTGGCCGTTGGAGGCGAACGAGTATTTCTCGGGCTCTTTCTTGAGCAGCGCCACGAACTCCCGCAGGTTGTTGGCCGGCACCGACTGGTTCACCGACATGACGTTGGGAATGGTGGCGACGACGGTCAGCGGCGTGAAATCCTTGAGCGCGTCGTACGGCAGCTTCGAATACACGCAGGGCGCGCTGCCGTGCGTGCTGACCGAACCCATCAGGATGGTGTAGCCGTCGGCCGGCTGGCGCGCCACGTACTCGGTGCCGACGGTGCCGCCGGCGCCGGGCCGGTTCTCGACAATGACATTGGCCGACAGGCGCTGGCCCAGGCCCTCCGCGATCTTGCGCGCGATCAGGTCGGTGGACCCGCCCGCCGCGAACGGCACCACGATGCGGATCACCTTGTCGGGCCACTCGGCGCGGGCCGGTAGCGCGGTGGCGGCCAGCGCGGCCACCCCGAATGCAAGACAGCAACTGCGAATGAACGCTGCGTTCATGACTTCCCCTTGTTGATAGAACTTCCTTGCGGCCCGATCATGGACGCCGAGCCTGAGAGGCATTGCCTCGGGTTCACTGCAACAACGGGAACATCCTAGGCCTGGCGGCCGTACGCCAGCAGTCCTAGCGGTTTATATTGGTATAGATGCCATTTATAGGTAGGCAGTCGTGAAGAATCCGGACCTGAATCTGCTGCTGCATTTCGACGCGTTGATGGCCTGCCGCAATGTGTCGCGCGCGGCCGAGCAGATGGGCATCAGCCAGCCCGCCATGAGCGCCGCCATGAACCGACTGCGCCAACTGTTCGGCGATCCGCTGCTGGTGCGCGAAGGCGGCGCCTGGCAACCTACGTTGCGAGCGCAGGAGCTGCACCAGGGCTTTCAGCCGCTTCTGGAAAGCTGGCGTCGCGCGACCCGCACGCGCGAGGTGTTCGACCCGGCGCATTCGTCGCGCAGCCTGTCGTTCTACGCCACCGATTATGTGCAGTACACGCTGCTCCCCAAACTTATCCCCAGGCTGGCGGTGGACGCGCCGCACTTCCAGTTGCTGATCGTGCCGGCGCGGCCGCAGCATGGGCTGAGCATGCTGGACACCAATCATGTGGAATTGATCGCAGGGTATTTTCCCGACCCGGCGCCGGACCTGCGCACGCGCTTTCTGTACCAGGAGCCGGCGGTGTGCATCGTGCGCGAAGGCCACCCCTGTTTGCGCAAGCGCTGGAACCTGGACGCTTACCTGAGCTACGGGCATCTGGACCTGGCGGCCCACACGCGCTATTTCAGTACCGCGATCGATCGCATCCTGATGGGACAGAACCGCAGCCGCCGGATCGTGGCGACGCTGTCCAGCTACATGGTGTGCCCGTTCATCGTAGAAGCGTCGGATCTGATCGCGACGATGCCGGTGAGCATCGCCAAGGCGATGTCGGGCAGCGCCCGCATCGTGACATTGAAAGCGCCGCTGAGCCTGCCGGCGATCACGGTGTCGCTGTATTGGCACGAGCGCTACCAGGACGATCCGGCGCACGCGTGGCTGCGGCAGTATCTGGCAGGGGTGCTGGGCTAGGGCCTGTTGGCGTCAACAGGCCCCGGGGCCCGAATCGCCGTGCCTACTTCAGCGGCATGCAGATGCGCGTCTGCAGTTCGGCGGGCGGGGTGGTGCGCGGGTCGTTCAGGTACTGCTCGAACATGGGGAAGTCGGCCGGCACGACGCCACTGCCGGGCAGCCATTCGGAGAACATCCAGTTATAGGGTTTGTCCATTTCGTTGTACGGCCCGGTGTAGGTCAGGATGGCGCAGCGCCCGGCGGGAATGTCGAAGCGCTCGAGTTCATCGCCCAGGTCGGCGTCGGGCGCGACGGACATGCCGGCCAGGGAACGCAGCTGACTGACGGGCACTTGTTCGGGATCGTCGAAGTACACGCCAAAGCCGATGGATTCGGGGCGGGCCAGGCCGCGGCTGCCGGCGAGCATGAAGGCGCGGGTGAAGACGGGGCCGATCTCCTGGTAGCTGCCATGGTGCGGCAGGGCCGCCAGAACGGCGCCAGGGAAGGTTTCGATGGTGATGGGGTACATGCCTAGCTCCTGAGGGTCGAAGGGACGGGAGCGGGCCGCGCGGTAGCGCCCCGGCGAGATGCCGAAGGTGGCGCCAAACGCCCGGTTGAACGCGGCGTCCGACTCGTAGCCGGCTCGCTGCGCGATGTCGCGCAATGGCGCCCCGGTGCCGCCCAATGCAACGGCCGCGCGGTGCATGCGGATGCGCTGCACGGTGGCGTTGACCGTTTCACCCATCATCGCGCGGTAGACGCGGTGGAAGTGATACGGGGACAAGCAGGCTAGGTCGGCCAGGCGGTACAGGTCCGGGTCGGCGTCGGGGTTGCTTGCCAGCCAGCGCAGGACCGGGTCCATGCGGTGGGCGTATTGGGTTTTGGTTTGGGGTTTCAAGTGCGGGCTCCTTGGGGAGCAATGTAGGGTTTTGCTGTTTGCAGATTTTGCGGTTTTTTTGCGGGTTGTGGGTGGGGTTCTTTAGGCGCCTGGGGTGCAGGGGCCGTGGGGGTGCGGGGCTACGATTGCGGTCCGGAGCCTTCGCTCCGGACTGCCCCTTCGTCATCTTCGTTGTCGCCTTCGGCGACTGCCTTCAGATTCCCTCGGGCGCATCTACACGCCCCGCACCCCCACGGCCCCTGCACCCCAGGCTCTACTGGATTCAGCTTCACGGGGACTGGGGCGAATTGCTTGCTTGGCGTTCTTCGCCGCACCGGGGTGGGAGTGGAGGGTCTTGCGGGGTCGCCAAAGACGGCCGCGCGGGCGGCCTGCTTTGGCGTTTGGGTGGTGGGGCGTCGGGGGCTTGGCGCTGCGCGATTGCGCGGGGTGCGGTTAGTAGCCGCGTGCCGGGTCGTAGATGTTGGGGAGTGGTTCGCCGCGTTCGTTGGCTTCGATCAGCCAGGCGGTGTGTCTGGCGCGTTCTTCGCGGTCGGGGATCGCGGCGCAGTGGGGGGTGATGATGACGCCGGGGTGGGTCCAGAGGGGGGAATCTGGGGGCAGGGGTTCGGGGTCGAAGACGTCAAGGACGGCTTGGTGCAGGTGGCCGGTGTTCAGGGCGTCCAGGACGTCCTGGGTGACCATGTGGGTGCCGCGGCCGGCGTTGATGAGGCTGGCGCCGCGAGGGAGTTGGGCGAAGGTGTGGCGGTTGAGGATGCCGCGGGTGGCTTCGGTGGCGGGGAGCAGGCAGACCAGCAGGTCGGTGCGGGACAGGAATTCGGGGAACTGGTCGGGGCCGGCGTAGGACGGCAGGCCGTCGGGCAAGGTGGTCGCGCCGCGCGACCAGCCGCTGACGGGGAAACCGACCTTGGCCAGCAGGCGGGCGGCGGCGATGCCGAGGTGGCCCAGGCCCATGATGCCGACGCGCATGTCGGCGGCCACGCGCAGCGAGTCGTACAGTTCCCAGTGGCGGCGGGCCTGCTGGTCGATGGCGCGCTTGAGGTCGCGGGTCAGCATCAGGGCGCTGGTCAGCACGAACTCGGCCATCTCGGTTTCGGTGCGCGGCGTGACCATGCGGGCGATGCGCAGGTGGCGCGGCCAGGCGGGGTCGGAGACGATGTGGTCGACGCCGGCGCCGGCGCTGATGATGAGTTTCAGGTTGGGGAAGGCGGCCAGTCGGCCGGGGTCGGGCGCCCAGACCAGGGCGTAGTCGATCGAAGCGGGGTCGACGTCGTCGTGCCAGCCGACGATCTCCAGGCTGGGCGCGTGGACCCTGAATTTCTCGCGCCATTCGTCGATGGCGTGTGCGCCGCCGGACCTGATGATGAGCCGCATGCCTGGCTTACTCCGTTGCGGGCGCATCCTGGCGCCCTGGGGATGATCGGCGCCGCACCCGCGGAGGCTGCGGGGCGCGACGCGCCTGTCGTTGGCGTTCGACCGTGCGGCTCCAACGCATGTTGAAGGCCGGGCGGCTTGCAGCGGCAAGGCGGCATTGCGCCGCCTTCCCGCATCGAAATCACACCGGATAAGTCCCCGGCAGCAAGATGCTCCGATCCCCGACGTCGATGCTGCGACGCCCACAAAGCGCCATCGTCGTATCCATTTCCTTGTACAGGATCTCAAGCACGCGGCGCACGCCGTCCTGCCCGTATGCGCCCAGGCCATACAGGAACGCCCGCCCGATCATCGCGCCTCGCGCGCCCAGCGCCACGGCCTTCAGGATGTCCTGGCCCGACCGCACACCGCCGTCCATCCACACTTCGATCTTCGAGCCCACCGCATCCGCAATGGCGGGCAGCGCCGCGATCGACGACATTGCGCCGTCCAGCTGGCGCCCGCCGTGGTTGCTGACGATCAGCGCGTCCGCGCCGCTATTGGCCGCCAACTGCGCATCTTCGACATCCAGGATGCCCTTGATGATCAGCTTGCCACCCCAGCGCTGCTTGATCCATTCCACGTCGTCCCAGCTCAGGCGCGGATCGAACTGTTCGGCCGTCCACGCAGACAGCGACGACAGGTCGCTCACGCCCTTGGCGTGGCCGACGATGTTGCCGAACGTGCGGCGCTTGGTGCCCAGCATGCCCATGCACCAGCGCGGCTTGGTCGCCAGGTTGATGAGGTTGCGCAGGGTCGGCTTGGGCGGCGTCGACAGGCCGTTCTTGATGTCCTTGTGGCGCTGGCCCAGGATCTGCAGGTCCAGCGTCAGCACCAGCGCCGAGCAGCCGGCGGCCTTGGCGCGGTCGATCAGGTTGGCGACGAACTCGCGGTCGCGCATCACGTAGAGCTGGAACCAGAACGGCTTGCCGGTGGCCGCGGCCACGTCTTCCAGCGAGCAGATGCTCATGGTCGACAGCGTGAACGGCACGCCGAAATCGGCCGCCGCCTTGGCCGCCAGGATCTCGCCATCGGCGTGCTGCATGCCGGTCAGGCCCGTCGGCGAAATCGCCAGCGGCATCACCGCCTCCTGGCCCACCAGCGTGGTGCGCAGCGAGCGGCCTTCCATGTTCACCGCCACGCGCTGGCGCAGCTTGATCTTCTGGAAATCGCTTTCGTTGGCGCGGTACGTGCCTTCCGTCCAGGCGCCCGAATCGGCGTAGTCATAGAACATGCGCGGCACGCGCTTTTGCGCAATGGCGCGCAGGTCTTCGATGCAGGTGATCGTGGAAAGATTAGCGGTCATGGTTATTTTTCTGGGAGAAGGGGGACGCGTCCTGCGCAGCGGCCCGCCTGCTGCGCGAAGGCGCCGCGCGCAGTCTGCGCACCCGCCATTCGCGCAAGGCGGCGACGCCCTGCGGCGCCGCCCAGTATACGCGCCGGGGTCGGCAAGCGCCCCTTGCCGACCCCGGTTTCCCCCTCTGCGCAGGCCTCGCCAGAGCCCTCCTGCGATCCGTGCCGCTAGCGCGGCCAGACCTTGCTGACCGCGCGGATCGTGGCCCACGCCACCCAGCGTGGGCTGGTCAGGCGGGCGCCTGGCAAGCGCCGCAGCACATCCACCGCCAGGCCGCCGCGGCGGTGCCATTCCTTCTTGCGGGTCTGGCTATCCGTCCAGCGCCCTTCCAGCCACGGGAACTCGCGCCGCCCCGGCTTGTAGACCGGCGGCGTGTTGTAGATAAGGATGTAGGCCAGCCGCGGTTGCGGTGACGTATTGGCGCCGGTGAAATGCAGCGTGCGCGCGTCATGGACGGTGCAGCCGCCCGGTTGCAGCGGCTCGGCCACGGCCTGGTCGCGCGGAAAATCGGCGCAGCATTCCAGCGGATGCAGCGTCTTGTCGCCGCCCGGCGAGCGGTGTTCCAGCACGTCGCCCCGGTTCGACCCCGGAATGAACTGCATGCAGCCGTTTTCCAGCGTGGCCGGCTGCAGGGCCAGCCAGATGCTCAGCTCGTTGTAGACGAAGTCGGGCGAGCGGAAGGCCTCGTCCTGGTGCCACGGCGTCTCCGGCCCGTTCAGGGCGGGCTTGAGCAGCGCGTGCTCGCCGTACAGCGCGGCGTCTTCGCCCAGCAGTTGGCGCGCCAGCTCCAGCGTGCGCTCGTGATAGGCCGTCTTCAGCAGGCCCGGGGCATAATGTCGCGGATCGTGCAAACTGGGAAACTTGGCCGGCTTGGACGGGTCGTCGCGACTGATGAAGTCGTATTGGGCCCCCTCGTTGTATCCGGTCTTGTTCGCGAACAGCTCCAGCAACGTACGCCGGATATACCCCACCTCGTCCTGCGGGCACATGTCCGGCAGAGCCAGGTAACCCTGGTTCCGGTAGCGTGCTGTATCTACTTCCGACAATAAACTGGTCTCTTCCATAATGGCTTCTCCAAGCTTTGCTTGCGGGTGTTCCCGTTGGCACGTTTTGACATGTGCTCTAACGTATCGCTTCGATGCCCAGAGGGCCTATCGACCATCCGCTGTAGCCGGAACCGCCTAGGGCGCGGCGCATCATCCGAAGGAAATTCCATGCAAGACCCTCATTCCGACAGCCATATCGAAACCGTCCACGTCACCGTCAGCGGCACCGTCCAGGGCGTGGGCTACCGTCACGCCGCCGTGCGGCGCGCGCACCTGCTAGGTGCAAAAGGCTGGGTGCAGAACATGCTGGACGGCACGGTGGAAGCCCTGGTGCAGGGCACGCCCGACCAGGTCGACCACATGCTGGAATGGCTGCGGCGCGGCCCCCCGAACGCTTATGTGGCCGAGATCACCACGCGTCGGGAGTACACCGATAAGCGCTACGCGCACTTCGAACAGCTGTAGGCGCGCCGCCGTATCGGGCGCGACGGCTTACGCCCGTCATCCGAAAGCGGGAATGAGGGCGGGCGAGGGAAGGATGAATTCGGGGGGCTGAGGTTCAGCGCGCCGGCTGTGCACCGGCGCCCAGGCCCCGTCTTCAGCGGCTGCGCAGCCAGCGGCCACCGACCTGGTTGATGATCAGGCCCGCCAGCACGCCACCCGCCCCCAGCCATTGCAGAGGCTGCAACTGCTCGCCGAAGGCCGCGGACGCGGCCCACAGCCCCACCACCGGCACCAGCAGCGAGAATGGCGCGATCTTGGCGGCCGGGTGGCGCGTCAGCAATTGGGTCCACAACGTATAGGCCAGCAAGGTCGCCAGCACTGCCAGGTACAGCACCGACAGCGCCTCGCCCCAACCGATGCCGGTGATCATGCCCACCACGGGTTCCCAGCCGTCAGCCAGCACGGCCAGCACCAGGAAAGGCAGCACCGGCGCGGCGCTGCTCCAGGCAATGAAAGCAAAGGGATCGTAGCCGGGCGACTTGCGGCTGGCCAGCCGCACGATCATGTTCGACACGGCCCACATGAACGCGCCGCCCAGCGTCAGCGTGAATCCCAGCATGGTCATCTGACCCGGGCCGTCGCCGCGGCCTGCGGCGATAACGCCCAGCCCCAGCGCGGCCACGCCCAATCCGATCCAATGGTGGCGCCGCGCGCGCTCATGCAGCACGGGCGCGGCCAACAGCAGCGTGAAGAACGCCTGGGTCTGGATCACCAGCGACGCCATGCCGGCCGGCATGCCGAATTTCAGCGCCGTGAACAGCAGGCCGAATTGGCCCAGTCCCTGCACCAGCCCGTAGGCCGCGATCCAGTGCCATGGCAAGCGCGGCGGCCGCAGAAACAGTATCAGGGGGAAGGCGGCGAGCGCGAATCGCAGCGCGCCCAGCATCATGGGAGAAAGGCTTTTCAGGCCGATCTTCATGACAACGAAGTTCAGGCCCCAGATCACCACTACCGCCAAAGCGCAGAGATAATCTTTCCTGGAGAGGTGGGTCGCGGACATGCGTCATTATCGCATCGCCGGCCCCTCCCTGAAGGCCGGATCAGCGGCTCGCCAGCACCTTTTTGAAGGCCTCGATGGCAGTATCGATATCGTTGTCGTCAATATGGCGATGGGTCACGCAGCGCAGCCGCGTACGGCCCCATGGGCGCGTCAACAGGCCTGCCGCTTCCAGCGCCGTCACCCAGTTCGCGTTGGTCATGCCGGTATCGGCGGTCTCGACCTGCACGATGTTGGTTTGCGGCACCGTCGCCGACAGGGCAGGGTCCAGACGATTCAGGCCGTCGCTGAGGCGACGCGCCCGTGCGTGGTCCTCGCCCAAGCGACCGCCCATCGTCTGCACGCCTTCCAGCCCGGCCGCGGCCATGATGCCGGCCTGGCGCTGCGTGCCGCCCAGCATGCGGCGCAGCACCCGCGCCCGCGCCATGACCTGGCGCGGACCGGACAACACCGCCCCCACCGGCGCGCTCAGGCCCTTGGACAGGCACAGCGATACGGTGTCGGCATGGCGGGCGATCTCGATCGGCTCCACGCCCAGCGCCACGGCGGCGTTGAACATGCGGGCGCCGTCCAGGTGCACCGCCACGCCGCCGGCGTGCGCCATGGCGTACACGGCCTGCATGTGGTCCAGCGGCAACACGGTGCCGCCGGCGTTGTTGTGCGAGGTTTCCACCGCCACCAGCGACGTCTTGAGCTTGTGGCCACCGGACAGCAGCGCGTCGTCCAGCCGGTTCAGGTCCATGGCGCCGTCGGTGCCAGGCACGCCCTGGTAGAACAGGCCGGTGAAGGTGGCAGCCCCCCGCTCCGACGTGTACATATGCGCGGCCGACTCCAGCACCACCTGTTCATTGCGCTGCGTCTGCGCCAGCACGGCCAACAGGTTGGCCATCGTGCAACTGGGCACGAACAGCCCGGCTTCCTTGCCCAGTCGCGTGGCTACGTGGGCTTCCAGCGCGCGCACGCTGGGGTCGCCGTCCAGTCCGTCGTCGCCGATGGGCGCCGTCTGCATGCGCTCATACATCGCCGCGGTGGGCTGGGTCACCGTGTCGCTGCGCAGGTCGACAAGTGCGCGGGAATGGTCGACGGAAGTCCGCTGGGTCATAACGATCAATGCTGCAAAATTTTGGAAAGGAATTGGCGCGTGCGAGCCGCACGCGCTTCTACGTTGCCGAAGAATTCTTCTTTGACACAGTCTTCGACGATCTTGCCGCCGTCCATGAAAATCACACGGTCGGCCACGCGGC
>JBEBOQ010000075.1:0-24475 GCA_040396375.1 Achromobacter xylosoxidans
AAAAGCCCACCGGCATGATCAACCTGGGCGTGGGCTACGGTTCGTCCGAAAAGGCCATTCTGTCGGCCGGTATCAGCGAAGACAACGTCTTCGGCAGCGGCACCAACCTGACGCTGCAACTGAACACCAGCAAGACCAACCGCGCGGTGGTGCTGTCGCATACCGACCCGTACTGGACCAAGGACGGCATCAGCCGCACCACGTCTGCGTACTATCGCGTGACCGAGCCCTGGAACAACAACGACGGCGACTATCGCGTCAAGTCCATGGGCCTGGGCATGAACTTCGGCGTGCCGATTTCCGAATACGACCGGATCTTCCTGGGCGCCAACCTCGAGCGCAACCAGATCGACCTGTTCTCGAATTCGCCGCTGGCCTACCAAAAGTTCGTCAACCAATACGGCGATGCGACCAACTCGGTCATCTTCACCGCCGGCTGGTCCAACGATACCCGCGACAGCGCCCTGGCGCCGACCAAGGGTTCGTATACCCGCCTGAAGAGCGATTTCTCGACGGTTGACCTCAAGTACTACATGCTCACCGGGCAACAGCAGTACTTCATCCCGTTGGGCGGCTCGTACACCCTGGCGCTGAACGGCATGGTCGATTGGGGCCAGAGCTACGGCGGCAAGGACTACCCGATCATCAAGGACGTGTACGCCGGTGGTATCGGCACGGTGCGCGGCTACGAGGGTTCGTCGCTGGGTCCGCGCGACTCGGTCACGGGCGACTACCTGGGCGGTTCGCGCCGCATCGTCGCCAACGCCCAGTTGTATCTGCCGTTCCCGGGCGCATCCAAGGATCGCACGCTGCGCTGGTTCATCTTCAGCGATGCGGGCCAGGTCAGCGCCGGCAGCGGCCTGTCGTGCACCAACGGCAAGCCGGGCAGCGAGGTCGAGGATCCCTGCGGCTGGCGTTTCTCGGCCGGTATCGGCCTGTCGTGGCAGTCGCCGATGGGGCCGCTGCAACTGTCGTATGCCCGTCCTCTCAATTCCAAGCCGGGCGACGACAAGCAGAGCTTCCAGTTCCAGATCGGGACCGGGTTCTGATCGGCGTTACGCTTGAAAACAAGGGAGGGGCCCGCCGGCCCGGCCCTTTTGCCGTTTAGTGGCACAATACACACTTTGGCTTTGCCTTACTGGAAGGTGAGATTTTCATGATGTCTGATTTCGCACTTAAATCATCGAATTCGCCGCGCGCAACTCGCCGTGGCAAGCTGGGCGGCTCCATTGCCCTGGTGGGTGCGCTCATTCTCGGTTCCGTCGCGGCAGTGCCCGCTCAGGCTCAAACCACCAAGATCGGCTTCGTCAATACCGAGCGGATCCTGCGTGAATCCGGCCCGGCCAAGACGGCGCAAAGCAAGATCGAAGCTGAATTCAAAAAGCGCGACGACGAACTCCAGCGCCTGAACACCAGCCTGCGTTCGCAAGCCGAGAAGTTCGACAAGGACGCACCTGTCCTGTCCGAATCCGATCGCGTCAAGCGCCAGCGTGAACTGTCCAACCTGGATACCGACCTGCAGCGCAAGCGCCGCGAGTTCCAGGAAGACTTCAACCGCCGCCGCAACGAAGAGTTCTCGGGCATCGTGACGAAGGCCAACGAGGCCATCAAGCGCATCGCCGAGCAGGAAAGCTACGACCTGATCATTCAGGACGCCGTGACGGTCAACCCGCGCATCGACATCACCGACAAGGTGATTCAGAGCCTGGGCAAGTAAGTCTTAGCCGTATGCCGGTTTTACTGGATCTTGCCCGCGCGCCGACGCTAGAAACGCTGTTGAGCGCAGCCAATACCCAGGGCATGGACTGGCGCGTCAGCGCGGTTGCCGGCGCAGACCCCTTGCGGGTCTGCGGCATCGGCACCCTGGCTTCGGCGGGCAACCAGGAAATCAGTTTCCTGGCCAATCCCAAGTACCAGAGCCAGTTGGCCACCACGCAGGCGGGGGCGGTCATCGTCTCCCCAGAGGTGGCCGAGGCGCTGGAGGCCGCGGGCGATGCCCGTCCGCCGTTCGCGCTGGTCGTCTGCAAGCATCCCTATCTGCTGTACGCCCGGGTGGCCCAATGGTTCGACGCCGCCAGGCGTCCCGCCTTGCCGGCCGCCACGCATCCTTCCGCCGTGGTCGCGCCTGACGCGACCATCGAAGAGGGTGTGCGCATTGGCCCCCATTGCGTCATCGAGTCGGGCGCCCGCATCGGGCGCGGTTCGGTGCTGGGCGCAGGCTGTGTTATCGGGGTCGGGTCTTCTGTCGGGCCCGATAGCCGATTGCATGCCCATGTCACGCTGTACGAAGGCGTGAAGGTCGGCGCGCGCGCCATCATTCACAGTGGCGCGGTGCTGGGCGCCGACGGCTTCGGTTTCGCGCCGGACCCGTCGCTGGGCAAGGGCGCCTGGGGCAAGATTCCCCAGTTGGGTGGGGTGTCGGTGGGCGACGATGTCGAAATCGGCGCCAACACCACGATCGACCGCGGTGCGCTCGAAGACACAGTGGTGGCCGACGGTGTCAAACTGGACAACCAGATCATGGTGGCCCACAACGTGCGCATCGGCGCCTACACGGCGATCGCGGCGTGCGTGGGCGTGGCCGGGTCCACGACCATCGGCGAACGCTGCACCATCGGCGGCGCCTCGATGCTGTCCGGACACCTGACACTGGGTGACGACGTGCACATTTCGGGCGGCACTGCGGTGACGTCCAATATTTCCAAGCCTGGCCGCTATACCGGGGTGTACCCGTATGCGGAGCATGGCGAATGGCAGCGCAACGCCGCCGTGATACAACAGTTGGCGCAATTGCGCCGCCGCGTGCGGACGCTGGAAAAAGACTAGGGCGCATTCATGCCGCCCTGGCGTGTCCGGCGCCGCAAGATTTATCTCATTTCGCAGGAATTCACAGAAAAATGGAACTCGACATCAAGGGGATCATGGAGAGGCTGCCGCATCGTTACCCGATGCTGCTGATTGATCGCGTCGTCGAAATGGTGCCTGGCAAGTCCATCGTCGCCATCAAGAACGTCTCGATCAATGAACCGTTTTTCAATGGCCACTTTCCCCATCACCCGGTGATGCCGGGCGTGCTCATCGTGGAAGCCATGGCCCAAGCCTCGGCGCTGTTCTCGTTCACGGACGAAAACGGCGGCTTGAAGTGCGATGGCGCCAAGACGGCGTACTACCTGGTCGGCATCGATGGCGCGCGTTTCCGCCGCCCGGTGGTGCCGGGTGACCAGTTGCGCATCGAAGTCGAAGCCGAACGCCTGAGCCGCAGCATCTGTAAATACCAAGCGCGCGCGACGGTGGACGGACAGGAAGTGGCGTCGGCCAAGCTCATGTGCGCGATCCGTAGCCTGGAAGAGTAAATGGCAGGAAACATCCATCCTACCGCCGTCGTCGATCCGGCGGCGAAAATCGACCCCAGCGTGGTCATCGGCGCGTTCTGCGTCGTGGGACCCGATGTGACGATCGGCGCCGGCACCGAGCTCGGCCCGTATTGCATGGTCGATGGCGTGACCACCATCGGGCGCGATAACCGGTTTTACCGGTACTGCTCGATCGGCGGCATGCCGCAGGACAAGAAGTACAACGGCGAGCCGACCCGTCTGGTCGTCGGCGACCGCAATACGGTGCGCGAATTCGTCACGCTGAACACCGGCACGGTGCAGGACGGCGGTGCCACCACGCTGGGCGACGATAACTGGATCATGGCGTATGTCCATGTCGCGCATGACTGCCATGTGGGCAGCCACACCATCCTGGCCAATTCCGTGCAACTGGGCGGCCACGTCCATGTGGGCGATTGGGCCATCGTGGGCGGCCTGACTGGCGTGCACCAGTTTTCGCGCATTGGCGCGCACAGCATGACGGGCGGCAACAGCTCGTTGATGCAGGACACGCCGCCGTTCGTGCTGGCTGCGGGCAACCCGTGCCGCCCGGTGGGCATCAACGTCGAAGGCCTGAAGCGCCGTGGCTTCACGCCCGCGCAGGTGTCGGCGCTGCGCGACGCCTACAAGATCATCTACCGCCGCGGTTTGCCGCTGGACGATGCACGCGCCGAACTGCGCGCCCGCCAGCAAGCTGAACCCGAGGTCGCCGAGCACCTGCAGACCCTGCTGGATTTCCTCGACGTCGCCTCCCGCGGCATCATTCGTCCATGAACATGCGGATCGGCATGGTGGCCGGCGAGCCCTCGGGCGACTTGCTGGCCGGTCGCATCATTGCTGGTCTGCAAGAACGCGACCCCGGTGTCTTGTGCCAAGGCATCGGCGGACCGCAGATGCAGGCCCGTGATTTCGACGCCTGGCACCCGATGCACGCGCTGACGGTGTTTGGTTATGTGGACGCGCTCAAGCGCCTGCCCAGTCTGCTGCGCACCTACCGCGACGTTCGCGAACGCTGGTTGGCCGAGCCGCCGTCGGTGTTCGTCGGTATTGATGCGCCGGATTTCAACCTGCGCCTGGAGCACAAGCTGCGCCAGGCCGGCACGCCCACGGTTCATTTCGTCGGGCCGTCCATCTGGGCCTGGCGCTACGACCGCATCCACAAGATCCGCGAATCGGTCTCGCACATGCTGGTGCTGTTTCCGTTCGAGGAAGAGATCTACCGCAAGGAAGGCATTCCGGTGACGTATGTCGGCCACCCGCTGGCTGGCGCAGTGCCCATGAAGCCTGACCGTGCCGCTGCGCGCGCGCGCCTGGGTATCGACCCGAACGCACGCGTGCTGGCGATCCTGCCGGGTAGCCGTTCGTCCGAGATTCGCCTCTTGGCGCCGCGTTTCCTGCAGGCCGCCCAGATGCTGCAAAAGCGTGATCCGGCGCTGCAATGCGTGGTGCCCATGGTCAACGACCAGCGGCGTGCCGAATTCCAGGCCATTCTGGCGCAGTACCCGGTGCCGGGCCTGCGCTGCGTGACCGCCCAAGACCTGCACGGCGAGGATGGCGACCGCCAGGCCCCTGTGGCCTGGTCTGTGATGGAAGCCAGCACCGCGGTGCTGGTGGCCAGCGGCACCGCCACCTTGGAAACCGCGCTGTACAAGCGCCCCATGGTGATTTCCTACGTGCTGTCGCCCTGGATGCGACGCATCATGTCCTGGAAGTCGGGGCAGGAACGGCCGTACTTGCCGTGGGTGGGGCTGCCCAACGTGTTGCTGCGCGATTTCGCGGTGCCCGAGCTGCTGCAAGACGACGCCACGCCCGAAAAGCTGGCCGAGGCCACCTGGACCGCGCTGACCGACGACGCGCTGGCCGCGCGCATCGACGCGCGTTTCACGGCCTTGCACCAAGAGCTGCTGCGCGACACGCCAGCGCTCGCCGCCCAGGCGATCCTGGAGGTGGCCGGTGGAGCAGCCTGACCTGTTCGCCATGCCGGCGCAGCCGGCGCTGGTGACCGCCGGCGTCGATGAAGCCGGCCGCGGCCCCCTGGCGGGCGCGGTGTATGCCGCAGCCGTCATCCTGAACCCCGCGCGTCCCATTGATGGCCTGGCGGATTCAAAAGTCCTGAAGGCCGCCACTCGCGAAGCGCTGGCGCTTGAGATCCAGGCGCATGCGCTGGCCTGGTGCATCGCCAGCGCCAGTGTGGCCGAGATCGACAGCATGAACATCCTGCGCGCCACCTTGCTGGCGATGCAGCGGGCCGTGCAGGGCCTGGCTACCGTGCCGCAATTGGCGCTGGTGGATGGCAACCAGGCGCCCAAGCTGAGCTGCACCGTGCAGACGGTGATCAAGGGCGACGCGCTGGTGCCGGCGATTTCGGCGGCATCCATCCTGGCCAAGACTGCGCGCGATGCCGACCTGCTGCGCCTGCACGCGCTGTATCCGCAATACGCATTCGATCAGCACAAAGGCTACGGCACCGCATTGCACCTGCAGATGCTGCGCGAGCACGGCCCCTGTATCGAACACCGCCGCAGCTTCGCGCCCATCAAGGCCTTCGGCGCGGCGTCATGAAACACATCAGTTCCCGCGATAACCCCGCGGTCAAGGCGCTGGCCAAGCTGGCCGGCACCGCCGGCAAGCGCGGCGCGCCTGTCCTGCTGGATGGCGTACACCTATGCCAGGCGTGGCTACAACATCATGGCGTGCCGGACCAGGCCATTTTCGATATCGAACGCCTGTCGCAGCCCGATATCGCCGCGCTTGCCGCGTCGGTGCCGGACGCGCGCTGCCTGGCGCTGGACGCTCGCCTGATGCAGGCGCTGGCCAGCGTCGAAAGCGGGCAGGGCGTGGCGTTCCTGGTCACCTCGCCCAATCCTTCCTTGCCAGACACGGTGGACGAGAACTGCGTCCTCTTTGACCGCATCCAGGATCCGGGCAATGTCGGCACCTTGCTGCGCACCTGCGCGGCGGCCGGCGTCAAACGCGTGTTCCTGGCCACCGGCACGGCGGCCGCCTGGTCACCCAAGGTGCTGCGCAGCGGGCAGGGCGCGCATTTCGCGTTGGCGATCCACGAACATGTGGACCTGCAGGCGCTGGTGCCCGGCCTGGGCGTGCCGCTCGTCGCCACGGCGCTGGACGGCGCCCAGGATCTCTATGCGGGGCGTCTGCCCGAACGCTGCGCCTGGGTCTTCGGCCACGAAGGCCAGGGCGTGGCGCCGTCCCTCTTGGCCGCTGCCCGGCTCAAGGTGCGTATCCCGCACGACATGGCCGCGGTCGAATCGCTGAACGTCGGCGCTGCTGCCGCCATCTGCCTGTTCGAGCAGCGCCGCCAGGCGCTTGCCGGCGCCACGCGCTGAATCGGTCCTTTCTTCCCGTTTAAAGCGCTATACGCGGGACTGTCCCCGCTTATACTCTCGCGTTGCCCGGGGCGTGGCGCCGTTGCCGACGGGGTCTGCCGCCAGCCCGCGAACGTATTTACTCACATGCTTTGTGGAGGTGCTTATGTGGTCCTCATCGGTCATTTATCACCTGCCGCGTCACCTTTTGGGCATTGTCCTCTGCGCATGCGTGGTGACGCTAGGCGGTTGTGGCTCGGGCAAGTCACAACGGGTAGCGCTGGTACCGGTTGACGTGACGGAGGCGATCGGTATGGTCCAGCTGTCCCGTGATGTCACCGTGTCGTTACCCAGTGGGACGACCGTCGTGCTCGCGTCGGGGTCGCAATGGCGGCGTACGGGCGCCATCGTGCAGGGTGACGTCTACCGCGCGCTAGGGGGGGTGTTCACGATTCCGTTGCCCCGGCAGAGCGAGGCGAGCCTGGTGGCCGCTTCTGGCAAGCTGATAGGGTTCTACCTGCCTGGCGATGGCACTTATATCGACTTGTCGCGTCCTGTGGCGTTGCCCGTGGCGCAGAGGCAATAACTCATCATCAATACAACGGCAGGGGCGCGCGAATGGGTGCGGCTGCATCCCTCGCGCCAGCCGCTTGGCGCGCCCCTGCTTGTTTTCAGCCCCGGTCCAGGCCGACTTCCTGCAGCACCGTGGTCGAGATCTCTTCGATCGACTTGGTGGTGGTGGACAGCCACGAGATGCCTTCGCGGCGCATCATGCGTTCGGCTTCGGCGACTTCGTAGCGGCATTGCTCCAGTTGGGCGTAGCGGCTGTTGGGCCGGCGCTCGTTGCGCACCTCGGACAGGCGTTCGGGCTGAATCGACAGGCCGAACAGCTTGGAACGATGCGGCGCGATGGTCGAGGGCAGGGTGCCGCGCTCGAAATCATCGGGCGTGAGCGGGAAATTGGCGGCCTTGATGGCGTACTGCATGGCCAGGTACAGGCTGGTGGGGGTCTTGCCGCAGCGCGATACGCCCACGAGGATGACGTCGGCCTGATCCAGTTGGTTGACGAACTGGCCGTCGTCGTGAGCCAGGCTGAAATTGATCGCGTCGATCCGGTTGCGGTATTTTTCCGAGTTGGCCTGCATGTGCGAGCGGCCGATGGAGTGGCTGGATTTCAGCCCCAGCGCCTGCTCGATATGGCTGACGAAGGTGCCGAACAGGTCCAGGAAGATGCCGTTCGCCTGGCGAACACGCGTCAGGATGTCGGGGTTGACCAGGGTGCTGAAAACGATGGGCGGCACGCCGGTTTCCAGGGCGCTGCGGTTGATGCGCGCCGCGACCTCGGCAGCCTTTTCCAGCGTGTCGACAAACGGCAGCCGCACGGGCTTGAAATCGACTTCCTCGAACTGGGAAAGCACCGACTGGCTGAAGGTTTCCGCAGTGATGCCGGTACTGTCGGAAACGATGTATACCGTGCGTACGATCGGGGTAGATGTCATGTGTAAAAAATTCCAACCAGGCAGATGGCCGGACGTACTCCACCGAGTACAATCAGGCCCCTATAAGTCACCCCAAGGGCGGTCCAAGGCCAGTTTGGTCAGCGCAGGCGGATCGGCGAAATCCGGGCGGTAGCCGGCGTCGAATCTGCATTGACCAAACTCGCTTTCATTCCATTGTAAAAGGTGACTTCAATGTCGTATGTTGTTTTGTTCGAGCAGCTCCGCATGACGGACGTGGACTCGGTAGGAGGCAAGAACGCATCACTAGGCGAAATGATCAGCCAGCTGTCTGGCGCGGGTGTCCGCGTGCCGGGCGGCTTTGCCACGACCGCTGACGCCTTCCGCGACTTCCTCAAGGCTTCCGGCCTGGACAAGCGCATCGCCGAACGCCTGACCACGCTGAACCCCGAAGACGTGCGCGAGCTGGCCAACGCCGGCGCGCAGATCCGCCAATGGATCGTCGAGGCGCCGTTCTCGGCCGAATTCGAAGCCCAGATCCGCGACGCCTTCGCCAAGCTCGACGCCGATGGCAAGGGCTCGTTCGCCGTGCGCTCGTCCGCCACCGCCGAAGACCTGCCCGACGCCTCGTTCGCCGGCCAGCAGGAAACCTTCCTGAACGTCGTCGGCATCGACGACGTGCTGGACAAGATCCGCCACGTGTTCGCCTCGCTCTACAACGACCGCGCCATCTCCTACCGCGTGCACAAGGGCTATGCCCACGCCGATGTGGCCCTGTCGGCCGGCATCCAGCGCATGGTGCGCTCGGACAAGGGCAGCGCCGGCGTGATGTTCACCATCGACACCGAATCGGGCTTCCAGGACGTGGTGTTCATCACCTCGTCGTACGGCCTGGGCGAAACGGTGGTGCAGGGCGCCGTCAACCCCGACGAGTTCTACGTCTTCAAGCCCACGCTGGCCCAGGGCCATTTCCCCATCGTCGGCCGCCGCATCGGTTCCAAGCTGATCAAGATGGAATTCGACCCCGAGCGTCCGGAAGGCCGCGCCGTGCGCACGGTCGACGTGCCGGTGTCCGAGCGCAACCGCTACTCGCTGACCGACGACGAGGTCAATGAACTGGCGCGCTACGCCGTCATCATCGAAAAGCACTACGGCCGCCCGATGGACATCGAGTGGGGCCGCGACGGCGTCGACGGCAAGATCTACATCCTGCAGGCGCGCCCGGAAACGGTGAAGTCGCAGCAGGGCGCCAACGACGTGCAGCAGCGCTACCGCCTGAAGGCCACCGGCCAGGTCCTGATCACCGGCCGCGCCATTGGCCAGAAGATCGGCTCGGGCCCGGTGCGCGTGGTCGGCGACATCTCCGACATGGACAAGGTCCAGCCCGGCGACGTGCTGGTCACCGACATGACCGACCCCAACTGGGAACCCGTCATGAAGCGCGCCTCGGCGATCGTGACCAACCGCGGCGGCCGTACCTGCCACGCGGCCATCATCGCGCGCGAACTCGGCATTCCGGCCGTGGTGGGCTGCGGCAACGCCACCGACCTGCTCAAGGAAGGCCAGGCCGTGACCGTGTCGTGCGCCGAGGGCGACGAAGGCCGCATCTATGACGGCCTGATCGAGACCGAGGTCGAGGAAGTGCGCCGCGGCGAGATGCCCGCCATCGATCTGAAGATCATGATGAACGTGGGCAACCCCCAGCTGGCGTTCGACTTCGCCCAGATCCCCAACGGCGGCGTGGGCCTGGCGCGTCTGGAATTCATCATCAACAACAACATCGGCATCCACCCGAAGGCGGTGCTGGACTACCCGAACGTCGACGGCGAACTGAAGAAGGCCGTGGAATCCGCAGCCCGTGGGCACGCCAGCCCGCGCGCGTTCTTCGTCGAGAAGATGGCCGAAGGCGTGGCCACCATCGCGGCGGCGTTCTACCCCAAGCCCGTCATCGTGCGCATGTCGGACTTCAAGTCCAACGAGTACCGCAAGCTGGTCGGCGGTTCGCGCTACGAGCCCGAGGAAGAGAACCCCATGCTGGGCTTCCGCGGCGCGTCGCGCTACATCGCCGAGGACTTCGCCGAGTGCTTCCGCATGGAATGCGAAGCGCTCAAGAAGGTGCGCGATGAAATGGGCCTGACCAACGTCGAAATCATGGTGCCGTTCGTGCGCACCCTGGGCCAGGCGGAAAAGGTGGTCAACCTGCTCGCCAAGCACGGCCTGGCGCGCGGCGAGAACGGCCTGAAGCTGATCATGATGTGCGAAGTGCCGTCCAACGCCATCCTGGCCGACGAGTTCCTGCAGTACTTCGACGGCTTCTCGATCGGCTCGAACGACATGACCCAGCTGACGCTGGGCCTGGACCGCGATTCCGGCATGGAGCTCCTGGCCGCCGACTTCGACGAACGCGACGAGGCCGTGAAGTTCATGCTGCGCCGCGCGATCAAGGCTTGCCTGGCCGCCAACAAGTACGTCGGTATCTGCGGCCAAGGCCCCAGCGACCACCCGGACTTCGCGCAATGGCTCAAGGACGAGGGCATCCTGTCGATGTCGCTCAACCCCGACACCGTTGTCGATACCTGGCAGCGCCTGGCCAAGCAGTAAAGCCCAGCCGCCAGCAAAAAAACCCGCGCCGGAAACGGCGCGGGTTTTTTTTTGTGTTTCGACTGGCCGCGAGGCGCTATCCGGCCTTCTCGAGCACGACCTCCCACAGGGCCTTTTGCTTGAAGTACTTGCGCGTGGTCAGGGGCTCGCGTGATAGCTGGCGCCAACCTTGGGCGAACAGGCGCCCAATCGCTTACTTGTCAAAGAACCGCTTGGGTTGGCCATCGACGAGATAGAAGTTCTCGTCGATTTGCGTACCGCTGCCCGCACCGAAGTGGTGGTCGTGGGTAGCGTTGAGCCGGCAAAGCAGCAGGCCCGCCGGCCGAAGGCATTCGCGGATCCTGTCGACGATGGCTGTCGTCTGGGACCAAGAAAAGTAATGCAATGACAGGCTCGCGATCACTGCGCCGAACGGCTCGGATGCCTCGGGCAACGCGGCGCGCACGTCCCCCTGTTCGATTCGTGCCGTCGGCGCTCGTGCGGTGGCGATAGCGACGTTTGCAGGGGAGAGGTCGAACGCGGTGACCGCAAGCCCTGCCCGGGTCAACGTCACCGTATCGTCGCCATGGCCGCAGCCCACTTCGAGTACCGGGGTATTGCCTGCGCGCTCAAGGATCAGGGGTAGCCAACGATCAAGCCAAGGGTCTGGAAACATGCGGGGCGTCACTTGAGAAAACAGGAGGAAGGGCGCCGCGGCGCCGGTCGGCATCAGGCGCCGTTGGGGGGCACCCTGAAGCGTTCGGTGATGCGGTTCTCGGCCCGTCTTAGTGCGGCCAGCGTCGCGGTCGCCCAAGTCAGCAGTCGCCTGGGGGAGCGGGCCACCGGCGGGCGTCGGGGCGCCAAGTCAGGCGCGATGTGGGCGGCGGTTTCCTGCCGGACGGGTAGGGGTGTCTCGTGGTCCATGAGGCAGGATGTTCGGCCATGCGTTAGCATCCGTAAAGTTGAAGTTAATGATCTAACCAGTCAGAAATACTGATGCGTAACCTGAATCTTGACCATGTGCAGACCCTGATCGCCATTGCCGACTTGGGCACGTTCGCGGCTGCCGCGCAGGCGCTGCATCTGGCGCCGCCCACCGTCAGCTTGCACGTCAAGGAGTTGGAGTCGCGCATGCAGGCAGCGCTGTTCGTGCGTGGTCACAGGCAAGCGGAGCTGACGCCTGCAGGCCGGGCGCTGGTGCAAGAAGGGCGCCGCCTGCTGTCGGCCAGCGACGATCTGATCGACCTGGTGCGGCGCCGTGCGGCGGGCGGGGACGGCGTGGTGAAGATCGGGGTGTCTGCCGGGGTGGGGGTGCGATTGCTGCCGCTGATGCTGGATGCCCTGGGACGGCGCAACCCAGGGGTCGAGCTGAAGCTGGAAGCGTTGGGGTCAGCCGAGGCGATGTTGCGGTTGCAAGCGAACACGCTGGACATCGCTATCGTTGCCAGTCCCCAGCCCGCCGCTGCCGGGGTGGCGCAATTGCCTTGGCGCAACGATCCCATGGTGGCGCTGGTTCCGTCGACCTGGGAGGCCCCGGACCCGGTGACGCCGGAATGGCTCTCGACCCGACGATGGGCCTCGTTTGCGCCCGGGACGCAGATGCACGGCCTGATTGCGGCATGGTTTGGCCAGGCCGGCTTCAATCCACGCCCGTTTTTGACGCTGAGTCATCCAGGGGCGTTGACGCATTTGGCCACGGCGAATCAAAGTGCCGTGATCTTGCCGTCGGAAGAGGTGGAGGACGTGCGGCAGGCGGACGTGCGGCAGGCGGACCTGCGGCAGGCGAACCTGCGGCAGGCACCCGGCGTGCAGGTGCGCCCGCTATCGCCGCCGCTCATGCGCCCGATGGCCGTGGCGTACCGACGTACGCCAACGCCTGGCGATGCGATGGCCGCGGTACTGGATGTGCTGGCGGAATTCGGGATCTGATTATCGCGACCCGGGTTTGGCGATTCGATAACACCCGCTATGCCGCCAGGGCTTCCCGCGCGATCAGTTCGCGCTTGCGGTCGATGCCCCAGCGGTAGCCGGCCAGCGACCCGTCCGTGCGCACCACCCGATGGCAGGGGATCGCCAGTGCGATGTTGTTGGTGGCGCAGGCGCGGGCCACGGCGCGCACGGCGCGCGGCGAGCCGATGCGTTCGGCGATGTCGGTGTAGGTGGCTGTGACGCCCACCGGGATCTCGCGCAGGGCTTCCCAGACGCGGCGCTGGAAGGCGGTGCCGCGCACATCCAGCGGCAGGTGCAGGCCCACGGACGGGTTTTCGACAAAGCCCACCACGGCGGCCATCCATTGCTCGAATTCGCGATCGGCGCCGATCAAGCGGGCGGCCTTGAAGCGGTCTTGCAGGTCGCGTACCAGTTGCTCGGGATCTTCGTGCAGGGCGATTTCGCAGATGCCGGTGTCGCTGGCGGCGACCAGCAGCGCGCCGAGCGAGCATTGGCCCACCGCGAAGCGGATCTCGACGCCTGCGCCGTCCTTTCGGAACGCCGTGGGCGTCATGCCCAGGATGGCGGGCGCGGCCTCGTAGAAGCGGCCGCTGGAATTGAAGCCGGCGCCGTACATGGCGTCGGTGACGCTGGCGCCTTGGCGCAACTGCTGGCGCGTGCGGTCGGCGCGCAGCGCGCTGGCGTAGGCCTTGGGGGTGATGCCCGTGGCTGCCTTGAACAAGCGGTGGAAGTGAAAGCGGCTCATGCCGGCCTGTTCGGCCAGCGTGTTCAGGTCGGGCGGTTGCTCGGCTTCCAGCGCGCGGCAGGCGCGTTCGATGGCGGCGGCGTGCTGTTTGCTCAAGGGGGCGGCTTGGGTCATGGAAAGCTCCTGGGGCGCGGCATGGAGTGCGCTTTCGGATATGTTCTCAAAGGTCGTCCCGCACCGCACTCCGGTTGTTGCGCGCCCCGTAGCCGCCTTGGCGCGCCGCCCGGCACACGGGCCTTACGCGGGCGCGTAGGCGTCCAGGAAGCGGCGCACCAGTTCGCCGGACACGGGCGTGGCCCGCACATTGGCGGACAGGCCGGGGACGTCGAGGTTTTCGGCGGCATAGCGCCGGCCAAAGCGTTCGAGGTGGGCGCGCACGAAGTCAGGACCAAATTCGGGATGGAACTGGGTCGAAAAAATATTACGGCCGATGCGGATCATCTGGTGCTCGTCCAGGTCGGAGCGCGCCAGCACGGCCGAGCCGGGCGGCGGCTGCAGCACGGTCTGGGCATGCAGCATCTGGGCGGGGAAGGTGGGCGGCAGGCCGGCCAGCAGCTTGTCGCCGGCGGCCGCGGGCAGCAGTTCGACGGTTTGGGTGCCGACTTCGCGGCCGGCGGGGTTGTAGCCCACCTTGCCGCCCAGCGCGTGCGCCAGCAGCTGGTGGCCATAGCAGATGCCGAACATGGGCAAGCCGGCCGCGGCGGCCTCGCGCAGCCAGGTGGCGGTGTCTTCGCTCCAGGGTTCCAGGTCGGTGACCATGGCGGGTGAGCCGGTGATCAAGGCGGCGCGGTATTGATCGGGCGCGCGAGGGCGTTCGCCGGCGTGCACGGCAACGACTTCGAGGGCTTCGCAGGCCAGGCCGGAGGCCCGGGCGAGTTGTTCGGCATAGCCGCCAAACTGGCTTTTCAGCGTGTCGTCCGGGTCGCCCGTATGCAGAATGAGGACGGGGCGGACTGAGGGTATTGCAGCGGTCATGGAGGCTTATGCGTTGAAGATGCCGGGCGCCGGATCCGGGCCGGATGGCGAACGCCAGCGCACATCATAATCCAGGCCATTGCCCATGGCGGCACGGGATGCCCCCGTTGCGTCCCGGAAATACGTACAATCCGCTGAACAACTCATCCTTTCAGGCGAATTTGACTATGTGGATATGGCTGGGACTGGCCGCGCTGGCCCTTATCGGGGAACTGGCAACGGGAACGTTCTACTTGCTGCTGGTGGCGCTGGGTCTGGCCGCGGGCGGCGTCGCCGCGTGGTTGCTGGCCGGCCTGGAATGGCAACTGGTGGCCTGCGGCGTGGTGCTGCTGCTGGGCTTGCTGCTGCTGCGCAAGACGCGCGTGCTGAAAAAGCGCGAGGTCAATTCCGCCCGTAACGCCGACGTCAACCTGGACATCGGCCAAACCGTCAAAGTCGAGGCCTGGGCCGAGAACGGCACGGCGCGGGTCTGGTACCGCGGCGCGCATTGGCAAGCCGAATTGGCCGAGGGCGAAGCCGCGCACGCCGGCGAACACATCATTACTGAAATGCGCGGTACGAGCCTGGTCCTGACGCCCAAGGGCGACGCGGCCGGCGCCGCGCGCTAGCAGGGACGGCCGCGCGGCAAGAGGGTTCTTCTTGTCGCGCCGGCAGGCCCCAAGCACGACCCGAGCCCGCCGCAGGCGGAGCCGGCAGCAGCAGGCGCCCTGGCTTTCGCGGGCAGGAGCGCCACCGCATTCACCCAGAAGAGGCTCTACATCATGATCGATACTTCCACTATCGTCCTGCTCGTCATCGTTGCGCTGGCGATCCTGATCGTCATCAGGGCGATCGCCATTGTTCCCCAGCAGCATGCCTGGGTGGTCGAACGGTTGGGCAAGTTCGACCGCGTGCTGTCGCCGGGCGCCGGTTTCGTGATTCCGTTCATCGAGCGCGTGTCGTACAAGCACTCGCTCAAGGAAATCCCGCTGGACGTGCCGAGCCAGGTTTGCATTACGCGTGACAACACGCAATTGCAGGTGGACGGCGTGCTGTACTTCCAGGTGACCGACCCGATGCGCGCATCGTATGGCTCGTCCAACTACATCTCGGCCATCACGCAGCTGGCGCAGACCACGCTGCGCTCGGTGATCGGCAAGATGGAACTGGACCGCACCTTCGAGGAACGCGACTCCATCAACAGCAACATCGTGTCCTCGCTGGACGAGGCGGCGCTGAACTGGGGCGTGAAGGTGCTGCGCTATGAAATCAAGGACTTGACGCCGCCCAACGAGATCCTGCGCTCGATGCAGGCGCAGATCACCGCCGAACGCGAAAAGCGCGCGCTGATCGCGGCCTCGGAAGGCCGTCGCCAAGAGCAGATCAACATCGCCACCGGCGAACGTGAAGCCGCCATCGCCCGCTCGGAAGGCGAGAAGCAGGCGCAGATCAACCAGGCGCAGGGCGAGGCCGCAGCCGTGCTGGCCATCGCGGAAGCCACCGCCAAGGCCATTACGCAAGTGGCCGACGCCGTGCGCCAGCCGGGCGGCATGGAAGCGGTCAACCTGAAGGTGGCCGAGCGTTACGTCGAGGCCTTCGGCAATGTGGCCAAGGAAGGCAATACGCTTATCCTGCCGGCCAACCTGGCGGATGTCGGCGGCATGATCGCGTCGGCCATGACCATCGTGAAATCCACCCGCAACACCTGAACCGCGCGCCGTCAGGCGCACCGCCCATGATCGCTCCCGTTCATTTGCTGTCCATAGCAGTGCTGGCGGGGGTACTGTCGCTCTGCGTGCTGGGGTCCCTGGCGCGCAGCGGCATGGCCGGGATCAGCGAAACCATACGCGCCAACCTGCTTACGCTGTTGGCGTTTTTTTTATTCGGACTGCAGGTCACCGCCGCGCCGCGGTGGCTGTCGATCTTGTTGCCCAATGTGCTGATCGGCCTGGCGCTTTGCGCCTATTACACCGGCCTGCGGCGCCTGATGGGCCAGCGGGTGCCGCGGCACTTGATGATGGTGGCCTGTGCCGCGGCCTGGCTGGTGGTGGCCGGATACACCTATATCGACAGCCAGGTGGCCCCGCGCATCGTGGCCATGTCGACGCTGCAGATGGGCTTCATGTTCGCCGTTGCCGTGGGGGTGCGGCGCGGCATGCCGCTGAACCGGTCGCGCTACAGCTATTACTTTGTGTGGACGGTGGCGCTCATTTCTGGCGTGGCCTGCGGGCTGCGGTCGGTCGTGTTCGCCTCCGGCGTGGCCAGGGCCGAATCGCTGTTGGAGCCCACCGCCTGGAACATCCTGTTCATGACGCTGGGCGTGCTGGCGATGCCGTGCCTGACGCTGGGCACCATCATGATCATCCACGACCGCATGCTGGCCGACCGCGAGCAAGAGGCCAGCACCGACTTCCTGACCGGGTTGATGTCGCGCAAGGCCTGGTGGATGCAGGCCGAGCGCTACTGCGCCCAGGCGCTGCGCACGCGCCGCCCGCTGGCGCTGATGGTGCTGGATATCGACCATTTCAAGCGCATCAACGATACCCATGGCCATGCCGCGGGCGACGCGGTGCTGCGCCACTTCGGCCTGCTGGCCACGGCAACCCTGCGTACGGGCGACCACGTGGGCCGGGTGGGGGGCGAGGAATTCAGCGTGCTGTTCGCGGACATGCGCAGCGACGCGGTGATGGATGTGGCGGACCGGCTGCTGGAGTCAGTGCAGCGCACGCCGTGCGCGCACGGCGGCAGCACGATTTCGTATACGTTCAGCGCGGGGGTGGTGGATTGGCTGCCTGGCGAGAACCTGCAGGCCTGCTTCGAGCGCGCCGACCGGATGCTGTATGCGGCCAAGCAGGCCGGGCGCAACCGGGTGGTGGGGCCGGGCGGGGGCGCTATGGAGCACCCGCCGCTGCCAGTGGCCGCCTAGTGTGCTGCCCCGCCGATACGGCCGCACGAAATGCGGACGCATCTACGGGACGGCCCACCAGGGCGCATTGACGGTCAATCAGTCTTCTTTGCGCGGTGCACGGGTGTCGTGCTTCATGATGCGGTCTTTCTCGCGCTGCCAGTCTTTTTCGCGCGCCGTGTCGCGCTTGTCGAACAGTTTCTTGCCCCGGCCCAGCGCGAAATCGAGCTTGATGCGGCCGTTCTTGTAGTGCAGGTTCAGCGGCACCAGGGTGTAGCCGCGCTGTTCGACCTTGCCGATCAGCTTGCTGATTTCCTCGGCCTTGAGCAGCAGCTTGCGCGTGCGCATGGCATCGGGGTGGATATGGGTGGACGCAGTGGGCAGGGGACTGACGTGCATGCCTAATAGGTAGAGCTCGCCATCGCGCACGATGACGTAGCTTTCCTTGAGTTGCACGCGGCCGTCGCGGATTGACTTGACTTCCCAGCCTTGCAGAACAAGGCCCGCCTCGTAGCGGTCTTCGATGAAATAGTCGTGCGTGGCCTTGCGGTTATCGATAATGCTCATCTTGTTTTGCCCATCTTTCTTGGCCCATCTTGTTTTGGCGATCCCGCTGGGCTCGAACCCCGTCGGTTTGATCCCGACGATTTCGTCCCGAATCTTATTGGGCTGTGCTTACCGCCGTTTTGGCCTGGAGGGCGCGGTACCGGTAAAATCCTATCATTCTAGCCATTTGCGATAGTCGATGCACAAAGTACAACGATCCGTCCTGGTGCCTTACAGCGCCGCCCAGATGTTCGACCTGGTGGCCGACGTGGAAAAGTACCCCGAGTTCATGCCCTGGTGCGGGGGCGCCGAGGTACAGCGCCGCGACGAGCACGGCATGCAGGCCTCTGTCCTGATCAGTTTCGCGGGGATGAAGCAGCGCTTCACCACGCGCAACACCCACGTCTATCCGGACCGTATCGACCTGGAACTGGTCGACGGCCCGTTCTCCAGCCTGGTGGGGCATTGGGAATTCCAGCCGCTGGCCGACGACGCCTGCAAGGTGCTGTTCACCATGGAATACGCCTTCTCCAACCGGGCGCTTGAAATGGTGGTGGGGCCGGTGTTCAACCGCATCGCCACCAGCTTCATTGATTCCTTCACCAAGCGGGCACAGGCCAAATATGGCGAATGAGCCGTCCGCGGACGGGCAGATCGACGTCTCTGTCTGTTATGCCTTGTCGGCCCAGGTCTGGCTGCGCGCGTTGCGCCTGCCGGCGGGTTCTACGGTGGATGATGCCCTGAAGGCCAGTGGGTTCGCCCAGGCGTTTCCGGTGGTGCGTCCCTGGGAGCGGGGCGTGGGCGTGTTTGGCCGCGTGGCCGAGCCGCAGACGCTGTTGGCCGATGGCGACCGTGTCGAGATCTACCGGGGGCTGTCCTTCGATCCCAAGGAATCGCGCCGCCGCCGCGCCGAGCATCGCCGCAGCAAGACCGCCCGCAACGGGCGGGTGCGGCCGGCCGGGCTGCTGTAGCGGCGGGCCGGTCCTGGCTAGTGGCCCTTGCTTGTGCAAGGCGCCACCGGCACATTGTCATCAATAGGACAAATTCCGCCGGCGCTTCCGGCGTAACATTAACGTCACCGCACTTACGTTTACGTCAACGTCATGTCAAAATCGACAGGCTGGCGTTCACGAGACGGCAGCAACGCCAACAGACAATACCCATAACACCAGGAGACAGGCTGTGGACTTGGAACTGACCGACGAGCAGCGCGCATTCGCGCAGGCCGCGCGCGACTTCGCGCAAGGCGAACTGGCGCCCCATGCGGCGCGCTGGGACGCCGAAGGCATTTTCCCCAAAGAGGCGTTCGCGCGCGCTGGCGAGATGGGCTTTTGCGCCATCTACGCCAGCGAGGACATCGGCGGCCTGGGGCTGCCGCGCCTGGACGCCACCCTGGTGTTCGAGGAAATGGCCGCCGTCGACCCGTCGACCACCGCGTTCCTGACGATCCACAACATGGCCACCTGGATGGTCGGCAAGTGGGGCCAGCCGGCCCTGCGCGAGACCTGGGGGCCGCTGCTGGCCAGCGGCCAGAAGCTGGCCTCGTACTGCCTGACCGAACCGGGCGCCGGCTCCGACGCCGCGTCGCTGTCGACCCGGGCGCAGCGCCAGGGCGACCACTACGTGCTCAACGGCGCCAAGGCCTTCATCTCGGGCGGCGGCGACACCGACCTGCTGGTGGTGATGGCGCGCAGCGGCGGCGAGGGCGCGGGCGGCATCAGCGCCTTTGCCGTCCCGGCCGACAGCGAGGGCATCAGCTACGGCCGCAAGGAAGAGAAGATGGGCTGGAACAGCCAGTCCACCCGCCCGATCGTGTTCGAGAACGTGCGCGTGCCGGCCGGCAACCTGCTGGGCGAGGAGGGCGAGGGCTTCAAGATCGCCATGAAGGGCCTGGACGGCGGCCGCATCAACATCGGCACCTGCTCGGTGGGCGCGGCGCAGGGCGCGCTGGACGCGGCCCGGCGCTACATGGATGAGCGCCGCCAGTTCAACCGCCGCCTGGCCGAGTTCCAGGCCCTGCAGTTCAAGCTGGCCGACATGGCGACGCATCTGGTGGCGGCGCGCCAGATGGTGCGCCTGGCGGCCTGCAAGCTGGATGCCGGCGCCCCCGATGCGGCCACCTATTGCGCCATGGCCAAGCGCTTCGCCACCGACATGGGTTTCCAGATCTGCCTGGACGCGCAGCAGATCCATGGCGGCTACGGATACCTGCGGGACTATCCCTTGGAGCGTCTGGTGCGCGATACTCGCGTTCATCAGATTCTGGAGGGGACCAACGAGATCATGCGCGTGATCATCGCCCGCCAATTGTTGGAAAAAGGAGCCGACATAAGATGAATGCACCGGTGCTGTTCGAAGAAAGGGCCGCCGCCAATGGAATGCGCTTCGGGATCGCGACGCTGAATTCGCCGCAGACCCTGAATGGCCTGTCGCTGGAGATGGTCGACCTGCTGGCCGAGCGCCTGGACGCCTGGGCGCGTGACCCGGGCCTGGCGCTGGTGGTGCTGCAGGGCGCCGGCGAAAAGGCCTTCTGCGCCGGCGGGGACCTGCACGGCCTGTACCGCAGCATGACCGAGAACGCCGGCAAGGGCGCCTGGGGCAATGCCTACGCGCGCCGCTTCTTCGAACACGAATACCGCCTGGACTACCGCATCCACAGCTACCCCAAGCCGGTGCTGTGCTGGGGCCACGGCATCGTCATGGGCGGCGGCATCGGCCTGATGATGGGCGCCAGCCACCGCGTGGTCAGCGAGACCTCGCGGCTGGCGATGCCGGAGGTCTCCATCGGCCTGTTCCCGGACGTGGGCGGCAGCTGGCTGCTGAACCGCATGCCGGGCCGCACTGGCGTGTTCCTGGCGCTGACGGGCGCGCAGATCAACACCGCCGACGCGTTCTTCGCCGGGCTGGCGGATTTCCGCCTGAACCACGAAGACTGGCCCAAGCTGCTGGCCTCGCTCGAAGAGCAACCCTGGGCCGGCCAGGCCAGCGGCGGCGCCGAGGACGCGATTCCACCGCGTTCGATCAACGACGGCCTGCTGCGCCGGGCCCTGACTGCGCTGGAGCCGCAGGCGCCGCTGGAAGGCGGCAACCTGCGCCAGCATTCGTTCCTGATCAACAGCCTGTGCAGCGGCAACCGCCTGGACGAGATCTACGAGGAACTGGCCGGCCTGAAGGACCACGCCGATCCGTGGCTGGCGCGCGCCGCCAGCACCATGCTGGCCGGCTCGCCCGGCTCGCTGCGGCTGTCGTTCGCGCTGCAGCAGCGCATGCGGCTGCGGTCGCTGGACGACGTGTTCCGCGCCGAATACATCGCCGCGCTGCATTGCACCGCGCATGGCGATTTCGCCGAGGGCATCCGCGCGCTGCTGATCGACAAGGACAAGACGCCGCGCTGGAACCCCGCGGTGCTGGACATGGCCACCGAGGCCTGGGTGCAGAAGTTCTTCGACGAGCCCTGGCCCGAAGGCCAGCCGCATCCGCTGGACGACCTGGGCAAGGAAGGCCGCTGACGCCCGCCGCGGAGCGGGCCGGCATCGCGTCGCAACACTGATTTCATACCTACAGCAATAGCAACAGGAGACAGGACATCATGAGCAGTATCGCGTTTATCGGTTTGGGCAACATGGGCGCGCCCATGGCGTTGAATCTGGTCAAGGCCGGCCACAGCCTGACGGTGTTCGACCTGGTGCCGGCGGCGGTCAAGGTGCTGACCGACGCGGGCGCCAAGTCGGCGGCCTCGGCCGCCGAGGCGGTCAAGGGCGCCGAGGTGGTGATCTCGATGCTGCCGGCCAGCAAGCACGTCGAAGGCCTGTACCTGGACCAGGACCTGCTGGGCAAGATCCCGTCCAGCGCGCTGGTGATCGAGTGCAGCACCATCGCGCCGGACTCGGCCCGCAAGGTGGCCCAGGCGGCCGAGGTTCGCGGTATCGCCATGATCGACGCGCCGGTCTCGGGCGGCACCGGCGGCGCCGCCGCCGGCACGCTGACCTTCATCGTCGGCGGCCAGGCCGCGGCGCTGGAGCGCGCCCGCCCGGTGCTGGAGAAGATGGGCAAGAACATCTTCCATGCCGGCCCCGCGGGCGCCGGCCAGGTCGCCAAGATCTGCAACAACATGCTGCTCGGCATCCTCATGGCCGGCACTTCGGAGGCGCTGGCGCTGGGCGTGGCCAACGGCCTGGATCCCAAGGTGCTGTCGGACATCATCGCCAAGAGCTCGGGCCGCAACTGGGCCACCGAGCTGTACAACCCGTGGCCCGGCGTGATGGAGCATGCCCCGGCCTCCAAGGGCTATGCCGGCGGCTTCGGCGTCGACCTGATGCTCAAGGACCTGGGCCTGGCGGCCGAGGCGGCGCTGTCGGCGCGCGCCTCGATCCCGCTGGGCGAGCTGGCGCGCAACCTGTATTCGCTGCACAGCGCGGGCGGCTCGGGCCGGCTGGATTTCTCCAGCATCGTCAACCTGGTCAAGCGCGACCAGGACTGACATGGCCACGCCCGCCACTTGCGCCGATCCGGCCGGGCGGGTCCAGGCGAGCTTCGAGCGGCAGAGCATCATGCGGCTGCTCGGCGCCAGCCTGGACGTGGTCGAGCCGGGCAGGGTGGACATCGTCCTGCCGTACCGCGCCGACCTGTGCCAGCAGAACGGCTTCCTGCATGCCGGCATCTCCACCACCATTGCCGATTCGGCCGGCGGCTACGCCGCCTTCAGCCTGTTCCAGCCGGGCGAGGACGTGCTGACCTCGGAATTCAAGATGAACTTCCTGGCGCCGGCCAAGGGCGAGCGCTACGTGGCCAGCGGCCGCGTGGTCAAGCCGGGCAAGCGCCTGTCGATCTGCCAGGTCGAAGTGCATGCCTACGAGGGCGAACAGGCCACGCTTTGCGTGATAGGCTTGCTCACCGCGGTGCGCGTGACGCCGCGTTGAGCCGCTTGCGGCGGGGGCCGCCGCAAGCCTTGTCGCACCTTGATCGGGTCTACGGCAATGCCTTCCAAAGAACACCATCGGATTTTCCGCAGCAACTGGCTGCGCGCCGCCGTGCTGGGCGCCAACGACGGCATCGTGTCCACCGCCAGCCTCATCACCGGCGTGGCGGCCGCCCAGGCCGCGCACGAGGCGGTGCTGACCTCGGGCCTGGCCGGGCTGGTGGCCGGCGCGCTGTCGATGGCGGCGGGCGAATACGTTTCGGTGCGGTCGCAATCGGATATCGAGGCCGCCGACCTGCGCATGGAGCAGCGCTCGCTCAAGCGCAATTCGGGCGAAGAGCTGGAGGAACTGATCGAGATCTATGTTGAACGCGGCCTGTCGCGCGACCTGGCGGAACAGGTGGCGCGGCAGTTGACGCGCCACGACGCGCTCGATGCCCATGCGCGCGATGAGTTGGGCATTTCCCTGCACAATCGTGCCCGGCCGGTGCAGGCGGCGGTGGCATCGGCGGCCTCGTTCGCTGGCGGCGCGGCCTTGCCCCTGGCCGTTGCCGCGGTTGTGCCGCTGCCGCATTTGATCAGTTGGGTGATCGCGGCGTCGGTGGCCTGTCTGGCCTGTCTGGGGGCCCTGGCGGCAGGCGCCGGAGGCGCGCCCAAGGGGCCGGCGGCATTGCGGGTGACGGTGTTGGGGGCGCTGGCGATGGCGGTGACGGCGGGCGTGGGCGCCATGTTCGGCGCCGTTGTCTGAGGGGCGCCGGCGGCGACGGCCGCGCGGATCGGGTCCGCGGGCCGGCAACCGGGCGGCGTGCATCAGGGGGTGAGGGAGTACGGCAGCGGGGCGGCCGCGATGCGCGGGCCGTCGGCCGAGGCCAGCCGCAGGTCGCCTTCCGGCAGGGCGGCCAGGGTGGTTTCGAACAGCACCGACACGGTGTCGTGCGCGCGCGAAGCATCGACGATGCGGCCGATGGGCTCGCCCGGCTGGGTGGCGTCGAATACGTCCTGGCCCGCCAGGCTTTCACTGGAGAGGTCCGCGCCGGCAATGGTGCCGAAGGCCATGCGGCGCTTGACCGTGCCGCGGTAGTGGCTGCGCGCCACCACTTCCTGGCCCGGATAACAGCCCTTGGTGAAGCTGACGCCCTGGATCAGGTCCAGGTTGACCGTTTGCGGGATGAAGACATCCTGGGTGGCGGTGGTGATCCAGGGAATGCCGGCGGCCAGGTCGGCGGCGTGCCATTGGGCGGCCGGGGCCAGCCCGAGCACGGCGGCCAGCGGCGCGGCCGCCGCCAGCTGCGCGTCGGAGGCGATCCACCACCAGCGCAGCGCGGAGTCGGCCGAGGGGGCGGCGATCCAGGTGCCCGAGGGCAGCTCGGCGCGCTGCCACGGGGTGCGCGGCAGCGCGCCGGCGACGGCTTCCAGCGCGGCCACCTGCGCCGGCGCGGACTGCACGCCAGCGATGTGCAGGGCGGCCGGCGCCAGCCTGGCCTTGGCGCGCAGCACGAACATGGACAGGCGCTTGACCAGGGCCGCGGCCAGGTCCTGGCGCACCAGGCCGTAGAGACGCGGCGCGTCTTCGGCCGGATCGGCGCCGCGCCACATGACCAGCGTGGCCAGCAGGCGGCCCTTGGCCGTGCAGTAGCCGGCCAGGCGGGCGGCGTCGGCCGGCAAGCCGGTGACGTCCTGCGTCAGCTGGCCGTGCAGGAAGGTCAGCGCGTCGGCGCCG
>JBEBOQ010000076.1:0-24063 GCA_040396375.1 Achromobacter xylosoxidans
AGGAAGAGTGCGAAGCCGCGCCCACCGACCGCAAGAAGATCGTGGTGCTGGGCGGTGGCCCGAACCGCATCGGCCAGGGCATCGAGTTCGACTACTGCTGCGTGCATGCCGCGCTGGCGCTGCGCGACGACGGGTACGAGACCATCATGGTCAACTGCAACCCGGAAACCGTGTCCACCGACTACGACACCTCGGATCGCCTGTACTTCGAGCCGCTCACGCTCGAAGACGTGCTCGAGATCGTCCACAAGGAAAACCCGGTCGGCATGATCGTCCAGTACGGCGGCCAGACCCCGCTGAAGCTGGCGCGCGCCCTGGAAGCCAACGGCGTGCCCATCATCGGCACCAGCCCCGAATCCATCGACGTGGCCGAAGACCGCGAGCGCTTCCAGAAGCTGCTCAACAAGCTCGGCCTGCGCCAGCCGCCCAACCGCACGGCCCGCACCGAAGGCGAGGCCCTGGCCCACGCCGCCGAGATCGGCTACCCGCTGGTGGTGCGTCCCAGCTACGTGCTGGGCGGCCGCGCCATGGAAATCGTGCACGAGCAGCAGGACCTCGAACGCTACATGCGCGAGGCCGTGAAGGTCAGCAATGACTCGCCCGTGCTGCTGGACCGCTTCCTGAACAACGCCACCGAAGTGGACGTGGACTGCCTGGCCGACGGCGAAACCGTCTTCATCGGCGGCGTCATGGAACACATCGAGCAGGCCGGCGTGCACTCGGGCGACTCCGCCTGCAGCCTGCCGCCGTACTCGCTGTCGGCCGACGTCATCGCCGAGATCAAGCGCCAGACCTCCATGATGGCCAAGGCCCTGAACGTCAGCGGCCTGATGAACGTGCAGTTCGCCATCCAGGGCGGCGACGTCTACGTGCTGGAAGTGAACCCGCGCGCCTCGCGCACGGTGCCCTACGTGTCCAAGGCCACCGGCCTGCAACTGGCCAAGATCGCCGCGCGCGCCATGGCCGGCCAGACGCTGGCGGCCCAGGGCATCACCCGCGAAGTCGTGCCGCCTTACTTCTCGGTCAAGGAAGCCGTGTTCCCGTTCGTGAAGTTCCCGGGCGTGGACACCATCCTCGGCCCGGAAATGAAGTCGACCGGCGAAGTCATGGGCGTGGGCACCAGCTTCGGCGAAGCCTTCGTCAAGTCGCAGCTGGCCGCCGGCGTGCGCCTGCCGGAATCCGGCACGGTGTTCATCAGCGTCAAGAACCAGGACAAGCCCCGCGCCGTGGAAGTGGCGCGCGGCCTGCACGCCCTGGGCTTCAAGCTGGTGGCCACGCGTGGCACGGCCGCCGAGATCGAAGCGGCAGGCATTCCCGTGCAGCGCGTCAACAAGGTCACCGAAGGCCGTCCGCACATCGTCGACATGGTCAAGAACGGCGAGATCTCGCTGGTCATCAACACCGTCGAAGAACGCCGCAACGCCATCGTCGACTCGCGCACCATCCGCACCCAGTCGCTCGCTGCCCGCGTGACCTTCTTCACCACCATCGCCGGCGCCCGCGCCGCGGTCGAAGGCATGCAGTACTTGCGCCAGGGCCTGGGCCTGCAGGTTTATCCCCTGCAGGAACTGCACGCGTCGCTGCAAGGCCAATAACGTCCAGGAATACACATTCCTGTATGCTCGGGCTGCCCTTTCCTTGCAGGAAGGGGCAGCCCTTTTCACATCAGGCGCCGTCTTTGCGCGCCATCTTGCGCGCACGGAATCCAACATGAACAGAGTCTTCATCACCGGCGCCAGCAGCGGCCTGGGCCGCGCCCTGGCGCAGCAATATGCGGCCTCGGGCGCCACGCTGGGTTTGCTGGGCCGGCGCGAAGACGCGCTGCGCGAGCTGGCTGCCAGCCTGCCCGGCGAACACCGCTGCTATGCGGTTGACGTCCGTGATCGCGCCGCCCTGCATGCGGCGGCGCAGGACTTCATTGCCTTCTGCCAGGGGCGGGTGGATGTGGTGATCGCCAGCGCCGGCATCAGCGCCGGCACGCTGACCGACCATGGCGAAGACTATGACGTCTTCAAAGCTATCGTCGACACCAATCTGCTGGCTACCGTCGCCACCTTCGAACCCTTTGTCGACAGCATGCGCCAAGCGGGTTCGGGGCGGCTGGTGGGCATCGCCAGCGTGGCGGGCGTGCGCGGTTTGCCGGGGGCGGGCGCCTACAGTGCGTCCAAATCCGCGGTGGTGACCTATTGCGAAAGCCTGCGGCTGGAATTGGCCGGCGAAGGCATCCGCGTCGTCACGATTGCGCCGGGCTATATTCGTACGGCGATGACGGCGCACAACCCGTATTCCATGCCGTTCCTGATGGACGCCGACGCCTTTGCGCAGCGCGCGCAGGCGGCGATCGGACGCGGCAAGTCGTATACGGTGATCCCGTGGCAGATGGGCGTGGTGGCCAAGCTGATGCGCCTGTTGCCCAACGCGGTCTACGACCGGCTGGCGCGCAACGCGCCGCGCAAGCCGCGTAAGGCAGACAAGGCCGGCTAAGCGGGCCTGGTTATCAGGCCGACGGGGCGGGCCAGGCCCGCCCGCATGGCGTCAGGGTACGACGTCGTCGCCCACTTCGGCGGCCACGTGGCCCACGTCGCCCCAGTCCAGCACCTGCCATTGGCGGCCCTGGATGCCGACCCGGTTGATGCTGACGTTCAGCAGCGCCGCATCGCGCGGCGCGTTCAGCGGCACGCCGCTGGCATGGCGCCAGATGATGTCCAGCACGCCGCCGTGGGTGAACATCAGGATGCGTTCGCCGTCATGGCGGCTGGCGATATCGTCCACGGTCGAAATGACGCGCGACTGGAACTGGCCCAGTGTTTCGCCGCCGTCCAGCGGACGCAGCGGATCGCGGCTTTTCCAGGCCGCGGCGGCTTCCGGCGCCAGCACATCGATTCGGTCATGGTCCAGGCCTTCCAGCACGCCGAAACCGCGCTCGCGGATGCCGGGCTCGATGCGCACGCGCAGGCCGAGTTGTTCGGAGACGGGCGTGGCGGTGGCGTGGGCACGCTGCAGATCGCTACTGTAGATGGCGTGGATAGGCGTGTCCCGGGCCTCTTCCCGCAAGCGCGAGGCCAGCAGGCCGGCCTGGTTACGGCCGAATTCGTTCAGGGGGATGTCTTTCCAGCCTTGCAGGCGCCGCTGGCGGTTCCAGTCGGTTTCGCCATGGCGGATGAACCAGATTTCAGTCATTGCAATATCGATACGGGTGGGGAAGGGCGCGCGGACGTTTTGCCAATCCGGCTCAGAGCGGATCGGGCGCGATCGGCGCGCGCGGCTTCCAGATGGCTTGAATGATCGAGCTTAACGCGACCAGCGCGGGCTCGCTAGCGCGTTCGTAGGGCAGGATGAATCCGAGCATCGCGTCGGCGCGAGCATGGCCCCAGACCATGAAGTCGTTCGAGGCCGCGCCGGCCAGCGCGGTTTCCTCGCGCAGCAGCGCGCAACCCGCGCCGGCTCGCACCAGCGCTTCCAGATTGGCCTGGTCGTCATGCTGCATGGCCACGCGCGGCGACAGGCCGTGGCGTTCGAACATGTCGCGCAGCAGCAGGTGCGTGTGGCTGCCGGCGGGGCCGTCCAGCCACGGTAGCTGCGCCACTTCGCGCCAGCCGCCGCGCTTGAGCACCGCCGCTTGTTCCTTGGGCAACGCGATGCGGTAGCGCACACTGCGCAGCGGCAGCCACAAGACGCCGCGCGGCGGGTTCGCGGCAATCGTCAGCGCCGCCGGCAGCCTGCCGGTGCTGACCTGCTCGGCAAGCACGGCCGTGGGCAGCGTCTGGGTCTTGAGCTCGATCAGCGGCAGCCGCTGCGCGATGGCCGACGCCAACTCGCCCAGCCGCAGGAAGTCCGGCTTCTCGCTGGGCACGCCCAGTTCGACCACGCCCTGCAGGCTGCCCTGCAACTGCTGCGCCTCGGACTTGAACTGCGCGCCCAGCACCAGCAGCGACTCGGCCGTGGGCAGCAGCACCTCGCCGGCCTTGGCCAGCGCCAGCCGGCCGCCGCTGCGGTCGAACAGCGCCACGCCCAGGCTTTGTTCCAGGGCCTTGATCTGCCCGGTGACGGCGGGCTGGGTCAGCGACAGGGCTTCGGCAGCCTTGGTCAGGTTGCCCAGCCGGGCCACCGTGACGAAGGCGCGTATCTGATAGATTTCCATGGCGCCTTTGTAGGGGATGCGGCCTTACGCGGCAAGCAGCCGCACTTGAGTCGGCTCCAACCCGATCGACACCGGGGCGCCCACCGGAAAGGGCGACAGCCCCGCCAGGTGCGACTGGTCGGCCGTCAGGCGCTGTTCGCCGACCTGCACCTGGTAGCGGGTGAATTCGCCCAGGAATTCGCTGCTTTCCACCACGCCCGGCAGCCACACGTAGCGCGCATCGCCCAGCCCGTCGGCCATTTCGATCTGCACCGTGTGGGGCCGGAAGCTGGCGGCCAGGCGCTGCGCCGCGGGCGCTTCCGCCGCCAATGGCAGGTGCAGGTCGCCCACGCCGTCCACCGCCAGCACGACGCTGCTGCTGGTGCGTTCGCGCACATTGCCTTCCAGCACGTTCATGGTGCCCACGAAGTTGGCCACGAAGCGGTTCACCGGATAGTCGAACAGCGTGCTGGGCGCGCCGATCTGCTGCACCACGCCGTGGTCCAGCACTGCCATCCGGTCAGCCGTGGTCATGGCCTCTTCCTGGTCGTGCGTCACGAAAATGGTGGTGATGCCCAGCCGGCGCTGCAGGCTGAGCAGGTCCTGGCGCATCTGCACGCGCAGTTTCTTGTCCAGGTTTGACAAGGGCTCATCCAGCAGCAGCACTTGCGGCTCGATCACGATGGTGCGGGCCAGCGCCACCCGTTGCTGCTGGCCGCCGGATAGCTGATTGGGCCGGCGGCGGGCGTATTGCGACAGGCCCACCAATTCCAGCGCGGCCTCGACCTTGGTGCGGATCTGGTCGCGCGGCAGCTTGCGTTCGACCAGTCCGAACGCCACGTTGTCCCACACCGTCATGTGCGGCCACAACGCATAGTTCTGGAACACCATGCCGATGTTGCGGTTCCAGGGCGGGATGCCGCTGATGTCCTTGCCGTCCACCAGCAACTGGCCGGCGTCCTGGCGATTGAACCCGGCAATCAGCCGCAGCAGCGTGGACTTGCCCGAGCCCGACGGCCCGAGCAGGGCGAAGAACTCGCCGGGCTCGATGCTGATGTTGACGTCCTTGAGCACTTCCGTCTTGCCGTAGGACAGCCGGATATTGCGGCATTCAACACTGACTTTTTTCATGTTTTTCCCCTTGGTTCAAGTCTCGTCACTGCGTGCCGGTCGCTGGCGCGCCTGGGCGCGCTCCACCAGCAGATGCGAGACATACGTACCGATGGCGACCGCGGCCACCGCCAGCACCCCCAGCGCCGCGCCTGGCCCTCGGCCCGCCGCGCTCTGCATGTACAGGTAGATGCCGTAGCTCATGGGCGCCTGGCTGTCCTTGGTGACCAGCATGATGGTGGCCGACAGCTCGACCGCCGCGGTCACGAAGCTGGTCACGAAGCCGGCCAGCATGCCGCCCGCCATCAACGGCACCACCACCCGGCGGATGGTGCGCATGCGGGTCGCGCCCAGCGATTGCGCCGCCTCTTCGAGCGACACGTTGATCTGCTGCAACGAAGCCACGCAGGATCGCAGCGCGTAAGGCAGCCGCCGCACGGAATACGCGATCATGATGATGATCCAGGACGAGGTCAGCAAGGTGCCGGTGCCCGGGATCTCCACCCCGCGGAAGGTGCGCAAGAGCCCGATCGCCAGCACGATGCCGGGAATCGCCAACGCGGCCGACGCCAGCAAGTCCAGCCATTGGCGCGCTGGCAGCCGGGTACGCAGCATCAGGTAGGCGATGGCGGTGCCCAGGATCACGTCCACGCCCGCGGCAAGGCCGCAGTAGAGCAGGGTGTTGGCGATCATGCCCTGGGATTCGCTGAACACGGCGGAGTAGTGCGCCAGCGTGTAGCCGTCAGGCAGCGGCGCGAAGCTCCAGACGCTGGCCAGCGACAGCAGCAGCACGCCCATGTGCGGCGACAGCACCAGCAGCAGCACCAGGATGATCCAGCCATAGGCCAGCACGCTTTCGGCCGGCCGCAGCTTGCGCTTCTGGATCGAGTTGCCGCCCTTTTGCAAGGTGGAATAGTCGCGGCCCTTGAGCACCCGCGCCGACAGCCACAGCGCCAGGATCGAGAAGGCGATCATGATGACGCTGATGACATAACCCAGCGGATCCTCCAGCCCCACCTGCGTGATGCGCAGATAGGCCTGCGGCGCCAGCATGTTGGTGGTGCCCAGCACCAGCGGCGTGCCCAGGTCGTCAAAGACCTTCACGAACACCAGCGATGCGCCCGCCACGTAGCCGGGCAGCGCCAGCGGGAAGATCACGCGGCGGAACAAGCGGAACCCGCGCGAACCCAGGTTGAAGGCCGCCTCTTCCATGGCGCCGTCGATATTGCGCAGGGCCACCACCAGGTTCATCAGGATGAACGGGAAGTAGTGCAGGGCCTCGACAAAGATGACGCCGTTCAGGCCTTCCATGAAGGGAATGGTGAAGCCGAACCAGTCGTTCAGCAGCAGGTTCACGCTGCCCGATCGGCCGAAGATCAGTTGCATGGCCACCGCCCCCACGAACGGAGGCATGATCAGTGGCAGCACGCCCAGCGTCTGGATGATGAGGGCGCCGCGAAAGTCAAAGCGCACGGTGAAATACGCCAGCGGCACCGCGATCAGCGAGGCCAGCAGCGCTGACCAGCCCGCGACGTAGAGGCTGTTGAAAAACGCCTCCTGCATCAGCGGCTGGTTGAAAAAGGCGCCGAAATGGCCTGTGGTGAAGCTGCCGTCCGCGTTGACGAACGCGCTGTAGAACACCGTGCCCACCGGCACGGCCAGGAACAGCACCAGAAAGCCCAGCACCAGGAGCGCGGCCAGCACGGGGCCGGCGGGCAGGCGATTATGGCCCGGAAGATTCATCGAGATTCCCGTAATGGTTGAAAACAGGCGGTCCGCCGCCCGCTGTCGGGCGGACGGCAAGCGGGCGGGGCGAGCCCCCCGCCCGGCAGACCCTGCGCCTTATAGCGCCGCGGCTTCCCGCGCCAGCTTCACGGCCTGTTCATAATTGCTTTTGGCCGTGCCGTTCCATTCGCCTTCCAGCTGCGTGATCTGCTGGTTGACCGCCGCGTCTTTCTTGTTGCCACTGAAGATCTTCAGGAAGGCGGGGTCGGCGGCCTTCTTGCCGTCGACCAGCGGCGCCCAGGCCAGCTTGCGCGCCTGGGTCAGCAGTTCGGCGGGCTTGCCGCTCTTGGCCTTGTCGCCCAGTTTGGCCTCGGCGTCGTAGATCGCCTTGGTGGCCGCTTGCAGCTCCTTCAAACGGAACGTGACGGTCTGGTCGTACAGCGACTGCACCACGTAATAGCGGGTCTGCGACAGGTCGGCGTCGAACTGGACCTTGCTGCGGCGTGCGATCTCGGCCGGATCCGGATAGCCTTCGGGCACCTTGCCCTTCAAGGCCGAATACGGCAGCACCGGCAGGCGGGAGATCTTGGGTTCCAGCAGCAGTTCCTGGCCTGCCTGGCTCAGCGTGAAGGCGATGAACTTCTTGCCTTCCTCGGTGTTCTTGGCGCCTTCGATCAGGGCGATGTTGGCCGGCACGATGGCGGTCTCGGACGGGTAGACGAACTCCACGGGGAACTTCGAATACTTGCTCGACAGGCCGAAGAAGTCGATCACCGGACCGGCGCCGAACTGGCCGTTGTTGACGCCGTCCGGCACGCCGAACGAGCGTTCGGTGACCGCGCTGCTGTTGCCCGACATGCGCAGCAACGTGTTCCAGCCGTCGTCCCAACCTTCGCCTTGCAGGATGGTTTCCACCGTCAGGTGCATGGTGCCCGAGCGCGACGGCGACGTGATGCCGACGTGGCCGAACCACTTCGGCGACAGCAGGTCTTTCCATTCCACCGGCGCGGGGATGTTGTGCGCCTTGATATAGCGCGTGTTGTAGACGATGCCGTAGCCGGCCAGCGCCTGGCCCAGGTACATGCCGCCCGGGTCGTTGATGGGGTAGTTGCCGATCTTGTCCGGCACGTCCTTGTTGGCGACGTCCGCCGATTTGGCCAGCAGCTTGTCGCGTCCCAGCACCTCGAAGGCGTCCGGCGCGCTGGCCCAGAACACTTCCGGGCGCTGGCCGGCCGGCGTCTCGCGCACGTAGGCGATGCCGGACACGGTGTTCTTGTTGAGGATTTCCAGCGTGATGCCGGGGTTGGCCTTCTCGAACGCGGTCTTGTAGGCCTGGGTCAGGTCTTTCGGGAACGACGTGATCACCGTGACGGTGCCCGCCAGGGCGGGGGCGGCGCAGGCGGCCAGCAGCGCCCCTGCAAGGGCTGTGCGCATTGCATGCATGGTTTGTCTCCGTGGTTTTTTAATTTGTCCGGAGACCTTAATGGCTGCGCCTGCCGCACGTCCAATCAGAAATTTTGATGCGCGTCATCAGCCCGGGCGTCGCGCGCGGGCATGGCAAGCGGGGTGGTGGGGCCGGAAACGGCGCGGCCCGCGCTTGCGCGCTACGCCCTGGCGGCTGCGCTGGCGGCGGTCTGGGCTGCCTTGGCCTGCAGGTCCATGACTTTCTGGATCTGCCCCATGACCTGCACGGCCTGGGCGTTCAGGGCCGTTATCTGGGTAGCCTTCTGTTCGGCCGAGGCGTTGCTGGCGCGCACCCGCTCGATCTGCTCCATGATGCGCTTGAGCTGGCGTTGCAGCTCTTTGATCTGGCGCGTGTAGGAGTCGTCGTTGTCGGTCGACTCGGTTTCCTGCGCATTGCCCACCTTCATGGCGTTGGCGCTATTGACGCGGATCTTGCCGTCCGGCGTCACCGTGACCGAATCGCCGCTTTCCTTGGCTTCCTTGTTGGCCTGGATCTTTTGGGCCCACAGGTCCTGCATGTTGCCGATGCGCGAGGTGCCGCCGAGGGAATTGATAGCCATGGGATTTCCGCCATGAAGAATGACTGGGGTTTCCACTAATACGGCATTTCGCCCCGGAACTTAAGTTGCCGCTCGTTCCCGGCCCCCTTTACACTGGCGCCCGCTCACACCAATCACTCCCGGGGAATCCATGTCCAATTCCTATTTTCCGCGCTGGCGCCTGGCCGATGACGCCGAGCCCGGCGTCATCATCGCGCCCGATGAACGGCTGTCCTGGCCCAAGAACGTGGCCATGGGCGCGCAGCACGTGGTGGCGATGTTCGGCTCGACCGTGCTGGCGCCGCTGCTCATGGGTTTTGACCCCAACGTCGCCATCCTGATGTCGGGCATCGGCACCCTGATCTTCTTCCTGTTCGTCGGCGGCCGCGTGCCCAGCTACCTGGGCTCCAGCTTCGCCTTCATCGGCGGCGTGATCGCGGTGACCGGCTACGCGGGCGGCGGCGCCAACGCCAATATCGGCGTGGCGCTGGGCGCCATCATCGCCTGCGGCCTGGCCTATACGCTGATCGGCGTGCTGGTCTGGATCGCCAACGGCCGCGCCGGCGGCGGCGCCAACTGGATCGACACCCTGATGCCGCCGGTCGTGACCGGCGCGGTGGTCGCGGTGATCGGCCTGAACCTGGCCCCCATCGCCGCCAAGGGCGCCATGGGCGCCTCGGGCTTCGACAGCGCCATGGCGATCGTCACCATCCTGTGCGTGGGCGGCATCGCCGTCTATACCAAGGGCATGGTGCAGCGCCTGTTGATCCTGGTCGGCCTGATCCTGGCCTGCGTGGTGTACGCGATCTTCGCCAACGGCATGGGGTTGGGCAAGCCGATGGACTTCTCGGCCGTGTCGGCCGCCGCCTGGTTCGGTCTGCCGCACTTCGCCGCGCCGGTGTTCAAGGCCGAGGCCATGGGCCTGATCGTGCCGGTGGCCATCATCCTGGTCGCCGAGAACCTGGGCCACGTCAAGGCGGTCAGCGCCATGACCGGCCAGGACCTGGACCGCTACCTGGGCCGCGCCTTCGTCGGCGACGGCGTGGCCACCATGGTCTCGGGCGCGGTCGGCGGCACCGGCGTCACCACCTACGCCGAGAACATCGGCGTGATGGCCGTGACCCGCATCTACTCGACCCTGGTATTCGTGATCGCCGCGCTGATCGCCATCGTGCTCGGGTTCTCGCCCAAGTTCGGGGCCCTGATCCAGACCATTCCCGCGCCGGTGCTGGGCGGCATGTCGGTGGTGGTGTTCGGCCTGATCGCCATTGCCGGGGCCCGCATCTGGGTGGTCAACCAGGTCGATTTCAGCGACAACCGCAACCTGATCGTGGCCGCGGTCACGCTGGTGCTGGGCGCGGGCGACTTCACCGTCAAGCTGGGCAATTTCACGCTGGGCGGCATCGGTACCGCCACCTTCGGCGCGATCATCCTGTACGCGCTGCTGCGTCGCAAGAAGTAACGTCAGGGCAAGCAGGGCGGCCTGGCCCGCGCCTGCGCCAGCCGGACTGGGCCTGAGCCCAGGCCCGGTTGGGGGGTAGCCCAGGCTAGGGCCGCGACAGGCGCGACGTCGACGCCCGGCCGCTTACGCGAACGGGCGTCGCTTCGATCACCTGGCCCGACTGCGTCTTGAACACCGCGGTCGCCTCCGCCAGGCGCCGGGCCTGATCCTCCATCGCCGACGCCGCCGCCGACGCCTCTTCCACCAGCGCGGCGTTCTGCTGCGTCACCTCGTCCATCTGTGATACCGCCAGGCTGACCTGATCGATGCCGCCGGCCTGCTCGGCCGAAGCTGCCGAGATTTCGCCCATGATGTCGGCCACCCGCTGCACCGACGTCACGATTTCCTCCATGGTCTGGCCTGCGGCCGACACCTGGGACGAACCCGCCGCGACCGTCTCGACCGACGTCTCGATCAGCCCCTTGATTTCCTTGGCCGCCTGCGCAGCGCGCTGGGCCAGGGTGCGGACCTCGCCCGCCACCACGGCAAAGCCCTTGCCCTGTTCGCCCGCCCGCGCCGCTTCCACGGCGGCGTTCAGCGCCAGGATATTGGTCTGGAAGGCGATGCCGTCGATCACCGACACGATGTCGGCGATGCGGCGCGAGCTTTCGGAAATGCCCTGCATCGTGGCCACCACCTGGCCGACATTGTGGCCGCCGCGCTGGGCTACTTCCATGCTGACCGCCGCCAACTGGTTGGCCTGGGCCGCGTTCTCGGCATTCTGCTTGACGGTGGCGGCCAGCTCTTCCATGGTGGACGCCGTTTCTTCCAGTGCCGCGGCCTGTTCTTCGGTGCGGGTCGACAGGTTGGCGTTGCCGGCGGCGATCTCGGCCGCCCCGACGTTGATTTCCTCCACTCCTTGGCGCACTGTCGTCACCGTACGCGTCAACCCGTCCTGCATCCGCTTGACCGCCGAAAACAGGGTGCCGATTTCATTATTGGAGCGTGCGTCCACCCGTTGGGTCAGGTCGCCGGCGGCGATGCGATCAAAGTGGCGGCCGGCCTCCTGCAGCGGCAGCAGCACCCCGCGCCGGATGAAGGCCCAGCACAGCGCGGCCAGCAGCACGGCCACCGACAGCAGCACGATGGACGACACTTTGGCCGTGGCGTAGGTGCTCTGTGAGCGATCCAGCACCCCGTCGCTACGCTCCTGCACGCGGGCCAGGAAGACCTGCATGTCCTTGGCGAAATCCGCGTCGGTCTGTCGCACGCGGGCCTCGCTTTGCTGATAACGGGCCACCGAGCGCTCCTTGAGCGCCGCGTCCAGCTCGTCCAGCGCCGCGGCGTAGCTGTTGAACCGGCCTTGCAGGATCTCGGCCAATTCCTGGCCACGTTCGCTCTTGGGCACGGCCATGTAGCGGGTGAAGCGCTCGCGCGCCAGCTGTAGCTGGGTGGCGGCGGTGGTTTCCGCTGCTGCGGCCTGGTCGGCGGCGCCCGCCTGCAGGTCGGCGATGCCCGCACCAAGCGCCAGCCGCGCACGCAGCAAGGCGCCATTGGCCTCGTACAACGGGTCGACCTGGTGTACTGCCACATTATTCAGGTCTTCGATTTCCCGGACACTGTTCTCGGCGTTCATCCAGCTCAGGCCGCAAGCCAGTGCCAACGTAATCACGAAGCACGCCAGCACCAGCATCATTCCCGTACGGACTTTCAATTTTTCCAGCATGAGAGCTCCCGTTCTTGAACGCGCTCCACCGCCAGCGCGGGCCGGGGGCCCAGGGGCGATGCGGTAGAGGGGTGAACGTCGCGCCGGATGACTGCGATGCGTCCGCCCAACCTGCAACACGCACAATCAATCGATTCCCGCGGCGACCGATTATGTTTTCGGCCTGCGCACTCATACTCGGGCTTGAATAAAGAAAACGCCGGCTAATACCGGCGTGTATGTAATTGTTATTAATGAATCAATTTGTCGGTTATACCTTTTTTATTGAATACAACAGGGTGTTTTTACATAAACCCCGTATGTATCTGCCGCCGTCCTATCGGTGAGTATCTTTTATGCAACGCAAACGGACGCACGCGCCGGTTGTCGGCAAGCGGGGCGGCGCGCTGGGGGCGGTCGGCGCAGGGGATTGTTGAAAAAACGACGGGTTTTAGCGGGTTACGGCGGCGAAATGCGCCGAAAACGACGTTTTCTCCGGTGGCTTGCAATTCCCGTGGACTTTGACCACAATATGGTCTTGATTGCCCCGGTTCCGACCCGAGCCGGGGTTTTGTTTTGGTCGCAGCTTGCCGCATCCGCCTGGCGAGCCGACCGGACGCCTACTGCGTCAGGTCCAAGACCTTCACACCGAGAACGCTCCGTCGGGGGCGTTTTCTACTTTTGTTTGGGAAACGACATGTCTGCCATTCCTTTGACCGTGCGCGGGGCCGAGCGCTTGCAAGAAGAGCTCCAGCGGCTGAAAACCGTGGAACGTCCCGCCGTCATCAACGCTATCGCCGAAGCGCGCGCGCAGGGCGATCTGTCGGAAAACGCCGAGTACGACGCGGCTCGCGAGCGCCAGGGTTTCATCGAAGGCCGGATCGCCGAGCTTGAGGGCACGCTTTCCAATGCCCACCTGATCGATCCGACCTCGCTCGAGGCCGAAGGTCGCGCCGTGTTTGGCGCCACCGTCGACATCGAGGACCTGGATTCGGGCGATCGCGTGACGTACCAGATCGTCGGCGACGTCGAAGCCGACATCAAGTCGAACCTGATCTCCGTGTCGAGCCCCGTGGCCCGCGCGCTGATCGGCAAGAGCGAAGGCGACGTGGTCGAGGTCAAGGCCCCGGCTGGCGTTCGTGAGTATGAAGTGTTGAGCGTGCGTTACATCTGACGCTGGCTCTGAGCGGTAAAATCAGCAAAACACCATAGCCCGCACCGGATATCCGGCACGGCAATATTGCGGAACGCTATGGTGGACCGGGCGCGTAAAGCGCCCGTTTTTGTGCCCGGCGGTACTATCTTTTGGGCGACGACTTGCGGCTGGTGCCGCTGCGTGCCCCGGCCCGCAGGCTCAGCGCGCTGCCGGCGCGGCGCGGAATGCCGTGGCTGCCGGAAGTGGTTTTCTTGGTGCCGGGACGCATCGGCTTGCCGTTCTTGTTGAGCTGGTCCTGCGGCACGAAGCGCGTCTTGGGCTTGGGCTCTTCGGTTTCGGAACGGCGCGGGCGCTTGGCCAGGGTCTTGCCCTCGGCGGCCAGCTTCTTGGGCGTATGCGGCTCGGAGGCGCGGCGCTTGGCGGGGCGTTCCGGCTCGAGGGCGGCCAGCACGGGCGGCTTGATGTTGCCGGCCAGCGGGCGGAACAGGATCAGGGTCTTGCCCAGGTGGTGCACCGGGGCGCAGGACAGCGTGTCGCAGATGGTCGACAGCATGGCCTCGCGGGCCTCGCGATCGTCGCCGCCGGCCCGGACCTTGATCAGGCCGTGGGAAGTGAGTGCCAGGTCGATTTCCTTGAGCACGGCTTCGGTCAGGCCGTTGTCGCCGATCAGGACGACGGGGCGCAGAGGGTGAGCGGCGGACCGAAGGTCGCTGCGCTCACGAGAGGTAAGTTCTAATATAGGCATGCGTGGAATTGTACGGTAATGGCCAAGAATAAATTCTCCAAAGACTGGATTCACCAGCACATCAACGATCCCTATGTGAAGATGGCGCAACAGAAGGGCTACCGGGCCCGCGCCGCCTTCAAATTGATCGAGATCCTCGACACCGAGAAACTGATGCGCCGGGGCGACCTGGTCATCGATCTGGGCTCGGCGCCCGGCAGTTGGTCCCAGGTGGCGCGCGAGCGCATGTTGGGGCCGGGCGGCGTCGTGGACGGGCGCATCATCGCGCTCGACATGCTGCCGATGGAACCCGTGGCGGGCGTCGAGTTCATCCTCGGCGACTTCCGCGAAGATGACATTTTGAAACAATTGGAAGACATGGTCGGATCGCACGCGGTAGACCTTGTAATTTCCGACATGGCCCCCAACTTGTCAGGCGTGGGTATCGCCGACGCCGCGCGCATTCAGCACGTATGCGAGCTGGCGATGGAGTTTTCCCGCGCTCACCTCAAGCCCAATGGGGCGCTGATCGTCAAGGCTTTCCACGGCACCGGCTTTTCGCAGATCGTGCAAACCTTCAAGCAGCACTTCAAGCGGGTGGTCGAGCGCAAGCCGAAGGCGTCGCGGGTGAAGTCATCCGAAACCTTTCTGGTTGCCCGCGATCTGAAATAACCCGCGCCGGGACTTCTGTCCCGGTCAGAAGAAACCTACCGGCCCAACCGTGGCCGGCCTGCCGAGACAACGACCAGCAAAATCACGAATCAGACGTAATTTAGAGGCCCCGGCTGTTCCCAGGACGCAACCCGGTCCAACAGGGTAGAATGGGCTATTGACATACTTGTGACTGTGCCATATGCGGGTGCGCGGTCGCCGGTCGGAATCGAAAGCAGGAGATCGACCTTGAATAATTCATTTTCGAAAGTCGCCGTCTGGATGGTGATAGCCCTGGTGCTATTCACGGTCTTCAAGCAGTTCGACGGACGCGCGCAGACCCAGGACGGCGTGACCTACACGCAGTTCATGGACGACGCCAAGGCGGGACGTATCCGCAAGGTTGACGTGCAAGGCGGCGCCGGCGGCGACGTGCTTTACGTCACCCCGGACGCGGGCCGTGCCTACACCCTGACCTCGCCGGGCGACCTCTGGATGGTCTCCGATCTGCTCAAGTACGGCGTGCAGGTGTCCGGCAAGCCGCGCGAAGAGCAATCGCTGCTGATGAGCATCTTCGTGTCCTGGTTCCCCATGCTGCTGTTGATCGGCGTGTGGGTGTTCTTCATGCGACAGATGCAGGGCGGTGGCAGGGGCGGCGCGTTCAGCTTCGGCAAATCGCGCGCCCGCATGCTCGACGAAAACACCAACCAGATCACCTTCGCCGATGTGGCGGGCTGCGATGAAGCCAAGGAAGACGTCCAGGAACTGGTCGATTTCCTGCGCGACCCCAGCAAGTTCCAGAAGCTGGGCGGGCGTATCCCGCGCGGCGTGCTGATGGTCGGCTCGCCCGGTACCGGCAAGACGCTGCTGGCCAAGGCCATCGCCGGCGAAGCCAAGGTGCCGTTCTTCAGCATCTCCGGTTCGGACTTCGTTGAAATGTTCGTCGGCGTGGGCGCAGCCCGCGTGCGCGACATGTTCGAAAACGCCAAGAAGCACGCGCCTTGCATCATCTTCATCGACGAAATCGATGCGGTGGGTCGCCAGCGTGGCGCCGGCCTGGGTGGCGGCAACGACGAACGCGAACAGACGCTGAATCAGATGCTGGTGGAAATGGACGGCTTTGAATCCGGCCAGGGCGTCATCGTGATCGCCGCCACCAACCGTCCGGACGTGCTGGACCCGGCGCTGCTGCGTCCGGGCCGCTTCGACCGCCAAGTTGTGGTGCCGCTGCCTGATATCCGTGGCCGCGAGCAGATCCTGAAAGTCCACATGCGCAAGGTGCCGCTGTCGCCCAACGTCGACGCGACCATCCTGGCACGTGGTTGCCCGGGCTTCTCGGGCGCCGACTTGGCCAACCTGGTCAACGAAGCTGCGCTGTTCGCCGCTCGCCGTAATGGCCGCACGGTGGATATGTCCGACTTCGAAAAGGCCAAGGACAAGATCATCATGGGCGCCGAGCGCCGCTCGATCGTCATGCCCGAAGAGGAACGCAAGAACACCGCGTACCACGAGTCCGGCCATGCCATCGTTGCCCGCCTGCTGCCCAAGACCGACCCGGTCCACAAGGTCACCATCATCCCGCGCGGCCGTGCGCTGGGCGTGACCATGCAGTTGCCCGAGACCGATCGCTACAGCATGGACAAGGGCCGTCTGCTCTCGACCATCGCCGTGCTGTTCGGTGGCCGCATCGCCGAAGAACTGTTCATGGATCAGATGACGACCGGCGCCTCGAATGACTTCGAACGCGCTACCGCCATCGCCCGCGACATCGTCACGCGCTACGGCATGACCGACGAGCTGGGCCCCATGGTCTATGCCGAGAACGAAGGCGAAGTGTTCCTGGGCCGCAGCGTCACCAAGACCACGCACATGTCCGAAGCCACCATGCAGAAGGTGGACACCGAGATCCGCCGCATCATCGACGAGCAATACGGCGTGGCGCGCAAGATCCTGGAAGACAACCGCGACAAGGTCGAAGTCATGACCGCCGCGCTGCTCGAATGGGAAACCATCGACGCCGACCAGATCAACGACATCATCGAGGGCCGCCCCCCGCGTCCCCCGAAGACGCCGCAGGGTCCGTCGGATACGTCCGATACGCCCCCGACCGGCTTGGCTGCAGGCGGCAACACGGCAGCCGCAGTCTGAGGTCTTCCGTTCTGAGTTATGGCAAATAACTTCCTTTGCGGGCGCTTCGAGTTTGATCTCGAGCGCCCGCTTGTCATGGGTATCGTCAATGTCACGCCGGACTCGTTTTCCGACGGCGGCCAGCACGACGATACCGACTCCGCGGTGGCGCATGCGCGCCAATTGATCAAAGAGGGCGCCCAGATCCTGGACCTGGGCGGCGAATCGACGCGTCCCGGGGCCGACCCGGTGACGGTCGCCGACGAACTGGATCGGCTGTTGCCGGTGATCGAGGCGTTGCGCGATTGTGGCGTGCCCTTGTCCATCGACACCTTCAAGCCCGAAGTCATGCGCGCCACGCTGGATGCCGGCGCCGACATGATCAACGACATCTACGGCTTTCGGCAGCCCGGCGCCATCGAGGCGGTGGCGCAATCGCGCTGCGGGCTGTGCGTCATGCACATGAAAGGCGAGCCGCGCACCATGCAGGCGGCCCCGCCCGAATATTCGGACCTGATCGGCGAGATCGGGCTCTTCCTGGGGGCTCGTGCGCAAAAACTGCGCGCGGCCTGGATCGACCCTCGGCGCATCGTGCTGGACCCCGGTTTTGGGTTCGGCAAGACGGCCGACCAGAACTTCCAATTGCTGCGCCGGCTGTCGAGCCTGCGCAGCAGCGGTTATCCATTGCTGATCGGCTTGTCGCGCAAGAACATGATCGGGCAGGCCACCGGCCGGCCGGTCGGCGACAGGCTACCCGGCAGCATTGCCGCCGCCCTGGCCTGTGTGGCCCGTGGCGCGTCCATCGTGCGGGTGCACGATGTGGCAGCCACGGTCGACGCGCTCAAGGTATGGCAGGCGGCTGAACAAGGAGCGATTACTTCATGATTCGACGCAAGTATTTTGGTACCGATGGTGTCCGTGGCGAAGTTGGCGGTCCGGTGATCAACGCTGAATTCGCGTTGCGCCTGGGCTACGCCGCTGGCCGCGTGCTGGCCCGTGAACACGCGGTGCGCGGCGGCAGCCGCCCGCAGGTCGTCATCGGCAAGGACACGCGCATTTCCGGCTACATGCTGGAATCGGCGCTGGAGGCCGGCTTGTCGGCCGCAGGCATCGACGTATTGCTCGCGGGCCCGATCCCCACGCCCGCGGTGGCCTACCTGACCCGCGCGCTGCGCCTGGTCGCCGGCATCGTGATCAGCGCCTCGCACAATCCCTACCAGGACAACGGCATCAAGTTCTTCTCGGCCCAGGGCATGAAGCTGCCCGACGAGATCGAGGCCGCCATCGAGATCGCCCTGGACGAACCGCTGGGCTGCGTCAGCTCCGAAGGCCTGGGGCGCGCGCGCCGCATGTCGGATTCCCAGGGCCGCTACATTGAATTCTGCAAGAGCACCTTCCCCAACGATCTGGACCTGAACGGCATGACGATCGTGGTGGACGCCGCCCACGGCGCCGCCTACAACATCGCGCCCCATGTGTTCCGTGAGCTGGGCGCCGAAGTGCACGCCATCGGCGTCAACCCGGATGGTTTCAACATCAACAAGGGCGTGGGCGCGCTGCACCCCGAATTGCTGGCCAAGGAAGTCCACGCCCGCGGCGCCCAATTGGGCATTGCGCTGGATGGCGACGCCGACCGCCTGCAGATGGTGGACGGCGAGGGCCGCATCTACAACGGCGACGAGCTCATGTACGCCATCGTCCGCGAACGCATGCAACGCGGCAAGGTGGACGGCGTGGTCGGCACGCTGATGACCAACTTCGGCTTCGAGCGCGAAATGAAGCGCCTGGGCGTCGGCTTTGAGCGCGCCAACGTGGGCGACCGCTACGTGCTGGAACAAATGCAGGCCCGGGGCTGGCTGTATGGCGGCGAAAGCTCAGGCCATCTGCTGTGCCTGGACTGCCATTCGACCGGCGACGGCATCGTGGCCGCGCTGCAGGTCCTGACCGCGCTGCGCCGCAACTCGGTGGGCCTGTCGGAGTGGGTGAGCGATCTGCGCATGTACCCGCAAAAGATGATCAACGTCCCGCTGACGCCGGGCCAGGATTGGAAGACGCACGAGGGCCTGAGCGCCGCGCGCAAGGCCGTGGAAGCCGAACTGGACGGCCGCGGCCGAATCCTCATCCGCGCGTCGGGCACCGAGCCCAAGCTGCGGCTGATGGTAGAGGCCGAGGACGAGGCGCTTGCCGTGTCCTGCGCCGAGAAGCTTGCGGCCAGCCTGGGGTAAATGCCGACTTTCCAATGCCGAAGCAAGGCCACCCGTCGCGCGACGGGTGGCTTTTGTTTGTTCAAGGTCTGTATATTTTTGTAAAGTTTTGTCGATTTCGGCGGGCGATTGATATGTCTGCCCCGAACTAAACTTCATAGTCACGTAACATATTGGTCAAGTCTTTGACATACAGGGCGTCCAAACTGACCGGACTCTCTAGGAGCTTCGCGCAATGCTGGAACTAGCACGCATCAACCCAAGCCGTAATGCCGCAGAACCATGGACGGGCGCCGCCCCCCGGGTGCTGGTGGTCGGCCTGGCGCGCACGGCCGAGGAAATCGAACAGATCCAGCGCCTGCGCTACGACGTCTTCACCGAAGACATGGGTGCGGTCTTCCCGGATGCCCAGGACGGAATCGAGCACGACCGCTTCGATCCTTTCTGCGAGCACCTGATGGTGCGCGAGCTCGACACCGGCCGCGTCGTGGGCACCTACCGCATCCTTACGCCCGAAAAGGCGCGCGAGGCGGGCGGCTACTACTCGCAGTCCGAATTCGACCTGTCGGGGCTGGGCGCCATCCGCGACGAACTGGTGGAGGTGGGGCGTTCGTGCACCCACGCCGACTACCGCAACGGCGCGGTCATCATGCTGTTGTGGTCGGGGCTGGCGGAATACCTGCGCCGCGGCGGCTACCAGTACGTGCTGGGCTGCGCCAGCGTCAGCCTGCGCGACGATGGCGTGACGGCTGCCGAAGTGTGGCGCACGATTTCCAAGCAGTTGCCCAAAGACGGCCAGCCGCATGTGACGCCGCTGCACCGCTACCCGGTGGAAAAGCTCAACAGCACGCTGCCTGCACGCGTGCCGCCGCTGATCAAGGGCTATCTGAAGCTGGGCGCCACGGTTTGCGGCGAACCCGCCTGGGACCCGGATTTCAACGCCGCGGATTTCCCGGTGCTGTTGAAGATGGATGGCATGGACGAGCGCTACCGCCGCCATTTCGGCCTGGACCAACCCGCGGCCAACGGCCAGCGCTGATCCATCATGCGCCGCCTGTTCCGCCGTATGAAGATCAAACTGATACGGCGGGCCACGCGGCCTTTCCGTCTGGAACTCAAGCAGCTCGAACGTCAAACGGACCTGTTGCCGTTTTAGCGTTGGCTGGCTTTATGCGGCGCGGCCGGGGCATGCCCCGGGCCGCGGCCGGCATCAGAATTCCAGCAGTTCGAACGAGAATCCCACCTTCGACCACTCGGCTTCTTCCGCGCGCAGCGTGAAGTCGCTGAGCGGATGCTGCGCGAGCCAATCGCGGCTGACGCGCACCACGATCGAATCGTTGCGCACCGAAGCGGTCAGGGGCAGGGGCTCGATTTCGCCGCGGCGGCGGAACAGCAGCACCGCCAGGCGCAGGCTCAGGATGGCCATCCATTGGGCGCGCGTGCGCACCAGCGGTTCCAGCTTGCCCAGCTTGCCTTGGTGGCCCAGCGCCAGCAGCGCCAGCAATTGCTGGTCCGCGCGCGAGAAGCCCGGCATGTCGGCGTTTTCGAGCACGTAGGCAGTGTGCTTGTGATACGCGTTGTGGGCTATGGACAGGCCCACTTCGTGCAGGTCGGCCGCCCAGCCCAGCGCCACGCGCAAGTCCGTGCGTTCCTGGCCTTCGGGCATCATCGCGTCGAACAGGCTGAGCGCCGCGTGGTGCACGCGGCGGGCCTGGTTGACGTCGACGTGGTAGCGCTTCATGAATTGGCGCACCGATTCGTCGCGCTTGTCGTGTTCGTCGTCGCGGCCCAGGAGGTCATACAGCACGCCCAGGCGCAGGGCGCCGTCGCCGGTGTGCATGACGTCGATGCCCAGCTCGTCGAACAGCGCGCTCATGATGGCCAGGCCGCCGGGCAGCACGTCGGCTCGCTCGACCTTGATGCCGGGCAGCTCGGACGGGATCACCCGGCCCGCGCGCACGATGCGGTCTTTCAGCTTGCTCAGGCCGGCGCGGGTGATGCCGCGGTCGGACAGGCCGCCTTCGGTCAGGATGGCGAACAGCGCCTTGGCGGTGCCCGAAGAGCCGTAGGCTTCTTTCCAGCCGGTCTTGCGGTACTGCTTGGCGATGACTTCGATTTCGCGGCGGGCGGCCAGTTCGGCCAGCTTCATCTGGTGGGCATCGACGATGCCGTCCGAGAAGAACTGGCGGCTGTAGCTGACGCAACCCATGTACAGCGAGGACATCAGGCCCGGTTCGTGGCCCTTGCCGATGATGACTTCGGTGGAACCGCCGCCGATGTCGATCACCAGGCGCTTGTTGGGCGACGGGGGCAGGGTGTGGACCACGCCCGAGAAAATCAGGCGGGCCTCTTCGCGGCCGGCGATGACTTCGATCGGGAAACCCAGGGCGGCTTCGGCCCGGGGCAGGAAGTCGCGGGTGTTGCGCGCGACGCGGAAGGTGTTCGTTGCCACCGCCCGCACCCGGTTGGGGTGAAAGCTGCGCAGGCGGTCGCCGAAACGCTCCAGCACGGCGATGGCCCGCTCGATGGCGTCGTCGCCGAGGCGCTTTTCAGCGTCCAGGCCGGCGGCGAGCCGGACGGTTTCCTTGAGGCGGTCGATCTGGTAGATCTGGGGCGTACCGTCCTGCTGAACGATGCGTCCGATGGAGAGGCGGAAGCTGTTGGACCCGAGGTCCACGGCGGCCAGAAGTTGATCCATGCGGCTCGTGATTTTGGCTGTGAGGTGGCCTGATTATAGAGACCCCATATGACAGCGCCGGCCCCCGCGGGTTTTCGCTTATGGAACAGATAGTTGGCGCCGGGAGACCATGCGCCATACGTCCCGGTTTTGTCGTACGCTACGCATTTGGCGTTGTGTCATAGAACCGTCACTCTTTTGAAGTAAAACTCCACGCTTTCCTTACGTATGGAATCCGGTATGACCACTCGCCCGCCCGCCGAGCCGCTGCTGCTGAACCGTGAATTGTCGCTGCTCAAATTCAACGAGCGCGTGCTGGCGATGGCGGAAAATCCCGGCACGCCCCTGCTCGAACGGCTGCGCTACGTGTGCATCGTCAGTTCCAACCTGGACGAGTTCTTCGAGATCCGGATCTCCAGCCTGAAAGAGCAGCAGCGCCAGTCGCCCAACCTGGTGGGGCCGGACGGCATGACGCCCGACCAGGCGTTCGAGAACGTCCAGCAGGCGGTGCACGAGCTGGTGGGGCGCCAGTATGCGTTGCTCAACGACGCCATCCTGCCGGCGCTGCAGGCCGAGGGCATCGCGCTGCATCATGCGTCGGAATGGAATGCCGAGCAGCAGGAATGGGCGCGCGAGGTCTTCAACCGCGACGTCATGCCGCTGCTGACCCCGATCGGGCTGGACCCGGCGCACCCGTTTCCGCGGGTCTACAACAAGAGCCTGAACTTCATCGTTTCGCTGTCGGGCGCCGACGCCTTCGGCCGCCAGGCCTCGATCGCCGTGGTGCAGGCGCCGCGCGCGCTGCCGCGCCTGATCAAGATGCCGCAGGAGCTGTCCGGCCATCCAGAAGGCTACATCCTGCTGACCTCGTTGCTGCGCGCCTTCGTCGGCGAGCTGTTCCCGGGCCTGGAAATGCTGGGCTGCTACCAGTGGCGGGTGACGCGCAACAGCGACCTGTTCGTGGACGAGGAAGAAGTCACCAACCTGCGCCACGCCTTGCAGGGCGAGCTGTCGCAGCGCAACTTCGGCGCGGCGGTGCGGCTGGAGATCGACAAGCTGACCCCGGTCGAGCTGGAAACCTTCCTGCAGCGCGAATTCTCGCTCAAGCCCGAGGACACCTACCGCGTGCCGGGGCCGGTGAACCTGTCGCGCCTGATGCAGCTGTGCAATTCGCCCAACCGGCCCGACCTGCTGTTCCCCGACTACCGCGCGCCGGTGCCGGCGCCGTTCGACCGCGTCGGTGACAAGCCGGCCGAGCTGTTCGAGGCCGTGGCCGAGCAGGACCGCCTGCTGCACCACCCCTATCAGTCGTTCCAGCCCGTCATCGACTTCCTGACCGCCGCCGCGCTGGATCCGGACGTGATGGCCATCAAGCAGACCATCTACCGCACCGGCGAGGATTCCGAGCTGATGAAGATCCTGCTGGCCGCCGCGCGCGCCGGCAAGGAAGTGACGGTGGTGGTGGAGCTGATGGCGCGCTTTGACGAACAGACCAACATCAACTGGGCCTCCAAGCTGGAAGAGGTGGGAGCGCACGTGGTCTATGGCGTCGTCGCGCACAAGACCCACGCCAAGATGGCGGTGGTGCTGCGGCGCGAAAAGGGCCGCCTGCGCCGTTATGCCCACCTGGGCACCGGCAACTACCATCCGCGCACGGCGCGCCTGTATACCGATTTCGGCCTGCTGACCGCCGATCCGAAGCTGTGCGAGGACATGGACAAGGTGTTTGCGCAGCTGACCGGCCTGGGCGCGCGCCGCGCGCTCAAGTCGCTGATGCAGTCGCCCTTCACCATGCACGACGGCATGGTGGCGCTGATCCGCGCCGAGGCGCGCGCCGCCAAGGCGGGCCAGCGCGCCCGCATCATGGCCAAGATGAACTCGCTGCTGGAAGAGCAGATCATCGAGGAACTCTACAAGGCCAGCCAGGCCGGCGTGAAGATCGACCTGATCGTGCGCGGCGTCTGCGCGCTGCGCGCGGGGGTGCCGGGGCTGTCGGAAAACATCCGGGTGCGTTCCATCGTCGGCCGCTTCCTGGAGCACTCGCGCGTCTTCTATTTCTATGCCGACGGCGCCGAGACGGTGTACCTGTCCTCGGCCGACTGGATGGACCGCAACTTCTTCCGCCGCGTCGAAATCGCCTTCCCGATCTACGACAAGACCCTCAAGAAACGCGTCATCGACGAGGCCTTCACCTTCGCCCTGCGCGACAACCAGCTCGCCTGGCAACAACAGGCCGACGGCGACTACGTCCGCGTCCGCAGCCGCCGCGAACCCTTCAATCTGCACCAATACCTGATGCAGAAACTGGGCGTGTAACACCAGGCCGGGGCAACTCGCGCCCCATTTCCGCATAGCGGGACACCCGGCAAAAGGCACGCCTGGCCAGAGCGAGCAACCCGTCCCCACATCCCCACCAGCAA
>JBEBOQ010000077.1:0-23972 GCA_040396375.1 Achromobacter xylosoxidans
GGGGCCGCCTAGGCGAGTCCGGCGCCCGCGCGCCGGACCGCAATCGTGGGCGCCCACTCCGCAAGCCACCACCGCGAGGGGCGACCTACGAAGAAATACCCCCAGCCAGCCCAAATTAGCACTCCCCCCAGATTCAGGCTAGAATACCGAGTTACCCAATTCCCCCGCCAGCCCAGTATCCGGTTGTGCGGTCGGTTGGAAGCACCGCAAGTTGGAACTTCCAACCGCAAATCCGATTTCCGCAAATTCAACAGGAGAATCAACATGGCTGAACGCAAACGCGTGCGTCGCAACACCCTGGAACGCCGTTGCCTGGGCAAGGCCTTCAAGCGCTTGTTCGTCAAGTCGCCCAAGGGTGTTTTCAAGATGCTGGAAAAGATCAAGCGCGTCTAAATGACACGCTGGCCGCCCCAAGCGTTGCTTGGCGTGGCTTGATCGAAAAATCCCCGCCCGGCGCGAGCCTGACGGGGATTTTCCTTTTGGGGTGGCTACTACCCTACCCTTGCAGCCTTGCCAGTACCTGCTCCGCCCGCGGCAGCGGGTTCACCGCGCCATAACCCAGCGTTGACAGCGCTGCCGCCACATTCGCGTAGCGCACCGCGTCCACCCAGCTGTCGCCCTGGCATCGGCGCGCCAGCAAGCTCCCCGCGAAACAGTCGCCGGCGCCGGTCGCATCCACCGCCTCTACCCGCAGGGCCGCCACCGGCGTGCGGGTTTTGCCGTCGTCGATGATCGAGCCGTCCTTGCCCAGCTTCAGCACCACCACGCCCGGGGCGCCGGCGTCGCGGATCCAGTCCAGCGTGCGTTCTGGGTCGTCGTTGCCGGTCAGGTGTTGCATGTCGTCCATGCTCGGCAAAAATAGGTCCGCATGGCTGAGGGCTTCGCGCAGCACCGCGCGGGCGCGGTCCAGCGGCCATAGGCGCAGGCGCAGGTTGGAATCCAGGCTGACCTGGACGCCTGCGGCGCGGGCCCGGGCCATCGCGGCGAAGACGGTGTCGCAGGCGCTGGTGCTGATCGCCAGGCTGATGCCCGAGACGTGCAGGAAGCGGGCGCGCTCGATCAGGCCGCCGGCCAGGCTGGCCGGGGTCATCAGGCTGGCGGCCGAGCCGCGGCGCAAGTAGCTGAAAGCATGACCGTCAGAGCCGTGCTGCACGAAATACAGGCCCGTGTGGGCTTCGGCGTCGACCTCGACGCCCGACGTGTCCACGCCCTCGGCCTGCCACAGCGCCAGGAATTGGGTGCCAAAGGTGTCGTCGCCCACCCGCGTCAGGTAGGCGCAGCGCGCACCCTGGCGCGCCGCCGCGATCACCGCGTTGGACGTGTCGCCGCCGAAACCTTGCAGGTACTGCAACTGGCTTTGGCTGGTCTGGTTCAGTTCGACCAGGGGTTCGCCCAGCGCGACGATATCGAAATCAGCCATGAGCGGCCTCGCGCGTGCGGGTGATCTGCGCCACCAGCGCGGCGGTGTCGCGGGCGGCGAAGGCGGCCTTGTCGTACAGATTGCTGCCGATGCCGACCAGGCCGGCGCCGGCCGCGAAATAGCTGCTCATGTTGTCGGCGGTGATGCCGCCCGTGGGGCAGAACACCGTGTCCGGGTAGACCGACTTCAGGGCGGCCAGGTGCTTGGGGCCGCCCGTGTCAGCAGGGAATACCTTGACCACGTCCACGCCGGCGCGACGCGCCGCCAGCACCTCGGTGGGCGTGAAGGCGCCCAACAGGCACAGGGCGTCGGCCGCATGCGCCAGGTCCACGATCTCGGTGGCCAGGGCCGGCGACACCAGGAAGTCGGCGCCGGCCACCAGGGCCTCGCGCGCCTGCTCTTCATTCAGCACGGTGCCCACGCCCAGCAGCAGGCTGGCGCCGTGCTTGTCGCGCAGCGCGCGCACCAGGTCGGTCACCCCGGGAATGGTCCAGGTCAGTTCCAGCGTGGTGCAGCCGGCGGCCACGGCCACTTCGGCAGCGTACGCGGCAGTGCTCGCGTCGGTGTAGCGCAGCACGGGCACGACCCGGGCGGCCAGCAGGGCAGCAAGCTTGGAGGCAAGGGGAGCAGCGGTCATGGAATTCCTCGGGGACGGGATCGTTCAGGCGCCGCCGGACGAAACCGGCAGGACGGCGAGTTTGGCTGAGGCGGCGTCGCGCAACCGCAGCAGGGGTTCTATATAGGCAGTTTGCGGATCATCGCGGCGGCGGAACAGCAAGGTGCTGACGCTGACGCAGGCCACCGGCTGGCCGGCGGCGTCGCGCAGCGCCACGCCGTAGCAGACGATGCCGGGTTCGTTTTCTTCGTTGTCCATGGCGTAGCCGCGCGCCGCCGTGTCGGCCAGCGCCACGCGCAGGGCCGGCAACGTCGACAGTGTGCCGGGCATGCGTGATGCCAAAGGCAGGTCGCGCAGCAGGCGTTCGCGCGCCGGTTCGGTCAGCGCCGCCAGGTAGGCCTTGCCGACCGCGCTGGAATGCAGCGCCACCGCCGCGCCCACGCGCGAGGCCATGCGCACCGGGCCGGGGCTTTCAAGCTTGTCGATATAGACCATTTCCGTGCCGGCCGGCACCGCCAGGTGCACGGTTTCGCCGGTGGCGTCGCGCAGCGCCCGCAGGTCGGCCGCCAGCGTGGCGCGCAGGTCGAACTGCGACCAGGCGCGGCTGGCCAGCGACAGCAGGCGGGGTCCGAGGCGGTAAACGCCGTCGGTCTCGGCCACCATGCCCTGCTCGGCCAGCGCCGCCACGATGCGGTAGACCGTGGGCCGCGGATAACCGCAGCCGCGCGCCAGCGCCGCCGCCGTGGGCGGACTGGGCGCGTCCGCCACCGCCTGCAGCACCGTCATGAATTTGGCGAACGCCGCGGCGCCCGCCACCTTGGATTCCGACACCACCACCCCCATCTCGGGAAGATGCCCAGCGTTAACAATGCCCGTGCAGAATGCGGGCCGCTCGAAGCAAATCGCGCCAATTTCAGACGAATCTGCGATACTGTTTATTTGTACAGCAGCGGAGCGCATGATTGACCACATTGTGGACACATGCCTCACGATATAGGCAATTATTCCACATCGCCGCGCCCGGAACCAGCCACAGGCCGCCGTCCGGGGCCGCCTCCTCCCTCAGGCTACGATACCGTCCATGAGCTCCCAAATCCGCATCGTTGGCGCCCGCCAGAACAATCTCAAGAACCTGGACCTGACCATCGCCACCGGCGAACTGGTCGTGGTGACCGGCGTATCGGGGTCCGGCAAAAGTTCGCTGGCCTTCGACACCCTGTACGCCGAGGGGCAGCGCCGCTACGTGGAAACCTTCTCGCCCTATGCGCGCCAGTTCCTGGACCGCATGGACAAGCCGCAAGTGGACCGCATCGAAGGCATTTTGCCGGCCATCGCCATCGACCAGACCAACCCGGTGCGCAGCTCGCGCAGCACGGTCGGCACGATGACGGAGCTGAATGACCACGTGAAACTGCTGTTTGCGCGCGGCGCCCGGCTGCACTGCCGCGGCTGCGGCAAGGTGGTGCGGCGTGACACGCCCGATTCCATCTACCACTCGCTGGCCGAACGCGCCGCCGTGGCGGGCGATCCGCGGCTGGTAGTGACCTTCCCCATCGCAGTACCCGCCAACTTCACCGAAGACGAAGTGCGCGGCTTCCTGGAGCAGCAGGGCTACACCCGCGTGCACGCCGAGGAAACCGCCGTGCCGCGCGCGACCGCCCCGACCAAGGGCGCCAAGAAGGAAAAGGGCAAGGCCAAAGCCAGCGCCGAAGAGCGCCGCATCCTGCACGTGATCCAGGACCGCTTCCGCTTTGCCGGCACCGAACGCGAACGCGTGATGGAAGCGCTGGACACGGCGCTGCGCATGGGCGCGGGCCACCTGGCCATCTACGTGATGGACGCCGAGGGCGCCGACGCGCACATCTGGAAGTACAGCGACCGCCTGCATTGCGCCGACTGCAACATCGAATACACCGACCCGCTGCCCAGCAGCTTCTCGTTCAATTCGCCGCTGGGCGCGTGCGAAGCCTGCCGCGGCTTCGGCCGCGTGATCGGCATCGATTTCGGCCTGGTCATCCCGGACGAGAACAAGACCCTGCTGGAAGGCGCCATCAAGCCCTGGACCACGCCCTCGTACAAGGAATGCCAGGACGACCTGCAGAAATACGCGCCGCGCGCCGGCATCCCGCTGGGCGTGCCGTGGAAGAGCATGAGCGAGGAGCACAAGCGCTGGGTGCTGTACGGCACGCCCGACTGGAAGGGCGGCAACGACGCCTGGAAGCACCAGTGGTACGGCGTGCAGCGCTTCTTCGACTGGCTGGAAACCAAGGCCTACAAGATGCACGTGCGGGTGCTGCTGTCGAAGTACCGCAGCTACACGCCCTGCCCCACCTGCAACGGCGCGCGCCTCAAGCCTGACGCGCTGCTGTGGCGTTTGGGCACCAAGGAAGAAGCCGATACCGTGCTGCCGCCCGACGACGGCCGCTACAAGCGTTTCATGCCGGTCGGCGCCAACTGGACCCGGCCGCAGCTGGACAGCCTGGACGGGCTGTCGGTCCATGACGTGATGCTGCTGCCGATCGAACGGGTGCGGGCATTCTTCGACAAGCTGTCGTTCTCCGGCGCGCTGGATGCCGCCACCGACCTGCTCATGACCGAAGTGCGCGCGCGCCTGAAGTTCCTGTGCGACGTGGGCCTGGGCTACCTGACACTGGACCGCCAGAGCCGCACACTGTCCGGCGGCGAGGTACAGCGCATCAACCTGACCACCGCGCTGGGCACCTCGCTGGTGAACACGCTGTTCGTGCTGGACGAGCCGTCCATCGGCCTGCACCCGCGCGACATGCACCGCGTGGTCGAAGTCATGCACCGGCTGCGCAACGCCGGCAATACGCTGGTGGTGGTGGAGCACGACCCGCAGGTCATGGTGGCCGCCGACCGCATCATCGACATCGGCCCCGGCCCCGGCGAACGCGGCGGCCAGATCGTGTTCGACGGCACGCCGGCGCAGTTGCGCGCGGCCCGCACGCTGACCGGCGACTATCTCGGCGGACGCCAGCGCGTCGAAGCGCCGCGCCCCATGCCGGTGGCGGCCAACACGCCGCGCCTGCTGCTCGAAGGCGTCAGCGCGCACAACCTCAAGAATGTCTCGGTCGAACTGCCGCTGGGCCGCCTGGTGTGCGTGACCGGCGTGTCCGGCTCGGGCAAGTCGACGCTGGTGCAGGACGTGCTGTTCCCCGCCCTGCTCAAGCAGAAGGGCAAGCCGTCGGAAGCGCCGGGCGCCTTCGAGCGCCTGCTGGGCGCCGAGCAGATCGCCGACGTCGTCATGGTCGACCAGACCCCCATCGGCAAGACCGCGCGTTCCAACCCGGCCAGCTACGTGGGCGCGTTCGACGCGATCCGCAAGCTGTTCGCGCAGGCGCCGCTGGCGCGGGAACGCGCCTACACCGCCGGCACCTTCAGCTTCAACGGCGGCGACGGCCGCTGCCCGACCTGCGGCGGCACCGGCTTCGAACACGTCGAGATGCAGTTCCTGTCCGACGTCTACCTGCGCTGCCCCGATTGCGACGGCAAGCGCTTCCGCCCCGAAGTGCTGGAAGTGCGCGTCGAGCACCTGGGCAAGAGCGCCTCGATCGACGAGGTGCTGGAAATGACCGTGAGCGAGGCGCTGGAGTTCTTCAAGGGCCTGCGCGACGTGCAGACGGGCCTGGCGCCGCTGGCCGACGTCGGCCTGGAATACGTGCGGCTGGGCCAGCCGGTGCCGACCCTGTCGGGCGGCGAGGCGCAGCGCCTGAAGCTGGCCGGTCACCTGGCCGAGGCGGCGCGCAGCGGCATCTCCACCGCCAAGGTCGCCAAGAAAGGCAGCCTGTTCCTGTTCGACGAACCCACCACCGGCCTGCACTTCGATGACGTCGCGCGCCTGATGCGCGCCTTCCGCAAGCTGCTGGCCGCCGGCCACACGCTGCTGGTCATCGAACACAACCTGGACGTGATCCGCGCGGCCGACTGGCTGATCGACCTGGGCCCCGAAGGCGGCGACGCCGGCGGCCTGGTGATCGGCGTCGGCACGCCGCAGGACCTGATGGCCAACCCCGCCTCGCACACCGGCGCGGCGCTGCGCGACTACGAAGTCAGCATCCTGCCGGCCGACGTGGTGGTCAGCAGCGACATCGACGCGCAGGAAGCCGAGCAGGCCGGCCTGACGGCCCGCATCGCCGAGCCGACCGCCGCCTATGGCGCCGGCGACGGCACGCCGCTGCAATCGGTCATGCGCAAGCGCCGCCAGGACAACATGGCGATCGAGATCCGCAATGCGCGCGAGCACAATCTGAAGAACGTCAGCGTCGAGATCCCGCGCGATAAGTTCACCGTGATCACCGGCGTGTCCGGCTCGGGCAAGTCGACCCTGGCCTTCGACATCCTGTTCAACGAAGGCCAGCGCCGCTATCTCGAATCGCTCAACGCCTACGCCCGCGCCATCGTGCAGCCGGCCGGCAAGCCGGATGTGGACGCCATCTTCGGCATCCCGCCGACCGTGGCCATCGAACAGCGCACCAGCCGCGGCGGCCGCAAGTCGACCGTGGCCACGATGACCGAGATCCACCACTTCCTGCGGCTGCTGTACGTGAAGCTGGGCACGCAGTACTGCCCGGACTGCAACGTCGCGGTCGAACCGCAGAACACCGACCAGATCGTGGCGCGCCTGCTGCGCGAGCGCAAGGGCGAGCACATCGGCCTGCTGGCGCCGCTGGTCACCGCGCGCAAGGGCTACTACACCGACCTGGCCAAGTGGGCCGGCTCCAAGGGCCACACGCACCTGCGGGTCGACGGCGAATTCATCCCGGTGGCGCCGTGGCCGCGCCTGGACCGCTACAAGGAACACACCATCGAACTGCCGGTGGCCGACGTGGTGGTGGACCCCGCCAACGAGGCCGGCCTGCGCGCCGCGGTCAAAAGCGCGCTGGAAAACGGCCAGGGCGTGATGTCGGTCGTGTGGCCGGTGAACAAGCTGCACGAGGCGCTGAACAGCGAACTGCAGCAGCAGCACTTTTCGGTCAAGCGCGCCTGCCCGTCCTGCGGCACCAGCTTCCCCGAACCCGATCCGCGCCTGTTCTCGTACAACTCCAAGCACGGCTGGTGCACGGGCTGCTTCGGCACCGGGCTGCAGCTGCAAGGCTTCGACGAAGAGCAGACCGGCGAGGAAACCGCCTGGAACGCCTGGTACGAAGGCGAGGCCAAGGCCTGCACCCAGTGCGATGGCCAGCGCCTGAACCGGGTCGCGCGCGCGGTGCGCTGGCGCGACAAATCCATTGCCGAACTGGCTTCGCTGCCGGTCTCGGACGCGCACACCTTCTTTACCGGACTGGTGGCGCGCGGCCGCGAAGGCGAAATCGCCCGCGACATCCTGACCGAAATCCGCGGCCGCCTGAATTTCATGCAGGAAGTGGGCCTGAACTACCTGGCGCTGGACCGCGCCGCGCCGACCCTGTCGGGCGGCGAGGCGCAGCGCATCCGCCTGGCGGCGCAACTGGGCTCCAACCTGCAGGGCGTCTGCTACGTGCTGGACGAACCCACCATCGGCCTGCACCCGCGCGACAACCGCATCCTGCTTGACGCGCTGACGCGCCTGGAAGACAACGGCAACACGCTGGTGGTGGTCGAGCACGACGACGACACCATCCGCCGCGCCTCGCACATTATCGACATCGGCCCCGGCGCTGGCGTGCGCGGCGGCCGCGTGGTGGCCCAGGGCACCGCCCAGGACCTGATGGACGCCCCGGAGTCCGTCACCGGCCGCTACTTGGCCAAGCCGCTGCAGCATCCGCTGCAAGGCCGCCGTCCGGTGGAAGCCGACACCCCCATGATCGAAATCCAGGGCGCGCGGCTGCACAACCTGCGCAGCGTCGATGCCAAGATTCCGGTGGGCCGCCTGAGCGTGGTCACGGGCGTGTCCGGGTCGGGCAAATCGACCCTGGCGCGCGAAGTGCTGCTGGACAACCTGATGCAGGCCGTCTCGCAGGGCAAGGCGCCCGGTTGGGCCGGCTGCGAAAACATCAAGGGTTGGGAAGCAATCGACCGCGTGCTGGAAGTCGACCAGACGCCCATCGGCAAGACGCCGCGTTCCTGCCCGGCGACCTACATCGGCTTCTGGGACGACGTGCGCAAACAGTTCGCCGACACCCGCGAAGCCCGCATGCGCGGCTGGACGGCGGCGCGCTTCTCGTTCAACACCGGCGACGGCCGCTGCCCGATCTGCGAAGGCCAGGGCATGCGCACCATCGAAATGAACTTCCTGCCCGACGTGAAGGTGCCGTGCGACGCCTGCAACGGCGCGCGCTTCAACAACGACACGCTCAGCGTGCAGATGCGCGAAAAGAACGCCGGCGAGCTACTGTCGATGGAAGTCGACGACGCCATCGGCTACTTTGCCGCCCATCCCAAGATCCACCGCCCCCTGCAACTGATGCAGGACGTCGGCCTGGGCTACCTGACCCTGGGCCAGCCTTCGCCCACGCTGTCCGGCGGCGAGGCCCAGCGCATCAAGCTGGTGACCGAGCTATCCAAGGCGCGCCTGACCGACGGCCTGATCAAGACCGGCCGCGCCTCGCGCATCCCGCACACGCTCTACGTGCTGGACGAGCCCACGGTGGGCCTGTCGATGGCCGACGTGGAAAAGCTGATCCACGTGCTGCACCGGCTGGTCGAAGCCGGCAATACGGTGGTGGTCATCGAGCATAATCTCGATGTCATCGCCGAAGCCGACTGGCTGCTGGACCTGGGCCCCGAAGGCGGCACGGGCGGCGGCAAGCTGGTGGGCGAGGGGTCGCCGGAACACGTCATGGCGCAGAGCAACCAGTCCCATACCGGACGTGTCCTGGCGGAATTCCTGGCAAAACAATAAAGAGCGTCATGCATTGTCGTTTTGAAGACCGGCTGGCCGGCCGCGCCCTGCGGCTGGACGGCTTTCACGCCCGCATCGAAGCACGCGCGGCGGCCGAGGTCGGCCCCGCGCTGGCCGCCATCGACGCGGCGCGCCAACGCGGGCGGTGGGTCGCCCTGCTGCTGGATTACGAACTGGGCGAATGGCTGCTGCCCGAAACCACCCAGCCCGCGCCCGCCGGCCCCTGGACGCCGCCGCGCGATGACGGCGTGCCGCGCCTGACCGCGCTGGTGTTCGAGCGCAAGATCGACGAAACGCCCTGGGACGCACCCGATGCCGGCCAGCCGCCGGCCGCCATCAGCATCCCGGCGCCCCGCATGACCGAAGCCGACTACGTGCGCCAGATCGACGCCATCCGCGGCCTGATCGGCGACGGCGAGCTGTACCAGGTCAATTACACCCAGCCACTGGACCTGCAATACCAGGGCGACGCCGCCACGCTGTACCGCCGCATCGCCGCGCGCAATCCCGTGGCGCACGCCGCGTTCATCCAGGACGGCGCGCGCACGGTGCTGTCGTTCTCGCCCGAGCTGTTCGTGGCCCGGCACGGCGCCCAACTGACCACCCGCCCCATGAAAGGCACAGCGCCGCGCCACGCGGACCCGGCCGAAGACGAACGCCTGGGCCAGGCGCTCTTGGCCAGCGACAAGAATCGCGCCGAAAACCTGATGATCGTCGACCTGCTGCGCAACGACCTGGGCCGCCTGGCCGAGCCGGGCTCGGTCAAGGTCGATGCCCTGTTTTCGCTGGAACGCTATCCCACCGTCTGGACCATGACGTCGACCGTGTCGGCCAAGGCCCCCGGCGCCACGCTGCAAGACGTGCTGCACGCGCTGTTCCCTTGCGGCTCCATCACCGGCGCGCCCAAGGTGGCCGCCATGCGCCGCATCCGCCAGATGGAAACCGCGCCGCGCGGCCTGTATTGCGGCAGCATCGGCTGGCTGGCGCCGGACGGCGATTTTTCGCTGAACGTGGCGATCCGCACGCTGGTGCTGGATACCTCCGGCCACGGCGTCTACTGCGTGGGCGGTGGCATCGTGCACGATTCGGACCCAGCCGAGGAATGGCAGGAATGCCATTGGAAGGCCCGCATATTGCGCGCATAAATGCGCAAGGCGCGCCGGCAGAGTAGGATAGAGCGCGGCTTCGCCCGCCGCTGTCCGCCGTTTCCCAGGAGCCCCCATGCAACCCGAACTGATCGAGACCATCCTGGTCGATGCCGAGCGCCGCGTGCCGCTGTTGGCGCGCCACCTGCACCGGCTGGAGCAGTCCTGCAAGGCGCTGGGCTACGTCTGGGGCGGGCGCACGGTGGAAAGCGACATCATGATCGCCGCGCTCAGCCTGGTCACACCCGGTGCGCACCGCCTGCGCCTGCTGGTCGCGCGCGACGGCAGCCGCCATATCCAGACCGCGGTGCTGCCGCCCCTGCCGGCCGTGCAGGAAATCATGCTGGCCCCCGAGGCCCTGCGCTCGTCCGAACCGCTGCTGCGCTACAAGACCACTTACCGCCCCTGGTACACCAAGACCATCGAATGGCTGCCCGCGCATCCGCACATATTCGACCTGGTCTACCTGAACGAACGCGGCGAGCTGTGCGAAGGCAGCCGCAGCAACGTCTATCTGCGGCTGGACGGCGACTGGTACACCCCGCCTGAAGACAGCGGCTGCCTGCCAGGCGTGCAGCGGGCCGAACTGTTGGATACGGGCAACGTGACCGAACGCGTCCTGACCCTGGCCGATCTGCACGCGGCGGACGAAATCCGGCTGTCCAACGCCCTGCGCGGCTGGTTTGACGTGACCCTGCGCGAAACCTGACGCCGCCGGGCGCGGGACAGCGCCGATTGCCAAACCGGCAGGCCTGAAGAATAATTGATACTCATTCTTATCTATTATTCGACGTCGGCAGCGTCCCATCGTGTTCCCTTCCCCTTGCGCGGCATCCCCCAACGTTGAAGCCCTGTATAGCGACCACCACGGCTGGCTGCAGGAATGGCTGCGCCGGCGGCTGGGCAACGCCTTCGACGCCGCCGACCTGGCGCAGGACACCTTCCTGCGGGTACTGCGCACGCTCGAACCCATCCGCGAACCGCGCGCCTACCTGACCACCATCGCCCACGGGCTGGTGGTGAACCACTGGCGGCGCCAGGACCTGGAACGGGCCTACCGCGACACCCTGGCCACCGTGGCCGATACGCTGGCCCCATCGCCCGAGGAAGGCGCGCTGCTGCTCGAAGCGCTGTGCGAGCTGGACGCGCTGCTCAACCAGCTCAACCCCAAGGCCCGCGCGGCCTTTCTGCTGGCGCACCTGGAAGGCTATACCTACCTGGAGATCGCGGCCCGGCTGGAGGTGTCCGAACGCATGGTCAAGAAATACATGGCGCAGGCGATGCTGCACTGCCTGACCGCCGGCCAGGCCCCCGATCCCGCCGCGCCATGACCGCAGCCAACCCGGCCCCCAGCTTCCAGGTATTGCAGGAAGCCGCCGAATGGTTCGCCGTACTGGGCGCGCCGGCCGTCGACGCGACCGAACACCAGCGTTGGCGCCAGTGGCACGACGCTGATCCGGCCCACCAACTGGCCTGGCGCCAGGTCGAGGCGATCAGCGGCAAATTCCTGAACCTGCCCGGCGGCAACAAGCCCATGGCGCACCGGCTGCTGGACGCGGCCGCCGCCAGCCAGGCCCGCCGCCGCCAGGCCCTGAAGATGCTGACGCTGCTGTGCGGCGTCGGCATCGGCGGCTGGGGCGCGTCGCAGGCCGTGCCGTGGCGCCAGTGGGCCGCGGCCCACCATACCGGCCTGGGCGAGCGCCGCGAGGTCCGCCTGGCCGACGGCGGCAGTATCTGGCTCAACACCGACAGCGCGATCAACGTGGACTATGGGCCGGACCTGCGCCGCATCCAGCTGGTGGCGGGCGAGATCCTGATCACCACCGCGTCCGACACCCAGGCGCCCGCGCGCCCCTTCGTGGTCGACACGGCCCAGGCGCGCCTGCGGGCCCTGGGTACGCGCTACAGCGTCTACCAAGAGGACGACGCCAGCGTGGCGGCCGTGTTCGAGGGTGCGGTGCGGATCGAACCGACGGCGGCAGGCGCCACCGGCGGCATCCTGCATGCGGGTGAACAGACGCGCATCACCCGGCGGGGCGCCGAGCCCGCCCAACCCGCGGCCCTGGCCCGCCGGTCCTGGGCCGATGGGCTGATCGTCGCCGAAAACATGCGCCTGGGCGACTTCGCGACGGAACTGTCGCGCTATCGCCCCGGCTACCTCGGCTGCGATCCCGCGATTGCCGACCTGCGCATCGTGGGCACCTACTCGACGGCCGATACGAACCAGGTGCTGGTCACGCTGGCAGCAACGCTGCCCGTGCGCGTGCGCGTGCGCAGCCCCATGCCCTGGTGGACCGTGCTGGAGCCGCGCTGAAGCGGCTGGCGCCAGATTGTTTGCGCCCGGGTTCCCCTTTTGGCGGTCTCGATTGGCATGCGGGGTGAAGCCACTCGTTTTCACTTCCAGCCCAGGTCGTCCCATGCATACGCCATTCCCTTCCCGCGCCGCCCGAAGCCGTCGCACCGCCGTTCGTCTTCCCGCCGTCACAGCCATCGCCGCCGCGCTCATCGGCTTGGCCTTGCCAGGCGCTGTGCTGGCGCAGGCGCAGCACCCCCCCGCCGCCGCCACGGAACGCGACTACGACATCCCGCCCGGTGACCTGAGCCGGGTGCTGACCGAATTTGCGGTGCAAGCCGGTATCCAGGTGTCCATCGAGGCCTCGCTGACCGCCGGACGGCAGAGCCCCGGCGTACGCGGGCGGCAATCGCCTTGGTCCGGACTGAATGCGATCCTGGCCGGCACCGGCCTGCAGCCGATGCGCAGCGGCAACGCCTACACTGCGCGCCCCACGCAGGACGCCGACGCGGTCACGCTGCCCAACATCACGGTACGAGGCAACGCCACCGCCGCCTTGCAGCAGGAAGGCCTGGCCAGCGATGGCTACCGGGCGTCCAGCGTCTCCGCCGCCGGCGCGCTGGGCGGCATGGAGCTGCGCAACGCCCCCTACTCGTTCAGCGTCGTGACCCGCGAGCTGCTGCAGAACGTACAGGCCCAATCGCCCGACGACGTCTACAAGATCAACCCATCGACGCTGACGCAGACTCCGCAGTTGAGCGGCTGGGCGCCGATGGTCAAGATCCGCGGCTTCAACAGCTATGACCGTGCGGAAGACGGCCTGCGCCACTCGTACGGCTTTGCCGCCTCGCTGGAAGACAAGGAACGGGTCGAAGTGCTCAGCGGCCTGTCCGGCTTCCTGTTCGGGGCAGCGTCGCCCGGCGGCATGGTGAATTACGTCAACAAGCGCCCCACCACGGACCGCCTGAACAGCATCACCCTGGGCACCTATGGCGGCAGCCAGGCCTACGTGCATGGTGACTTCGGCGGCCCGTTCGACGACAACGGCAAGGTCGGCTACCGCGTCAACCTGGTCCGCCAGAATGGCGACACCGCCGTGGACGACCAGAAGATCGACCGCACCCTGGCAAGCCTGGCGCTGGATTTCAACGTGACCGATCGCTTCAAGATCGAGCTGGGCGCGTCCTATAGCGACTACAAGATGCGCTCGCCCACCGCGTACTGGTTTGTGCCCGACGGCATTGCCCGACCCAAGGCCCCGAATGCGGGCAAGGACTGGAGCCAGCCGTGGATCCGCGACGAGACCGAAAGCCGCAAATGGATGGCTCGCATGACCTACGAGGCCAGCGATCACCTGACCCTGCGCGTCGCCCATCTGCGCGAATACCAGGACCGTCCCGTGCAATACCACGCCATGAACGCGCTGGTCTCCTCGACCCAATACACGCAATTGCGGCAGAAGGTCGGCCCGACCAGCACCGAGTCCGAAGCCTGGCAGGCGCTGGCGGACATCTCGTTCGACACCGGACCGATCGGCCACAAAGTCACCATGGGCTATTACGGCTACATGGACAGGCAATGGCAAACCACCTATTTCCCCCATACCGGCTACGTCGGCCCCTACGGCCTGGACTCGCCCACGCACGTGCCGGAGCCGCAATGGCCGTCCGACGCGTCGGCCAGGACGTACTACGCCAGCCGCATCCGCAACGACAACTTCATGATCGGCGACCTGATCCGCTTGAACGAGCAATGGTCCGCACTGGTGGGCGTGAACCGCAGCACGATCAAGGCCATGGAGCGTGACCAGGATGGCAACGCCGGCCAACCGGACTACGATCGCGGCCGCAATTCGCCCAACGCGTCGTTGATCTTCGCGCCGACCCCGTGGCTGACGACCTACGCCACCTACATCGAGGGCCTGGAACAAGGCGGCGTCGCCCCGGACGAGGCCGTCAACCGCGGGCAAGTGCTGTCGCCCATGCGCAGCAAGCAACGCGAACTGGGCGTGAAGGCCGAGTTGGGCGGCGTGCTGGTGAGCAGCGCACTGTTCGATATCGAAAAGGCCTACGAGTACTCCAACAACGCCAACGTCTACGTACAAGACGGCACCCAGCGCCATCGCGGCGCCGAAGTCTCGGCGGTGGGCAAGGTGACGGATGCCTGGACCGTGATGGGCGGCGTGACGATGCTGACCGCGCGCGTCGAAGGCAGTGCCAACGACGGCAACGCGCCGATCAACGTGCCCAAGCTGACGGCCAAGCTGTATTCCGAGTACGCGCTGCCCTTCGTGCCAGGCCTGAGCCTGACGGGCGGGGTCTACTACGTCGGCAAGCAGTGGGCCACGGACACCAACTCCAGCCGCCTGCCGTCGTACACCACTTTCGACCTAGGCCTGCGCTACGCGACCAAGGTCACCGGCCGGCCGGTGACGCTGCGCCTGAACGTCAACAACGTGGCCGACCGCAGCTATTGGCTCAACAGCTACTACCTTGGCAGCCCTCGCAGCGTTGCGCTGTCGGCACAGATGCAGTTCTGAACGCCGGACGGGCACGCGCGCGCTGTACGCGCCGTCCTCGTCTAATCGCCGCTCGGGAACACAGGGCCGCGCGTCACGCAGCCCTAGTCCGCGAACTGCTCCACCACCACCTGCCGCAACCACTGGTTGGCCGGCTCGCGGTGGTTGCGGGCGTGCCAGAACACGTTGATGACGGACTCGGGGATCTTCACCGGACAGGGCGCGGTGGCCAGGCCGAAGGGCTTGCAGGCGCAATCGGCGAAGCGCCTCGGCACCACCGCGATCATGTCGGTGGCCTGCAGCACCGGCCCCACCGCCATGAAGTGCGGCACCGTCAGCCGCAAGCGGCGGCGGATGCCGGCGCGCTCGATGACCTGGTCCACCACGCCGTGGCCGGTGCCTTCGGACACGATGGCCACATGCTCGGCCGCGCGGAACTGCTTGGCCGACACCCCGCCGCGCGCCAGCGGATGGTCCTGCCGGAAGATGCACACATAGGGCTGGCGAAACAACCGCCGCTGAAAGAAGCCTTGCTTTAAACCCGGCAGAAAGCCCATCGCCAGGTCGATCCGGCCGCGCTCCATTTCGTCCTTCACGTCGATCGACGTCGTGCGCACAGTGCGGATGGTGACGCCCGGCGCCGCGGCGTCCAGCGCCCGCATCAGCCGCGGCAGAAAGTAGGTTTCGCCCACATCGTTGACGCCGATGACAAAGGCCCGCTCGCTCTGCGCCGGGTCGAACAAGGCCCGCGCGTTCAATGTGCCGTGCAACGCGCCCAGCGCATCGGCAATGGGCTGCGCCAGCGCTTCGGCGTAGGACGTGGGCACCATGCCGCGCGAGGTCCGCAGAAATAACTCGTCGCCCAACAGCTTGCGCAGCCGGCCCAGCGCGTTGCTGACCCCGGGCTGCGAGATGCCCAGGTTGCGCGCCACCGCCGACACGCGGCCGTGCTTGCACAACTCGTTGAAGACGACCAGCAGGTTCAGGTCCATGTCTTGCAGGTTCATGCGCTTGTCTCCACCAATATTGATTTTGGTGATTGTTGTCATCATCCAGATTCTATTTATTTATTTCATGCCCTGGCCGAAGATGCAACAAACGCCGCGCCCATGCCGCGCGGCCCCTGCCCGGCCGCCCCGCGGCCACAGATGAAGGAGACAACCATGCGCCCCTGGCCGCAACGCCTTGCCGCGTCCTGTATTTGCTTGTCCTGTAGCCAGGGCGGTCCCCCGGGAGATCGCCCATGAATGCGCCGCTGATTGACGGCGTGGGGCCCTCGCCCGAGCCGGCCGGCTGCCAGGCCACCCAGGCCGCCCAGCCCGCCGGCACTGCCGCCGAACACCCTGTCGCCTTCGTCCCCCCCTGGCCCACCGACGGCACTCACCGCATTCCCTTCAGCGTCTACACCGACGCCGCGCTGCACCAAAAAGAGCTGGACCGCTTTTTCTACCGCGGCCACTGGAGCTACGTCGGCCTGGAAGCGGAAATCCCCAACCCCGGCGACTTCAAGCGCACCGCGGTCGGCGAACGCTCCGTCATCCTATTGCGCGACAACGAAGGCCAGGTGCGGGTGGTGGAAAACGTCTGCGCCCACCGCGGCGTGCAGTTCTGCCGCGAGCGCTCCGGTAACCGCAGCGAATTCGTCTGTCCCTACCACCAGTGGAATTACGACTTGCAGGGCAACCTGATCGGCGTGCCCTTCCGCCGTGGCGTCAAGCAGGACGGCCGCGTCAACGGCGGCATGCCGCCGGACTTCAATCCCGAAGAACACGGCCTGACCAAACTGGCGGTAGCCTGCCGCAATGGCGTCGTCTTCGCCTCGTTCGACCACGCGGTGGAGCCCCTGGAAGACTACCTGGGCACAGACATCCTGCACTACTTCGACCGCGTCTTCGACGGCCGCCAACTGGTGGTGCACGGCTACAGCCGCCAACGCATCCCTGGCAACTGGAAGCTGATGCAGGAGAACATCAAAGACCCCTACCACCCCGGCCTGTTGCACACCTGGTTCGTCACTTTCGGTCTATGGCGCGCCGACAACCGCTCGGAATTGAAGATGGACCCGCATCTGCGCCACGCCGCCATGATCTCGACCCGCGGCCAGGGCGGCAAAGGCAGCGTCACCAGCGGCGTATCCAGCTTCAAGGAACAGATGTCGCTGAACGACGACCGCTTCCTGGACATCGTGCCCGAGCCGTGGTGGAACGGCCCGACGGCGGTACTGATGACCCTGTTCCCCAGCGTCATCATCCAGCAGCAGGTCAACTCGCTATCCACCCGCCACATTCAACCGGTGGGCCACGACGCCTTCGATTTTGTCTGGACCCACTTCGGTTTTGCCGACGACACCCCCGAAATGACCCAGCGCCGCCTGCGCCAAGCCAACCTGTTCGGCCCGGCCGGCTTCGTCTCGGCCGACGACGGCGAAGTGATCGAATTCTCGCAATCCGGCTTCCAGCAAAAGCCCTGGCACCGCAGCGTGGCCGAACTGGGCGGCAAGACCGCCGAAAACACCGACCATATGGTGACGGAAACCCTGATCCGCGGCATGTACGCCTACTGGCGCCGCGTGATGGAATCGGAGGCCTGACGATGCTGGAATTTCCGCTGTACTACGCGCTGACCCGGCTCTACACCGACTACGCCGCCGCGCTGGACGCCGAACAATGGGACAAGTGGCCCGACTTCTTCCTGGAAGACTGCACCTACAAAGTGCTGCCCCGAGAAAACCACGAACGCGGCTACCCCCTGGCGACGATGTCCTTTGAAAGCCGCGGCATGCTGCGCGATCGCATCTACGGCGCCACCGACACGATCTTCCACGACCCCTACTACCAACGCCACGTGGTCGGCGCGCCCCGGGTCCTGTCGGTTGCCGGCGACCGCATCGAATCCGAAGCCAACTACGCCGTATTTCGCACCAAGCCCAACCAGCTGACGACGGTATTCAACGTAGGCCGCTACCTGGACGTCATTCGCCAAACCCCCGACGGCCTGAAATTCGAATCGCGCCTGTGCATCTTCGACAGCGAGCTGATTCCAAACTCGCTGATCTACCCGATCTGACCTGGAAAACACGACATGACAACGCAATGGATCAAGGCCATCCCCCTGGCCGACGTACCCGAAGAGGACGTCATCGCCGTCCAGGCCGGCGACCAGGAAATCGCCCTGTACGGCATCGAAGGCAACGTCTACGCCACCGCCAACCTCTGTACCCACGGCAACGCCCGCCTGTGCGACGGCTTTTTGACCGGCCACGAAATCGAATGCCCGCTGCACCAGGGCCGCTTCGACGTCAGAGACGGCCGCGCGCTATGTTCGCCGCTACGCGACAACATAGCGACCTACCCGGTCAGAATCGAAGATGGAATGGTGTTCGTGGCGCTGTAGCGCCCGAAACGGCGCCCCGCCGGCGCCGAGAATCAGCCCAGCGCCAACCGCAACGCCTCATTGGCCGCCGCCATCCCCATGGCGGCCGTCACGGTCACGACAGACCCATACCCCGCACAAGACAAGCCCTGCGGCGCCACCGCCTGCGCGGACACGCCCATGTCGTCTTCGGCTTCGGCAGCCCGGGTCCACTCATCCGGCAAGATCGCCGGCTGATCAAACCACAAGGCGTGAACACCCATCTTGGGCACCCGCTTCAAGGCCTTGCCGTTCTTATCCGACGCCCGAGGAAACCCATGCTCGCGCCGCAACTTATTGCGCAGCTTGGACAACAACGCATCATTGACCGCCGCCGACAAATCCCCCGCCCGCAACGCCAGGGGATCCGTCTTGCCCCCCGCCCCGCCACACAGCAGCATGGGCACACCCAAGGCCCGCGCATGCAAGATCATCGCAATCTTGGCCGCCGCCTGATCCGTACAGTCAATGATGACGGTATAAGGCCCAGGCAACACCTCGCCCACATTCTCAGGCGACACAAAGTCATCCACCCGCGTCAACCGGCAAGCAGGATTGATCCCCAACACCCGCTCGGCCATGGCGTCCACTTTGGACTGCCCCACGGTATCAGTCAGCGCATGAATCTGCCGATTGACGTTGGACTCCGCAATATGGTCCAGATCGATAAGCGTGAGCGCCCCAATGCCGCAACGGGCAAGCGCTTCCACCGTCCAGGATCCAACACCGCCTAAGCCCGCGACAGCAATATGCGCGTCTTGAAAGCGCTTGGGCGCATCAGGGCCGTACAGGCGGGACAAGCTGGAGAAGCGGCGGTCGAGGTCGACAGGATCTTGGGTGTTCATGGCCCATATTTTATATGGGCCGGCGCGCCAACTCCCGAAGCCACGATTCAGCCATTGCGCCCGGCGCTCCAGCGGCGCAGATGCCGTAGATTCCAAAAACCTCTTGAGCGCCCGGATGGGCGCCGCCCATCACCGTCCCACCCCCAAGACGTGGAAACCTCAAGAACCCCCATCCCCACCCGCGCGAAGCGCCCCCGCCACACAATCCACAACACAAATGCCAAACGTGGCCGCCCGCGCGGCCGCGGCTTGGCGGCCCTGCAGATCTCATGCCCTGACCACAGGTCTAGCAACGCAACGAACATCGAAAACCGTAGCCCGTCGTGCAGGGCTTCGTGGCAGCGGGCAACCTCGATGCGCCCGACGGAATCCGTAGGGAGCCGAAGGCGGACGAGGATGAGGACGGGGCAGTCCGGCGCCCGCGCGCCGGACCGCAATCGTGGGCGCCCGCTGCCACGAAGCCCTGCACGATGGGCGACCCACGAAGACCAACTCGACGCATGAAAAAACCAACCGCCGCCACAAAAATCACCCCTGCGCCTTAATCACTTCCCGAGCAATCACCAGTTGCTGAATCTGCGAAGTCCCTTCAAATATTCGGAACAACCGCACATCCCGATAAAACCTTTCAACTGCATACTCCGACATATACCCAGCCCCCCCATGAATCTGCACAGCCCGATCCGCCACACGCCCCACCATCTCGGTAGAAAAGAGCTTGCAGCAAGCCGCCTGCATCGTCGTGTTCTCGCCTCGGTCCCGCATCTTCGCCGCATCCAGCACCATGCAACGCGCCGCGTACAGCTCCGCCTGGCTATCGGCAATCATTGCCTGGATCAATTGGAATTCAGAGATCGGCTGCCCGAACTGCTTGCGGTCCATCGCGTACTGCACCGCGTCCTTCAACAGCCTGTCCGCAATCCCCACGCATAGCGCCGAAATGTGCAGCCGGCCCTTGTCCAGCACCCGCATCGACGTCTTGAAGCCGTTGCCTTCCTCGCCGCCCAGCAGCGCCGACGCCGGCACCCGGCAATTGTCGAACACCACATCGCTCGTCAGTGCGCCCGCCTGACCCATCTTCTTGTCCGGCTTGCCGATGATCAGGCCCGGCGTACCCGCCTCCACCAGGAAGCAGGAAATCGAGGCTGCGCGGCGCTCTGGCGCCGTGCGCGCCATCACCGAGAACAGGCCTGCGATCGGCGCGTTCGTGATGTAGCGCTTCGTGCCGTTCAGCACATAGTGGTCGCCGTCGCGCTCCGCCGACAGGCGCAGCGCCATCGCGTCCGAGCCTGCGTCCGGTTCCGTCAGCGCGAACGAGCCGATCAGCTCGCCGCTCGCCAGGCGCGGCAGATAGCGTGTGCGTTGTTCGTCCGTGCCTGCCAGTACGATCGCCTGCGAGCCAATGCCGATATTCGTGCCCGCCAGCGAGCGGAACGCCGGCGACGTCTGGCCCAGCTCGAACACCACCCGCACCTCTTCTTCCATCGTCAGCCCCAGGCCGCCATAGTCCGGCGAGATCGACAGGCCGAACAGGCCCAGCTCGCGCATCTCGGCCACGATGTCCGGCGGCACCTGGCCGCTGGTGGCCAGTTCGTCTTCCGCGGGAATCAGGCGTTCGTGCACAAAGCGGCGCACGGCGTCCAGCAACAGGGTCAGGGTTTCGGTGTCCAGGGCCATGATGTCAGTCTCTCGGGAGTGCGGGGCGGCGGCGCTCAGGGGCGCATGCCGCCAACCAGTAAATCGAAATAGCCGGCGGCGATGGTCTCGGCGCTGTCGCCCTGGCCGGGCTTGTACCAGCGCACCATCCAGTTCAGCATCGACAGCACGGCGCGGCCGGTGGCGGGCACGTCCAGCGGCCGGAACGCGCCTTCGGCCACGCCCTGCGCGATCAGGTCGCGCAGGCGCTTCTCGTAGCCGTCGCGCAGCCGGGCGGCGTCCTCGCGCTCGGGCAGCGCCATGCCGGAATAGCCGATCAGCATGGTGACGAACTCGGCGTGGTGCTGCTCGAAGTAGCGGGCGTGGCCGACCATGAAGGCGCGCAGGCGGGCGGCGCCGCCCTCGGCGCGCGCCACGTCCTGGCCGACGCTCTGGTTCAGGCCGCTCAACACCGCCAGGATGATGGCGTCGTAGATGTCCTGCTTGGTGGTGAAGTAGTGATAGATGGCGGCCTTGGACACGCCAATGGCGGCGGCCAGGTCCGACACCGAACTGCCGTCGTAGCCGCTGCGCGCGAACAGCTTGGCGGCTTCGGCCAGGATGCGTTCGCGCGGCGCCGCCAGGGTCGGCGGGCGGCCGGCGCGGGCGCGTTTGGTGGCGGGGGCTGCGGAAGTCGCCATGAGGGAACCTGGTGAGGCGGCGTCGAGGCAGGCAATGCCGGACCGCGGGCGGTCCCGTTCCATTGACAGCGGTTCGGCGCTTGCCGTTAAATAAAGATTAATTAATTACCGGACGGTCGGTAGGTAATTGTAGGCACATCCCTTTCCGCCATGCAAGCGCGGCTTGGGCGCTCAACCCGAAACCACACGTGACGCCGTTATGCCCCACTCCCTCGTGACAGATCTGTATGGCCAGATGTCCCTGCCGGTCATCAGCGCCCCCATGTTCATCGTGTCCAACCCGAAGCTGGTCGTCGCCCAATGCACGAGCGGCATCGTCGGTTCGTTTCCGGCGCTCAACGCGCGTCCGCAGAGCCTGCTGACCGACTGGCTGGACGAGATCCAGGCGGGGCTGGCCTCGTACCGCGAGGCCAATCCGGGCGCCACCGTCGCGCCCTACGCCGTCAACCAGATCATCCACCAGTCCAACGACCGGCTCGAACAGGACCTGGCGGTGTGCGCCAGCCACCGCGTGCCGCTGATCATCACCAGCCTGCGCGCGCCCGGCGACCTGGTCAAAGGCGTGCACGACTGGGGCGGCAAGGTGTTCCACGACGTCACCACCATCCGCCACGCCGAAAAGGCGCTGGAAGCGGGCGTGGACGGGCTGATCCTGGTGTGCGCGGGCGCGGGCGGCCATGCCGGCACGCTCAGCCCGTTCGCGCTGGTGTCCGAAGTGCGCCGCTTCTACGACGGCCCGCTGATCCTGTCGGGCGCCATCACCTCGGGCGCCCAGGTGCTGGCCGCGCTCGCCATGGGCGTGGACTTCGCCTACATGGGCACGCGCTTCATCGCCAGCGAGGAAGCCAACGCCAGCGAAGGCTACAAGTCCGCCATCGTCGAGGCCAGCGCCTCGGACATTCTCTACACCCCGTTCTTCACCGGCATCCCCGGCAACTACCTGAAGGCCAGCATCGCCGCCGCCGGCCTCGATCCGGCCAACCTGCCGCAGCCGGACAGCGGCGCCTCCAACTTCGGCTCCAGCCGCGTCAAGCCGTGGAAGGACATCTGGGGCGCGGGCCAGGGCGTGGGCAACATCGGCAGCGTGCAGCCGACGCGCCAGATCGTCGACACGCTGCGCCGCGAGTACGCCGAGGCCAAGACCCAGCTGGCCGCCAGGACCTTCGCATGAGCGCCGGGCTGCGGGTCACGCGCGACGGCGCGGTGCTGACGCTGGTGATCGACCGCCAGGACCGCCGCAACGCGCTCGACACGGCCACCTACGCCGCGCTGACCGAACAGCTCGCGCTGGCCAGCGCCGACACCAGCGTGTCGGCGGTGATCCTGGCCGGCGCCGGCGAACACTTCACCGCCGGCAATGACCTGCGCGACTTCCAGGCCGAGCGCGGCGCCGGCGACAGCGCCGGCCTGACCTTCCTGCGCGCGCTGACGCAGGCCGACGTGCCGGTCATCGCCGCCGTAGAGGGCTACGCCATCGGCATCGGCGTGACGCTGCTGCAGCATTGCGACTTCGTCTATATCGGCGAAGGCGCCACGCTGCGCATGCCCTTCGTGGCGCTGGGCCTGTGCCCCGAAGGCGCGTCCAGCCTGCTGATGCCGCGCCTGGCCGGCGCCCGACGCGCCGCCGAATGGCTGCTGCAGGGCAAGGCGTTCTCGGCTCAAGAGGCCTGCGACGCCGGCCTGGCCACCGCGGTCACGGCCAAAGGGCAGGCGCTGGCGGCGGCCCAAGCCACCGCAGCCAGCCTGGCCAAGCAGCCGCCCACCGCGCTGCGCCTGACCAAGTCCATGCTCAAGCGCCCGGACCGCCAGGCCATCCAGGAAACCCTCGACTTCGAGGCGCAGCAGTTCCGCGCCCGGTTGCAGACGGACGAGGCGCAGGCCGCGTTCGCGGCGTTCTTCAAGAAATAGGGATCGCGCGGCGGGCAGGCTGGGGCGGCCGGTCTGCCGCCCCTATCAATACAGTCGGGCTACCGCCGCCCCCGCCGCCTCAGAACGGCGAGTCGGGCCGGAAATTCGGCGCCCGTCGCTCGCGCAGCGATTGCACGCCTTCGCGCACATCGGGGCCGCCAAAGCCCATGAATTCCAGCGCCAGCGACGTATCGAAAGTTGGGCCGGCCATGCGCAGCCAGTTATTCAGCGAATACTTGGTCCAACGGATTGCGGTCTGCGAGCCCGCCGCCAGCCGGTTGGCCACCTCGAACGCGCGCCCGATCAGGTCGGACTCGTCCACGCACAGCGACACCAGGCCGATGCGCTCGGCCTCTTCGCCGGTCACCGTTTCGCACAGCATCAGGTAGTACTTGGCCCGCGCCATGCCACACAGCAGCGGCCAGACGATCGCGGCGTGGTCCCCGGCCGTGACGCCCAGGCGGGTGTGACCGTCGATGATGCGGGCGTCGCGCGCGGCAATCGAGATGTCGGCCAGCAGCCCCGCCACCAGGCCCGCGCCCACTGCTGCGCCGTGCATGGCCGACACGATGGGCTTGCTGCAATTGATGATGTTGTAGACCAGGTCGCGGGCCTCGCGCCAGACGCGGGTGCGCACGT
>JBEBOQ010000078.1:0-23515 GCA_040396375.1 Achromobacter xylosoxidans
CCAGCCGCAGCACCAGCGTCATCTGGAACAGCGACAGCGTGATGGACGGCAGGATCAGGTGCTTCCAGCCCGTGGCGGTGAACAGGCCCGATGTCCACCACCCCACGCTGACGGTATCGCCGCGGCCGTAGCTGGGCAGCCAGCCCAGTTGCACCGAGAACACCAGGATCAGCAGGATGCCGATGAGGAAGGTGGGCAACGACACCCCCAGCAGCGAGCCAGCCAGCAGCAGCTGCGACAGCAGGCTGTTGCGCTTGAGCGCCGTATACACGCCCAACGGCACCCCCACCACCAACGCCAGCAACGCCGCCACCATGGACAGTTCCAGCGTGGCCGGCAGGCGCGATTTGAGCAGGGTGGAAACGGGTTCGCTCTGGCGCAGGGAAATGCCGAAATTACCCTGCGCGGCGTTGGCCACGAAATGGCCGAATTGAACGATGGCGGGCTCGTTCAGCCCCAGGCGTTCACGCAGTTCGATGCGCTCGGCATCGGTGGCGTCCTGCCCCAGCATGATGGTGACAGGGTCGCCGACATATTGAAAAAGCACAAAGGCCAGTAGCGAGACGGTGAGCATCACCGCTACGGCCTGCAACAGGCGACGCAGTATGAAAGCAAACATAGGCGGGAAAGGCGTAACGGCGGGGACTGGAGCGCCCCCGCCGTTTGATTAGCCTGGATCAGTCAACCTTGACCCAATCGGCAACGAGGCGATTGTCGGCACGGTGGATGACCGTGACGTTCTTGCGCATGGCCCAGGGAATGACCTGGTCGTGCAGCGGGATGTGGCCGAAGTCCTTGGCGTGCCCTTGCAGCACGGTAATGATGTCCGCGTCGCGCTTGGCCGGGTCGGTTTCCGTCTTGATCCGGTCGATGATGACGTCCAGTTCCTTGTTGCTGTAGTTGCCCAGGTTGTACATGCCGTCCGCGCCCTCGCCCTTGGTGCGGATCAGGTTCTGCAGCGTGTACATGGCGTCGAACGTCGGCACGCCCCAGCCGAACAGATAGGCGCTGGTGTCGGAGCTTTGCACCTTGGGGAAGTAGGTGGAACGCGGCATGGCGTTCATCGTCGCCTTCACGCCCACCTTGGCCCACATGCCCACCACGGCCTGGCAGATCGCCTCGTCGTTGATGTAGCGGTTGTTGGGGCAGTCCAGCGTGAAGTTCAGGGTGCCGTCATAGCCGGCGTCCTTGAGCAGCGCGCGGGACTTTTCGGGATCGTAGGGCACGCGCTTGTGCAGCGACTCGGTCCAACCATGAACCTGCGGCGCGATCATGGTGCCGGTGGGGGCCGACAGGCCGCGCATCACGGCGCGCTTGATCGCGTCCACGTCGATGGCGCGGTACAGCGCCTCGCGCACGCGGATGTCCTGGAACGGGTTCTTGCCCTTGATGCCCGAATACTGGAGCTCAGGACGCTTCTGGTCCAGGCCCAGGTAGATGGTGCGGTATTCGTTGCCTTCCACCACCTTCTGCGACTGGCGCAGGCGCTCCAGATCCTGGGCGGCCGGGTCCAGCACGAAGTCGATCTCGCCCGACAGCAGCGCGGCGGTGCGGGTGGCGTTCTGCTTGATCGGCGTGAACACCACTTCGGTCACGTTGCCGACCTTGCCGGCCTTGTTCCACCAGTCCTTGTTTTCCTCGAACACCGTGCGCACGTCCACTTCGCGCGACTTCAGCTTGTAAGGGCCGGTGCCGTTGGTGTTGCGCGCGGCGTAGGTCTCTTCCTTGTTGACGAAGTCCTGCGGCTTGGCGACATTGTTCTTTTCCGACCAGGCCTTGTTCATGATGAACACGTTGGTCAGCTGGCGCAGCAGCACCGGGTTGGGCGCCGAGGTCTCGATCTCGACCGTCAGGTCGTCGATCTTGCGCGCTTCCTTGATGCCGGTGGTGTAGGCCTTGTAGTTCGAGGTGGGCGCCATGGCGCGGTGGATCGAAAACACCACGTCGTCGGCGGTGAAGGCGGCGCCGTCATGGAACTTCACGCCGGGGCGCAGCTTGAAGCGGTACAGCGTGGGCGAGACCTGCTCCCATTCCGTGGCCAGGCGCGGCGTGACCTTGAAGGTCTTGTCGTAGTCCACCAGCGGTTCGTAGATGTAGCTGTTGGCGGCGATCGTCATGCCTTCGTTCTGCGAATGCGGATCAAAGGTGAGGATGTCGCCCTGGGCGGCCCAACGGAAAGATTTGGCTTGCCCGATCGAGGGCACGGCCACGGCGGCGGCGATCGCGATGGCAATCAAAGTGCGGCGCATAGGTTTCAACTCCTGACTGTAGTCTGAATACCGGCGCGATATTGCCTAGCGGAAAGACCCCCGTCAATTCAGGGTTTATGCGTACCGGAGACGGTTTTCACAGGAGAAACGCAAATGGGGACGCATAAAGTCATGACGAAAAAATCGTACAGCCATGGATGTAAACAGTGTTCGCCTGACGGACGGGGCAGGTCATCCCTGCAAGTCGTCCCTATATGGACCGAGCACGCGGCAGAGCCGTTGCAGCGGCAAAATGCCCTGCCGGCGACTCAGTCGTCGGCATCCAGCGGCAGGTCTAGCGGCACGTGTTCGGTCATCAACGTGCGCAGCATGTCGATGAGCAGCGCGGCCTTTTCTTCGCCGAACGGGGCCAGCACTGCTTTTTGGTGCTGGCTGGCCTGTTCGCACAGCGCAGCGATCAGGTTGCGGCCCTTGGTGGTGATGCCAACCCGCGTCTGGCGGCGATCGGCGCGCACGCCCGTGCGAGCGACCAAGCCATCGGCTTCCATGCGCTGCACCACCTTGCTCAAGGTGGGCTGCTTGGTGATGGCCAGCACCGCCAGCGTGCCTATGGTTTCGCCCGCGCTGCCCTGCAGGCTGGCCAGCACCCGCCATTCGGTCACCGACAGGCCGGCCGCCTTCACCTGCAGATGGAATTCCGCCGAAATGCGCTGGCTGGCCTGCGCCAGCAGGTAGGCCAGATAACCATCGACGAAGCGCGCGTTGTGCGCCGCCGCGTCCGTGTCCCGCTGCTTGTCCAACCGCATGTTGCTTTGCTCCCACGCACCGGAATACAGGGCCTGTGCCGGCCCGACGAAATGCGCATTGCACCACGGTGGCGCAACGGCGCGCCATGATGTGTCGCAATGCTGTTGCGCAGCACAGGGTATACCCCGAATCGCAACCCGTTTTTGCACCATCGAAGCGCCTTTCAGCGGCATCGAAGGGTGAGGACAACCAGTATATACACCCTTGTTTTAGCGTGATATTTTTTTGATTCCATGAAATTTCATCTTTTTTGTTGACAGCTAAAACGTTGACTCCTAAAGTATTTTTCAGAGCGAAATTTCGTGACATGGGCGTGCTGCGCAGCAGCATGGCTTCGGGACCCGGATGCCGGTCCGCGTGGAGGAGTTCGAGATGGCTGAAAGGTCTTTCAAGAAAGAAGTCCAGCAGTTGCGCATCGGCGCGGGCGAAGAGTTCCGCGGCGAAGGCATTCTTGCCGTCACCAAGGCGCTGCTGCAATCCGGCGTGGGCTACGTAGCCGGCTACCAGGGATCGCCCATCTCGCACCTGATGGACGTGCTGGCCGACGCCAACGAGATCCTGCAAGAGCTGGGCGTGCACTTCGAGGCCAGCGCGTCCGAAGCCACCGCCGCCGCCACGCTGGCCGCATCGGTCATGTACCCGATACGCGGCGCCGTCACCTGGAAATCCACCGTGGGCACCAACGTCGCGTCCGACGCGCTGGCCAACCTGGCCTCGGGCGGCGTCACCGGCGGCGCGCTGGTCATCGTGGGCGAAGACTACGGCGAAGGCTCGTCCATCATGCAGGAACGCTCGCACGCGTTCGCCATGAAGTCGCAGATCTGGCTGCTGGATCCGCGTCCCAACCTGGAAAGCATGGTCAAGGCGGTGGAAGACGGCTTTGCGCTGTCCGAAGCCAGCAAGACGCCGGTGATGCTGCAGTTGCGCATCCGCGGCTGCCACGTGCACGGCCGCTTCATCGCCAAGGAAAACAAGCGGCCCGAGTTTTCGCTGGCCGAAGCGCTGGAAAACCCGGCGCGCGACACCAGCCGCATCGTGCTGCCGCCCGCGTCGTTCCTGCACGAGCAGGAAAAGATCAAGGAACGCTGGCCCGCCGCCATCCGCTATATCAAGGAACACAAGCTCAACGAGCACTTCGACGGCGACCAGGACGACATCGGCCTGATCCTGCAGGGCGGCCTGTACAACGGCGTGATCCGCGCCCTGCAACTGCTGGGCCTGGCGGACAACTTCGGCAACAGCCGCATTCCGCTGTATGTGATGAACGTGGCCTACCCTGTCATCGAAGACGAGGTCATCGACTTTTGCCGCGGCAAGCGCGCCGTGCTGCTGCTCGAGGAAGGCCAGCCCGATTACCTGGAACAGGCCCTGCACGCGGTGCTGCGCAAGGCCGGCGTCGATACGAAGCTGTCCGGCAAGGACGTGCTGCCGATGGCGGGCGAATACACCACCCAGGTGATGCGCGACGGCCTGCGCGAGTTCCTCAAAAAGGAGCGGCCGGAATCGTTGCAGACGCATCCGGCGGTGGCCGCGGACAGCGGCGCTGGCGTCGCCCCGGCCCCGCAGCTCGAAATCACCGAGATCACCCGCCCCAAGCCGGCCCCGCGCCCGGCCGAGCAGCCCATCACCTTCCACAAGCAGGTGGCCGACCTGGCCGCCGTGGTGCCGCCGCGCCCCGCCGGATTCTGTACCGGCTGTCCGGAGCGGCCGATCTTCTCGGCCCTGACCCTGGCGCAAGAAACGCTGGGCCAGCACCATATCTCGTGCGATATCGGCTGCCACCTGTTTTCGATCCTGCCGCCCTTCAACCTGGGCGCCACCACCATGGGCTACGGCCTGGGCGCGTCCAGCGCGGCCGCGTTCAACGTGCCGGCGGCCAAGCGGCCGATCTCGATCATGGGCGACGGCGGCTTCTGGCACAACGGCCTGGCGTCCGGCATCGGCAACGCGGTCTTCAATAAATACGACGGCGTCATCGTCATCGTCGACAACTTCTACGCCTCGGCCACCGGCGGGCAGGACATCCTGTCGTCGCGCGCCGAGAATCCGGACCGCTCGACCAACAACCCCATCGACCAGGCCGTGCGCGGCGTGGGCGTGAAGTGGGTGCGCACGCTGGACCGCACCTATGACGTGGCCAAGGTGCGCGCCACCATCGAGGAAGCGCTGACCACCGACGTCAAGGGCCCCAAGGTCATCATCGCGCAGTCGGAATGCATGCTGAACAAGCAGCGCCGCATCAAGCCGCTGTTCAACAAGGCGGTCAAGGAAGGCAAACGGATGGTCAAGGAGCGCTTTGGGGTCGACCCCGACGTGTGCACCGGCGACCACGCCTGTATCCGGTTGTCCGGCTGCCCGTCGCTGACCGTCAAGGACAGCGGCGACCCCCTGAAGGAAGACCCGGTCGCGCATGTGGAAAGCAGCTGCGTGGGCTGCGGCAACTGCGGCGAAGTCGCCCATGCCGCGGTGCTGTGCCCGTCTTTCTACCGCGCCGACATCGTGCACAACCCCAGCGGCCGCGACCGTTTCCTGGCGCGCGTGCGCCAGGGCGTGATCGGCTACCTGCAACGCCGCCGCGCCGCGCGCCTGGCCAAATTCGCCCTGTAAGGACCCGCCCCATGAACCCGGTGGCATTGCAGCAAGGCACCCCCATCAAAATCGCTATCCTGGCCATGGGCGGCCAAGGCGGCGGCGTGCTGGCCGACTGGATCGTCGACATGGCCGAACACGCCGGCTGGTGGGCCCAGACCACGTCCGTGCCCGGTGTAGCCCAACGCACCGGCGCCACCATCTATTACCTGGAACTGCTGCCCGAGGCCGACGTGGCCCGCGCCGGCCGTCCGCCCGCACTGGCGCTGATGCCCACGCCGGGCGACGTCGACCTGGTGGTGGCCGCCGAGCTGATGGAAGGCGGCCGCGCCATCCAGCGTGGCCTGGTCACCCCTGACCGCAGCGTGCTGATCGCCTCGTCGCACCGCAGCTACGCGGTCAGCGAAAAGTCGGCCCCCGGCAACGGCATCGCCGATCCCAACAAGGTGCTGGAGGCCGGCCGCGCGGCGGCCCGCCGCTTCCTCTGCTTCGACCTGCAGGACCTGGCCGACCGCGCCGGCAGCGTCATCAGCGCCAGCCTGTTCGGCGCCGTGGCCGGCAGCGGCGCGCTGCCGTTCTCGCGCGACGACTTCGAGGCCACCGTGCGCCGCGCTGGCGTCGGCGTGGACGCCAGCCTGCGCGCCTTCGCGCTGGGCTTCGAGGCCGCCGACCAGGCGCCCGTGCAACCAGCCGCCATCGACCTGACGCGCCCGGTGCCCGCGCTGCCCGAGCGCGCCGCCAGCCCCCGCATGCAGGCGCTGCTGGATACCATCACCCGCGATTTTCCGCCCTGTGCCCAGCCTATGCTGGCGGCCGGCGTGCGGCGCCAGATCGAATTCCAGGACCTGGCCTACGCCCAGGACTACCTGGCCCGCATGCAGGCCATCCGCGAGCTGGACGCCCGCCATGGCGGGCAGGCCAAGCAATGGGCGCTGACCTGTGCCGCCGCGCGCTACGTGGCCACTGCCATGGCCTACGACGACGTGATCCGCGTGGCCGACCTGAAGACGCGTGGCTCGCGCTTTGAGCGGGTGCGCAGCGAAGTCGGCGCCAAGCCGGACCAGCTGGTCTATACCACCGAATTCATGCATCCGCGGCTGGAAGAGATCTGCGGCACGCTGCCCGCGGGAATGGGCCGCTGGCTGGAGCAGTCCAAGGGCTTTGGCGGCTTTGTCGAACGGCGCCTGGGCAAGGGCCGGCGCATGCAAAGCGGCACCCTGGGCGGCTTCCTGATGCTGTATCTGCTGGCCGGCATGCGGCGTTTTCGCCGCCGCACGCTGCGCCACCAGATCGAATCGGCCGCGCTGACGCACTGGCTGGACTTGATATCCAGCCTGGCGCCGCGCGACTACGACCTGGCGGTGGAAACCGTCAACTGCCGCCGCCTGGTCAAGGGCTACAGCGACACCCACGTGCGCGGCGGCGGCAAATACCGCCAGTTGATCGCCGCCGCTGCCCAGTTGGTCGGCCGGCCCGATGCCGCCGCGTCGCTGCGGTCGCTGCGCGAGGCCGCACTGGCCGACGAGAAATGCGGCCCGATGGAACGCCAACTGGCCGACACGCTGGCCCACAAGTTGGCTGCCTGATATCCCAGATTAGAGACGAACGCCGTGCAAACCCTGAAACTCATCGTCCGCGAGATCCGCCAGGAATCGCCCCTGATCCGTTCGCTGCGCCTGGCGCGCGAAGACGGCGGCGCCCTGCCCGCCTTCGGCCCCGGCGCGCACCTGAAAGTGTCGGTGCCCGGCCTGCGCGAGCCGCGCTGCTATTCGCTGGTGCAGTTGGCCCCTGAGGCGGGACGTTTCGCCGAACCCGCCGAATACCGCCTGGGCGTGCGCCTGGAAGAAACCAGCCAGGGCGGCTCGCGCCACATGCACGGCCTGGCGGTGGGCGACACGCTGACCGTCGAAGGGCCGAAGAATGATTTCCCGCTGCACGAATCGCCCGCCGGCGACGAGCCGGTGGTGCTGATCGCCGGCGGCATCGGCATCACGCCGGTCGCGTCCATGGCCGCGGCGCTGAAGTCCGCCGGCCGCGCCTTCCGCCTGCACTACAGCGGCCGCAGCCGCGACCAGCTGGCGTTCCTGCCGGAACTGCAGGAACTGGCCGGCGACGCCCTGGCGCTGCACGCCGACGACGACGCATCCTGCCGCTTCGACCTGCAAGCGCTGCTGGACGCCGCCACCCCGCGTCAGCACCTGTATGTGTGCGGCCCCAAGGGCCTGATCGACGCCGTCATCCAAGAAGCGCGCGCCCGCCACTGGCCCGACGCCCACATCCATTTCGAGCTGTTCGCCACGGCCGCGCCGCAGGCCGGCGACCAGCCCTTCGAGGTCGAACTGCGCCAATCCGGCCGGGTGCTGACCATTCCCGCCGACAAGACCATTGTCGATGTCATGGAGGAGGAAGGCTGCGACCCGATGGTTGACTGCAAGCGCGGCGAATGCGGCGTCTGCCAGGCCACCGTGCTGGAAGGCGAGCCCGACCATCGCGACTACTACCTGTCGGACACCGAGAAAGCCAGCGGCAAGATCATCCAGATCTGCATCTCGCGCGCCAAGTCGGCGCGGCTGGTGCTGGATCTGTAAGGCCGGGCCGCAGAAAGGAGACGAGCATGGCCAAATACCGCGACAACCCCGACGCCATCCGCGCCCTGCTGCGCGAAACCGAGGTGCACAAGGACCTGTTCATCGACCAGGAACTGTTCGACCTGGAGATGGAACGGCTGTACGCCAACACCTGGGTCTACGTCGGCCACGACAGCCAGGTGCCCAACCCCGGCGACTACATCACCACCACCGTCGGCAACCAGCCGGTGGTGATGGTGCGCCACAGCGACCGCTCGGTGCGCGTGCTGCACAACCGCTGTCCGCACAAGGGCACCATGGTGGCGGGCGACGCCTGCGGCAACACCGGCAAGTTCTTCCGCTGTCCCTATCACGCCTGGACCTTCAAGACCGACGGCAGCCTGCTGTCGATCCCGCTGAAAAAGGGCTACGAGAACACCGGCCTGGAGCAGTGCGAGGCCAGCCAGGGCATGGCGGCGGTGAAAGACGTGCGCAACCACCGCGGCTTCGTGTTCTGCCGCCTGAACCCGAACGGCCAGTCGTTCGAGGACTTCTTCGGCGACGCGCTGTCGACGCTGGACAACATGGTCGACCGCTCGCCCGAAGGCCGGCTGGAAGTGGCCGGCGGCGTGCTGCGCTATATGCACCGTTGCAATTGGAAGATGCTGGTCGACAACCAGACCGACACCTGCCACCCGATGGTGGCGCACGAGTCGTCGGCCGGCACCGCGGTCAAGGTCTGGGAACAGGCCCCGGCCGGCACGCCCAAGCCGATGGCGGTGGAACTGTTCGCGCCATTCATCTCGCCCTACGAGTTCTTCGAGAACATGGGCATCCGCGTCTGGGAAAACGGCCATGGCCATACGGGCGTGTCGGATTCGATCCACGCCTCGTATTCCGGCATTCCGGGCTACTGGGAATCCATGGTGGCGGCCTACGGCGAGGAACGCGCCAGCCAGATCCTGGGCGACGTGCGCCACAACACGGTGTACTTCCCCAACATCATGGTCAAGGGCCCGATCCAGACGTTACGCGTGTTCAAGCCCATCGCCGCTGACCGCACATTGGTCGAGTCCTGGACCTTCCGCCTGGTCGGCGCGCCCGACCTGCTGCTGGAACGCACGCTCATGTACAACCGGCTGATCAACGCGCCCACGTCCGTGGTCGGCCACGACGACCTGGAAATGTACGAACGCGCGCAGGACGGCCTGCAATCGCGCGCCCGCGACTGGGTCAACGTCGGCCGGCTGTATGCCCTCGACGAAGCCGAACGCAAGAACGTCACCACCAACGGCACCAACGAATGGCAGATGCGCAACCAGTACCGCGCATGGGGCCGCTACATGACCGGACCGGAGTCGGTATGAGCGCAAGCGACCGCGAGTTGATCGATTTTGTCTACGCCGAGGCGCGCATGCTGGACGAGCTGCGCTTCGAGGACTGGCTGGACCTGTACACCGAAGACGGCTACTACTGGATGCCGCTGGCCCACGGCCAGACGGACCCCAGGCTGCACGCCTCGCTCATGTACGAGGACAAGCTGCTGCTGCGCGTGCGCGTCGAGCGCCTGGCGGGCCAGCGCACCTTCTCGCAGCAACCCAAGAGCCGTTGCCATCACCTGCTACAGGCGCCCACGGTCGAACGCGACCATCCCGACTCGGCGCCCGGGCAGGGTCGCCATGTGGTGCGCACCGCCTTCCACTACGTCGAAACGCGCCAGGACGCGCAGACCCTGTACGCCGGCTGGGCCACGCATCATCTGGTCGAGCAGGACGGCGCGCTGCGCATCCGCCTCAAGCGCGTCGACCTGGTGAACTGCGACGCCGCATTCGGCAACATCCAATTGTTCATGTAGGAGCGGCTTGTGAGCCCCACCGTCCACCAGGCTTTTCTGGACACCGCGGCCCGGCATGGCGCCCGGCCCTTCCTGTGCATCCTGCCGGAAACCGCCGGCATCTATGGCATCGGCGCCGGCGAGCTGACCTACGCCCAGGCGGCCAGCGCCATCGAGACGCTGCGCGCGGCCTATGCCCGCGCCGGCTACGGCCACGGCCACCGCGCCGGCCTGCTGCTGGAAAACCGTCCCGCCTTCTTCCTGCACTGGTTCGCGCTCAACGCGCTGGGCGTGTCGGTGGTGCCGATCAATCCCGACCTGCGCGCGGCCGAACTGGAGTACCTGACCGGCCATTCCGAAATCGCGCTGGCGGTGGCCCTGCCCGAGCGCCACGCCGACCTGCTGGCCGCCGCCGAGCGCGCCGGCCGGCCGCTGCGCGTGATGGGGCCGGACGACGCCCCGCCCGCCGCGCCCTTCCCCGCGCCGCTGGCGGGCGAGCCGGATGAACTGACCGAGTGCGCGCTGCTGTACACGTCCGGCACGACCGGCCGTCCCAAGGGCTGCATCCTGCCGAACCGCTATTTTCTGCACGCGGGCGGCTGGTACGCCCGCATCGGCGGCCTGGCCGCGCTGCGCCCCGGCGAGGAACGCATGCTGACGCCGCTGCCGCTGGTGCACATGAACGCCATGGCCTATTCCGCCATGGCCATGGTGCTGACCGGCGGTTGCCTGATTCCGCTGGACCGCTTCCATCCCAAGACCTGGTGGGACAGCGTGCGCGAATCCGGCGCCACCGTGCTGCATTACCTGGGCGTGATGCCGGCCATCCTGATGAAGGCCGAGCCGTCCGCGCAAGACCGCCAGCCCGCCATCCGCTTCGGCTTCGGCGCCGGCGTTGACCGCAAGCTGCATCAGCCGTTCGAGGAACGCTTCGGCTTTCCCCTGCTGGAAGCCTGGGCCATGACCGAGACCGGCGCGGGCGCTGTCATCATCGCCAATAAAGAACCGCGCCACATCGGCGAAAGCTGCTTCGGCGCCGAAGAAGACGACGTGCAAGTGCGCATCGTGGCCGACCACGGCGGCGAGGCCGCGGTCGGCGAGCCCGGCGAGCTGCTGGTGCGCCATGCCGGCGCCGATCCGCGCGATGGCTTTTTCGCCGGCTACCTGAAGGACGCGGACGCCACCGCCGACGCCTGGAAAGACGGCTGGTTCCATACCGGCGACATCGTGCGCCGCGAGGCCGACGGCGCGCTGCGTTTTGTTGACCGCAAGAAGAACGTGATTCGCCGCAGCGGCGAGAACATCTCGGCGGTGGAAGTGGAAAGCGTGCTGCTGCAGCACCCGCTGGTCAAAGCCGTGGCGGTGGCGGCCGTGCCCGACCCGGTGCGCGGCGACGAGGTGCTGGCCTGCATCGTTGCGGAAACCCCGCCCGAAGGCGACGCGGCCCGCGCCGACGCCGCACGCGGCATCGTGCAGTGGAGCCTGCAACAGCTGGCGTATTACAAGGCGCCCGGCTACGTCGCCTTTGTCGACAGCCTGCCACTCACCACCACCAACAAGATCCAGCGCGGCGAAATGAAAGCGCTGGCGCCGACGCTGCCGGGCACGCCCTGCTGCGTCGACACCACCGCCATGAAAAAGCGCCAGGAGCCTGCCCGATGACGACGCCCCGCGCCCGCTACGACGGCGTGGTGGCGGCCCTGCCCGTCAGCATTCCCTACGAGCGCTATTCCACCCTGGCCGCCCACGGCTGGCTGGGCCGCGCGCTAGCCGCGCTGATCCGCCAGGCGGGCATCGCCAAGACCGATGTCGACGGCCTGTGCGTGTCCAGTTTCACGCTGGCGCCCGACACCGCCGTGGGTCTGGTGCAGCACCTGGGCATGAGCCCGCGTTGGCTCGACCATATTCCGATGGGCGGCGCCAGCGGCGTGGCCGCCCTGCGCCGCGCCGCGCGCGCGGTGCAGGCGGGCGACGCCAGCATCGTCGCCTGCATTGCAGGCGACACCAACCAGGTGGACTCGTTCCGCAACACGGTCAGCCAGTTCTCGCGCTTTGCCCAGGATGCCGTGTACCCCTACGGCGCGGGCGGGCCCAACGCCAGCTTCGCGTTGCTGACGGCCCACTACATGCGCACCACCGGCGCTACCCGCGAAGACTTCGGCAAGGTCTGCGTGGCGCAGCGCGACAACGCCCTGCGCTACCCGCCCGCCCTGATGAAAAAGCCGCTGACGCTGGCCCAGTACCTGGACGCGCGCGTCATCGCCGACCCGATCCACCTGTTCGATTGCGTCATGCCCTGCGCGGGCGCCGACGGTTTCCTGGTCATGTCCGAAGCCCGGGCCCAGGCGCTGGGCCTGCCCTATGCCCGCATCCTGTCCACGATCGAGCGCCACAACGCCTGGATCGAAGACCCGATCCAGACCCGCGGCGGCTGGACGATGGACATCGACGAGCTTTACGGCATGGCGGGCGCGGCCCCGGCCGACATGGATTTCCTGCAGGCCTACGACGACTATCCCGTCATCAACCTGATGCAGATGGAAGACCTGGGCTTTTGCGCCAAAGGCGAAGCGCCCGAATTCGTGCGCGCCAACACCTTTACGGTGGACGGCAGCCTGCCCTTCAACACCAATGGCGGCCAGTTGTCAGTGGGCCAGGCCGGCGCGGCTGGCGGCTACCTCGGCATGGTCGAGGCCTTGCGCCAACTCACCGGCACGGCCGGCGGCACCCAGGTGGCCGACGCGCGCCTGGGGCTGGTCAGCGGCTTTGGCATGATCAATTACGACCGCGGGCTGTGCACCGCCGCGGTCATCCTGGCAAGGAGCGACGCATGACCGAGCCGCTAGCCAAGCCGCCGCGCAAGAACCCGGTGGCGCGCACCCGCCAGCCGACCCTGCCGCCCGGCGCCCGCAGCCGCGCCGCGCTGGGGTTGACGGCCGCCGCCGCCGAAGGCCGCTTCGACCTGCAGACCTGCGCCGACTGCGGCGCGGTGCAGTATCCGCCGCGCGACGCCTGCGGCCATTGCCTGTCCGACCGCCTGCCGTGGCGGCCGGTGGACCCGAACGGCGAACTGCTGGTCAGCACCACCCTGCACCACAGCAACGACCTCTACTTCCGCGAGCGCCTGCCCTGGCGCGTGGGCACGGTGCGCATGAACGCCGGCCCGTCGGTGGTGGCCCACGTGCACCAGGACTGCGCCGACGGCGCCCGCGTGCGGCTGGCGCTGAAGCTGGACCGCGCCGGCCAGGCCGTGCTGATCGCTTTGCCCGAAAGGAATACGCCGAACATGGAAGACGACAAGACCCTGCGCGAAACCTCGTGCGATCCGAAGTTCCGCCGTGCGCTGGTCACCGACGGCAAGTCAGCGGTCGGCCTGGCGGTGGCACGCGCGCTGCTGGATGCCGGCAGCCCCACCGTATTCCTGGGCGACCCGCAGGCCTGGCGCCGCGACGCCGCGTTCGAGGCCCTGGCCGCCGACCCTCGGGTGCAGGTGCTGACGCTGGACGTCACCGATTCCAACTCGGTTGAACGCGCCGCCGCCTCGATTGGCGGCAAGGTCGAGATCCTGGTCAACACGGCCGACCTGGAACGTGAAGGCGGCCTGCTGGATCGCAAGGATGTGAATACCGCCCGCGACGCCATGGACGTGAACGTGCTGGGCCTGATGCGGCTGGCACAGAACTTCGGCCCGGCGCTATGCGGCCGCGCCGCCGACGGCGTCAACAACGCCACGGCCTGGGTCAACGTGCTGTCCATCTACGCCCACATGAACCTGCCGTCGCGCGGCATGTGGTCGGCGTCCAAGGCGGCCGCGCTGTCGCTGGCGCAATGCCTGCGCGCCGAAATGCGGCCGGCGGGCGTGCGGGTGGTGAATGTGTTTCCGGGTCCGGTCGACCACGAATGGGAGCAGCGCACGCCGCCCCCGCGCGTGGCGCCCAAGGCCATCGCGAGCGCCATCGTGCGCGCGCTGCAGGAAGGCGTCGAAGACGTGTACGTCGGCGACGTGGCGCAGGAGTTCCGCGCGCGGCTGGCGGAAAACCCCAAGGGACTGGAACGAGAGTTGGGCGCCTGACGCCCCGCCCGACCCGACGACACGAAAACAAAGGAGCAACAGATGAGCCAACCCATTCTTGCCCAATTCATGACCGAACTGGTTTCGGGCCACATCCGCCTGGTGGACCTGACCGAGACGCTGACGCCGGAATTCCCCACCATCGTGCTGCCGCCGGAATTCGGCCAGGCCTGGCCGTTCCGCATGGAAGAAATCTCGCGCTACGACGAGCGCGGCCCGGCCTGGTACTGGAACAACTTTTCGTGCTCCGAGCACACCGGCACCCACTTCGACGCGCCGGCCCATTGGGTCACGGGCAAGGACCAGCCGGACAACACGGTCGACACGATTCCCGTTGACGCCTTCATTGCCGGCGCCTGCGTCATCGACTGTTCGGCCGAGTCCCGCGACAACCCCGACTTCCTGCTGAACATCGACTTCGTAAAAGCCTGGGAAGAAAAGCACGGTCGCATCCCGGCGCGTTCATGGGTACTGATGCGCACCGACTGGTCCAAGCGCGCCAAGCCCACCGAATACCTGAACATGCAGGAAGACGGCGCCCACTCGCCGGGCCCCGACGCGGATGTGGTGCCCTGGCTGATCAAGGAACGCGACGTGCATGGCTTTGGCACCGAGTCGGTGGGCACCGATGCCGGCCAGGCGCATCACCTGAACCCGCCTTATCCCTGCCACTACTACATGCACGGCAACAACCGCTACGGCCTGCAATGCCTGACCAACCTGGATCAGCTGCCGCCCACCGGCGCGGTGATCTTCTCGGCGCCGCTCAAGATCCGCAGCGGCTCGGGCAGCCCGCTGCGGGTGCTGGCGCTGGCGCCGCGCGCCTGAGCGGCGGCGATAACTACAGAACACAGGGGGAACCACCATGACGCAAACCAACGTCGCCATCGTCACCGGCGGCAGCGCCGGCATCGGCGCCGAGATCTGCCGCAGCATGCTCGACGCCGGCTACGAGGTGATCTCGATGGCGCGCCGCGCCGCCGACTTCAGCCACCCGCGCCTGCACAACGTGCAGGTCGACCTGCTGGACGCCGACGCCACCGCCCAGGCGGGCGCCGAGATCGCGGCGCGTTTTCCGGTCAGCCACGTCATCCACAACGCCGGCGTCATCTGGCCCAACCTGCTGCCGCAGGTGACCCAGGAGGAACTGCACGGCCTGACCCAGATCCACCTGGGCGCGGCCATCAGCCTGGTGCAGGCGGCCTTGCCCGGCATGCAGGAACGCCATTTCGGCCGCATCGTCATGATGTCCTCGCGCGGCGCGCTGGGCCTGCCCACCCGCACCGCCTATTCCGCCACCAAGGCCGGCATGGTCGGCATGGCGCGCACCTGGTCGCTGGAACTGGCGCCCTACGGCATCACCGTCAACGTGGTGGCGCCCGGCCCGATCCAGACCGACATGTTCTACGAAGTGATCGAACCCGGCAGCGAACGCGAAAAGCAGCTGGCCAACGGCATCCCGGTCAAGCGCCTGGGCCGCTCGGACGACGTGGCGCGGGCCGTGATGTTCTTCGCTGACCCGGCCAACAGCTTCGTCACCGGCCAGACACTGTTCGTCTGCGGCGGGGCCAGCGTCAGTTCCATCACGATCTGATTGAAGCAATCCCACGCCCGCTTCGGGTTTTGACGGATAGGTAAGCACGGGGACCGGGTCTACAGTGCTGATCCTTGCCCCCTGGAAAGTTTAAGCCGCAAATAATTTCCGCAGTTCCCAAGCCGTTCCCGTTTTCTCCGTTTTCCAGCCGCACTCCCCTTACGCTCCCTATCCGGAGGTTTTGCCATGCTGTCGAAGAAGCTCCCCCTGGCCGCAGCCGTCCTGGCCGCCCTGTTCTCCCTGCCCGCCCTGGCCCAAGTCAAGATCGGCGTCGTGTCCTCGTCCACCGGTCCCACCGCGCTGGTCGGCATTCCGCAGAAGAACACCGTGCCGCTGCTGCCCAAGAAGATCGGCGACCTGACGGTGGAATACATCGCGCTGGACGACGCCAGCGATTCCACCAACTCGGTCACGGCCTTCAAGAAGCTGATCACGGAACAGAACGTGGACGCGCTGATCGGGCCGTCGGGCTCGCCCAACGCCATGGGCGTCATCCAGTTCGCCGCCGAAGCGGGCGTGCCGATGCTGGCGCCGGTAGGCACCGCCGCCGTGGTGGTACCCATGAACGAGCAAAAGAAGTGGGTGTTCAAGACCACGCAGAACGACGACATCATCGCCCGCGCGCTGGTGGACCACATGGCCAAGACCGGCATCAAGACGGTCGGCTTCATCGGCCTGAACGACCCCTACGGCGAGAATTGGTACAAGGTCTTCTCGGGCCTGGCCGCCGAAAAGGGCATCAAGATTGCCGCCAACGAGCGCTACCTGCGCTTTGACAGCTCGGTCACCGGCCAGGCGCTGAAGATCCTGGCGGCCAAGCCCGACGCCGTGCTGGTGGCCGCCCCCGGCGCCGCCAGCGTGCTGCCGCAGACGACGCTGTTCGACCAGGGCTACAAGGGCAAGTTCTACCAGACCCACGGCGCCGCGCTGCCCGACTTCCTGAAGCTCGGCGGCAAGAAGGTCGAAGGCACCGTGCTGGCCGCCAGCCTGATGCTGGTGCTGCCGGAAATGCCGGACAGCAACCCGTCCAAGAAGGTCGCCAGCGACTACATCGCCGCCTACGAAAAACTCAACGGTTCCAAGCCCGCCACCTTCGGCGCCAACGTCTACGACGCCGGCCTGCTGCTGGAAAAGGCCATCCCGCTGGCCGAGAAGGCCGGCAAGCCGGGCACCAAGGAATTCCGTAGCGCGCTGCGCGATGCGCTGGAGCAGACCCGCGAGCTGGTCGGCACCCAGGGCGTCTACAACATGAGCGCCACCGACCACAGCGGCTTTGACGACCGCGGCCGCGAGCTGATCACGGTGAAGGACGGCAACTGGACGCTGGTGAAGTAAGGCTCCGCGCTATTCGCTTCCCCCCAGGGGGCATGCCTGCGGACCGGCAAAGGAAGCCCCCCCAAAGCGCTATGCGCTTCCCCCCAGGGGCATGCCTGCGGACCGGCAAAGCCGGCTCCGCGGCATCCCGATGGGGAGCATTCATGTGGAAAGGAGTTAGCTGCCATGTTTGTCTGTTCTATCCGGAAGTACTGATGAATGCTCAGATCGCCCTGATACTTGGTCAGGACGGCATCACCAACGGCGCCATCTACGCGCTGCTGGCGTTGTCCATCCTGCTGGTCTTTACCGTTACCCGCGTGCTGTTCATCCCCCAGGGCGAGTTCGTCGCCTTCGGCGCGCTCACCATGGCCGCGCTGCAGGCCGGCAAGCCGGTGCTGCTGGTGTGGCTGCTGCTGGCGTTCGCCCTGGCCGAGGCCGTGGCCGACCTGATGGCGCGCGCCAAACGGCCGGGACGCCGCGCGCCGCTGTGGCGCATCGGCGCCAAGGTGGTGTATCCGCTGCTGCTGGCCGCGCTGTTCTACCGCCTGCCGCTGGCGCAGCTGCCGATGGCCGTGCAGGCGCTGCTGACGCTGCTGCTGGTGGTGCCGATGGGCCCGCAGCTGTACCGCCTGTTCTACCAGCCGATCGCCTCGGCCTCGACGCTGGTGCTGCTGATCGTGTCGATCGCGGTGCACCTGGCGCTGGTGGGGCTGGGTCTGCTGGCCTTCGGCGCAGAGGGCGCGCGCACCGCGCCCTTCAGCGACGCCAGCCTGGCGCTGGGTCCGATCAACGTCAACAGCCAGGCGCTGTGGGTGGTGGCGGTGTCGGCGCTGCTGATCATCGTGCTCTACCAGTTCTTTGAACGTTCCATGTACGGCAAGGCACTGCGCGCCGCCGCCTTCAACCGGCTGGGCGCGCGGCTGATGGGCATTTCGCCGGTATTCGCCGGCAAGGCCACGTTCTTCCTGGCCGCGTTGATCGGCACTGTCTCGGGCATCCTGATCGCGCCCATCACCACCATGTATTTCGATTCCGGCTTCATGGTCAGCCTGAAGGGCTTCGTCGGCGCCATCATCGGCGGCCTGGTGAGCTACCCGCTGGCCGCCGCCGGCGCCGTGCTGGTCGGCCTGATCGAGGCCTTCTCCTCGTTCTGGGCCAGCGCCTACAAGGAGATCATCGTCTTCACGCTGATCATCCCCGTGCTGCTCTGGCGTTCCCTGAAAAGCCACCACGTCGAGGAAGAAGAAGAATGACCCCGCGCCACCTCGTCCTCGTGTTCCTGGCGCTGCTGGCGGCCGCGCCGCTGGCGTTGCCGCCGTTCTACGTCACGCTGCTGAACTACATCGGCCTGTATGCCATGGTGGCGCTGGGGCTGGTGCTGCTGACCGGCGTGGGCGGCCTGACCAGCTTCGGCCAGGCGGCCTTCGTCGGCGTCGGCGCCTACACCACCGCGCTGCTCACCACCCGCGCCGACGCCCTGCCCGCCTGGCTGGCGTGGTTGGGCGCCTCGCCCTGGCTGACGCTGCTGGCAGGCCTGCTGCTGACCCTGGTGGTGGCCTACCTGCTGGGCGCCATCACGCTCAAGCTGTCCGGCCACTTCCTGCCGCTGGGCACCATCGCCTGGGGCCTGTCGCTGTACTTCGCCTTCGGCTCGGTCGAGGGCCTGGGCGGCCACACCGGCATCCCGGACGTGCCCGCCATCAACCTGTTCGGCTGGTCGCTGACGCAGGGCGATGAGATCTACTACCTGATCTGGGCCTTCCTGCTGGTGGCCATGTGGTCGACCAGCAACCTGCTCGATTCGCGCGAGGGCCGCGCCATCCGCGCCCTCAAGGGCGGCCGCGTCATGGCCGAGTCCATGGGCGTGGACACGGCCCGCTCGCGCATGGTGATCTTCATCATCGCCGCGCTGCAGGCCTGCGCCTCGGGCTGGCTGTACGCGCACATGCAGCGCTTCGTCAATCCCAACCCGTTCGGCCTGCAGATGGGCATCGAATACCTGTTCATGACCGTCATCGGCGGCGCCGGCCAGGTGTGGGGCGCGCTGGTGGGCGCGGGCGTGTTCACGGTGCTCAAGCAGTGGCTGCAGGACTGGCTGCCCAAGCTGCTGGGCCAGACCGGCAACTTCGAGGTGATCGTGTTCGGCTTCGGCATGGTGCTGCTGCTGCACCGCTTCCGCGGCGGCCTGTGGCCGGTGCTGGCGCGCTGCGTGCCGGTGCGCAAGCGCCAGCGCCAGATCGACAGCCAGGCCGAACCGCTGCCGCGCAAGCCCATGCCGCCGCGCGGCGAGGTGGTGCTGAAGGCGGTCGACGTGACCCGCAAGTTCGGCGGCCTGGTCGCCAACAACGCCATGAACCTGGAGATCCGCGCCGGCGAGATCCTGGCGCTGATCGGCCCCAACGGCGCCGGCAAGAGCACCATGTTCAACCAGATCTCGGGCGTGGACACGCCCACCTCCGGCCAGGTCACGCTGCTGGGCCAGCCAGTGGCCGGCGCCGGCGCACGCCGCATCGCCCGCCTGGGCCTGTCGCGCACCTTCCAGCACGTGCGCCTGCTGGGCCGCATGAGCGTGCTGGAAAACGTGGCCATCGGCGCCCATCTGCGCGGCCACCGCGGCGTGCTGCCGGCCGCCTGGCGGCTGGACCGCGCCGAGGAGGCGCGCCTGCTGGCCGAGGCAGCCCGCCAGGTGGAACGCGTGGGCCTGGGCAAGCATCTGCACGACGAGGCGGGCTCCTTGGCCCTGGGGCAGCAGCGTATCCTGGAAATTGCCCGCGCGTTGGCTTCCGATCCCTGCATCCTGCTGCTGGACGAGCCCGCCGCCGGTCTGCGCTACCAGGAGAAATGCGAGCTTGCCGAGCTGCTGAAGAAGCTGCGGGCCGAAGGCATGGCCATCCTGCTGGTGGAGCACGACATGGACTTCGTGATGGGGCTGGTGGACCGCGTGGTGGTGATGGACTTCGGCGAAAAGATCGCCGAGGGCCTGCCTGGCGAGATCCAGCACAACCCCGCGGTGCTGGAAGCCTATCTGGGCGGAGTGGAATGATGAGCGCGAAACTGCTGGAAGTGCGCGACCTGCGCGTGGCCTACGACAAGGTCGAGGCCGTCTCGGGCGTCAGCCTGTCGGTGGACGAAGGCAAGATCGTGACCGTGATCGGCCCCAACGGCGCCGGCAAGACCACGCTGCTGTCGGCCATCATGGGCGTGCTGCCCTCGCGCGGCGAGATCGTGTTCGGCGGCAAGCGCCAGGAGCACGCCGAGATCGAGGAAATGGTGGCGGCCGGCATGAACCTGGTGCCGGAAAAACGCGAGCTGTTCGCAGAGATGTCGGTGGAGGACAACCTGATGCTGGGCGCCTTCGACCGCTTCCGCCGCGGCCTGCGCGACCAGGACCAGACGCTGGCCGAAGTCTACGACCTGTTCCCTCGCCTGCGCGAACGCCGGGCGCAACTGTCGGGCACGCTGTCCGGCGGCGAACGCCAGATGCTGGCGGTGGGCCGCGCGCTGATGGCCAAGCCGCGCCTGCTGATGCTGGACGAACCCAGCCTGGGCCTGGCGCCGCGCATCGTGCGCGAAGTGTTCCGCATCGTCGAGCAGTTGCGCGGCATGGGCGTGTCGATCCTGCTGATCGAACAGAACGCGCGCGCCGCGCTGCAGGTGGCCGATTACGCCTACGTGCTGGAAACCGGCGCGGTCACCCTGGAAGGCCCGGCCGGGCAGGTGGCGGAGGACCCGCGCGTGGTCGAGGTGTACCTGGGGTTGGGGCACGCCACGGCGGCGTCGGCGTAGCCGCGGCCAAGCGGACGGGCGCGGGCCCGCCCCGCGCCGGCATTTCCCGGGTGCTCAGGCAACGCCGCGCCGCCGGTCGCGGCGGTACAGCGCATAGCCCAGCGGCCACATCACGCCCACCATCAACCGCGCCCACGGGTTTGTCAGGCGGTAGGCCTGCAACGCCGTCGGCACGCCCGAGTGCTTCAGGTGCAGCCGGAAGCGCGTGTAGCGCGCGGCGGCCATGATGAATTCGCGTGGCCGGAAGCGGAAGAATTCCAGGTGGTGCTGCAGCATGTCCCAGGCCAGCAGGTACAGGCCCTGGGCGTTGTTGTGCACCGAGACCGCCCCCTGGCTGAGCCCGCCCGGGGTGTCGTGGTAAGTGCGCACGACCTGGTTGATGAAGCGGCTGAGATAGCCGGCCCGCGCGATCGCCCACCACACCAGGCTCTCGGGCACGAACCCGGCCACGTCTTCGGGGAACGGAAACTTGCGCAGGATGTCGGTGCGCATACAGCCGAACTTCTCGCCCTTGATGCGATAGCGGAAATACACGTCGACCGCGGTGCTGTCGAACACGTCCTGCGGATAGCGGTCGCCGACGATGCTGCCGTCCGGCCGCGCACAGAGGCCGGTGATGGCCACGTACGAATCCCGGCGCGCCGGTGGAATGGCGTCCCAGGCGGCCTTGAAGGTGGCCAGGGAATCCGGCGGCATTTCGTCGTCGCTATCCAGCCCCACAATCATCTGGCCGCGCGCTTCACGCACGCCCCGGTTGAAGGCGGTTTTCTTGTGCTGGTTGTTCTGCCAGACGTAGCGGATCGGAAAGTCAGCCCGCTGCTGCCATTCAAGCACCGCTTCGTGGGTGTTGTCGGTGGAACCATCGTCCACGACGACCCATTCGAAATCCCGGAAGGTCTGGCGGGATAGCGATTCATACACCCGGTGCAGTGTGCCCGCACGGTTGTAGGTGGGCGTCAGAACGGTAAAGAACGTTGACGTTTCAGTCATGCCTGCTGTGCCCTTTTGCGATTTCCGGATAACCGCTGCGGTCTTGGTATACGTGTTTTCGCCTGAAGTGTAGGGGATATGCCTGTGCCAACCGATGGCATGGCATGCAAATTTGCAATCAAATCTGACAATGTGCGGCTTCCAGGACGACTTCGCCCCAACGCCGCGCCCGTTGGGACGGACGCCGGAGTGGCGTAAACTCGGGCGGCCCCAATCGGAATGCCTATGGAAGCTTCGACCGTCCAGCTCAATGACATCGCCTTGTTCGTAGAGGTTGCCAAGCGCAAGAGCTTCAGCCTGGCCGCTCGCGCGCTGAGCATGCCCACGTCCACGCTGTCGCGCCGGATCAACGAGCTGGAGCGAGCGATCGGGCTGCGCCTGATCAACCGCAATACGCGCCGCCTGGACCTGACGGAAGCGGGCGCGGCCTACATGAGCCGCTGCCAGGGGCTGATCGACGAGGCCCGCCTGGCCCACGAGCAGCTGCAATCACTGTCGGGCGGCCCCTCGGGCAATCTACGCGTGTCGATGCCCTACAGTCTGGCGATCTGGCTGCTACCGGAAACGATCAATGACTTCACGGAGCGCTACCCAGAGGTGGAGTGCGAGTTCGACCTGAGCATGATGACGGCGTCGGACGCACAAGGCACCCCCTTCGATATCGTGCTGCGTTTCGGCCGCAATAGTGATTATCCTACGGCGAATATCGACAACGGCAATGGCAACGGGGCGCTTACGCCGCGCAGCGACGGGCACGTGGTGCAAGAGCTGGTGTCGCTGAACAATTACCTGTATGCGTCGGACCGCTATCTGCAACGTTTCGGGGAACCGAAGACGCCGAGCGACCTGACGCAGCACCAATGCCTGCGCACGACGATCGACGACGCGCATTCCCACTGGACGCTGCACAACGGCAAGGTAAGCGAGCTGGTTCCCGTCAGCGGCCACCTGGCCGCAAACAATATGAGCATCGCCGGAACCCTGGCCGGCCTGGATCTGGCCATTACCCGGATGCCGCATTGCCAGGCCCTGGATCCGATCATCAAGCGCAACTCTTTGCGCCGGGTGCTGCCGGGGTGGTCGGTGGATCCTATCTCGATCTATGTGGTGTATCCGTCGAGTATTCAGCCGGCTAAGACGCGTGCTTTTATGGATTTCATTCGGCCTAAGTTGGGGCCGGCTGAGTAGCTTGTTTTTGCCGGGCGTCAGGTTCTTAAGCCGCGCGTGGCGGGGTGGGTGTGGGGTGCGGTGCCCGCCTCGTGCCGGCCGCGCGGGCGGCCTTACGAGGCTTACGCATCATCTTGCGTAATCCGATGCCGCTAGCGCGCTTGCGGTGATCGCTCAAATTACCCACTAACTCTTGGAATTGCCGCCCGATTGGCACCGGGTTTCCAGCGGCGCGGATGCCGCGGATTCCAACAAGGTCTCCCAGCGCCTGATGGGCGGCGCGCGAGAAAGTCGTCACGCGCAAGCCAGTATTTGCCGCGCCGCCCATCACCGCCCCCCCCAACATAATTGCGGAACCAAAAGAACCCCTACCTCCGCCATCGCGAAGCGCACCCGCAACACAATCAACAGCACAGATGCCAAACGTGGCCGCCCGCGCGGCCGCGGCTTGGCGGCCCTGCAGATTTCATGCCCCGACCACAGGTCTAGCAGCGTGCCAAATCTCAAAGGACGTAGCCCCTCGCGGTGGTGGCTTGCGGAGTGGGCAACCTCGATGCGCCCGAGGGAATCCGTAGGGAGCCG
>JBEBOQ010000079.1:0-23211 GCA_040396375.1 Achromobacter xylosoxidans
GCAAGGTGATCGAGGCCTTCGGCCACTTCCTGGTGGGCGGCAACTTCGCCGTCGGTATCATCGTCTTCATCATCCTCACGATCATCAACTTCATCGTCATCACCAAGGGTGCGGGCCGGATCGCCGAAGTCGGCGCGCGCTTCACCCTGGACGCCATGCCCGGCAAGCAGATGGCCATCGACGCTGACCTGAACGCCGGCCTGATCGGCGAGGACGAGGCCCGCCGGCGCCGCGCCGAAGTGTCGCAGGAATCCGATTTCTTCGGCTCGATGGACGGCGCCAGCAAGTTCGTGCGCGGCGACGCCATCGCCGGCCTGCTGATCATGGCCATCAACATCATCGGCGGCCTGATCGTGGGCGTGGCCCAGCACGACATGTCGATGAGCGATTCGGCCCGCGTCTACACGCTGCTGACCATCGGCGACGGCCTGGTGGCGCAGATCCCGGCGCTGGTGATCTCGACCGCCGCCGGCGTGGTGGTGTCGCGCGTGTCGACCGACCAGGACATCGGCCAGCAGATCATCAGCCAGCTGTTCTCCAACCCCAGCGTGATGTTCCTGACGGCCGGCATCATCGGCATCATGGGCCTGATCCCCAACATGCCGCACATCGCCTTCCTGACCCTGGCCGGCGCGCTGGCCTGGGGCGGCTGGGCCATGCACAAGCGGCGCAAGGCGGCCGAGGTGGCGGCCAGCGAAGCGCCGCAGCAGGCGGTGACGCAGGCGCAGGCCGCCGCGGCCGAAGCCAGCTGGGACGACGTCTCGATGGTGGATCAGCTTGGCCTGGAGGTCGGCTACCGCCTGATCCCGCTGGTCGACCACGCCCAGAACGGCGAACTGCTGCACCGCATCCGCAGCCTGCGCAAGAAGTTCGCCCAGGACGTCGGCTTCCTGCCGCCGGTGGTGCACATCCGCGACAACCTGGAGCTCAAGCCCAACGACTACCGCATCCTGCTGTCCGGCGTCGAGATCGGTCACGGCGTGGCCATGCCGGGCCAGTGGCTGGCGATCGACCCGGGCGGCGTGACCATGCAGATCAAGGGCACGCCCACCACCGATCCGGCCTTCGGCCTGCCGGCGCTGTGGATCGACGGCAGCCTGCGCGACCAGGCCCAGGTGGTGGGCTACACGGTGGTGGATGCCGGCACCGTGGTCGCCACGCACCTGAACCACCTGATGCACCGCCACGGTTCCAACCTGCTGGGCCGCCAGGAAGTGCAGCAGTTGCTGGACCGCATCGGCCGCGACGCGCCCAAGCTGGTCGAGGACCTGGTGCCCAAGACCCTGTCGCTCACGGCGTTGCAGAAGGTGCTGCAGGGGCTGTTGGCCGAGGAAGTACCGATCCGCGACATGCGTACCATCATCGATACCCTGTCCGAACACGGTCCGCGCCTGGCGGCGCTGGCGGCCGGCGCAGGCGGGCAGCCGGACATCAACGAACTGATCGCCCTGACGCGTCGTTCGCTGGGCCGCGCCATTACCCAGCAGTGGTTCCCGGGCGAAGGCGAGCTGCGCGTGATCGGTCTGGACGTCAAGCTCGAACGCGTGCTGTCGCAGGCCTTGACCACCAGCGGCGGACTGGAGCCGGGCCTGGCCGATACGCTGCTGCGTGAAACCCAGGCCGCGGTCGAACGCCAGGAATCGCAGGGCAACGCGCCGGTGCTGCTGGTGTCGCCGGTGCTGCGCGCGCCGCTGTCGCGCTTCCTGCGCCACCATTTGCCGCAGTTGGGCGTGTTGTCGAATACGGAAATTCCGGATGAGCGCATGGTCCGCGTGACCGCGCTGATCGGCGGAGGTAATGGTCAATGAAGATAAGCCGCTTTTTTGGGGCGAATAGCCGCGACGTCATGCGTCAGGTGCGCCAGGTGCTGGGACCCGATGCGTTGATCGTGTCGAACCGCAGCGTCGATGGGGGTATCGAGGTGCTGGCCACGCTGGAGGGCGCGTTCGACGACGTGCCGCAGGAGTCGCCGCAGCACACCTTGCCGCAAGCTTCGCAACAACCCCCGCAGCAGCCGCCGCAGGCGCCGCGTGTCTACGCCGACGGCCATGCCCCGGCGTTTGGCGCGCCGTCGATGGCGCCTGCGCCCGCGGCCATGCCGCCGCGGATGCCGCCCGCTCACGCGCCGCAGCCGGCCTATACGGCGCCGTCGCGCTCCATCGCCGCCTATCAGTCCGCGTACGCCTCGTCGACGTTGCCGGAGCAGGACGAACTGCAGGAACCCGTTGCCCGCCAGGCGCCGCCGATGACAGCGGCCCCGGCCGTGGCCATGCCTGCCGCGGCGGTCCCGCCCGTGGCGGGATGGCCGGCCCCCGGAGCCTCGGCCCCCGCCGTGTCCGCACCGCCCGTCGCGGCGCCTGTCGCGCCGGTGCGGCTTGAAATGCCCGCGTTGCCACCGATGGCGCGCGAGTTGCCGGCCGCCCCGCAGCCGCCGGTCGCCCGCCGGTTCGACGCGCCGCCGCCGCAACACCCTCCGCAGCCGCCGATGTCGCGCATGCCCGATGCGCCGCTGCGCAATGGTCCGGTGGTGCCGCCCGCGGTCCTGCCCGGCGATGCCGCGGCGGGCTTGCAGGATGCGATCAGCGCCTTGCGCGGCGCGCTTGAAAGCCGCATGGATGGCCTGCTGTGGGGTGGCCGCCAGGGGCCCGGCCGCGAGCCGTCCGGTGCTGCCTTGTTCCGCAGCCTGCTGGACGCGGGCTTCAGTACCAAGCTGGTGCGCGCCCTGGTCGAGCGCATGCCCGAAGGCTTGGCGCCCGAGGCCGCGCTGGCGTGGGCCCGCAATGAATTGGTGACCCACCTGCCGGTGCTGGGCTCGGAAGACGAATTCCTGGGCGGCGGCGTGTATGCGTTGGTCGGCCCGACCGGTGTCGGCAAGACGACCACGCTGGCCAAGCTGGCGGCGCGCTGCGTGGCACGCGAAGGCCGCGAACAGGTGGCGATGCTGACCACTGACAATTTCCGGATCGGCGCGCTGGAGCAACTGCAGATCTACGGCCGCCTGATGGGCGTCCCGGCGCATTCGGTGCGCGATGCCGGCGAACTGCGCCGCATCCTGGCCGAGCTGGGCAACCGCAAGATCGTGCTGATCGACACCACCGGCATCAGCCAGCGCGACCGCCACGTGGCCGAGCAGGCCGCCATGTTGTGCAACGCCGGCAAGCCGGTGCGCCGGCTGCTGGTGCTGAACGCCGCCAGCCAGGGCGACACCCTGGACGAAGTGGCGCACGCCTACCGCAATGGCGTGGGCGAGGACGTGGCCGGCTGCATCATCACCAAGCTCGACGAGGCTTCGCGCCTGGGCGCGGCGCTGGATACGGCGATCCGCCACCGGCTGCCGATCCATTATTCGTCCATCGGCCAGAAGGTGCCGGAGCACCTGGAGCTGGCTCGCGCCGACGCATTGATCGACCGGGCTTTCGCCATGGTCGAACGCGCCCGCGCCCTGTATACGCCCAGCGAGGCGGACCTGGCGTCGCTGTGGTCCGCGCCGCGCGAAAGCGAGACCGCCGACCCGGCGCGCCGCCGCCAGTTGCTGGCGTCCGCGATCCTGCGCCCGCAGGGCGGCGCGGCCTCGATCGACGCCGCGCAGAATCTGGACGACGCGATCAGCTGGCTCGACAGCGATCCCGCTTGCGTCCAGGCGCGCGCGTCATGGCGCGAATACGTCAGTGATGGCGCTGGTTCCAGCCTGAGCGCGCTGGGCGAAGCGCCGCTGGCGATGGTGCGGCGCGAATTCTCCACCGCCTGCGGCCGCCATCTGCTGGCCATGCACGGCAAGACCAGCATGAAGGGCGATGGCCTGCCTGGCGGCACGCTGCTCAGTTCCGTCCTGATGAGCGACCGTGGCGCGGCCATGGCGGCGCCGGCGCAGCAATTGGTGCTGCCGCACGGCATGCTGTCGTCGTTCGACCCCGCTGCCGCGGCCCAGCCGGATACGGCGCAGGCGTTGGAAGCCCGGGTCCGTTGGCTGGGCGCGCAACTTGAACGCTTGCCGGTGGTGCACATGCTGGAGGCCGGCACGTCCGCGCTGTGGCAGAGCCTGACCGGGCAGGGCGTCTCGTGGGTGGCGCGCAGCCCGGGCGGCTTGCGCGTGATCCAGGACGAGTGCCCGACCAATCTCAATGCGGTCGGCAAGAGCGTGGGCTATCTGCCGGTGGGCCAGCCGGGCGACATGCCCGGCCTGCGCGCCGTGGCGGGCTCGCGGCCGGCGCCGTTGGCGCTGTGGGCGTCCGGCACCGAAATCGGCTTGCCCGGCCGTGGCGACGATACGCGTCTGCGATTGGTGTGCGCGCGCTTGATCGACACCGCCAGCGGCGAGATCGCGGGCCAGCTGTTCGGCCTGACCAACCTGACCGCGGCCCAGGCGGATGCCGCCACGGTCGCCCGTTGGCTGGTGCTGCAGGAAGAAGCCCGCGCCGGCTTCCGGTACATGGCCAATGCCTGGCAGGCGCTGCCCGCCGTCGATGGCGCGCATACCCTGGCGCGGCAGTCGCTGATGGCAGGTCAGCTCGGCGCGGCCTGCTGGCAACTGGCGCACGCACCGGCGGCCGATTCGGCCCGTACGACGCTGTCGGGTGTGGTCAGCGCGGACCGCAAGCTGTCGGGTCGCCTGCTGCCGGTGGCCTTGCTGAAGATGTTCGCCCTGCTGGAAATGGCGGGGGAGGGGTAGCGAGTCCCGGGCAGCGGCCTCGCTGCCTTCAGGTTATCTCGCCCATCAGCCCGCTTAAGCGGGCTGATTTGTTTTGGGCGGGGCGGTCGCGCCCTCGGGCGGACGCCGGAATGACAAAAAAGCCCGCTTGCGCGGGCTTCTTATCGTGCGGCTCAAACCGTGTTCGTCAGCCGGCGACGATGGGTTTGCGGCCCGGGGCGCTGCGGGCGCCGCGGCCTTGCGCGTCGTAGGTGGACGTGACGCCCGCGCCGCCGAGGTTGCGCAGGGCGTCCAGCGACTGCTGGTTGTAGCGCAGGTGCACGTCGATCAGGGCGCCGTTGCGCATATTGATTTCATTGGCCGACGCCGACTTGGTCAACAGGGCCTGCCACACGCCGGACAACTGCGGATGCAACACGGCGGCCTGTTCGGTGCCGGCGTGGCCGGCGGGCAAGCCGAGTTCGGCCAGCAGGCCGTCGCGGGCGTGGCTCAGGTCGACCAGTTGCTGGGCGACGCCGCCCTTGCGTTCGGTGACGTCATGCAGCGCGTCGACGTTTCCCGGCCCGACCAGCACCTTGGTTTCCTCTTCCAGAATGGCGGAAAACTCGGTGATCAGGGCGTCTTCCTGCTTGAGGCAGGCTTGCAGGGACTCGACAGGGCTCATGGCTTCTAGGCTGCTGGTCAAAAGGTAAAACGGGCCGGGGGTAACAGGCCTGCCTGGGCAGGCTTACTTCAACAGGTCGCGGGCGCTGGCGATCAGGCCGTCAGCGATGCGGCTGGTATCGATCTTGAGCTGGCCCGAGGCAATGGCTGCGCGGATAGCGGCGACGCGTTCGACATTGATGTCGTTCGAGCCGTCCTGCAGGGCGAGCATTTTGCGCGAAGCCGAACTCAGCGCGACTTGCGAGCTGCTCGAACCGCTGCCGCCGCCGGCGCCGTAGGCCTGGGCAACCGAGGACTCGGCGCGAGGGCTGACGGCGTCGGCCGAGATGGGCCGGTTGGTGGTCGAATTGATTTTCAAGGTTTTCTCCGCAGGGCGTCCTGGGTCGGTTTGCGACGGATCCGCCTACTTATGTCTCTGTAACGACAGGGTCGGAAGGAACTTTAGGGTAGGTGGGCGTCAGTCGCAACGCGATATGTAACATTGCCTAAAGTTGTATTTCGACCAGCCCGGCGTTGCGCACCACGCCGGTCACGACCTGTCCGTTGGCGGTGCGGACCTGGACCATGGCGCCGGGCGCCGCGTTGTCCAGGGCCTGGCCCTCGCTGCTGACGACAAAACCGTTGCCCCGGGCGTTGATGCGCACATTCGAGCCGCGCGTCACCGACTGGGCGTTGCGCAGCGCGGCGCCCTTGACCGGTTGGCCGGCGTTGATCCGGTAGGCGGCCGTCATGCCGACCACTGTATCAGGGTTGGTGATGACGCCCGGCGGCAGGGCGACCAGGTCGCCGTCGCGCGGCGACAGGTCGGCCGGCGTCAGGGCCTGGCCCGCAGCGATCATGCGCGAGGCGACATAGTAATAGCCCGGCACGCTGACCGTGGCCTGCACGTAGGTGGTCCAGGGCTTGGGCGCATTGCACCGCACGCCGACCGTCATGCGGGACCGCGGCTTCATGCCGGCCGGCATAAATGGGGACAAAGCATCGCAAGGCGCCAGGCGCTCGGCTCGCGGCGGGTCGATGGCCACCGACGGCTGGCCGGGCAGGCCTGCCAGTTGTTCCAGCAAATAGGCCTGCGCGGCGATAACGATCGCTTCGGGCGCCTGGACAGCGGCGGCCTCTTGCGCCTGGGCTGCCGCGGCAGGGGCCAGGATCAGGGCGGCCAGGCAGGCGGCGCGCGCGCGGCGGATGCTTGCGGGGAATTTCATGATGACTGAATTGTAGAAGCCTGCGCCACTTGGCAATACGTGAATTGGATGAGAAATGACGGGTTATTTGGCTGATTGTGTTGCGCCGCCGACCCCTATGATGCCGTCATCCAATGGGATAACGGTGTGTCCGTTGCCCCGGGTTTCATCCGTATTGAAGGCGATCCGATGCTAGACCGGCTTAACGAAGATTTCCGCTTCTACCAGCAGTCCCTGGGACTGCGCGCGCAGCGCCAGGAAGTGCTGTCCTCGAACATCGCCAATGCCGACACGCCCAACTACAAGGCGCGCGATTTTGATTTCAAGGCGGCGATGCAGAACGCCATGGAAGGCACCAAGCGCCTGCCGGACACCTCGCTGACGCTGACCTCCGCGCGCCATATTCCCGCCAAGGCCGTGTCGCAGGGTCCGACGGACCTGCTGTACCGCCTGCCGTACCAGCCCAGCATGGACGGCAACACGGTGGACATGGACATCGAGCGTGTCCAGTTCGCCGACAACACCTTGCACTACCAAAGCACCATGCAGCTGCTGTCGGGCCGTATCCGGACCATGATGGCCGCCATCCAGGATTGATTTTCATAGGGAACCGCAGGCAATGTCCTTGTTGAGCATTTTCGATATCGCCGGTTCGGCGCTTAGCGCGCAATCGCAGCGCATGAACGTGGCGGCCAGCAACATGGCCAACGCCGACAGCGTGGTTGGACCCGACGGTCAGCCGTACCGCGCCCGCCAGGTGGTGTTCCAGGTCAATCCTTCGGCCGGCCAGGCGCTGGGCCAGGAGATCGGCGGCGTGCGCGTCGCCGGCGTGATCCAGGACCAATCGCCCCTGAAGCAGGTCTACGACCCCAAGCATCCGCTGGCGGACGCCCAGGGTTACATCAGCATGCCCAACGTCGATCCGGTGGCCGAAACGGTCAACATGATCGCCGCGTCGCGTTCGTATCAGGCCAACGTCGAGGTGCTGAACACCGCCAAGAGCCTGATGCAGAAAACGCTGACCATCGGCCAGTCCTAATCCCCAGATTCCGCGCGCCGCGCCGCCCGCGCGGAATATTCCAGACAAAGTGAATTCATGACCACCGTCGACCAATCCACGAGCAAGACCGGCCTGGGCCTGGCGCAATCGGGCGCCAACGGCTCGTCCACCGCCCAAGGCTTGCAGGACCAGTTCCTGAAGCTGCTGGTGACGCAGCTGAAGAACCAGGACCCCCTGAACCCGATGCAGAACGCCGAGCTGACGTCGCAGCTGGCGCAGATCTCCACGGTGGAAGGCATCAACAACCTGAAGAACACGATGCTGGCCATCAGCGGCCAGATCGACGTGTCGCAGTCCATGAACGCCGTCGCGATGATCGGCAAGGGCGTGCTGATCCCGGGTTCGACGGTCAAGGTGGGGGTGGACGCCGAACACCCGTCCGAGCGCGTGGTGACGCCTTACGGTATCGACCTGCAGGGCGACGCCACCAAGGTTCAAGTCCGCATTTCGGACGCCAACGGCGCGGTCGTGCGCACGATGGAGCTGGGCCAGAAGGAAGCCGGCGTGTACACGCTGGATTGGGACGGCAAGAACGATGGCGGCGTGGCGATGGAAGCGGGCGCCTACACCGTGTCCATTTCGGCGTCCGACGCCGACGGCAAGAAGGTTTCCGCCGAAGTGCTGAAGTACGGCCAGGTCAAGAGCGTGGCTTACTCCACCAACGGCCTGCGTCTGGATATGGGCCTGGATGGCCAGACCAGCATGCTGGATGTGCGCAAGGTTGTCGGCGCCTGAATCGGGCCGGTTTGATTATCAGCCGGCGCCACGGCGGCGGTTTCCACATTAGAGATTAGCGAGAGAAAACATGGGCTTCGGACAAGGATTGAGCGGCTTGAATGCCGCGGCGCAGAACCTGGACGTCATCGGCAACAACATCGCCAACTCGGGCACCGTCGGCTTCAAGTCGTCGACCGCGTCGTTCGCCGACGTGTATGCCAGTTCGCGTGTGGGCCTGGGCACCAAGGTGTCGGCGATCACCCAGCGCTTCACGGTGGGTACCGTCAACGGCGGCGGTGGCGAATACGACATCGCCATCGACGGCGCCAAGGGCATGTTCCGCGTGACCGACCAGAGCGGCGCGGTGATGTACACCCGCAACGGCGAATTCCTGGTCGACAAGAACAACTTCATCGTCAACGCCCAAGGCTACCGCCTGACCGGCTACCCGGCCGGCGCGATCGGCGCGAACCCGGTCGAACTGCAACTGCCGACCGCCAACGTGGCGCCCAAGGCCACCAGCACCGCCACCACCGTGGCCAACCTGGACGCCAACGCCAAGGTCATCTACCAAACCAATACGGTGACCTCGCCGGCCGTGAACGGCTCGGTGACGATGACCGGCACCACGCCGCCGTCGCCCGCCACGCAATACGACTTCACGCGCGACCCGGTAGGCAACATCGTGTGGGTGAACCAGCCGCCCGCCGGCACCTACGGCGCCGCGCCCAACCCGGTCACCATCGACGCCGCTGGTGCCGTCACGACGGGCGACCTGGCCCAGGTGGCCGGCTATAAGAACTACACCGCCGCCGTGACCGAAGTCGGCAAGCCGTTCGACCCGAAGGTCACGACCAGCTACACCAACGCGTCGCCCATGACGGTCTATGACTCGCTGGGCAACTCGCACCAGGTGATGCAGTACTTCGCCAAGCGCGCAGCCGACGCCGCGGGCAACAGCGTCTACGACGTCTACTACACGATGGACGGCCAGGCCATGGCGCCCACCACCGAGGCGGCTGGCGTGTGGGGCAACCCGACGCAGTTCACCTTCAACAAGGCCGGCGTCATGACCAGCGGCACGACGGTGAATCTGTCGTTCGCAGCCCCGGGCGGCGGCACCACGCCCGCCAACCCGCTGGCGATTGCCGTGAACTACACCGGCACCACCCAGTACGGCAGCGCCTACGCACTCAAGTCCGTGCCGGACGGTTATACCTCGGGCGAATTCCGCGGCATCAACATCGGCGCCGACGGCAGCCTGGTGGCTGACTACACCAACGGCGAGACCGCCGTGGTGGGCACCATCGTGCTGGCCGACTTCGCCAACCTGCAGGGCTTGCAGCCGGTGGGCAACAACGCCTGGAAAGAAACGTCGACCTCGGGCCAGCCGATTCTGGGCCAGCCGGGCGGCAACGGCATGTCCAAGGTGGTGGGCCAGGCGACGGAAGCCTCGAACGTGGACATGAGCAAGGAGCTGGTCAACATGATCATCGCCCAGCGCACCTACCAGGCCAACTCGCAGACCATCAAGACCCAGGACGAAATCATGCAAGTCCTGATGAACCTGAAGTAATGGCTGACGGGCACGCGACGACACCGACGGAATAGGCAATGGATCGAATCATCTACACCGCCATGAATGGCGCAGCGCGGATCACGGAGCACCAGGCCGCGCTCTCCAACAACATGGCCAACGTGAACACGCCGGGCTTTCGCGAGCAGATCGCGCTGTACCGGTCGGTTCCGGTGAATGACGGCGTGAGCCTGCCGACGCGTGTCTCGACGGTGGCGTCGACGCCCCGCAACAACTTCGAAATGGGCAATATGCAGACCACCGGCCGCGACCTGGACGTGGCCCTGGCCAGCTCCAACGGCTGGATCGCGGTGCAGACCCCGCAGGGCGAGGCCTATACCCGCGCCGGCAGCCTGCAGGTGGGCGTGAACGGCCTGTTGCAGACCTCGCTGGGCCAGCCGGTGATGTCCGACCAGAACGGCATCATCGACGTGCCCGACCAGGCCGCGCTGACGATCACCTCGGACGGCACCATCACCGCCATCGGCGCCGGCGACGCGCCCAACAACATCCTCAACCTGGGCCGCATCAAGCTGGCCAACCCGCCCGAGGCGCAACTGGTGCACGGTGACGACGGCGTCTTCCGCCTGGCGCCGGTCAACGGCCAGCCGGCCCCGCCGGTGCCGGCCGATCCCAGCCTGCGGGTGCTGTCCGGCGTGCTGGAAGGCAGCAATACCAATCCCATGGCGGCGATGGTGGGCATGATCGAAAACGCCCGCCGCTTCGAGCAGCAGATGCAGGTGGTGCAGCAGGCGGATCGCAACGCCGAACGCGCCAACGGCATCCTCTCGGTTTCCTGATCCGGTCAGCCGATCCGAACCAAATAATTTTCGCGCGCGGCCGGGCCGCCGCACCAGGAGTACTTCATCATGATGCGTTCGCTGTGGATTGCCAAGACGGGCCTGGAAGGTCAACAGACCTCGATGGACGTGATTTCCAACAACTTGGCCAACGTCTCGACCAACGGGTTCAAGCGCGGCCGCGCCGTGTTCCAGGACCTGATGTATCAGACCCTGCGCCAGCCGGGCGCCCAAGTGGGCGACGCCACGCAGCTGCCTTCGGGCCTGCAACTGGGCACCGGCGCGCGCGTGGCCGCGACGGAACGCATCCACACCACGGGTGGCCTGAACAACACCGGCGGCGAGCTGGACGTGGCAATCAATGGCCGCGGCTTCCTGCAGGTGGAACTGCCCGACGGCACGCAAGCCTACACCCGCGACGGCGCGCTGCAGCGCGACCAGAACGGCCAGCTGACCACGGTCAGCGGCTACGTGATCCAGCCGCCGATGAACGTGCCGGACAACGCCTTGTCCATCTCCATCGGCAAGGACGGCATCGTGTCGGTGACGCAGCCGGGCGCCGCTGGCGTGAACGTGCAGATCGGCCAGTTGCAGGTCGCTACGTTCATCAACCCGACCGGCCTGCAAAGCGTGGGCGAGAACCTGTACCTGGAAACCGACGCGTCGGGTCCGGCCAACCTGCTGCAACCGGGTGTGGACGGCGCCGGTACGTTTATGCAGAACTACGTCGAAACGTCCAACGTGAACGTCGCTGAAGAACTGGTCAACATGATCACCACCCAGCGCGCCTACGAAATGAACAGCAAGGCCGTCAAGACCTCGGACGAAATGCTGGCCCGCCTGACCCAACTGTGATGCCCATGTCGTCTGTCCTGCGTCTGGTTTCGAGTGCTGCCCTGGCTTTGCTGGTGGCCGGTTGCGCCATGATCCCGCCCGAACCCATCGTGACCGGGCCGACGACGGCGGCGCCGCCGCCGCCGCCGATGCCCATGGCGCAGCCGACGGGCTCGATCTACCAGCCCACGACGTACGGCAACTATCCGTTGTTCGAGGACCGCCGGCCGCGCAACGTCGGCGATATCGTCACCATCGTGCTCAACGAGAAGACGAACGCCTCCAAGAATGTCGCCACCAACACCAACCGCAGCGGCAATGCCAGCCTGGGCATCGCCGCCGCGCCGTCGTTCATGGACAGCTGGGCCAATGCCAACCTGAACCTCGATGCCAAGGGTGGCAACGTGGCGCAGGGCAAGGGCGACAGCACCGCCAACAACGCCTTCACCGGCACCATCACCACCACGGTGGTGGGGGTGATGTCCAACGGCAACCTGCAGGTGGCCGGCGAGAAACAGATCGCCATCAACCGCGGCAGCGAATACGTGCGCTTCTCCGGCGTGGTCGACCCGCGTTCCATCACCGGGACGAACACCGTGTCGTCCACCCAGGTGGCCGACGCCCGCATCGAATACCGCAGCAAGGGCGTCATGGACGAAGTCCAGACCATGGGCTGGCTGCAACGCTTCTTCCTGATCGCTTCGCCGTTCTGACCATGAAACAACCGACTCCGATTTCCGCCTTGCTGTCCCTGTTGGCGCGCGTCTGCGTCGTGGCCGGGTTGCTGGCCGGCGCCTCGGCGGCCCACGCCGAGCGGCTCAAGGACCTGGCGTCCATCCAGGGTGTGCGCGGCAACCAGCTGATCGGCTACGGCCTGGTGGTGGGGTTGGACGGCAGCGGCGACCAAGTGCGCCAGACGCCGTTCACGCAGCAAAGCCTGACCAACATGCTGTCGCAGCTGGGCATCACCGTGCCCGCCGGCAGCAACATGCAATTAAAGAACGTGGCTGCGGTCATGGTGACGACCACCTTGCCGGCGTTTGCCCGGCCCGGCCAGACGCTGGACGTGGTGGTGTCGTCCATGGGTAACGCCAAGAGCCTGCGCGGCGGCACCTTGCTGATGACCCCGCTCAAGGGCGCGGACAGCCAGGTGTATGCGATTGCCCAGGGCAACATCCTGGTCGGCGGCGCGGGCGCCTCGGCCGGCGGTTCCAGCGTGCAGATCAACCAGCTCAACGGCGGCCGCATCAGCGCGGGCGCGATCGTTGAACGCGGCGTGCCGACCACGTTCGCCCGCGACGGCTACATCTACCTGGAAATGAACAGCACCGACTTCGGCACCGCCCAGAACGTGGTGGCGGCGCTGAACCGCAAGTTCGGCCCAGGCACGGCCACGGCGCTGGACGGCCGGGTGGTGCAGGTGCGCAGCCCGCTGGAACAAGCGTCCCAGGCGCGCTTCCTGTCGCAGATCGAAGACCTGCAGGTCACGCGCGCGCCCACCGTGGCCAAGGTCATCATCAACGCCCGCACCGGCTCGGTGGTCATGAACCGCACGGTCATGATCGAAGAGGCCGCCGTGGCGCACGGCAACCTGTCGGTCATCATCAACCGCCAGAACCAGGTGTCGCAGCCGGATACGCCCTTCACGGAAGGGCAGACGGTGGTGGTGCCCAATACCCAGATCGAAGTGCGCCAGGACAACGGCTCGCTGCAGCGCGTGACCACCAGCGCCAACCTGGCCGACGTGGTCAAGGGCCTGAACGCCCTGGGCGCCACGCCGCAGGACCTGCTGGCGATCCTGCAGGCCATGAAGACCGCCGGCGCCTTGCGCGCCGAGCTCGAGATCATCTGACCGCCATGGCGTACACCAACAACACCGCGCGCCTGGGCAGCCGCCAGGATTCCGTGTTCGACATGGGGCGCCTGTCGGACCTGAAGCGCGATGTGACGAAGGATCCGGACGGGCCCGGCACCGACCAGCAAAAGCAGGTCGCCAAGCAATTCGAGGCCCTGTTCCTGCAGATGATGCTCAAGCGGATGCGCGAGGCGACGCCCAAAGAGGGCTTGTTCGACTCGCAGCAGACGCAGATGCTGCAATCCATGGCCGACGAGCAATTGGCGCTGCACCTGGCCACCCCGGGCATCGGTCTGTCGAAATCCATCCTGGCACAGATGCAGCAGGGCAAGCCCGGTGATTTGTCGGCGGACGCCGTCAAGAACCTGGGGCAGGGCGCCGATTTCGATTTCCGTACCGGCAGCTCGCGCGAGGTGTCGGCGCTGATGGACGTGATGCGCAACAACCGCGCCAGCGACCGGGCCCTGGCCGCGGCCGAAGGCGCGCCCGAGCACGTCATCAATTTCGTGTCGAAGATGTCGCGCGCCGCCAATCTGGCGTCGCAGCAAAGCGGCGTGCCGGCCCGCCTGATCATGGGCCAGGCGGCCCTGGAATCCGGCTGGGGCCAGCGCGAGATCAAGCATGCCGACGGCAGTACCAGCTACAACCTGTTCGGCATCAAGGCGGGCAGCAGTTGGAAGGGCAAGGTCGTCAATGTGCTGACCACCGAATACGAAGACGGCGTCGCCAAAAAGGTGACGCAACCCTTCCGGGCCTACTCGTCCTATGAAGAATCGTTTGCGGACTACGCCCGCCTGATCGGCAACAGCCCGCGCTACGAAAGCGTGACCCAGGCGCGCAACGAGGTCGAGGCCGCCCGCCGCATCCAGGACGCCGGCTACGCCACCGATCCCCAATATGCGCAGAAGTTGATCGGTGTCATGAGCCAACTGCGTGGCGCCGCCGCCAAGGTGGATATTTCGCGCCAGATGTTGGAAGGACTCTAAATTTGGACTACCTGCTGCCGTTAATCGGGTATCCAGACATATCAGTTGCGGTTACATACGGGGCATTGTCAGCATGAATTTGTATAAATTGGCATTGGGCGGGCTGAACGCGTCCCAGGCAGGCTTGGCCACCACCAGCCACAATATCAACAATGCCACCACGGTCGGTTACAACCGTCAGCGCGTCATGATTTCGTCGGCCGGCGCCCAGGCCACCAGCGCTGGTTACATCGGCCGCGGCGTCCAGGTCGACACCGTTGTGCGCAGCTACGACAGCTTCCTGTACAAGCAGCTTGTCGGCGCGCAGGGCAGTGGCGCTCAATTGCAGGCGCAGTTTGACCAGGTGTCGCAGGTGAACAACCTGTTTGCCGACCGCACGGTGGGCATTGCCCCGGGCCTGTCCAATTTCTTTACCAGCATGAACACCGTGGCCAGCAAGCCGGCGGACCCTGCTGCGCGCCAGGATTTGCTGGGCAAGGCCAACAGCCTGTCCACCCAGATCCGTTCGGCCTACCAGGAAATGCAGAACCAGCGCCTGGGCCTGAACACGCAGATCTCCACGACCGTGGACCAGGTCAACAGCTACCTGACCCGCATCGACGACCTGAATACCCAGATTTCGACCGCCCGCTCCAAGGCCGGCGGCAATCCGCCGAATGATCTGATGGACCAGCGCGACCAGGCGGTCTCGGAGCTGAACCAACTGATCGGCGTGACCACCTACGAGCAGGGCGACAGCATCAGCATCTCGCTGGCTTCCGGCGGTCAGGCGCTGTTGTCGGGCAAGACCATCTACCCGTTGCAGGCCGTATCGTCCGCCAAGGACGTGAGCCGCACGGTCATCGCCTACACGTTGCCGGCCGGTTCGGGCGGCAAGACCGTGGCGGTGGAACTGAATGACGCCGAAGTCACCGGCGGCAAGCTGGGCGGCCTGTTGCAGTTCCGCGCCACCTCGCTGGACGTGATGCAAAGCCAGTTGGGCCAGATGGCCGTGGGCCTGGCACTGTCGTTCAATGAGCAGCACAAGCAGGGTCTGGACACCAGCGGCAACCCCGGCACTGATTTCTTCAGTGTTGGCAAGCCGCAGGGCGTGCCGAACGCCAACAACAAGAGCGGGGCGCAGATCAGCGGCGCGTTCACCAACCTGAACAACATCAACGCCAAAGACTACGATATCTCGTTTGACGGCACCAATTACATGGTGACGCGCCTGCCGGAAGGCACGCAGGTGTATAACGGCCCGGCCAACGGCACGCCGCCCACCGCGACGCTGAACCTGGACGCCGAAATGGGCGTGACGCTGACGATCGATTCGCCGCCCCAGGCCGGCGACAAGTGGTCGCTGTCGCCCACGCGCGATGCGGCCCGCGACATCAACGTGCTGATCACCGATCCGGACAAGATTGCGGCAGCCGATGCCACCGGCGGCGACGCCAACGGCAAGAACGCGCTGAAGCTGGCGCAGCTGCAGACCACCAAGGTGCTGGGCCACGGCACGATGAGCATCAATGAGATGTTCTCGCAGGTGGTCAACACCGTCGGCGTGCAGACGCAGCAGATCAAGTCGGCCAACACCGCCCAGGCCAACCTCATCACGCAGAAGACCGAGGCTCAGCAGGCCGTGTCGGGCGTGAACCTGAATGAAGAATACGTAAGCCTGTCGCTCTACCAAGAGCAATACCAGGCAAGCGCTCGCATCATCGACGTAGCAAGCACGCTGTTCGACACGCTGCTGGGTTTGCGCGGCTGATCGGACCGTTGACTCGTGACCAATAAAGACAAATTCGGAGCTTCACCATGCGCCTGAGCACCTCCATGATGTATTCGAACGGCCTGAAGGGCGTTCTTTCTCAGGAATCCGACATGAACCGCCTGGTTGAACAGGTGGGCAGCGGCAAGAAGTTCCTGACGCCGGCCGATGATCCGCTGTCGGCATCGCTGTCGATCAACGTCGCGCAGACGCAGAGCATGAACTCGACGTACGGGTTGAACCGCGGTACGGCCAAGACCAATCTCGGCCAGGAAAACAACATCCTGGATTCGATCACGACGGCGCTGGCCGACGTGCGCACCCGCGTGGTGCAGGCCGGTAACGGCACCTTCGCCGACAGCGACCGCCAAGCCTTGTCCACCGCCCTGAAGAGTGCCCGCGACGCGCTCCTGGGCCTGGCCAACAGCACCGACGGCAACGGTCAATACCTGTTCTCCGGCTACCAGGGCGGCGTGGTTCCGTACGCCCAGGACACCACTGGCAAGATCGTCTACAGCGGCGCCACCGGCGAGCGCACGGTGCAGGTCGACCAATCGCGCCAGATGTCCACCAGCGACATCGGCAGCGATATTTTCAACCGCGCCAATCCGGGCTCGCAGGCCTATGTCAGCACTGCCGCGTCGGCCAACAAGGGTACCGCGCAGTTCAGCACGGTCTCGGTGACGCCGGGCAGCCCCAATATCGGCAAGAATTTCAGCCTGCAATTTGAATCAGACCCCGCCACGGGCAACATGGGCTACCGGGTCATCACGACCTCGCCCAACGCCAACCCGCCGGTTCCGCCCGTCATCGCCCCAGCGCCGCCGGCCGTGCCGACCCCCTACACGCCGGATGCATCCATCGATTTCGGCGGTGTGGCCGTGGTGGTCAAGGGTACGCCGCAGAACGGCGACGTGATCGACGTCGAGAGCGTGCAATCCGCCAATGTGGACTTGTTCAACACGCTGGACAGCCTGATCAAGACGCTGGATTCGCCGATCGCCGGCGATGAGGTGGCGTTGGCCAAACTGAACAACGAACTGGCCACCGCCAACAAGAAGCTGGCGACCAACTACGACAACGTGCAGACCGTTGCCGCCTCGGTGGGCGCCCGCATGAACGAACTGGAAGCCCTGGACGGGACCGGCACCCAAAAGGGCCTGTCCTACTCCAAGTCGTTGTCGGACCTGGAAGACCTGGACTACTACTCGGGCGCCAGCCAACTGGCCCTGCGCCAGGTGGCGCTGCAGGCCGCGTCGGCGGCGTTCATGACGATCCAGGGATCGAGTCTGTTCAGCCGCAAGTAATGCGGTGAGTCCATAGGCCGTGTCCCCGGGACGCGGCAAGGTGCGCCCTTGCGGACGCTTCCGGTGCAAAGCCGGAGCGTCCGTGTGTGCGTGCAGGGTAGGGAATTTGTCGTTTCACGCTGCATAACGCTCGGATATTTCATGCTTGTCAATTTGAAAGTTCGCACCTGCATAATTTTGGTGTTGCTGCTCTTCACGGGCGCCATGTTCATATCCAACGGCGTGGCGTGGATGGGATTGAATTCCAGCAACGAAAAGCTGGATCAGATCAATACCGCGTACTCGGACCAGGCGACGCAATTGAACCGCGCCTACAGCCTGTTCTTGCGCGCCCGCCTGTTGCTGGCGACCTCGCTGATGGACATGCAGCAGGGCAAGACCGAGCAGGCCACGGCGCAGGCCAAGCGTTCGGACAGCCTGATGCAGGAAGGCTACAAGCAGATGGACGCTTTCCGTAAAGCGCCCGCCTTGGCCGGCACGGAAGCAATGGCACAGAGCCTGGAAGCCGCCCTCAAGGAATTCGATGGCGTGATCAAGCGCCAGTCCGCCGCGTTGGCGGGCATGGCCATCCAGGACTACCTGAACCTGAATGACTCGGCCACCAACGTCAACGCCAAGTTCCTCGAAGCCGTCGACAAGTACCTGGGCTTTATCGATACCCGCACCGACGAACTGGCCGCACAGGCCGAAGTCGATCACAAGGTCTCGCGCACGGTCACCATCGCGCTGCTGGCCATCGCATTGCTGTTGGCGCTGGGGTGCTGGATCTTCATCAACCGCACCGTGCTGCGTCCGCTGCACGAGGCGGGCGATCACTTCGAGAAAATCTCGGGTGGCGATTTCACGGGCCGCATCGAGGTGCGCAGCACCAACGAGATCGGCCAGTTGTTTGCGGCCATCAAGCGCATGCAGGAAAGCCTGACCCGCACCGTGGCGTCGGTACGCCGCGGCGTGGATGAGATCAACGTGGGTTCGCGCGAGATTTCCGCGGGCAACACGGACCTGTCCAGCCGCACCGAGCAGCAGGCGGCTTCGCTGGAAGAGACCGCGGCCTCGATGGAACAGTTGGCCTCGACCGTCAAGCAGAATGCCGACAACGCGCGCCAGGCCAACCAGTTGGCAGCCAGCGCGTCGGACGTGGCCGAGCGCGGCGGTTCGGCCGTGGCCGAAGTGGTCAACACGATGCAAGGTATTTCCGCCAGCTCGCGCAAGATTTCCGAAATCGTGTCGGTGATCGACGGCATTGCCTTCCAGACCAACATCCTGGCGCTGAACGCGGCGGTGGAAGCGGCCCGTGCTGGCGAGCAGGGCAAGGGCTTTGCGGTGGTGGCGGGCGAAGTGCGCTCGCTGGCGCAGCGCAGCGCGCAAGCCGCCAAGGAAATCAAGGGCTTGATCGAAGACTCGGTGACCAAGGTCGGCGCGGGTTCGCAGCAGGTGGAACGCGCCGGCGCGACGATGCAAGAGATCGTGTCCTCGGTCAAGCGCGTGACGGACATCATGGGCGAGATCTCGGCGGCCTCGGAAGAGCAGTCCAGCGGCATCGACCAGGTCAATCGTGCGGTGTCGCAGATGGACGAAGTGACGCAGCAGAACGCGGCCTTGGTGGAAGAAGCCGCGGCCGCGGCCGGCTCGCTGCAGGAGCAGGCCCAGCGCCTGGCCGAGGCGGTGGCAGTGTTCAAGATCAATGCGGGCGATGTGATCGAAGTGCCGGCGCGCCAACTGGCCCAGCAGCGCAGTGCGCCGCGCGTGGCCGCAGCGCCTGCTCCGCAGGCACCGGTGGCTCCCGCCGCGCAGGCGTCCAAGACCGCTGACGAACCGGCCCCGGCACCCGCAAAACCGGCGGCTGCGGCGCCGCGCCTGGCGCAGCCCGCCCGCGCCAAGCCGACCGCCAATAGCGGCGCCACCGCGGCGCGTCCGTTGCGCCGTCCGGTCGTCAAGACCAGCGATGCCACCGATGCCAAGCCGATCAAGCCCGCGCCTGCGGCGACCCGGCGTGCGCCGCCCTCGGATGACGATTGGGAGTCCTTCTGACAACGGCGCCGTCCGTCCGCGCATGGTGAGCAGGCAGTAGAGAACACACCCCTTTTACGTTGGGGCGGCTTTGAAGCGCCGCCAGAACGATTACCGGAACTATCGGAACATGTTTAGCAATCTGAAGGTGCGCACGGGCTTGATGCTTGCCCAATTGGCAGTCGCCGTGGCCGCGCTGGTTGCCATTGCGCTGGGTTGGAGCAACATGCAATCCAATGCCGAGGCGATCAATGCCTTGGATAGCCTGAGCGTCCAGCAGAGCAATCTGATCAAGGACGCTTACGTGCAGATGCTGCGCGCGACCATTCGCGCGGATCTTGCAGCGGCGCAGCGCGCCGCCGGCGACAAGGCCGGCGCGGCGGAAAACACCCGCACCGTGCAACAGCTGATGACCGACGCCAAGAAAAAGCTCGACACCTTCAAGACGATCCCGAAGGTCACCGAGATCGGGCGCACCGCAGAAGGCCAGCTGCTGGCCTCGTTCAACGGCTTTTCCGATGGGCTGCAGGCCATGCTGGCCGCGCTGGACCGGGGCGACAACGCCGAATACCTGAGCCTGAAGAACAATAAGACGGCCGCGGCCAGCGGCGCGTTCTCCAAGCAACTGGCCGAATTCGCCGGCTCCATCAACGCCTACAGCGAAGAGCAGGTCGCGGCATCGCGTTCGCAAGCCGCGGTGATGACCTACGTCTATATCGCCTTGGCAATCGTGATTCTGTTGGTGTCGCTGGGTGCGTTCCTGTTCATGAATCGCGTCGTGCTGCGCCCCCTGCGCGTGGTCAGCGAAAGCTTTGACCGCATCGCCGGCGGCGACCTGACCACGCGTGTGGAAGTGAACTCCACCAACGAGATTGGTGCGCTGATGGCTGCGGTCAAGCGCATGCAGGAAAGCCTGACCCGCACCGTGTCGGCCGTGCGCCGTGGCGTGGATGAAATCAATGTGGGCTCGCGCGAGATTTCCGCGGGCAACACCGACCTGTCCAGCCGCACCGAGCAGCAGGCGGCTTCGCTGGAAGAGACCGCGGCCTCGATGGAACAGTTGGCCTCGACCGTCAAGCAGAATGCCGACAACGCGCGCCAGGCCAACCAGTTGGCAGCCAGCGCGTCGGACGTGGCCGAGCGCGGCGGTTCGGCCGTGGCCGAAGTGGTCAACACGATGCAAGGTATTTCCGCCAGCTCGCGCAAGATTTCCGAAATCGTGTCGGTGATCGACGGCATTGCCTTCCAGACCAACATCCTGGCGCTGAACGCGGCGGTGGAAGCGGCCCGTGCTGGCGAGCAGGGCAAGGGCTTTGCGGTGGTGGCGGGCGAAGTGCGCTCGCTGGCGCAGCGCAGCGCGCAAGCCGCCAAGGAAATCAAGGGCTTGATCGAAGACTCGGTGACCAAGGTCGGCGCGGGTTCGCAGCAGGTGGAACGCGCCGGCTCGACGATGCAAGAGATCGTGGCTTCCGTGAAGCGCGTAACGGACATCATGGGCGAGATTTCGGCGGCCTCGGAAGAACAGTCCGGCGGCATCGACCAGGTCAATCGCGCGGTGTCGCAGATGGACGAAGTGACGCAGCAGAACGCGGCGTTGGTGGAAGAAGCCGCGGCTGCGGCAGGCTCGCTGCAGGAACAAGCCCAGCGCCTGGTCGAGGCCGTGGCGGTGTTCAAGATCAATGCCGGCGACGTGATCGAAGTGCCGGCACGCCAATTGGCCCAGCAGCGCAGTGCGCCGCGCGTGGCAGCACCGACGGCGGACAGCGCCGCGCCTGCGCAAAGCAAGATCGCGGCGCCGGTCCGGACCGCTGCGGCATCGGCGCCCCGTAAAGGCACACCCGCTACACCGGCCGCCCGTCTGACGCACAGCACCAGCACACGCGCCAAGCCGGCGCCGGTCGAAGCGGCCTCGGCCGCCCGCCCGTTGCGCCGTCCGGCGCCGCGTCCGGCCGCCGCGAACGACACCAAACCGGCGCCGGCGGCCACCCGCCGCCAGGCGCCGTCGGACGACGATTGGGAATCCTTTTGACGCCGGTTGCGACCGGTAAACGGGCAGGTATGCGAGGCTATCTACATTTTCTGGCAGCCGCGGCGATTGCGGCGCTGGTTGCGGGCTGTGCGGCGACGGGTCACAACTTCGACCCCGGCAAACTGTCGACCCTGACTCCTGGGCAGACGACGCTGGAAGAGGCCTCGCGGGCGCTGACGGCCCCGCCCGACAAGTTCTATAAACAGACCGACGGCACTTTCCTTGCCCTCTGGTCCTTCAAGATCACGTTTGTCGCGGACGGCCTGTACAGCCGTAAGGAAGCGCTGCTGCAGTTCGGCCCCGACGGCCGGCTGATGCGCCTTGTCGACAGCACCAATATTCTGCTGGAACCCTGGGAACGCCAGAAATTGCTGGGCCCCGCACCCGTGCCTGACACCAGTCAGGAATGGGCGCAACAGCCCGCGCCGGCTCCCCAGGTGGAAACCATCGTCATACCGGTGCCGGCCGCGCCGCCCGAATCGACGCGCCAGGGTCTGTAAGCCCCTGGTTTCCCGCGGAAAGCGCCCAGGCCCCCAAAGGCCCGGGCGTACGTCGCCCTGATGCGTGCCCGTCCGGCACGGACGGCGCGCCGGGGTGGTTTTTCATTTGGTCAGAGCAGTTCCTGAGGGATGGGGAAAGAATATGGAAGCGAGTCTCGAATCCGGTGCGAAGTCCGGCAAGGTCGGTAAGAAAAAGGCCGCGCGCGCGCCCAAAGTGAAGCGCAAACTGAGGCTGCGCGATGCCCGCGTCGGCACGATGCTGTTGTGGGTCATGGCGTTCTTCGCCATTCTGATCGCGGCGGTGGGCGGCCTGGCCGCTTTCTTCCTGCAGCACAACTACGAATCCATCCGCGAGGTCAACGCGCTGACCGAACGCGCCAAGCAAGTGGAAGTGATCAACAGCGACATGCTGCGCGCCCGCGTCAGCTTGATGGTCGCGGCGCGTCACCTGCAGGAATCCGGCTGGGGCAGCGGCGAGAACTCGGCCCGTGACGCGGCGGCCTCGCTCAAAGGCGCTACCGACCTGTTGACCGGCGTGCGTAGCCGCTTCGCCGACTTCCAGAAGAACATGCTGCAGGACGACACCGGCCGCCAGCTGTCGATGAACCTGGTGCGCCGCTACCGCTCGTATATCGATGACGGCGTGGACACCATGGTCGAGGCGCTGCGTAGCGAGGACTACTCCACGTTCTACATGGTCAACAACGAATACGGCACGCCGCGCAGCGCGGCGTTCATCGAGGCGCTCAACGAGTTCGGCAAGTACATCGCCGACCAGCAGCAAGCGACGATTGACCAGGCCGAGACCAACTTCAACCGCGCCATGATTGCGGTGGGCATCGCCGTGGCGCTGGCCCTGGTGCTGATGGTGTTCTGCCGCGTGCTGTTCGGCCGCCTGGTGGTGCGCCCGCTGGTGGAAGCCGGTCAGCATTTCGACAAGATCGCCTCGGGTGACCTGACCAGTCGCGTTGAAGTGCGTTCGCACAACGAAATCGGCCAACTGTTCGCGGCGCTCAAGCGCATGCAGGAAAGCCTGACACGCACCGTGGCTACCGTGCGCCGCGGCGTCGACGAGATTACGGTGGGCTCGCGCGAGATCTCGGCCGGCAACACCGACCTGTCCAGCCGCACCGAAGAACAGGCGGCCTCGCTGGAAGAGACCGCGGCCTCGATGGAAGAGCTGGCCTCGACCGTCAAGCAGAATGCCGACAACGCGCGCCAGGCCAATCAGTTGGCGGCCAGCGCGTCGGACGTGGCCGAGCGCGGCGGTTCGGCCGTGGCCGAAGTGGTCA
>JBEBOQ010000080.1:0-23187 GCA_040396375.1 Achromobacter xylosoxidans
CCACCTGCACCACGATGCCGTCGCACTGCGGCAGCACGTCGATGCCGCGCACGTCCGCCACGCTGTCGATGATGCCTTCGGACAGCGAAAAACCGACGGCAAAGTCCTCCAGGTCCGCGGGCGTGGCCAGCATGGTGGCGTGGCTGATACCGTTGAATTCCAGCGCCACCGGCGTTTCCTCGGCCAACTGGTCGGCCTCGGCGCCGGCCGCAATGGCGCCGGCCCGCACGCGGGTCACCTGGGCCGCCACGCTATCAAGGCGGGAGGGCGGGGAAGAGGGGCTGTGGTCCATGGCGGGTCCGAGGCTAGGCGGGTTATTTCCCCGTCAGCGCGGCTTCGCTTTCGCGCGAGCGTTCACGCAACAGCTTTTGCTGGATATCCGCAAAGCGCGACCATTGCCGTTGCCATTCCGACGGCTGGGACACCCGCGTGAGCTGCACCGCGGTGACCTTGTATTCGGGGCAGTTGGTGGCCCAGTCGGAGTTGTCGGTGGTGACGACGTTGGCGCCGGACTCGGGGAAGTGGAACGTGGTGTATACCACGCCCGGTTGCACCCGGTCGGTCAGGGTCGCGCGCAGCACCGTTTCACCGGCGCGGCTCTGCACGCCCACCCAATCGCCGTCTTTCACGCCGCGGTCCTCGGCGTCCTGCGGATGGATTTCCAGCACGTCTTCGCTGTGCCACATCACGTTGGGGGTGCGGCGGGTCTGCGCGCCCACGTTGTACTGCGACAGGATGCGGCCCGTGGTCAAGAGCAGCGGGAAGCGGCGCGTGCTGCGCTCGTCGGTCGGCACGTACTTGGTGATCATGAACTTGCCCTTGCCGCGCACGAAGCTGTCGATGTGCATGATCGGCGTGCCCTCGGGCGCGTCGTCGTTGCACGGCCACTGCAGGCTGCCCAGCTTGTCCAGCTTCTCGTAGCTGACGCCGCTGAAGGTCGGCGTCAGGCGCGCGATCTCTTCCATGATCTCGCGCGGATGGCGGTAGTTCATGGGGTAGCCCAGCGCGTTGGACAGCGCCACGGTCACTTCCCAGTCGGACTTGCCGTTCTTGGGCTCCATCACCTTGCGCACCCGCGAAATGCGGCGCTCGGCGTTGGTGAAGGTGCCGTCCTTTTCCAGGAACGAAGAACCCGGCAGGAACACGTGTGCGTACTTGGCGGTTTCGTTCAGGAACAGGTCCTGCACCACGATGCATTCCATCGCCGCCAGCGCCGCGGCCACGTGTTGCGTGTTCGGGTCGGACTGCACGATGTCCTCGCCTTGGCAGTACAGGCCCTTGAACGAGCCGCCCAGTGCGGCCTCGAACATGTTCGGGATCCGCAAGCCGGGTTCGGGCTGTAGCGTCACGCCCCAGTCCTGCTCGAATTGCGCTCGCACCACGTTGTCGGAAATGTGGCGGTAGCCGGGCAGCTCGTGCGGGAACGAACCCATGTCGCACGAACCCTGCACGTTGTTCTGCCCGCGCAGCGGATTCACGCCCACGCCTTCGCGGCCGACGTTGCCGGTGGCCATGGCCAGGTTGGCGATGGCCATGACGGTGGTCGAGCCCTGGCTGTGCTCGGTCACGCCCAGGCCGTAGTAGATCGAGCCGTTGCCGCCGGTGGCGAACAGGCGCGCCGCGCCGCGCACGGCCTGCGCCGGCACGCCGGTGATCTCGGCCATGGCTTCGGGCGAATTCTCGGGCAGCGACACGAAGTCGCGCCATTCCTGGAACGCCTTGGCCTCGCAGCGCTCGGCCACGTAGGCCTCGTCGATCAGCCCTTCGGTGGCGATCACGTGCGCCATCGATGACAGCAGCGCGGTGTTGGTGCCGGGCCGCACCTGCAGGTGGAAGTCGGCCTTGATGTGCGGCGAACTCACCAGCTCGATGCGGCGCGGGTCGATCACGATCAGGCGAGCGCCCTGGCGCAGCCGGCGCTTCAACCGGGAAGCGAACACGGGGTGGCCGCTGCTCGGGTTGGCGCCCATCACGATCACCACGTCGGTGTGCATGACGGAATCGAAGGTCTGCGTTCCGGCGGATTCGCCCAGCGTCTGCTTCAGGCCATAGCCGGTGGGCGAATGGCAGACGCGCGCGCAGGTGTCGACGTTGTTGGTGCCGAAGGCCGCGCGCACCAGCTTTTGCACCAGCCAGGTCTCTTCGTTGGTGCAGCGCGACGACGTGATGCCGCCGACCGCGTCGCGGCCGAATTCGCCCTGGATGCGGCGAAATTCCGACGCGGCGTAGTTGATCGCCTCGTCCCAGGACACTTCCTTCCAGGAATCGGTGATGTGCTTGCGGATCATCGGCTTGAGCACGCGTTCCTTGTGCGTGGCGTAGCCCCAGGCAAAGCGCCCCTTTACGCAGGAATGGCCGCGGTTGGCCTGGCCGTCCTTCCAGGGCACCATGCGCACCACTTCCTGGCCCTTCATCTCGGCCTTGAAGCCGCAGCCCACGCCGCAATAGGCGCAGGTGGTCACGACCGAGTGCTCGGCCTGGCCCATCATGATGACGGTCTTTTCCTGCAGGGTGGACGTGGGGCAGGCTTGCACACAGGCGCCGCAGGACACGCATTCGCTATCCAGGAACGGCTGGTCCTGTCCCGGCGACACACGCGATGCGAAGCCCTTGCCCGAGATCGTCAGCGCGAAGGTGCCCTGGGTTTCCTCGCAGGCGCGCACGCAGCGGTTGCAGACGATGCACTTGGAGGCGTCATAGGTGAAGTACGGGTTGGACTCGTCCTTCTCGCTCTTCAAGTGGTTGGCGCCGTCATAGCCGTAGCGCACGTTGCGCAGGCCCACCACGCCGGCCATGTCCTGCAGCTCGCAGTCGCCGTTGGCCGGACAGGTCAGGCAGTCCAGCGGATGGTCGGAGATGTACAGCTCCATCACCCCGCGCCGCAGGTCGTGCAGCTTGGGCGTTTCGGTGAACACCACCATGCCGTTCTCGGCCGGCGTGGTGCACGAGGCGGGATAGCCGCGCCGGCCCTCGATCTGCACCAGGCACAGGCGGCACGAGCCGAACGGCTCCAGGCTGTCGGTGGCGCAGAGCTTGGGGATGTTGATGCCGGCCTCGGCGGCCGCGCGCATCAGCGAGGTGCCTTCGGCCACGGTGATTTCCTGGCCGTCGATGGTCAGGGTGACGGTCTTTTCGGACACCCGCGCCGGGGTGCCCAGATCGCGGTCGCGCTTGATGACGGTTTCTAGCATGGCGGTCTCGGGGTCAGGCCGGGTGAGCGGCGGGCTGAGGGGATTCGATGCCGAAGTCCTGTGGGAAGTGATTCAGCGCGGACAGCACGGGGTAGGGCGCCATGCCTCCCAGGGCGCAAAGCGAGCCGCCCAGCATGGTGTCGCACAGGTCCCGCAGCAGATGCACCTGCTGCACGCGGTCGGGTCCGCCAGCCGCGATCTTGTCCAGCGTTTCCACGCCACGGGTCGAGCCGATGCGACAGGGCGTGCACTTGCCGCAGGACTCGATGGCGCAGAACTCCATCGCATAGCGCGCCATGCGCGCCATGTCCACGGTGTCGTCGAACGCGACCAGGCCGCCGTGGCCGATCATGGCCGATATCTGCACATAGGCCTCGTAGTCCAGCGGCACATCCCATTGCGATTCCGGCAGATAGGCGCCCAGCGGGCCGCCGACCTGCACCGCGCGCAGCGGCCGTCCCGACGCGCTGCCGCCGCCAAAGCCATACAGCAAGTCGCGCAGGCTCAGGCCAAAGGCCTTTTCCACCAGGCCGCCTTGTTTAAGGTTGCCGGCCAGCTGGAACGGCAGCGTGCCGTGCGAGCGGCCCACGCCGTAGTCGCGGTAGTACGCCGCGCCCTTGGCCAGGATGATCGGCACCGTGGCCAGCGAGATCACGTTATTGATGACGGTAGGCTTGCCGAACAGGCCCGAGATCGCGGGCAGCGGCGGCTTGGCGCGCACCACGCCGCGCTTGCCTTCCAGGCTTTCCAGCAGCGAGGTTTCTTCGCCGCAGATGTACGCGCCTGCTCCCTTGCGCACTTCCAGGTCGAAGCAGCGGCCGCTGCCGTGTACGTCGTTGCCCAGCCAGCCCACGCTGCGGGCCCGGGCGATGGCGGCTTCCAGCGTCGCAATCGCGTGCGGGTATTCGGAGCGCACGTAGATGTAGCCGTAGGTGGCGCCCACCGCCAGGCCGGCGATGGTCATGCCCTCGATCAGCACGTAGGGATCGCCTTCCATCAGCAGGCGGTCGGCGAAGGTGCCCGAATCGCCCTCGTCGGCATTGCAGACGATGTACTTGCGGTCGGCCGGCGACCCCAGCACGGTCTTCCACTTGATGCCGGTGGGAAAGGCCGCGCCGCCGCGTCCGCGCAGGCCCGACGTGACCATCTCTTCGACGATGGCGGCGGGCTCCATGGCCAGCGCGCGCTTCAGGCCCTGCAGGCCGCCGTGCGCGGCGTAGTCCTGCAGCGACAGCGGATCGATCACGCCGACGCGGGCGAAGGTCAGGCGTTCCTGCTGCTTGAGATAAGGAATCTCCTCGGTCAGGCCCAGGCCCAGCGGATGCGCGCCGCCCGTCAGCCAGCCGGCGTCGAACAGCGCCGGCACGTCCTCGGGCTGCACCGGCCCGTAGGCCAGGCGGCCCTCGGGCGTGTTTATCTCCACCAGCGGTTCCAGCCACAGCAGGCCGCGCGAGCCGTTGCGCACCACCTGCACGGCCAGGCCGCGTTCGTCGGCGGCCAGTTCGATGGCGGCGGCCACGGCGTCGGCGTCCATGGCCAGCGCCGCGGCGTCGCGCGGCACGTAGATCAGGGTGGGGGCGCTCATTGGCCGGCCTCCCGCGCGCGATGCAGCAGGCGGTCGAGCTTGGCCGGCGTGACGCGTGCGTGCGGCTGGCCGTCCAGCATCACCGCCGGCGACTGGGCGCACAGGCCCAGGCAGTACACCGGCTCCAGCGTGAAGTCGCCGTCGCGCGTGCTGGCGTGGAAATCACAGCCCAACGCCTGGCGCGCATGGGCGGCCAGTTGTTCGCCGCCCATCGCCTGGCAGGACTCGGCGCGGCACACTTCCAGCGTGTGGCGCCCGGCGGGTTCGCTGCGGAAATGGGGGTAGAAGGTGATGACGCCGTGGACTTCGGCGCGCGACAGGTTCAGGGCCTCGGCGATGGTCTGCACCGCCTCGGCCGGAATACAGCCCAGTTCGTGCTGCACCGCGTGCAGCACCGGCAACAGGGGGCCGGGCTGGTCCTTCAGGCGCGCCAGGATGCGGGCGGTGGCCGCCACCGCCGGGCTGGCGGACGCCTGGGCGGCGTCCAACGCCAACGCGCCGCCACGGGCGCCGCCGGTGGAAGCCAGATCGGATTTTGCCTCGCGCTGGCGCATGGCGGTCTCCTCCAGTAGTGCTGGGCCCCGTAGGGTGGGGGGCTGTTGTGATGGGAGGTCAGGGTGATTTATATGCAAAGAAAAACATATAAAATTCCCGTGCCTCGCGTTATTTGTGTACTCTAAACAGGTAATTAATCGCCTTCAATAAGAAATAAATGACATATAAGTTCCGAATCGGCCTGCGGCCGCAATGGACCTTGGGTGGAGACGACGGCGCCCCCGTGCCGCTGCAGGACATGCTGGCGCTGCTGGCCGCCATCGACGCCACCGGCAACATCGCCGGCGCCTGTCGCGCCTGTGATCTGTCATACCGGCACGCCTGGGGCGTGCTGCGCCGCTTCGAAGGCATCTTCGGCACCCAGCTGCTGATCACCAACCGGCGCCAGGGCACGCAACTGGCGCCGTTCGCGCAGCGCCTGCTGTGGGCCAACCGCCGCATCGAGGCGCGCCTCATGCCCACGCTGGACAGCATGGCGTCGGAACTGCAGGAAGAATTGGCGCGGCTCCTGCCCGAGGCGGGCCCGCACCTGCGGCTGCACGCCAGCCACGGCTTCGCGGTGGAATCGCTGATGGAGCACATGGGCGCGCGCAAGCCCGGGCTGGAACTGCGATATCGCACCGCGATCGAGGCGCTTGCCTCGCTGGAACGCCACGAATGCGACCTGGCCGGCTTTCAGGTGCCGCTGGGCGACTTCGAAGCGCCCATCATGGAACGCTACGCGCAGTGGCTGCACGCCGATGAATACCTGCTGATTCACCTGGCGGTGCGCAATACCGGGCTGTTCGTCATCGCCGGCAACCCGAAGCGCATTCGCGGCATGAGCGACCTGGCGCGCCAGGACGTACGCTTCGTCAACCGCCAGATCGGCTCCAGCACCCGCTATTTGGTCGGCTTGATGCTGCAGCGCGCCGGCGTGTCGATCAGCGAAGTGCAGGGCTACGAAAGCAACGAATTCACCCACATGGCCATCGCCGCGCACATCGCCAGCGGCATGGCCGACACCGGCGTGGGCGTGGAAACCGCCGCCTGCCGCTTCGGCCTGGATTTCATTCCGCTGGTGCGCGAACGCTATTTCTTCGCCATCCGCAAAACCTCGCTGGACACCCCCGCCATGCAGGACCTGCTGTCCCTCATGCGCAGCCCCGACTACGTCGGCTACGTCGGCCAGCTGGTCGGTTACGACGCCAGCCACACCGGCCGGCTGCAAACCCTGGACGAGGCCTTTGCCTAGGTGCGCCGGGCTATGATGATTCCATGAGCAAAGTGATTCTTCTGGCTGATCGCCGCGATGACCGTCCGGCGCCCATCGCGCCTCCGGCGCCGGGCCAGCCTGCGCTCGACCTGCGCGCGCGGCCGCTGCGCGATCTGCGCATTTCGGTCACCGACCGCTGCAACTTCCGCTGCACCTACTGCATGCCGCGTGAAGTCTTCGATGCCGACTACACCTTCATGCGGCACGCGGACCTGCTGTCGTTCGAGGAAATTGCGCGCCTGGCCGGTGTCTTCACGCGCCTGGGCGTCGAGAAAATCCGCCTGACCGGCGGTGAACCCCTGCTGCGCAAGCACCTTGAAAACCTGGTGGGGCTGCTGGCCGACGTGCGCACGCCCGCTGGCCGGCCGCTGGAACTCACGCTGACCACCAACGGCAGCGTGCTGGAACGCAAGGCCGCGGCCCTCAAGGCGGCGGGCCTGACCCGCGTCACCGTCAGCCTGGACGCGCTGGACGCCGCCATGTTCCAGGGCATGAGCGACAGCGGCTTCACGCCCGACGACGTGCTGCGCGGCATCGACGCGGCCGCCGCGGCGGGGCTGGCGCCCGTGAAAGTGAACATGGTGGTGCGGCGCGGCCTGAACGACGCCCAGATCCTGCCCATGGCCGAGCGCTTTCGCCACAGCGGCCACATCCTGCGCTTCATTGAATACATGGACGTCGGCAACAGCAATGGCTGGAACCTGACCGAGGTCGTGCCCAGCCAGGAAGTGCTGGCCCGCATCGCCGCGGTCCATCCCCTGGAAGCCGTCGCCGGCGACGACATGGGCCGCGTCGCCGAACGCTGGCGCTACCAGGACGGCGGCGGCGAAATCGGCGTCATCTCCAGTGTCACCCATGCGTTCTGTGGCGGCTGTACGCGCGCGCGCCTGTCGCCGGAAGGCAAGCTCTTCCTGTGCCTGTTCGCGCATCAAGGTTATGACTTGCGCGCGCCGCTGCGCGACGGCGCCAGCGACGACGAATTGGCCGCCATCCTTACGGGTATCTGGGCCGCGCGCGGCGACAACTACTCCGAACTGCGCGGCCGCCAGGATGCCGATCCGTCCCGCAAAGTTGAAATGAGCTACATCGGTGGCTGACACCGCGCCTGCCCTGGACCCGCAACGCATTGCCGGCCTGATCCTGGCTGGCGGGCAGGGGTCGCGCATGGACGGCCGCGACAAGGGGCTGGCGACGTTGCGTGGCGAACCCCTGGTGGCGCACGTGGCGCGGCGGCTCGCCCCGCAAGTGGGACAGTTGATCATCAGCGCCAACCGCAATGCCGACGTCTACGCCCGCTATGGGCGCGTGGTGGCGGACGACACGCGCGACCTGGGTGCCTGGCAAGGACCGCTGGCCGGCCTGGCTGCGGGGCTGGCTACGGCTGCGCCATGCGAGTGGCTGGTGACGGTGCCTTGCGATGTGCCGTTTCTACCGGCCGATCTGGCCATGCGCCTGATCGATGCGGCCCAGGCAGCGCGCGCGCCGCTGGCCTATGCCGTGGCCGATGGCCGGCGCCATCCGGCCTGCATGGCCGTGCGCACGTCGTTGCTACCCGGCTTGCACGATTACCTGCTGGCTGGCGAACGCAAGGTTGGCCTGTGGCAGTCGCAAGCGGGCGGCGTGGGCGCCGCCTTCGACGACGCCCCCGATGCGTTCATGAACCTGAATACGGCCGAAGACCTGGCCGCGGCCGAACGCTACGCCAGCCAGTGGCGCAGGTCGTAGTAGGGCACGCGGTCGCGGTCCTGCACCGGCACGTCGGCCGGCAGGCGCGCCAGGCCGGTGGCCCACGGCAGTGAACTGATCACGCCAGACCCCTGATGGCCGTAAGGCACCAGTTCCGCGTTGCCGTCGTCGGCGGCGCGGCGTTGCACCCGCAGGAATTCCTCGCGGCTGTCCTGCCGCGGATGCTCGGTGCGCAGCGGCAGCCGGCTGACCGGCGGGAAGAGTTCCTGGCGGCCTTGCATGCGCCGCACCAGCGGCGACACCAGCAGGGTGAACACGGCATACGCCGACACCGGATTGCCCGGCAGGCTGACCACCGGCTTGCCGTCGATCTGCGCCAGCGCCACCGGCTTGCCGGGCTTCATGCGTACCTTCCAGAGCGACAACTCGCCGCCCAGCGCGGCCAGGGCCGGCTTGACCAGATCGCGTTCGCCCACCGACACGCCGCCCACGCTCAGCACCAGATCGCAATCGGCCAGCAAGGCCTTGAAGGCAGTCAACAGGTCGGCTTCGGTGTCGCGGGCATGCAGCACGCGGGCGGGTTCCGCGCCCATGCCACGCACCAGCGCGGCCAGCATGGGGCCGTTGGAGTTGTAGATCTGCGCCGGCTCGCGCGGGCTGCCCGGGTCCACCAGCTCGTCGCCGGTGGTCAGGATGCCCACCCGCAGGCGGCCGTACACCGGCACGCTGGCCAGCCCTTGAGAGGCGAGCAAGGCCACATGGGCGGCCTGCAACGGGGTACCCGCCGCCAACAGCGGCGCGCCGGCCAGCGTGTCCTCGCCGCGCAGGCGAATGTGCTGGCCCAGACGTGGTTCACGCGTGATCTCGACCTGGTTGTCGGCTTCGTGGGTGTCTTCCTGCATGACCACCGTGTCGGCGCCGTCGGGGACCAGGCTGCCGGTGAACAGGCGAATGGCGTGACCGGGCTTGAGCGGCTCGGGCGTGTCGCCCGCGTAGCAGCGCTGCTGGATGGGCAGGCGCACGCCCGGCTGCCAGTCGGCCAGGCGCACCGCGTAGCCGTCCATGGCGCTGTTGTCGGCCGGGGGAATGTCCACCGTGGCGTCCAGGTCGGCCGCCAGCACGCGCCCGGGGGCGTCGAACAGGCTCACGTGCTCGCGGCGGGCAAGCGGGGCGGCCGCATTGGCCAACAGGGTCTGGGCTTGGTCGAAATCCAGCATGGGGTTCAGTGCTCTTGGTCGCGGTGTTGGAAATGCGTGGCGAAATTGCAGGGGCGATGGCTGTTGTCCAGCTGCTCGCGGATGATCTTGGTCCAGGCGGTTTCGCAGGCGTTGTTCGAACCCGGCAGGCAGAACAGCAGCGTCTGGTTGGCCGATCCGGCAAACGCGCGCGACTGGATGGTCGAGCTGCCGATTTCCGTATAGGACAGCTGGCGGAACAGCTCGCCAAAGCCCGGGATCTCGCGGTCCAGCAGCGGCAGGATCGCCTGGGGCGCGTGATCGCGGTGCGAAAAGCCCGTGCCGCCCGTGGTCAGGATGACCTGGACTTCGGGGTCGGCGATCCAGTCGCTGATGATGCGGCGGATCTGATAGACATCATCTCGGGCGATGTCGCGCCGCACGCATTGGTGGCCGGCCTGCGCCAGGCTGTGCGCCAGCAGGTTGCCGGACGTGTCGTCGCCGGCGCTGCGGGTGTCGCTGATCGTCAGCACGGCGCAAGCCAGCGAGACGGGGGAGGCGTCGTTCATGCGGTCTCCTTGGGGGGCGGGGTGTCGGCGTCCCAGGACTGCGTGCGGTCCTGGTCGGATTGGCGTTGTTCTACCCAGAAGCTGTTGCCGCCTGCCAGCGTTTCGCGCTTCCAGAAGGGCGCGCGGGTCTTGAGCGCGTCGATGATGAATTCGCAGCCGCGGAAGGCGTCGCCGCGATGCGCGCTGGCCGCGGCCACGAACACGATCTGGGCATTGCGGGCGAGGGCGCCGACCCGGTGCACGATCACGGTGCCGTCCAGGTTCCAGCGCGCGCGGGCGGTGGCGGCGATGTCTTCGAGCTCGCGCTCGCACATGCCGGGGTAGTGTTCCAGGTAGAGCGTGTCGGTGGGCGTGTCCGGCGCGTAGTCGCGCACGTAGCCCACGAAGGTGACGATGCCGCCCACGCCCGGCCCGGCGCTGGCGCGCAGGGCGGCGGTGAGCGCGGCGCCGTCGAAGTCGGCTTCCTGCACGATGACCATGGCGTTCAGCCTCCGGTGACGGGTTCGAACACCGCCACCTCGTCGCCCGCGCGGATCGGCGCCGACGGCTTGGCGTGGGTCTGGTTGATGGCCAGCTTCAGGCGGCCGGCCGGGGCCAACTGCGGATAGCGCTCGCCGAGCGCGGCCAGCAGCTGCGCGCCGGTGGACTCGCCGTCGACCGGCCAGGCTTCGGAGCGCTTGCCGACCAGTTCGGCCACACGGGCGAAGTACAGAAGATTAATCGTTGCGCCATTCACCGCTTTTACCTCCCGCCTTGTACTTCAGGCGAACTTGTTCGATGACGATACCTTTGTCGGCCGCCTTGCACATGTCGTAGATGGTCAGCGCGGCGACGCTGCACGCCGTCATGGCTTCCATTTCGACGCCGGTCTTGTAGCTGGTGCGGCAGGTGGCCAGGATGTCGATGCGGTGCGCCGCGTCGTCCAGCGCGAATTCGACGCCGACGAACGACAGCGGCAGGCTGTGGCACAGGGGGATGAGCTCGGCGCAGCGCTTGGCCGCCAGGATGGCGGCGACGCGCGCGGTGTTGAGCACTTCGCCCTTGCCCTGGCCGGGCTGCGTCAGCAGGCCGTAGGCCACCGCGTTCATGCGGATGCTGGCGGTGGCGATGGCCACGCGTTCGGTGTCGGTCTTGCCGATGACGTCGACCATGCGGACCTGGCCGGCTTCATCCAGGTGGCTCAAGGTGGGGGCGGGCGTGGACATGGGAATCGGGATCGAGAATTGTTAATGATTGAAAAGAGCGGTCCCGGCAGGCCGTGGCGGGCCGCTGATACGCCTATGATAGACGAGCCGTTCGCCGCCGGCCTTGCGAAAAAATAAGGGTAAGGGGTCGATCCCCATGCCGCGACGGGGCGGGCATACCGCCGGCGTCTGCGGATTCGGCAGGCGTGACTTGCGGTATTTCGTGCCCCTGCGGGGGCTTTTTGCTTTTGGCGCCGGGCCGCAAAAAGCACCCCACATTTGCTCGAAGGACGCGATAATGGCCTTCAATTCGTACCAGGAGACGCGTAATGCCCTTGCGGATGCCCAAGTTCCGGTTTACCCGCCGCTTAGGCAAGATTCTCTTGGGCGTCGTGGCCGTGGCGCTGATCCTGTGCGGCATTGCAGCATGGCAGGTCCCCAAGGTCCTGCATAACGTCCTGACCCAGGACGTGGCCAAGATGATCGGCCGCGACGTCTCCGTCGGCAAGATCACCTTCAACCCCTTTACCCTGACCGTGCGTGCGCGCGATCTCGCCGTGGCGCAGCCCGGCTCGCAGACGCCGCTGCTCACCGCCGCCGAACTGGACGTCAGCGCCGCCTGGTCGTCGCTGTTCTGGTTTGCGCCCGTGGTCGACCGCTTCACCCTGCGCGCGCCCACGGTTGCCATCGTGCGCGAGGACGTCACCCGCTTCAATTTCTCCGACATCCAGCAACGCGTGGCCGACATGACGGCCGCCAAGCCCGCAGAACCGCCCAAGCCCAACGAAGGTCCGCCGCGCTTCTCGCTGAACAACATGGTGATCGAAGGCGGCGTGGTCACGCTGGACGACAAGGTCACCGGCCGCAAGCAGGTCATCGACGAACTGGCGGTGGGCGTGCCGTTCATCTCCACCTTTGGCTATGCCACCGACATCGACGTGCAGCCCCGGCTGCACCTGCGCATCAACGGCAGCCCGTTCGACCTGACCGGCGTCGCGCGTCCCTTCGACAAGGTGCCGTCGTCGACCCTGCGCGTAGCTTTTACCGGCTTGCAACTGGAAAAGTGGGCCGACGTCTGGCCCATGCCGCTGCCGTTCAAGCTTGAGCGCGCGCTGCTCGACTCCAACCTGCAAGTGGTGTTTGAACAGCCCAAGGACGCGGCGCCCAAGATCCGCGTGGTCGGCGACCTGGGCTTGCGCCAGTTCGACCTGCGCGACACCGCCGGCGAAAGCCTCGCCGCCTGGAGCGCCCTGACCATCAGCCGCCTGGAACTCGAACCCATCGCCCGCCAGCTGTATGTCGGCGATGTCAGCCTGTGGGCGCCGCAGGTGTACGCGCGGCGCTACAGCAACCAGCATCTGAACTGGCAGGACGTGGTCGACAAGCTCAAGGCGCTGGGTGGCCCGGCGCCGGCCGCCAAATCCGCGGCGCCAGGCAAGCCCGGCGCGGTGAAGGCCGATCCCGCCAAACTGGCTGCCGCCCCTGACGCGGCCAAACCGGATCCCACCAAGGTCGCCACGGCAAAAGCCGACGCGCCTGCTGGCGCGTCCGTCTCAGCCGCCAGCAAGCCGCAAGCGCCTGCCATCGCCGCAGGCGCTGACACCGGCAAGGTTGATGCTTCCAAGCCCGTCACTGCCGCCGCCCCGATTCCCGCGCAGACCCAGACGGCAGCACCCGCCGCCCCGCCCGCTGCCGGTACGCCGCCTGCCGCTGGCGCCTCCAGCACCCCGCCTGCCGCCAACGGCGCTCCGGCCACGCCCGCTCAGCCCGCCGCGCCTGACGAATGGAAGGTCACGCTGGACGCCTTCAACATCCATGAAGGTGAGCTCTACGTCACCGACGCGATCAGCAAGCTCGACTACACGATGACCGGCCTGGCCGTCACCGTCGAAGGCGTGGCGCTGCCGCAGGTCAAGGACCAGCCCATCAACCTGTGGCTCACGGTGGACAACAGCACCGACGGCGGCTGGATCCGCGCCAAGGGTCCGCTGGTGTTGCAGCCGCTGTCGCTCGAACTGGCGGTGCGCCTGGGCAACGTGGCGCTGGCGCCGTTTGCCCCCGCCGTGCGCAGCCTGTCGCCCATCCAACTGCTGGACGGCCGCCTCGGCCTGACCGCCCAGGTGCACGTGCTGGACAAGAACGGTGTCATCGACGCGTCCGCCACCGGCGTGCATGCCGACCTGGCCCAATTCAAGGCGCGCGACGAAACCCTGAACCCGGCGCTGGACATCGCGCTGCAAAAGCTGGCCGTTACCGCCGACCGCCTGGCCATGGGCCCCGGCCAAAGCAACTTCACGTTGGCCGCCTCCGGCATCCAGGGCGATGGCAAGCTTGACCTGAAAGGCGTCTTCACGCCCCAGCCGCTCACCCTGAAAACCTCGGTCGAGCTCGCCGGCCTAAACGTCGCCTCGTTCGCGCCATACGCCGCCTCCAGCCTGAACGCCACCGTGCGCGCCATCACGCTGGGCGCCAAGGGCGACGCCGACTTCGCCGCGGCCAACGGCAACGCGCCGATGAAGGCTGGCTGGAAGGGCGGCGTCGAGATCACCGACGTCGACCTGCAGGACCGCGTCAACAAGGACGACTTCCTCAACTGGAAGCGCCTGGCGTTCTCCGGCATGAACGTCGCCGTGGCGGGCGAGAAGATCGCCGCCGGCCTGGGCGACATCGCGCTCGACGACTTCTACGGCCGCATCCTGCTGAACGCCCAGGGCCGCCTGAACGTCATGGACCTGGTGGCGGCGCCCGGCCAGGCCGGCGGCTCCATCACCCAGGATACGCAGACCCCCGGCCGGCGCGCCGAACCGCCGGCGCCGGCGGCCAAGGGCGGCGGCATGCCCGACATCTCGCTCAACAGCGTCACCCTGACGCGCGGCCGCATGACCTTCACCGACCGCTTCGTCAAGCCCAACTACGTGGCCGAGCTGTCCAATATCGACGGCTCCATCACGGCGGTCTCGTCCACCAACCCGCAGCCCGCCAAGGTCAAGGTCACCGGCCGCGTCTACACCACCGCGCCCCTGTCGATCAGCGGCGTGGTGCAGCCGTTCGCCAAGTACCTGTCGCTCGACCTGAAGGCGTCGGCCAAGGGCGTGGACCTGCCGCGCTTCAACACCTACTCGGCCAAGTACGTCGGCTACCCGATCAAGCGCGGCAAGCTGTCGGTGGACCTGGAATACAAGATCAAGGACCGCGCGCTGCTCGCCACCAACCACGTGGTGCTGAACCAGCTCACCTTCGGCGACAAGACCAACAGCCCCGACGCCACCAAGCTGCCGGTGCTGCTGGCCGTGGCCCTGCTTAAGGACTCGCGCGGCAACATCGACATCAACCTGCCGATCTCCGGTTCGCTCGACGACCCCGAGTTCTCGGTCGGCGGCATCGTCGTGCGGGTGCTGCTGAACCTGGTGGTCAAGGCCGTCACCTCGCCGTTCAGCCTGCTGGCGTCCGCCTTCGGCGGCGGCGAGGAACTGTCGTACGTGGAATTCGCGCCCGGCAGCGCCGCGCTCACCGAAGACACGCTGCAGCGCATCGAAACCCTGACCAAGGCCCTGGCCGACCGCCCCGCGCTCAAGATGGACCTGAGCGGCCGCGCCGATCCCAAGACCGACCTGGACGGCCTGCGCCAGGCCTGGGTCGACGCCCAGATCCGCCTGGCCAAGGCCCGCGACGTCGCGCCGCGCGGCAAGAAGCCGAACCCGGCGGGCGTCGAGGTCTCGGGCGCCGAACGCGCCAAGTACCTGGAAGAGGTCTACGACGACACCGACATCAAGGACAAGCCGCGCAATTTCATCGGCATGGCCAAGTCCGTGCCGCCGGAGCAGATGGAGGAGATGCTGCGCAGCGTGGCGCCGGTCGGCGAGGAACAGTTGCGCCAACTGGCCGACGCGCGCGCGCAGGCGGTATACGAAAAGCTGCAAGCCCAGGAAGGACTCGCGGATCGCGTGTTCATCGTTGCCCCGCAACTGGACGCCGATGGCATCAAGGACGAGGGCCTGCCCTCGCGCGTGGACTTCTCCCTGAAGTGAACCCCGGCGGTTCGCCAGGACGCGCCCGCGTCCGGCGGCCGTCCCTTGCCCGGAGATGCATGATGAAAGACCAGGACGCGCATTTCGACAGCCTGCTGCCGCCCCTCAAGCTCGACCGCCGCGGCTTCATCGCCACCACCGTCGCCGCCGGCTTCTCGCTGGCCGCCGGCCCCGCCGTCGCGCAGACCGCCATCAAGACCGACGCCAACGGCCTGACCGCCGGCAAGGTCGACATTCCCGTCGCCGACGGCAAGATGCCCGCCTACCGCGCCGCGCCGGCCGGCAAGAAGAACCTGCCCACGCTGCTGGTGGTGTCCGAGATCTTCGGCGTGCACGAATACATCCAGGACGTCTGCCGCCGCCTGGCCCACCTGGGCTACCTGGCCATCGCCCCCGAACTCTTCGCACGCCAGGGCGACCCTTCCAAATACACCGACATCCCCAAGCTGCAAGCCGACATCATCAGCAAGGTGCCCGATAAACAGGTCCAAGCCGACCTCGACGCCACCACTGCCTGGGCCAGCGCCAACGGCGGCAACCCCGACAAACTCGGCATCCTCGGCTTCTGCTGGGGCGGCCGCCAAGTCTGGCTCTACGCCGCCCACAACCCCAAACTCAAAGCCGGCGCGGCCTTCTACGGCCAACTGGGCGGCGACCCCAGCGACCTCAAGCCCAAATCAGTCCTAAGCCTGGTCAACGACCTGAAAGCCCCCGTCCTGGGCGCCTACGGTGGCAAGGACGCCGGCATCCCCCTGACCGACGTCGACAAAATGCGCATCGAACTCGCTAAGGGCCCCGCCGCCGCCAAAGCCTCCCGCATCGACGTCTACCCCGAAGCCCCCCACGCCTTCCACGCCGACTACCGCCCCAGCTACCGCAAGGCCGAGGCCGAACAGGCCTGGCAACGAATGCTGGACTGGTTCAAGCAGAACGGCCTGGGCGCCTAGTTCAATTCTTCGTGGGCTGCCCCAGGCGACGTCCACGAAGCCAAAGCAAGCGCCAAAGAAGAGGGGGCCTGCAAGGCCCCCTCGTCATCACCGCGCAACGTCACCCGCAAGCGCGCAGCGACATCATGACCCGCAAGACACCGCGCAAGCCGCGTAAGGCCGCCCGCGCGGCCGGCACGAGGCGGGCACCGCAAACACCGCGTGCCCCCGCCGCACCGGGCGGCTCAAGAACCCACCTCAAAGCCAGCAACCCCTACTTCTCAGCACTCTCCCCAGGCAACCCATCACTAACCTCAGCCAAAGCCGCCTTCATATCCTCATAAGAAATCACCCGCTCATTCTGAAAGCTGCCCAGCACCCCTCGGCACCCATCCACCCCCGAGCGCTTCATTTCATCCATCATCGTCTTCCCATCAGAAAGCCCCTTCTGATAAAGCCCGTCGTACCCGGAAGCAGAAAACCCATATTCCTTCGCATAGCGCTCCAGATTCTTGCGCGCCGTCGCCTCATGCTGCGCCAGGTCAGGCTCCGACGCCCCGCAGGCTCGCGCCGCTCCATTCGAGGCCCCCGCAGCCACCACGAAAGATTCGAACTGCGCCTGCTCCGCCGCATCGGGGGCGGCCCAGGCGGGAGCGGCCGCTGCCAGCATCCACGCCAGGCCGATCAACAACTTACGCATCGGTATGTCTCCGCAAAGCGCCCGTCGCGCGGCACCGCGCCCGGGCATTGATCACCAGCACATTATGGCAACGATCACGTTGCATGCCGTTTCACCCAGCGTATGTAGTCGTATCAGACTGTGCGTGTTTTTTTCCCATCTGCCCCGCGCAGCCTGCAGCCGCCCCGCGCAGGAACTATGATGGGGGTTGTGGGGCGCCTCCGCCCCAATGCAACACCCCCTACACATCCCCTGGAGATCTCCCCATGACCATTAAAGTCGGCGACCGCGTGCCCGATGGCACCCTGACCGAATTCATCGAAACCGAAAGCGAAGGCTGCTCCCTCGGCCCCAACGCCTTCCAGGTCGCCGACCTGACCCGCGGCAAGACGATCGCCCTGTTCGCCTTGCCCGGCGCCTTCACCCCGACCTGCTCGGCCAAGCACCTGCCCGGCTACGTCGAGCAAGCCGCTGCCCTGAAGGCCAAGGGCGTGGACGAAATCTGGTGCGTGTCCGTCAATGACGCCTTCGTCATGGGCGCCTGGGGCCGCGAACAAAAGACTGACGGCAAGGTCCGCATGCTGGCCGACGGCTCGGCCCTCTGGACCAAGGCCCTGGGCCTGGAACTGGACCTGATCCAGCGCGGCATGGGTGTGCGCTCGCAGCGCTACTCGGCCCTGATCGTCGATGGCGTGGTCAAGCACCTGAACATCGAAGGCCCTGGCAAATTCGAAGTCAGCGACGCTGCGACCCTGCTGTCGCAAGCCTGATTTCTCCGCGCGATTGATGCGCGGTTCACGTCTTATCGCTTAACGCGCGGGCCGTTCCGGCGGCCCGCCGCGCTACCGCCAGCAGCGGTTGCCCAACGCCATGCTCGCTACCATCTCCTCTTTCTCGTCGCTGTATTTCGCGACCCTGCTGATGCTCGTCGGCACGGGCCTGTTCAACACCTACATGGGGTTGAGGCTCACCTCGCAATCCGTCAGCGAGATCTGGATCGGCACCCTGATCGCCGGCTACTACCTCGGCCTGGTGTGCGGTGCGCGACTGGGACACAAACTCATCATCCGCGTCGGCCACATCCGTGCCTTCGTTGCCTGCGCGGCCATCGCCACCAGCATGATCCTGGCCCAGACGCTGGTCGATTCCATGCCGCTGTGGCTGGTGTTCCGTGTCATCTCGGGCATCGTCATGGTGACCGAATTCATGGTCATCGAAAGCTGGCTCAATGAACAAACCGAAAACCACCAGCGTGGACGGGTCTTTTCCGTCTACATGGTCGTGTCCGGCCTGGGCACCGTGCTGGGGCAATTGGCCCTGACCGCCTATGCCACGCTGGACCTGCGGCCCCTGACGCTGGTGGCCATGTGCCTGGTGTTGTGCCTGGTGCCGATCGCCGTCACGGCCCGCTCGCACCCGCCCACGCCCCTGCCGGCCGCCCTCGACATCCGCTTCTTCATGCGGCGGGTGCCGCTGTCCATGACCGTGCTGTTCGTCGCCGGCAACCTGTCGGGCGCCTTCTACGGCCTGGCTGCGGTATACGGCGCCAAGAACGGTCTGACCACCTCGCAGGCTGCCGTGTTCGTCGCGGCTGCGGTCACCGCCGGTCTGCTGTCGCAATGGCCCATGGGCTGGCTGTCCGACCGCATCAACCGTGCCGGCTTGATCCGCTTCAACGCCTTGCTGCTGGTGGTGCTGCCCACGGTCATGTGGGGCTGGCTGGACTTGCCGTATTGGGCACTGGTAGCCATGTCCTGCGTTTTCGGCATCCTGCAATTCACGCTCTACCCGCTGGGCGCGGCGTTTGCCAACGACCACGTTGAATCCGAGCGCCGCGTCAGCCTGTCGGCGGTGCTGCTCATGACCTACGGCGTCGGCGCCTGTATCGGCCCCATGGTGGCTGGCCTTTTGATGTCGCTGGCCGGTCCCAGCATGTATTACGTGTTCATTTCCGCCTGCGCGCTGATCCTGGTCTGGCAGGTGCGTCCCACCCGCGTGACCGGCGCGCACCAGGTCGACGAGGCGCCGGTGCATTTCGTGCCCATGCCCGACACGCTGCAAAGCTCGCCGGCTGCCGCCGTGCTCGATCCGCGGGTAGATGTGGAAAACGACATCAACATCGAAATGGTCCATCCCGATCCGTCGGCCGCGCCGCCGCCGCCGCCGGTCGAAGGCGCGGGGGCGGTGGATCCACCCGTCGCCGAGCCGGGCCCGTCTGTCGCGCAGGCGCCCGCCGCGGATGCGGATGACGCGTTGGATCAAGCCGAGCCGGCGCGCCAGCCCCGCACCGGCACCTGAGCGCCGCCGCGCGTTACCAAGGGGCCATCAGCACGATGGCCGCCAGCGCCAGGGCCAGGCCCAGCCCGTTCAGCCGGGTCAGGGGTTCGCGGAACACCACGGCCCCGACCAGCGTGCCCAGCGTGATCACTCCCATGTTCATGGAAGCGAACACCAACGCGGGATGCTCGGGCAGCGCCTGGTGCGCGCGGATGTAGGTCAGGATATTGGTGAAGTTCAGCACCCCCAGCGCCATGCCCGCCGCCAAGTGGCGCGGCGCCCAGCGCACACGGCGCCACAGCAGGTAGGCCAGCGTCAGCGCGCCGGCCAGCGCAAAGGCCAGCAGCAACCCGCCCGCGAAGGCCGTGCCCGCGCGGGCCATCTGCTTGAACAGGATGTCCACCACGCCGTAGGCCACCCACACCGCCAGCGGCCAGAGCCATATCGCGCGGCGATCCGCGGCGGCCGCTGCGGTCGATACCGCGACAGCAAGAACCGAAGTCTCTCTGGCGCCCTCGGCCGGCGCCGTGGCGCCGCCCGACCCGCCCGTACGGCGCAGCAGGAAAAACAGCGCGCCAAACGCCAGCGCGATGGCGCCCAGCTTGCGCGCGCTTGGCGGTTCACCGAACAGCAGGAACGCGGCCAGTAGCGGAATGAACAGCGACAGCCGCTGTGCCGCGTCGCTGCGCACCACGCCCGCATGGCGCACCGCCAAGGCCATGGCCATGAAGCCGCTGGGCAGCAGCACGCCCAGCGCCGCCAGCACCAGCCACGGCGTCTGCGGCGTGAGCAGCGCGGCCGGGTCGGGCCGCAGCATCAGCCAGCAGAGCAGGGCGGCCACGGCGTAGTTCGCCAGGATGGCCTGGCGCACGTCCACCTGCCAGCGCCGCGCCAGCTTGAGCATCGCCGCCACGGCGACGCTGCAAGCCACGCTGGCCAGCAGATAGAGCAGGCCCGGCGTCAGCGGCATGCCGGCGCGTCTTGCGGGGTGACCGGATGCGCGCAGTCATGGGTGTGCTGATGCGCCGCCTGCGAATGCAGATCCTGGTGCGCGTGCTGGTGTGCCTGCTGGGTCGCGTCGATCCGCATGCCCAGGCGCTGCAGCAGGCGCTGGTCGGCCTCCATGCGCGGGTTGCCGGTGGTCAGCAGCACGTCGCCGTAGAACATCGAATTGGCGCCCGCCAGGAAGCACAGCGCCTGCATCGCGTCGTCCATGGCTTCGCGGCCGGCCGACAGGCGCACCATCGCGCGCGGCATGGTGATACGGGCGACGGCAATGGTGCGCACGAACTCGAACGGGTCCAGCGCTTCCACGTCCGCCATCGGCGTGCCTTCCACCCGCATCAGGTTGTTGATCGGCACCGACTCGGGATAGGGCTCCATGTTGGCCAGCTGCGCGATCAGGCCGGCGCGTTCCCGGCGCGATTCGCCCATGCCCACGATGCCGCCGCAGCAGACGTTGATGCCCGCGCCGCGCACGCGTTCCAGCGTGTCCAGGCGGTCCTGGTAGGTGCGGGTGGTGACGACCTTGCCGTAGAACTCCGGCGACGTGTCCAGGTTGTGGTTGTAGTAGTCCAGCCCGGCATCCTTGAGTTGCTCGGCCTGGCCTTCGCGCAGCATGCCCAGCGTGACGCAGGTTTCCAGGCCCAACGCCTTGACCGCGCTGACCATCTCGGCCACGGCTTCCAGGTGGTGCGGCTTGGGGCTGCGCCATGCCGCGCCCATGCAGAAGCGCTGTGCGCCGCTGGCCTGGGCGGCACGCGCCGCGCTCAGCACCTCGTCCAGCGGCATCAGCTTTTCCGCTTCCAGGCCCGTGTCGTAGCGCGAAGACTGCGAGCAATAGCCGCAATCCTCGGGACAGCCGCCGGTCTTGATCGACAGCAGGCTGGACAGCTGGATGCCGTTCGGGTCGAAATGGGCGCGGTGCGTCTGCTGGGCGCGATGCACCAGGTCCATGAACGGCAGCTCGTAGAGCGCCATGACGGCCTCGCTGCTCCAGGCGGGCGGGGGCAGCGTCTTGGACGGCTTGGGAACGGGGATGTAGGCGGTCTGCATGAACGGACTCTCCAGAGGGCTTGCGGGGTTCGCGCCGCACGCTTTGGGGGGCGGCGGCTTGATCGGCGGATCGTAAGAACCTGCGCAGGGTTTGCGCAATCTGGTGTTGGTGCCGTTTTTTGGCGTCGTGTTGATTGAAAAATTGCAGAACTTGATGATTTTTAGGCGCGCACGTGCATTAACGCGGCGGCATCTTCGCAGAGCCGCACCCCTCGAATATTTTGATTCAATTTGTAAATTCGGGGGGCTGCGAATCAGGCTTTGCCGGGCTTGCTTTTGGGGCGCGGCTTTTCGTAGCCGGTGATGCCGCGGTCGCGCGCCCAGACGATGGCCGCGCTGCGCCGGTGCACGCCGATCTTGCTGTAGATCGTGGCCACATGATTGCGCACGGTATTGCGCGACAGGCGCAGGTGCTTGGCGATGCCATCATCGTCGTGTCCCTGGCACAGCAGGCTCAGTACTTCGCGTTCGCGTGACGTCAGTTGCGCCAGCTCGGCCACGTCGCGTGCAGCGGGCGCCGGCGCGCGCAACTGCGCCAGCTTCTCGATGATGCCGCGGCTGAACCACGAGGTGTCCTGCATTACGGCTTCGATCGCGGTCAGCAGTTCGGTTTCGTTGCGTTTGCGTTCGGTGATGTCCTGCATCACCAGCAGCACGCGCCGCTCGCCGCCGATCATGACCGGCTCGGCCGATGCCAGGCAATCCAGTTGGCTGCCGTCGGGCGCGACCAGCGCGGCTTCGCGGTTGCGCACGCTTTCGCCACGCGCCAGGCTCTCGGCCATGCCCTCGAAGGGGCGCACCCCCAGGGCCGTCAATGCCTTGCCGGCGCAATCCTTCGAAGAGGCGCCGGTCGCCTCGGCAAAGGCGTCGTTGATGTTCAGCACGCGCAGCGATTCGCCTTCGCACAACGCCATGGGCACTGGCGCCAGCCGGAAGGCTTTGGAAAAGCGCTCTTCGCTCTGCTGCAACGCCTCTTCGGCGCGCTTGCGCTTTTCCAGGTCGATGAAGGTGAACAGCATGCAGGGCTCGTCCTGCATGTCGATTGGCTGGCCCGCGACGATGACGAACTTGGCGCCGCCGTCCGTCAGCCGCACCACGCCTTCGCGCTGGACGATGGTCAGCCCCGCGTTCAGCTTGGCCACCGCTTCTTCTTTGTCGTCGCCGCCATCGAGCACGTCGAGCTCATAGGCGGACTTGCCCAGCACGGCGTCGCGCGTCAGGCCAGTCATGTCCAGAAAGCCCTGGTTCACCTTCACGTAGCGCAGGTCGGACAAGCGGCAGATCAGGGCCGGTGCGGGGTTGGCGTTGAAGGTGCGCTCGAAGCGTTGCTCGGCGTTGAATTGACCCGTCTGGTCGTCCAGGATCAGTACGCGGTAGTCGCCGCCTTCGCCTTCGAGCAGCAGCCCGCGGGCGCGGACATTGCGCAGGAAGTCGGCATCGTCCTTGCGCGTCAGGTCCAACAGCACGTCATCGAAGGTGTCGGCGGCGGCCAGGCGGTCCAGCGGATAGTGGCGGGCGGGAACGCGGTGATGGTTGCGGTAGGTCAGGGCGTACCGCTTGCGGTAGCCGGCAGGCGTCTGGCCCAGGTCTTGCAGCGTATCGGCCGCGTGCAGCGCCAGGGCGCTGTCATTGGCCCAGGCGATGGCGCCATCGGGCTCGAGCAGAATGATGCCTTCGTTCAAGCCTGCGATGATGCGCTGCAGGTGTTGGCGTTGTGCGTGAGGAGCGGCATTGCTTGCGGTCACGTGGGCCTCTTTGCTTGGCTGGCATAAGCGCACAGGATGCGGTGGCGCGGCCAGCCTGTCCAGAGGATAAACGGACGAGACAGGGAAGTGAAAGGGTGCAGGGGAAGCGGCGTCGCAAAACAAAAAAGCTCCGGAATCCGGAGCTTTTGGCGGGCGCCTTCTGGCGCATTGCAGGGGTACCCCTGCGGAACAACTGGATCTCGCGTAGCGAGGGCAAGCACAAAGTGCTTGGCGGAGCGGACGGGGCTCGAACCCGCGACCCCCGGCGTGACAGGCC
>JBEBOQ010000081.1:0-22714 GCA_040396375.1 Achromobacter xylosoxidans
TCAGCAAGAGCGCCAAGTACAAGGCCGACGGCACCGACATGGGCTTCGAGCCGGTCAAGGTGCTAGCCGCTGCGGACGTGTCCGCGCCGGTGCAGGCCACCTGCAAGATGGTTCGCCCGAACTGATGAAACAAGCCGCGGGCGGCACTGCCCGCGGCGGCATCACAACAACGCTCACCGGCGCGGGGCCGGCAAAAACAGAGCGTGATGGAACGCCAGGCGCTGCGCGCCTGTGCGCAAGGATTTTGGAGCGGACATGGAATACTTTACCGTCTCGCTGTTGAACGGCGTGATTTACGGCCTGCTGCTATTCATGGTGTCGGCAGGCCTGACACTGATCTTCGGCATGATGGGCGTGCTCAACTTCGCGCACGCCTCGTTCTACATGATAGGCGCGTACGCCGCCTATACCCTGACGCCCGTCACCGGGTTCTGGACCGCGCTGGTGCTGGCCACCGTCATCGCCGGCGTGCTCGGCATGGGCGTGGAGCGCTTCTTCCTGCGCCGCGTGCACAAGTTCGGCCACGCGCAGGAGCTGCTGGTGACCTTCGGCCTGGCGTTCATCGTCGCCGAGCTCATCAAGCTGTTCTACGGCGACTTCCCGGTCGACTACCGGGTGCCGCAGTTCCTGAACTTCGCGGCGTTTCGCGTGTTCGACGCGGACTACCCGTTCTACCGCCTGCTGATGGGCGGCGTGTCGCTGGCGATGTTCGCGGTGATCTACCTGCTGCTGTCGCGCACCCGCGTCGGCATCGTGGTGCGCTCGGCCATCTACCGGCCGCGCATGGCCGAGGCGCTGGGCCACAACGTGCCGCTGGTGTTCATGAGCGTGTTCGGCGTGGGCGCGGCGATGGCCGGCCTGGCGGGCGCGGTCGCGGGCGCCTTCTACACCACCAATCCGAACATGGCGCTGGAACTGGGCGTGCTGGTGTTCGTGGTGGTGGTCGTGGGCGGCCTGGGCTCGCTTGAAGGCGCCATGATCGCCTCGCTGCTGATCGGGCTGATCAGCTCGTTCTCGGTCGGCATCGACGCCAGCCTGGCGACCCTGTTCGGCCTGTTCGGCGCCGGCGAGTGGGCCGAAAGCGTGGGCGGCCTGATGACGGTGAAGATCTCCAGCCTGGCCGCGACGCTGCCGTTCCTGCTGATGTTGGTGGTGCTGCTGGTCAAGCCCTCGGGCCTGAAAGGAGAACAGGCATGAGCCAGAACTCGTCTCGCCGGGCCACCGCCGGCCTGCTGCTGATCGTCTGCGTGGCCGCGCTGTGCGCGCTGCCGTGGCTGCTGCCCGCCGGCCAGCTGGTCGCGGCGGTGCAGATGCTGATCGCGGCGCTGTTCGCCTGCGCCTTCAACCTGCTGGCCGGCCAGGGCGGCATGCTGTCCTTCGGCCACGCGGCCTACTTCGGCGTCGGCACCTTCGCCACCATCCACGCCATGAACGCGCTGGGCGGCGCGGGCCTGTTGCCCACGCCGCTGATGCCGCTGGCGGGCGGCGTAGCCGGCCTGCTGTTCGGGCTGGTCGCGGGCTGGTTCGCCACCATGCGGTCCGGCGTCTATTTCTCGATGATCACGCTGGCGCTGGCAGAGTTGCTGCATGCGCTGGCGCCGCACCTGAAAGGCGTGTTCGGCGGCGAAGCCGGCGTATCGGCGATGCGCATGCCCGCCTGGGGCTTTAGCTTCGGGTCCGACATCGAGGTGTACTTCCTGGTGCTGGCCTGGGTGCTGGTGTCGCTGGCGGCGCTGTATGGCCTGACCCGCACGCCGCTAGGCCGGCTGACGCTGGGCCTGCGCGAAAACGCCAACCGCCTGCGCTACCTGGGTTACCGGCCGCACGCACTCAAGACCATGGTGTTCGCGCTGTCGGCCATGTTCGCCGGTATCGCCGGCGGCCTGCAGGCCCTGAACATCGAAGCCGGCAACTACGTGCTGTTCGAGGTCAAGCTGTCCACCGACGCGGTGCTGTTCGCCTACATCGGCGGCGTCAACGCCTTCCTCGGCCCGGTGCTGGGCGCGTCGATCCTGACCTTCCTGTCGCAGACGCTGGCCGACATCACCCGTTCCTGGCTGCTGTACCAGGGCATCCTGTTCGTGCTGGTGATGCTGTTCGTGCCGGACGGCCTGGTCGGCCTGGTGCAGCGCGCCGCCAAGTCGCTGCGCCAGCGCGGGCTGGCCGACTGGCTGCCGCGCGCCGCGGTGTCCGTCGTCGGCGGCCTGCTGCTGACCGGCGCCACGGTGTTCTCGGTGGAACTGCTGCAACGCATGTTCGCGCGCGACTACCGCTCGCTGCTGGCGATGAACCCCGATGCCGGCTGGCCCGCCATTTCCCTGTTCGGCCACGACTGGGCGCCGCTGGCGCTGTCGACCTGGCTGCTGCCGCTGGCGCTGTTCGCGGCCGGCCTCTTGGCCTGCCGCTGGGCGCTGGCCCTGTGGCGCGGCGAGGCCGAGGCCGCGCCCGTGCTGGAGACCGCAAAATGAGCCACGAGATCCTGACCCTGACCGACGTGCGCAAGTCCTTCGGCGACGCGCAGATCATCCGCGGCGTCAACCTGCAGGTGCAGGCCGGCGAACGCCACGCCGTCATCGGCCCCAACGGCGCCGGCAAGTCCACGCTGTTCCACCTGATGTCCGGCTCGTTCGCGCCGACCTCGGGCGACATCAGCCTGCGCTCGCGACCCATCGGCGGCCTGCCGCCCGAGCGCATCAACCGCCTCGGCCTGGCGCGTTCGTTCCAGATCACCAACGTGTTCCCGCGCCTGTCGGTGCGCGAGAACCTGCGGCTGGCGGTGCTGCGCATGCACGGCCTGGTCTACAACTTCTGGCGCCCCATCGCGCGCCACCGCGCCGTCAACGAGAACGTCGACCAGCTGCTGGAGAAAGTGCGCCTGGCCGCCAAGCAGCACACCGCGGCGGGCGACCTGAACTACTCCGAGCAGCGTTCGCTGGAAATCGGCATGACGCTGGCCTCGCGGCCCAAGGTGATCCTGCTGGACGAGCCGATGGCCGGCATGTCTCAGCACGAGGTCGACTACACCGTCGAACTCATCAAGGACGTAACGCGCGACTGCACCCTGCTGATCGTGGAGCACGACATGCAGGTGGTGTTCTCGCTGGCCGACCGCATCAGCGTGCTGGTGTACGGCGAGATCCTGGCCACCGGCACGCCCGCCGAGATCCGCGGCGACGCCCGCGTGCGCGAAGCCTACCTGGGAGAGGAAACGGTATGAGCATGCAATCCCCCCTGCTGGCCCTGCAAGGCGTGCACGCGCACTACGGCAAGAGCCACATCCTGCACGGCATCGACCTGACGGTGGGCCGCGGCGAAGTGGTCAGCCTGCTGGGCCGCAACGGCGCCGGCCGCTCCACCACCATGAAAAGCATCATGGGCCTGGTGGACGTGACCGCCGGCCACATCGCCATCGAGGGCCGCGACATTACCAACAAGCGCCCCTTCGAGATCGCCCGCGCCGGCCTGGGCTTCGTGCCCGAAGAGCGCGAGGTCTTCGCCAACCTGACGGTGGACGAGAACCTGCGCATGGGCGAACAGCCGCCCCGCGCCGACGCGCCCGCCTGGACGGTCGAGCAGATGTTTGGCTACTTCCCGCGGTTGAAGGAGCGGCGCAATACCCGCGCCGGCAACCTGTCGGGCGGCGAACAGCAAATGCTGACCATGTGCCGCTCGCTGCTGGGCAACCCCAAGGTCATGCTGATCGACGAACCCACCGAAGGGCTGGCGCCCAAGATCGTGGAAGTGATCGCCGACGTCATCCGCGACATTCACCAGCGCGGCGTCTCGGTCGTACTGGTCGAACAGAAGCTGACCATCGCGCTGAAGGTCTCGACCCGCGTCAGCGTGATGGGCCACGGCCGCATCGTATTCGAAGGACCGCCCGCGCAGTTGCACCAGCGCCAGGACGTCATCCAGGAATGGCTGGCGGTCTGACGCCCGTCCATGACCCCGATCACACCATAAATCCATCACGCACCTTCAAAGGCAAGCACTTGGACACTACCCCTCAAGCACCGCACGCCGACGTCATCCATCCCGATCTTCGCGGCAAGACCGTGGTGATCACCGGCGGCGCCAAAGGCATCGGCTACGCCACGGCCCAGGCGTTCATCCGCCAGGGCGCGAAAGTGGCGTTGCTGGACATGGACCCGGCCGCACTGGCAGAAGCCGTTGCCGGCTTGCAGGCGGCCGGTGGCGACGCCCTGGCCGCGCAGGCCTCGGTCACCGACGCCGACGCCGTCGAGCGCGCCTTCGCCCAGGTCGAACAGGCCTGGGGCAGCATCGACGTGCTGGTCAACAACGCCGGCATCTCGGCCAACAAGCCCACCCTGGAAGTGACGGTGGACGAATGGCGCCGCGCGGTCGACATCAACCTGACGGGCGTCTTCCTGTGCGCCCAGGCCGCCGGGCGCCGCATGGTGCCCAAAGGCGAGGGCTGCATCATCAACCTGGCATCCATGTACGGCGTGGTGGCGGCACCCGACCGCGCGGCCTATTGCGCCACCAAGGGCGCGGTGGTGCTGCTGACCGAGACCCTGGCCGTGGAATGGGGACCGCAGGGCGTGCGCGTCAACGCACTGGCGCCGGGTTACGTGGAAACGGACCTGGTGCGCGACCTGGCCGCCCGCGGCCGCCTGGACCCCGAGCGTCTCAAGCAGCGCACGCCGCTGCGGCGCATGGCGCAGCCGGCCGAAATGGCCGACCTGGCGGTCTTCCTGGCGTCGCGCCAGGCCGCCTACATCACCGGACACACCCTGGTGGCCGACGGCGGCTGGAGCCGCTACAGCTACCTCTAACCGCATCGACGCCTACCTAATTTTCTGGAGATTCACTCATGGCCACCTACCAACCGCTCGGCTCGCAAGCGCCCTGGCGGCACCTGACGGTCGAGGCCGGCGACTGGCAGCAAGCGGAACCTGCACTGCTGGCCACCATGCTGACCCAGCTGCACTGGATCCGCGCCTTTGAAGAGGCGGTGCTGGACCTGGCCGCCGAAGGCCTGGTGCACGGCCCGGCGCACTCGTCGGTGGGCCAGGAAGGCGGCGCCGTCGGCTCGGTGCTGGCGCTGGGCGCCGGCGACCAGATCAACGGTTCGCACCGCGGCCACCACCAGTTCCTGGCCAAGGCCCTGCAACACGTCGCGCCGCTGGGCCTGGACCCGCGCAACCCGCTGACGCCCGCCATCGACGAAGTGCTGCACAAGACGCTGGCCGAGATCATGGGCCTGGCGCAGGGCTATTGCCACGGCCGTGGCGGCAGCATGCACTTGCGCTGGCTGGAAGCCGGCGCGCTGGGCACCAACGCCATCGTCGGCGGCGGCGTGCCGCTGGCGGCCGGCGCCGCCTGGGCCCACCGCCACGCCGGCACGGACCGCGTCGCGGTGACGTACTTCGGCGACGGCGCGGTCAACATCGGCTCGGTGCTGGAAACAATGAACCTGACGGCCGCGTGGAAAACGCCGCTGTGCTTTTTCATCGAGAACAACCGCTACGCCGTGTCGACCACGGTGGAAGAATCCACGGCCGAACCGCGCCTGTCGGCTCGCGGACAGGCTTTCAACATTCCCGCCTGGCAAGTGGACGGCATGGACCCGCTGGCCGTCTACCTGGCCATGTCCGAAGCCGTCGCCCACATGCGCGCCGGCACCGGCCCGACCATTATCGAAGTGGACGTGTACCGCTTCTTCCACCAGAACGGCCCCTTCCCCGGCAGCGCCTTCGGCTACCGCAGCAAGGACGAAGAAGCGCAATGGCGCCGCCGCGATCCGCTGGACAAGATCGCAGCCGAAATGATCGGCCGCAAGCTGATCACGCAGGCCGAGGTCGACGCGTTGCGCCAACGTTGCAAGGACGTGATGAAGGACGTGTCGGGACGCCTGACCGAAGCCACCGACGGCGGCAAGCGCCGCGTGCGCGCCGACCTGTGGCCCCGTCCCGACTTCCGCGATGTGGGCCTGCGCAGCGATGGCTCGGAACTGGCCGGTCTGCGCTACCAGGACACCGCCGACCATACCGGCGCATCCGTCGAACGCAAGTTCGTCGATGCCGTGGCCGACGTGCTGGACCGCCGCATGGAAACCGACCCGGGCGTGGTGGTGCTGGGCGAAGACGTGCACCGCCTGAAGGGCGGCACCAACGGCGCCACCCGCGGCCTGAAAGACAAGTACCCCGACCGCGTGCTGGGTACGCCGATTTCCGAGAACGCCTTCGCCGGCCTGGGCGGCGGGCTGGCCATGGACGGCCGCTACAAGCCGGTCGTGGAATTCATGTACCCCGACTTCATGTGGGTCGCCGCCGACCAGATCTTCAACCAGATCGGCAAGGCCCGCCACATGTTCGGCGGCGACATCGACGTGCCCTTCGTGCTGCGCACCAAGGTCGCGATGGGCACGGGCTATGGTTCGCAGCATTCGATGGATCCGGCGGGCATCTTCGCAACGGCTCCTGGCTGGCGCGTCGTCGCGCCGTCCACGCCCTATGAATACGTGGGCCTGATGAACACCGCGCTGGCCTCCAAGGACCCGGTGCTGGTGATCGAGCACGTGGACCTGTATGCCTCCTCGGGCGAGGTGCCCGCTGACGACCTGGACTACGCGATCCCGTTCGGCAAGGCTCGCGTGCGCCGCGCGGGCGGCAAGGTCACCATCCTGACCTACCTGTCCATGGTCAGCCGCGCGCTCAAGGCCGCCGAGGCTGCCGGTGTGGACGCCGAGGTCATCGACCTGCGCACGCTGGACCGCGCCAGCCTGGACTGGGACACCATCGGCGCCAGCATCCAGAAGACCAACAACGTCCTGATCGTGGAGCAAGGCGCCCGCGGCACTTCGTACGGTGCCATGCTGTCCGACGAGATCCAGCGCCGCTATTTCGACTGGCTGGACCAGCCGGTCAAGCGCGTGACTGGCGGCGAAGCCTCGCCCAGCATCTCCAAGGTGCTGGAACGCGCGGCGTTTGCCGATACCGAGGAAGTGATGGCCGGCCTGGCCGACGTGCTGGCCGACCTGGGAGAACAGGCATGAGCGCCAACCTGAAAATGACCGTGCCGATGGAAGTCGGCCTGTGCTGCGCCAACCTGGACGCGATGCTGGCGTTCTACACCGACGTGGTCGGCCTGGCGCTGGTGAACCGCGTCAGCGTGCCGGCCGACAAGGCGCAGGCCACCGGCCTGACGAACCATGGCTATGACGTGGCGCGCTTGCAGACCAGCTATGGCGAACGCATCAAGCTGCTGCAACCCTGCGCTGCCCCCGAACTAGCCGTGCGCGGCGACGCCATCCTGGACCGCCAGGGCGCGACTTACCTGACCTTTATCGTGCAGGACCTGGCGGGCACCGTCGCCCGCCTGCAAGCGCGCGGCGTGGTCTTCGACAGCGCGCCCGCGCCGATGCAAGTTCGCCCCGGCACCTGGCTGGCGTTCTTCCGTGACCCCGAAGGCAATGTGCTGGAACTGGTCGAATACGACGACCCGGCGGCCTATCGGCCCGACCTGGCCGTGCGCGCAGAATAGGACGAACTACACGTGGCACACCTTATCAAGCTCCCCTCCGTCGCGGCCGATGCCGACGCCGGCACGCTGCACCAATGGCTCAAGCAGGAAGGCGACACGGTCGCCGTGGGCGAGGCGCTGGCGGAAATCGAAACCGAGAAGGCGATCGTCGAGATCAACGCCGAACACGCGGGCGTCCTGGGCCGCATCGTGGTGCAGGCCGGGCCGGCGTCGGTGCCGATCAACACCGTGATCGGCGTGCTGCTGGCGCCGGGCGAAGACGCCGCCGCGATCGATCAGGCGCTGGCGGAACACGGCGCGCAGGCGGCAAAGCCCGCCGCGCCCGTTGCCGCCACGCAGCCGGCAGCGACGCCTGCGGCCACCGCCCATGCGGCACCGATCGCCGCGCCGGCGCCCGCCGCACGCGACGCCGCTTCCGACGCCCCCACGCCCGGCACGCGCCGCTTCGCCAGCCCGCTGGCGCGCCGCCTGGCCGCGCAATGGCACGTCAACCTGCTCGACGTGCAGGGCACCGGCCCGCGCGGCCGCATCGTGCGCCGCGACGTCGAGGCCGCGCGCGACCGCTCGCCCGTTGCCGCAACGCCGTCCGCCAATCGCGCCGCCGCGCGCCGCGTGCCGCATTCCGGCATGCGCCGCGCCATCGCCCGCCGCCTGACCGAAAGCAAGCAGCAGGTGCCGCACTTCTACCTGACGGTGGACTGCCGCATGGACGCGCTGCTGGCCCTGCGCGCCCAGGCCAACCAGGGCGGCGCGGTCAAGCTGTCGGTCAATGACTTCATCGTGCGCGCCGCCGCCCTGGCGCTGCGCGAGGTGCCCGAGGTCAACGCCAGCTGGCACGACGATGCCATTGAATTCCACGCCGGCGCCGACATCAGCGTGGCCGTGGCCACCGACGGCGGCCTGGTCACGCCCATCGTGCGCGACGCCGACGTCAAGCCGCTGTCCGCCATCGCCGCCGAGATCGTCGAACTGGCCGGCCGCGCCAAGGTCAATCGTCTGAAGCCCGAGGAATTCACCGGCGGCTCGCTGACGGTCAGCAACCTGGGCATGTACGGCATCAAGCAGTTCGCCGCCATCATCAACCCGCCTCAGGCCGCGATCCTGGCGGTGGGCGCGGCCGAACGCCGCCCGGTGGTCAACGAGAACGGCGACCTGATCGCCGCCACGGTCATGACCGTGACACTGTCGGCCGACCACCGCGCGGTGGACGGCGCCGTGGGCGCACGCTGGCTGGCGGCCTTCAAGGCGCTGATCGAGAACCCCGTGCGCATTCTGCTGTGAGCCCCGCCATGACCAAGACAACGTTTGACCTGGTGGTCGTGGGCGGCGGCCCCGGCGGCTACGTCGCCGCCATCCGCGCGGCCCAGCTGGGCCTGTCCACCGCATTGGTGGAGCGCGCCGAGCTGGGTGGCATCTGCCTGAACTGGGGCTGCATTCCCACCAAGGCATTGCTGCACAGCGCCACCGTGCTGCGCGCCTGCCGCGACGCCGCGCACTACGGCGTAACCGGCGCCGCCGACGCCCAGCCCGACCTGGCCGCCATGGTGGCGCGCTCGCGCAAAGTCGCGGGCCGCCTGGGCCAGGGCGTGGCCCACCTGATGAAGAAGAACGGGGTTACCGTCTTCGCCGCCAGCGCCAAACTGGCCGGCGCCGGCCGCGTCGCGCTGGACAACGGCGCCACCCTGTCTGCCCGCCACATCATCCTGGCTACCGGCGCCCGGGCCCGCGACCTGCCGGCCCTGCCCGTTGGCGAACGCATCTGGGCCTACCGCCAGGCCCTGACGCCGCCGGCCATCCCCAAGTCGCTGTTGGTCGTGGGCGCAGGCGCCATCGGCGCCGAATTCGCCAGCTTCTACCGCGCGGTGGGCGCGGAAGTCACGCTGATCGACATGACTCCCGAAATCCTGCCCCAGGAAGACGCCGAGATCTCCGCGCTGGCCCGCAAAGCCTTCGAAAAACAAGGCATCCGCGTCATGACGCAATGCGCCGTCAAGTCGTCCAGCCTGACCGCCACCGGCGTCAAAGCCGTGCTGGAGCAACAAGGCAAACAGACCGAACTGGAAGTCGAACGCATCATCGTCGCCGCCGGCATCGTCGGCAACGTCGAAAACCTGGGTCTGGAACAAACCCGCGTCAAAGTCGAAAAAACCCACATCGTCACCGACGGCCTGTGCCGCACCGCCGAACCCGGCGTCTACGCCATCGGCGACGTGGCCGGCGCCCCCTGGCTGGCCCACAAAGCCAGCCACGAGGCCGTGCTGTGCGTGGAAGCCATCGCCGGCAAGCCCGTCCATGCCATCGACCCGCTGCGCATCCCCGCCTGCACCTATTCGCATCCCCAGGTCGCCAGCATCGGCATGACCGAAGCCCGCGCCCGCGAGCACGCCAAGCAAACCGGCGCCGACATCCGCGTCGGCAAATTCACCTTCGCCGGCAACGGCAAGGCGATCGCCATGGGCGAAGACCAGGGATTGGTAAAGACGGTATTCGACGCCGCCACCGGCGAACTGCTGGGCGCCCACATCATTCATCCGGAAGCGTCGGAGTTGATTGCAGGCTACGGCGTGGCAGCCGCGCTGGAAGCCACCGAAGAAGACCTGATGCACACCGTGTTCGCCCACCCGACCTTGTCGGAAACGCTGCACGAATCGGTGCTGTCCGCATTTGGACGAGCGCTGCACGGCTAGTGTCGGTACGAGGTGCGATGAACCATCGCACCTCGCAACCGCTCTTACAACCGGCTAGCGAAGAAATCCAGAAAACACGCAATACGCCGCGACAACTGCGTATTGCGGTAGTACACGGCATGCATCGGCTGCAAATAGTCGGTGTGGATGTCTTCCATGATCCGAACCAGCCTGCCCTCCTCCAAGTCTTCCTGCGAGACAAAATCCGACAGGCAGGCAATGCCGACACCCCGCAACGCCAACTGCCGCTGGGTTTCACCGCTAGAGGTAGCGAGCGTGGGCGTAGCGAGATAACTCGAGCCGCCCGCGTGACGCAGCGGCCAGACGTTGAGACTTTCAGGCTGCGTAAACCCGAGCAGTTCATGTCCGTCCAGATCTTCAACGGTGTGCGGAACACCCCGCCGCGCAAGATATTCGGGACTCGCCATCAACCACCGCGGCCGCGGCCGCAAGGGCCGCGCGTGCAAGGTCGAGTCGTTCAACGGCCCCATGCGTAGCGCGACGTCAGTGCGATGCTCGATCAGATCAACGATCCGATCATTGCTGGTCAGCTCCAACGAAATCGCCGGATACTCCCGCCGGAAATCCGCCACGTGCGGCACCACGCAATGCAGCATCACCGGCACCGACGCATCCACCCGCAAGCGCCCGGCCGGCTGCTGATTCAAGATGCGCATGCACTCTTCGGCCTCTTCCAACGACTGCACAATCTGCCGCGCCTTCTGCAAGAAATGCGCACCTTCGGCCGTCAACTCCATCCGCCGGGTCGTCCGCGTCAACAACGCCACCCCCAAATCCTCTTCCAGGCGCGACAACCCCCGGCTAACGCCCGACGCCGTCTGCCCCAACATTTCGGCGGCGGCACTCATCGAACCCGCGTCGACCACACCCAGAAACAGGCGCAAAGCTTCAGAATTCAGGGCCATTTTTGATTCCCAGTCACGAATACCCAAATTCTATAGCGCCCCACTGCTTTTCGAGCGGCGCGGATCCGGTGGCGTTCCACGTCAGTGGGCAGCGCCGGATGGGCGGCGCGCGAGACGGTCGTCATGCGCAAGCCAGCGCCTGCCGCGCCGCCCATCACCGCAGCGCAATGCCAAACGTGGCCGCCCGCGCGGCCGCGGCTTGGCGACCCCGTAGATTCCATTCCCTGACCACAGGTCCACCCCCGCGAGGGGCGACCCACGACGATCAACGAGTGGCACACAACGATCAACCCAACGCAAAAAAAACGGCGCCACCAAGGCGCCGTTTCTTCAAATCTCAGCAGACGCTCACCGCTTCTGCTTCAACTGCGACAAATCCCGTACAGCCCCACGATCCGCAGAAGTTGCCAACGCCGCATAAGCCTGCAACGCCAACGACACCACCCGCTCGCGCCCCACAGGCTCCCAAGCATTCTCCCGAGCATCCATCGCCGCCCGACGCCGTGCCAGTTCCTCATCAGAAACCGCCAAATGCATCTTCCGGTTAGGAATATCGATCTCGATCGTATCGCCGTCTTCCACCAGCCCGATCGTGCCGCCTTCCGCCGCTTCCGGCGACGCGTGACCAATCACCAGTCCCGACGAACCGCCCGAAAAACGCCCGTCCGTAAACAGCGCGCAAGTCTTGCCCAGGCCCTTCGACTTCAAATAAGACGTCGGGTACAGCATCTCTTGCATCCCCGGGCCGCCCTTCGGGCCTTCGTAGCGGATCACCACCACATCGCCCGCCACGATCTTGTCGCCCAGAATGCCTTCCACCGCGTCGTCCTGGCTCTCGAAAACGCGCGCACGGCCCGTAAAGACCCATTGCGACTCGTCCACGCCCGCCGTCTTCACAATGCAGCCCTTCTCGGCCAGATTGCCGTACAGGACCGCCAGACCGCCGTCCTTCGAGTAGGCGTTTTCCTTGCTGCGGATGCAACCCGTCTTGCGGTCCGTATCCAGCGTCAGGAACGTCGCGTCCTGGCTGAAAGCCACCGTCGTCGGAATGCCGCCAGGCGCGGCGCGGTAGAACTTCTGCGCCGCTTCGCTGGCATCACCCGCCACGTCCCATTGCTGGATCGCATTGCCCAGCGTGCCGCTGTGCACGTTGCCGCAGGACAGATCCAGCAGATCCGCACGCGCCAGTTCACCCAGGATGCCCAGGATGCCGCCGGCGCGGTGCACGTCTTCAATGTGGTACTTGTCCGTTGCGGGCGCCGCCTTGCACAGGCACGGCACCTTGCGCGAAATGCGGTCGATATCGGCCATCGTGAAATCCACGCCGGCTTCCTGCGCCGCGGCCAGCAAGTGCAGCACGGTATTGGTCGAGCCGCCCATCGCCACGTCCAGCGCCATCGCGTTCTGGAACGCGCTCTTGGTCGCGATATTGCGCGGCAGCACCGACTCGTCTTCTTCCACGTAATAGCGGCGGCACAGGTCCACCACCAGGCGGCCGGCTTGCTCGAACAGGCCCTTGCGCCACGCGTGCGTGGCCACAATCGTGCCGTTGCCCGGCAGCGCCAGGCCAATGGCCTCGGTCAGACAGTTCATGGAGTTTGCCGTGAACATGCCGGAACAGGAGCCGCAGGTCGGGCAGGCGCTGCGTTCGACTTCGGCCACTTCGGCGTCCGACACCTTCGGGTCGGCGGCCTTGATCATGGCGTCGATCAGGTCGATCTTGGCGATCACCTTGCCGTCGGTCGGCGACTTGACCTTGCCGGCTTCCATCGGGCCGCCGGACACGAACACCACCGGGATGTTCAGGCGCATCGCGGCCATCAGCATCCCCGGGGTGATCTTGTCGCAGTTCGAGATGCAGACCATGGCGTCGGCGCAATGCGCGTTGACCATGTATTCGACCGAGTCGGCGATCAGTTCGCGCGAGGGCAGCGAATACAGCATGCCGCCGTGGCCCATGGCGATGCCGTCATCGACGGCGATGGTGTTGAATTCCTTGGCGACGCCGCCGGCGGCCTCGATTTCCTTGGCGACCAGCGCGCCCAGGTCGCGCAGGTGCACGTGGCCCGGCACGAACTGCGTGAACGAGTTGACCACCGCGATGATCGGCTTGCCGAAGTCTCCGTCCTTCATGCCGGTGGCGCGCCACAGGGCGCGGGCGCCGGCCATGTTGCGGCCGTGGGTCGAGGTGCGGGAACGGTAGTGCGGCATGATCTTGTCTCAGGCTATTAGCGTGGGCGGCAAAACGGTAAATAATACGCTGGTTCCGGCGCCCAGCGGCCGCGGACCGCCTCCGAGGCCGCCCCGAGACCGCGCCGCGGCCATCAGGCGGACGCCGCGCCGCGCGCGGCGAAGGCGCTGGGCGGCTCGCCCAGGGCTTTGCGGAACATGGCCGCGAAGGCGCTGGGGCTTTCATAGCCCAGGTCCAGGGCCACATCCAATACCCGCTCGCCGCGCGCCAGCCGCTCCATCGCCGCCAGCAGGCGCGCCTGCTGGCGCCAGCGGCCGAAGGTCATGCCGGTATGCCGCAGGAACAGGCGGTGCACCGTCTTGGGATCCACCCCCAATTCGCGCGCCCAGTCGGCCGCGCCCGCCTGCCGCTCGGGGTGGCGCACGATGGCGCGACAGATGCGCGCCAGGCGCGGCTCGGACGGCTGCGGCAGGTGCAGCGGCAGCACCGGCTCCTGTTTCAGTTCGTCCAGCAGCAGCAGCATCAGCCGGCCGTCGCGGGTGCCCGGCTTCCAGTCCAGCGGCACCTCCGCGGCCGCCACCATCAGCTCGCGCAACAGCGGCGAGATCGACAGCACGCAGCATTCGGTGGGCAGGTGCGAGGCCGCCCCCGGCTCGACGAACACGGTGCGCATGCGCGGCTCGCCGCTCATGCGGATGGAGTGGGATACCCAGGCCGGCACCCACACGCCGCGCGTGGGCGGCACCACCCAGATGCCGGCGTCGGTATCCACCACCATCACGCCCGAGATCGCATACACCAGCTGCGAACGGCGGTGACGATGGCGGCCCACGCGATGCCCGTCCTCGTAGTCCACGGCCAGCGCGGCCACCGGGCGCAGCGAGGATTCGTATGGGAACAGGTCCAGATCGGCGGGCTTGCGCGAGCCGGCCAGGCGCGACGGCGGTTTGGGTTTGTCCATTTCTCGACGATTCATGTCCAGCTGGCGGTAGACGGTCTTTTCCAGTGTACCTATCCTGCCGGCATCCCCGTTCGATTTCATTGCTGCCCGCGCCCCGATCATGCGTCCCGCCCCCCGTTCCATCGCCGCCTGCGCCACCTTGCGCGGCAGGCGCGCGCGCGTGGCCGGCAAATCGGACGCCTTCACCTCGACGCGCGCCATCCCGGACGCCCGCCCCGCTTGCGCCTGCGCGCCAGCCCTCCCGGCCACCCGTCCCTTCGCCCCCCCTGTCGCGCACGCCACCGCGTCGACGCTACGACTAGCGCGCGGTTGCCGGGCCTTGCGCCCCGTGGCCGCCCGGCAGCCACGGCCCCTCTGAAGGGTCCGTTCGCCACCTCCCTTGCCCGCCCGCCGCCGCAGACCGGCGGCCACAGACGCCGCGCGCCGCGCGGCCGGAGGTTTCCATGCTCGACCACCCCCAACACAAGTACCGCCCCGTCCAGCCCTTTTCGCGCGACTACGCCGAACGCCAGTGGCCCACGCGTCGTCCGAGCGCACCGCCGATCTGGATGAGCACCGACATGCGCGACGGCAACCAGGCGCTGATCGAACCCATGGACGCGGCCCGCAAGCTGCGCTTTTTCGAGCAATTGGTAGCGGTGGGCCTGAAAGAGATCGAAGTGGCGTTTCCCTCGGCGTCCGACACGGATTTCAATTTCGTGCGCAAGCTGATCGAGGAAAGCCGCATCCCCAGCGACGTCACCATCGAGGTCCTGACCCAGTCGCGGCCCGACCTGATCGCGCGCACCTTCGAATCGCTGCGCGGCGCGCCGCGCGCCATCGTGCACCTGTACAACCCGATAGCGCCGCAATGGCGCCGCATCGTGTTCGGCATGAGCCGCGCCGAGATCAAGGAGATCGCGCTGGCCGGCACCCGCCAGATCCGCGCGCTGGCCGACGCGCATCCGGAGACGGAGTGGATCTACGAATACTCGCCCGAGACCTTCAGCCTGGCCGAGCTGGATTTCGCGCTCGAGGTCTGCGATGCGGTCAGCGCCATCTGGCGGCCGACGCCGGCCCGCAAGATGATCATCAACCTGCCGTCGACGGTGGAGTGCACGACCGCCAACGTGTACGCGGACCAGATCGAATGGATGCACCGCCGCCTGGCGCGGCGCGACAGCATCGTGCTGAGCGTGCATCCGCACAACGACCGCGGCACCGCCGTGGCCTCGGCCGAATTGGCGGTCATGGCCGGCGCCGACCGCGTGGAAGGCTGCCTGTTCGGCAACGGTGAACGCACCGGCAATGTGGACCTGGTGACGCTGGCCATGAACCTGGATATGCAAGGCATTGCGAGCGGCCTGGATTTTTCGGACATGGCCGCGGTGCGCGATTGCGTCGAGGCGTGCAATCAGTTGCCGGTGGACGCGTTCCACCCGTACGCGTTCACGCACGCAACGCCAGCAGCGCTTCTTGCAGGTGACGCAGGCCGCGGCTAAGCGGCTTGTCGCGGCGCACCACGATGGCCAGCGTGCGCGACAGGCGCGGCGTCAGCGACCGCAGCGCCAACGCGCTGCGCTGACCCGCGCCGGACACCGCCAGCTTGGGCAGCACCGCGCAGCCCAAGCCGGCGGCCACGATTTCCTTCATGGCCTCGGTACTGCCCAGCTCCATGATGGGCTTGGCCGCCACGCCGGCAGCCTCGAACCAGTCATCCACCAGCCGGCGCGTGCGCGCACCGGGTTCGAACAGCACCAGCGGCAATGCCGCCAGCGCCTGGGGCGTGGCCGTATCGGGAACGGTGAAGGCGCCGCGCGCCGGAAAGATCGCCACGAACTCGTCTTCCAGCACTGGCGTGGCCTCGATCATGCGGCCGGGCGCGGGCAGCGTCACCAGGCCCATGTCCAGCGTATTGTTCTCCAACCCGCGCAGCATGTCCGAGGTATTGCCGGTGCTGGCCACCACGTCCAGCGCCGGGAAGCGCCGCCGCAGGTCGGCCAGCAGCGGCGGCAACAAATAGGTGCAAGCGGTGGCGCCGGTGCCCAGGCGCACACGGCCCGTCACCTGCGAGGCGTGGGCCGTCATGGCTTGTTCAGCCTGTGACAGCGCCGCGTCGATCGCGCGGATATGGGTCAGCAGCTCCAGCCCCGCGGCCGTCGGCCCCGCGCGCCGGCCCACTCGTTCCACCAGCTTCAGGCCAAAACGACGTTCCAGCTGGCGCACCTGCAGGCTGACCGCCGGCTGCGTGATGCCGCCGCGTTCAGCGGCGGCCGAAAAGCTGCCCAGTTCGATCACCTGCGCAAAGGTGCGCAGGGCGTCCAGATTCAATCCACGCATGGCCCGGCCCCGGTTAAACCAAAGTTTTACTTATGCAAATCATAATAGACCAAAGCTTTATTTATGAATTGGGTTGCGCCACACTGACGGCTGGCTTTTCCGCCCGCACGGCTTGCTTTTTTGCCCCCTTTTTTGCCACCCTTTTCGCGCTCCCTTTCCATGTCGCAACCTGCCACCACCGTCCTGATCCGCGATAGCGCGGAAGCCGACCTGCCCGCCATCAAGGCCATCTACGCGCACCATGTGCAGCACGGCACCGCGTCCTTTGAACTGGACCCGCCGTCCATCCAGGAAATGCGCCAGCGGCGCGCCGGCATCCTGGAAAAGGAAATGCCCTACTTGGTGGCCGAGATCAACGGCGAAGTGGTGGGCTACGCCTATGTCACCGCCTACCGCCCACGGCCGGCCTACCGCCACACCGTGGAAGATTCGGTCTACGTCAAAACCGGCCGCGCCGGGCTGGGCATCGGCGGCAAGCTGCTCGCCGCCCTGATCGACCGCTGCACCGCGGCCGGCTGGCGCCAGATGCTGGCGGTGGTGGGCGACAGCCGCAACGCCGCGTCGCTGGCGGTGCATGCGCGCCAGGGCTTTCACCCGGTCGGCACGCTGCGGTCGGTGGGGCACAAGCACGGCGAATGGCGCGACACGGTGCTGATGCAGCGCGCGCTGGGCGAGGGCGACGCGACGCCGCCGCAACGCCCGTGATCGCGCCGCGCGCCATCGTCTGCCTGGGCCTGACCCAGCTGATCGGATGGGGCGTCACCTTCTATCTCATCGGCGCGCTGGGGCCGGACATGGCCTCGGACCTGGGCTGGAACGCCGCCACCGTGTACGGCGGCTTTTCCGGCGCCATCGTGATCATGGCGCTGGTGTCGCCGCTGGCGGGCCGGGCGGTGGACAAATGGGGCGGCCATCGCGTCATGCCCGCCGGCGCCGTGCTGGCCGCGGCCGGTTGCGCCGCCTTGGCCGGCACGCACAGCGTCGTGACCTATTTCGCGGCCTGGATGCTGCTGGGCGTCGGCATGCGGCTGTGCCTGTACGACGCCGCGTTCGCCTCGCTGGCGCGCGCCGCAGGGCCCGCCGCGCGGCGGCCCATGTCGCAAATCACACTGTTCGGTGGGCTCGCGTCCACCGTGATGTGGCCGGTGGGCCATGCCCTGTCGGGCTGGCTGGGCTGGCGCGGCGCGGTGCTGGCCTACGGCGCCCTGGCGTTGGCCACCCTGCCCCTGTACCTGGCGCTGCCGCGCGCCCGCTACGCCGCCCCGGCCAAAGACGCCGGCCAAGCAGGCACGGGCCTGGCGCGGACCAAGGCCGAACGTCGCCTGGCGGGCCTGCTATACGCGGCGATCGCCATGCTGACCAACTTCCTGGCGGCCGGTAACGCCGCCCACCTGATACCGCTGCTGTCCGGCCTGGGCCTGGCGACCGCGCTGGCCGTCAATATTGCCGCGCTGTGGGGCGTGGGGCAATTCGCCTCGCGGCTGGCCGACGTCGCGCTGGGATCGCGCCTGCATCCGCTGACGCTGACTCTGGTGGTGGCGGGGCTGCTGCCCGTGTGCTTTGCACTGGCGTGGTTTTCCGACGGCAGCCTGGCCGCCCTGGCGGCCTATGCGCTGCTGTATGGCGCCTGCAACGGCTTGCTCACCATCACCCGCGGCACGCTGCCGCTGGCGCTGTTCGACTTTCGCAGCTACGGCGCGCTGGTCGGCGCCTTGCTGATGCCCAGCTTCCTGTTGACCGCCGCCGCGCCGGTGGCCTACGCCTATGTGGTGCAGCACCATGGCGCGCGCGCAGCGATGGGTCTTTCAGCCGCGCTGGCTACGGCCATACTCGCCGCGGCGCTGGCGCTTAGGTGGCGTTTCATCGCGCGCACGCGGGGCTGAGTCGGGTCAGCGCCAGCGCGGCGCGGCTTCTACCAGCCACGACACGGCGGACACGATGCCGCCGAACCGCGTCAGCCCGCCTTGGCCGCCGTCCACTTCTCCCAACCCGCCAGCCGCAGCTTGCAGGCCGGACACGTGCCGCAGCCATAGCCCCAGGCGTGGCGCGCGCCGCGCTCGCCCAGATAGCAGGTGTGGCTTTCTTCGACGATGGTCTGGACCAGCGCGTCGCCGCCCAGGGCCTGCGCCAGCGCCCAGGTTTCGGATTTGTCGATCCACATCAGCGGCGTCTCGATCGTGACCCGGCTGCCCAGGCCCAACCCCAGCGCGACCTGCTGCGCCTTGATGGTGTCGTCGCGGCAATCCGGATAGCCCGAAAAATCGGTCTCGCACATGCCGCCCACCAGCACGTCCAGCTGGCGCCGGTAGCCCAGGGCCGCGGCCAGCGTCAGGAACAGCAGGTTGCGGCCCGGCACGAACGTATTGGGCAAGCCGTTGGCCTGCATCTCGATGGCGCGGTCGCTGGTCATGGCCGTGTCGCCCACCTGGCCCAGCACCTTCAGGTCCAGCAGATGGTCTTCGCCCAGGCGCGGCGCCCATTGCGGAAAACGCGCGCGGATGTCGCGCAGCACATTCAGGCGCGCATCCAGCTCGATGCGGTGGCGCTGGCCGTAATCGAACGCCACGGTTTCCACATGGGCATAGCGGTCCAGCGCCCAGGCCAGGCAGGTGGTGGAATCCTGGCCGCCCGAAAACAGCACGAGCGCGCGACGTTGGTGATTTTGCATAAAAGGGGGCTTCTGGAAAGACGAAGGGATAGGCCAGACTTTACCGCAGCCGCCCCCCGTTCCCGTAAGGAACCCTGCGTAAAATCGATCCGTTTTTCATCACGGTTTCACAGTAGCGCGCACTTCCTCACCCTCCCATTCCCAGCAGCCCGACGGATCTCCCGCCCGATGAATGCCAGCCGCCCGCAGTCCGATTCAGCAGAACCCTTGCGTCACGATATCCGGCTGTTAGGCCGATTGCTCGGCGAAGTCATCGCCGAATGCGAAGGCAAACGCGTCTTCGACACCATCGAGACCCTGCGCCGCACCGCCGTCAAATTCCGCCGCGAAGGCAACGCCGCCGACGGCAAGCTGCTGGAACAGCGCGTCAAGCGCCTGGAAGGCAGCGACCCCAACTCGGTCGCGCGCGCCTTCAGCTATTTCCTGCACCTGGCCAACATCGCCGAAGACCGCGACCAGAACCGCCGCCAGCGCGCCCGTGCGCTGACCAGCGACACCCCCGCGCGCGGCAGCCTGCGCGACGCCGTGCAAACCCTGGGCCGCCACGGCATCTCCACCGCACGCATCCGCCGCCTGCTGGCCGACGCCTGCGTCATGCCCGTGCTGACCGCCCACCCCACGGAAGTGCAGCGCAAAAGCACGCTGGACGTGCACCGCGAGATTGCCGCGGCGCTGGCCCAGCGCGACACCCCGCAACTGCCCGAAGAGCTGGCCGAACTGGACGCCGCGCTGCTCGGCCGCGTTGCCACCCTGTGGCAGACCCGCATGCTGCGCTACACCCGCCTGACGGTGGCCGACGAAATCGAAAACGCGCTGTCCTACTACCGCAGCACTTTCCTGCCCGTCATTCCGCGCCTGTACGCCGACCTGTCCAAGCTGCTGAACCGCGACGGCGCCAAGGCCTTCAGCGCCCCGCCCGCCCCGCTGGAACCTTTTCTGCGCATGGGCAGCTGGATCGGCGGCGACCGCGACGGCAATCCCAACGTGGACGCGGGCACGCTGGAACGCGCCCTGCTGCGCCAAGCCACCGTGCTGTTCGAACACTACCTGCAGGAAGTCCACGCGCTGGGCGCCGAGCTGTCCATCACCACCCTGCTCATCGCCGCCGACCCCGCGCTGCAAGCGCTGGCCGACCGCAGCGGCGACGATTCGCCCCACCGCAGCGACGAACCCTACCGCCGCGCTCTGGTCGGCATCTACGCCCGCCTGGCCGCCACCGCCCAGCGCCTGACCGGCCAGAACCTGGCCCGCCGCAGCACCGTCGCCGCCGAGCCCTACGACGCCCCTGTGGAGCTGTCCACCGACCTGGCCGTCATCGCCGCGTCGCTGGCCGCTCACCACGGCGCGCCCATCGCCAAGCTGCGGCTGGCCGGATTGCAACAGGCCGTCGAGGTCTTCGGCTTTCACCTGGCCACGGTCGACCTGCGCCAAAGCTCCGACGTGCACGAGCGCGCCCTGGCCGAACTCTTCACCCGCGCCGGCAGCACCTTTGAGGGCCAGCCGCTGGACTACCTGGCGCTGGACGAAGCTGCCCGCGTCGCGCTGCTGCGCGCCGAACTGGCCCAGGCCCGGCCCCTGGCCTCGCCCTGGATCGCCTACAGCGAAGACACCACCCGCGAACTGGCCGTGCTGCGCGCCGCCGCGGCCGGCCGCCAGCGCTACGGCAAGCAGGCCGTGCGCCAGACCATCGTGTCGCACACTGAAACCCTCAGCGACCTGCTCGAAGTGATGGTGCTGCAAAAAGAAGCCGGCCTGCTCGCACCCGCCGGCCAGGACATCCCACCCGAAGACGGCCTGATGGTCGTGCCGCTGTTCGAAACCATTCCCGACCTGGAGCGCGGCGCCGACATCATGGCCGCCTGGCTCGATCTGCCCGAAATCCGCCAACGCGTGAAGCAGGCCCAGAACGGCGCGCAGGAAGTCATGCTGGGCTATTCCGACAGCAACAAGGACGGCGGCTTCCTCACCTCCAACTGGTCGCTCTACCAGGCCGAACGCGCCCTGGTCGACGTCTTCTCCGCCCGCCACGTACGCCTGCGCCTGTTCCACGGCCGCGGCGGTTCCGTGGGCCGCGGCGGCGGCTCCAGCTTCGACGCCATCCTGGCCCAGCCCCCCGGCACCGTCGCCGGCCAGATCCGGCTGACCGAACAAGGCGAAGTCATCCAGAGCAAATACAAGGATGCCGAAGTCGGCCGCTGGCACCTCGAACTGCTGGTCGCCGCCACCCTGGAATCCAGCCTCGCGCCGCGCGCCGAAGCCACCAGCGCCGAAGACGCCCACATGGCCCACCACGGCCCCGCCATGACCTTCATGTCGGAAACCGCCCAGCGCAGCTACCGCGGCCTGGTCTACGACACCCCGCGCTTCGCCGAATACTTCTTCGCCGCCACCCCCATCGCCGAAATCGCCGGCCTGAACATCGGCTCGCGCCCCGCGTCCCGCAAAAAGGGCCAACGCATCGAAGACCTGCGCGCCATCCCCTGGGGCTTCTCCTGGGCCCAATGCCGCCTGATGCTCACCGGCTGGTATGGCATGGGCTCCGCCATCGAGGCCTACCTGGAAACCGGCGCCCCCGACGCCCCCCGCTCCCAACGCGGCCGCCTCGCCCAACTGCGCGAAATGGCCCAGGACTGGCCCGCCTTCCGCACCCTGCTGTCCAACATGGAAATGGTGCTGGCCAAATCCGACCTGGCCATCGCCGCGCGCTACGCGCAGTTGGTACCGCAGCGCGCCCTGCGCGACAAGATCTTCGGCCAGATCAGCGCCGAGCACGCCCGCACCCTGGCCATGCTCAAACTCCTGACGCGCCGCGAACTCCTGGCCGACAACCCCACCCTGCAAGACTCCCTGCGCGAACGCTTCGCCTACATCGACCCCCTGAACTACCTGCAAATAGACCTGATCCGCCGCCACCGCGCCGCGCTGAAGCACCCCAACCCCGACGCCGACGAACGCGTGCAACGCGCGATCCACCTCACCATCAACGGCATCGCGGCGGGGCTGCGCAATTCGGGCTAGCAAGCGCACCCCGCGACGCGCACGCCGCATTCACCGCCCAACCCGCGACGCGACTCATCCCGCGGCACCTTGCCCCCAAGGTGCCGCGCCCGCCGCAAAGCGCTAAAAAGATATCTGGCCACCCCCACACCAGCATCGCCCCGACGCCCCACAACGCGTAAGCCCCAAAAAGGCCCCCGCCGGGGCCGGCCTGGGGCGGGCCCCGCAAGACCACCGCCTCACCCCGCCCGTTGATAGAACGCCAAGCACACCGCCCGTGCCAGCAACGCCCAACCGCGAGACGCTTCGAGCCTGGGGAGTCGGGGGTGCGGGGGGCGCGGGGCGTGTAGATGCGCCCGAGGGAATCGGAAGGAACAGCCGAAGGCTGTGACGACGATGAGGAAGGGGGGGGCCGCCGAGGCCAGTCCGGAGCGAAGGCTCCGGACCGCAATCGTGGGC